>CAZMID010000008.1:6140-48912 GCA_964566255.1 uncultured Planctomycetia bacterium | reverse complement strand
CTATTGGATCTTCTACGGTTATTATATGAACATCCTTATTAGTATTAATCCAGTCTATCATTGCGGCCAGCGTCGTAGATTTGCCGCTGCCAGTAGCACCTGTAACCAATACAAGACCTTTTGATTTTTTACAAAAACCTTCTACAACGCTTACAGGCAATCCACATTCCTGAAAACTCCTGATCTTTAAAGGTAATGCCCTGATTGCAGCACCTACATAACCCCTTTGTAAAAATACATTAACTCTGAATCTACCAAGGCCTTTTTTACTAAAAGCAAAATCCAATTCTTTTTCTTTTTCAAATTGTGCAATCTGTTCCTTTGTAAGTATTGAATATATCAGATCCTTTGCTGAGCCTTCATCTAAAGGAACTTTACCAATATCCACAAGCCTTTCATCTATCCTCAAGTGAGGTGTAGCATCAACACCTAAGTGTAAGTCGGATGCACCTTTTTTAACCATCTCTTCTAATAATTGTTTTAAAGTCATGGCCATTTGATTGCCTCCTTATAATTTAAACTTTAACAAAACTCCATGGAAAAACTTTATTTCCATTTCCTTTAGATAGATATGTTTCTGGATCGATTCCACATTCTTCGAAACATTCTTCCCAGAGACTATAATTAAAATATTCTCCCCATGCCTGGAGTCTGGCGCCTTTTTGCCAGACTTTATAAATAAGCTGAGAGATATTTTTATCTCCCCTTGAAAGAATGCCCTCTATTCTCGCCATTTCAGGATTATGGAAATCCATCCTTAAGTTCTTCCTGCGAGAAAATTGATTCTTCTTCGTCCTTAAGTATTGTATCTTATCCTTTAATGTTTGTAAATCGTTCATCTCTTGTGATTCAAATTCAGAATGCGGCTTTGGTATAAAAGAAGATATGCTTAAATTAGCATTTTTTATCTTAGAAGATAGTTCTATTATTGCATCTAAATCTTTTTGCGTCTCTTTGGGGAGACCTATCATAAAATATAACTTTACTTTCCTCCAGCCGGATTTAAGTGCAAGATTGGATTTTTGAATAATGTCTTCATCGCTTATTTTTTTATTTAAGTGATCTCTTAAGTGCCGACTGCCTGATTCTGGAGCAAATGTAAGACCTGCTCTTTTTACAATAGTCCCTACTTTAGTTTTATCAAGACTTCTTACCCTCATGGAAGGTAAAGATATCTTTACGCCTAAAGGTTTGAATCTTTCTTCTAGTTTTCTGACGAGTTCTTCCGCATACGGATAATCCCCTGTAGAAAGAGATAAAAGCGATATCTCTTCGTACCCGGTATTTTTAATGCTTTCTTCTGCTATTTCCAGAATCCTTTTTACTGAACGTATCCTTAATGGGTGAGAAAGCTTACATGCCTGGCAAAATTTGCATTTATGAGGACACCCACGCATAACTTCAATGCCGATTCTATCGTGCACGATCTGTATATATGGGACAATTGGATCCGTTGGAAAATAACAATTATCAAGATCCTTAACAATACGCTTTTTTATATTTAAAGGTTTATCTTTTTTATCCAAAGAAGGGATATATACACCTTCTAATTTTGAAAGTTCTTTTAAGATTTTATTTCTATCGGATTTCTTTTTAAAGTCTGAATCTTTAACTATTTTGGTGATTTCCAATACTACCTCTTCTCCATCCCCTATTACAAATACATCTATAAAATCACTCATCACATCAGGATTAAAACTACATACCCCACCTGCTATTACTAAAGGATCGTTATTGTCTCTTTTATCTCTATAAATCGGTATTCCTCCTAGATCCAGCATATTTAAAACATCTACAAGATTCATCTCATACTGCAATGAAAAGCCTACTATATCAAAATCCTTAAGTTTAGTTTTGCTTTCAAGGGACGTGAGATTTTCGTTATCCATTCTCATCTTTTTCTCCATGTCAGTCCATGGAGTAAAGGCCCTTTCACAAAGAATATCTTTTTCTTTATTTAAAAGTCCATAAATAATCTTCATGCCCAAATGGCTCATGCCTATTTCATATATATCAGGAAAACACAATACCACCTTTAATAAATCATCCTGCCATTCTTTGTGTACGCTGTTTAATTCTTTATTAATATATCTTGCTGGTTTTAAGATTTCTATCATCGATATACTGCGATACTTTCTAGTAATGCCAGTGCCATAATGTTTACCAAAAGCGACGAGCCGCCATAGCTCACAAAAGGAAGCGGAAGTCCCACTACCGGCATAAAACCCATTGTCATGCTAAGATTCACGATTACCTGTACCCCTATCATGACCGAGACGGCAACTGCTAGGAGTTTGCCGCACGGATCCTTTGTCTTCTCAGCTATCTTAAGGGAGCGTCTAATAAAAACATAATAAAGTGCTATCAGAAGTATTCCTCCTAAAAATCCCCATTCCTCCCCTGCTACAGAAAATATAAAATCAGTATGTCTTTCCGTAAGAAAATTCAACTGGTTCTGTGTCCCGGATAGCCACCCTTTACCAAAAAGCCCGCCTGAACCAATGGCAATCCTGGATTGTATTACTGTATAACCCGCCCCCAAAGGATCTATGCTGGGATTCAAAAATACAAAGAGTCTTTCTTTCTGATAATCCCTTAATAAAAACCATACAAACGGGGATAACAAAATACCAGAACATATCATGAACAATAAATTTTTAAGCGGTGCCCCCCAGACGTATAGTAAAATAAAAAATATAGGTATAAACATAATAGCTGTTCCAAGATCTGGCTGGAGCATTATAAGTATAAAGGGTGCGAGTATCATCAAAAGCGGAATGAATATATTCTTTAATGTATAAGACGATTTATGTGTAGAAAAATACTGTACCAATGAAAGCGTTATAAATAATTTAGCAAATTCTGAAGGTTGCCCACCAAAAGAACCTATCGCAAGCCATCTCTGTGCACCAAACCTGCGGCTTCCAAAAATAAGAACTGCCAAAAGAAGTGCTACTATCAAAGAATATAGTATATAGCCTATGCCGACGACCATTCTATAATTTACATTTATAATGCATATAAATATTGCAACTCCTACAAAAAACCACACCACCTGCCTTAAAACATAATCTGTATTATATGGATATGTGGAGCTGAATAAAAATAAAAGTCCTAAAAGAAAGATCGCTAGCGCACTACCTGCCAGTATCCAATCAAAACCTTTATATTTTTTTAAGGTAGCCTCTTTCATAACCTGTCCTTATGTCTATGCCAATATTCTATTGCCTTTTTTGCTATAAGAGCTGGGAAATCTCCACCAGAACCTCCATGCTCTAAAAAGACTACAAAACTAATTTCCGGATTTTCAGAAGGTGCAAAGCCCGCAAACCATGCATGCGTCTTTAACCCTTCCTGCGTTTGAGAAGAACCTGTCTTTCCTGAGACAGAAACTCTACTACTCCAGGCCCTATATCCAGTACCATCCCTATCTTCAACAACCCCTCTTAAACCTTTTTTGACTAATTCTATGTTTTCCTGTTTGATTTTTAATTTTCTTTTTCTGTGAGTAGTTATATCAACGCCCGCTATTTTTTTTAGAATATGTGGCTGGATAAGTTCTCCTCCATTTGCCATAACAGACATCATGCGTACTATCTGTAAAGGTGTAACTAATAAATATCCCTGACCTATAGAAAGATTCGCGGTATCTCCTGCATACCACGATTCTTTTTTATAAAGCCTTTTCCACATCTTGGATGGAAAGAATCCTTTTGCTTCTCCGAAGAGTTCAATATTTGTTCTTCTGCCAAAACCAAAATATCTTGCATATTCATAAATCCTATCAACACCCAAAAGAACCCCTACATTATAAAAATAGACATTGCACGATTCTGTTATAGCCTTTTCAAGAACCATATCTCCATGACCATCTCTATTCCAGCAGCCAAAAGAACCCGTACCTATATTGAATATGCCATTACAGGTAAAGGTGGTAACTTCATTTATCCTCCCTGATTCAAGACCTACTAATGAAACAACTATCTTAAAAAGTGATCCTGGAGGATACTGCCCCATAATACACCTATTTAAAAGAGGAAAATCTTGATCATTCAAAAGACTAACCACTGATTCATTAGGATCGTAACTGGGGGAACTTACCATGCTCAATATCTCTCCGGTATCTGGATCCATAAAAATTGCAGCACCCTTTCTTCGCTTCATCATATTCCATATAAAATCCTGAAGCCCTGCGTCTAATGTTAAAGAAACAGTCTTACCTTTTGTTGGTTTTTTAAAATTAAGAATCTTTGCTTGCCGACCTCTACTATCGACTTGAATCTGCATGCCACCATTTTTTCCGCGCAGAGAATTGTCGCTAACTCTTTCTACGCCGTCTTTACCTATCAGATCTCTCACGTTATATCCGTAACTTTTAAGTATATCCAGCTCTCTCTTATCTATCTTTCCCATATAGCCTACTACATGCGCAAATGCCTCCTTATATGGATAACTTCTTAATGGAATCTCTTTTACTAAAACACCTGGGAGATCTAATTTTAACTCTTCTACAAGAATTGCCTTATCCTTAGAGACATCCCTTATCAATTCGCACGGTGCAAATGGTGCATAGTAATTGCGCTTATAATTTCTTCTTAGAAGGCTTTCTGGAACATTCAAGATCTTAGAAAGTTCTATAATTTCAATATCAACATCCTCTGCTTCCTGCGGTACAATAAAAACTCCGAAGGAAAGTTCATTTTCAGCCACTACATTATTATTCCTATCATATATAATTCCTCTAGGCGCAGGGATATTTAAAAGCCTGATGCTATTACGGTAACTTAGGTTTTCATAGAAAGGATATTTTACAACCTGGAGGTAATAAAGGAAGCTCGTTAACAAGATAAAAAGGATTATAAAAATGACATTGAGTACTTTGATGCGCATAATTATTTTTCAGCGATTCTGAATACAAGCGGTGAGACTATAGCTGAAAATAAAGCTATAGCAAAAATAGATGCAGGAAACCTTTTTGTAAAGATAAAATATAAAAAATAAAATAAAAATACACCGCAAAATGAAAACATAAATTCCATAAAAACATTCTCTTTATAATATAAAAAACTTTTAACCGCGCCTGATGTAAATCCTACTACTCCATAAAGAATCGTATTTAATACGAATGGGAGCCATGAGATCACACTTACAAACATCCCTATAAATGTTCCTATTAATAGACCTAAAACAGGACCTTTGCGTAATCCTGAAAATACAGCTAAGGCTACTAGAAGATTTAAATCCTTTAAGACTGTTATCTGTAATAACCCTATTAAAAGTACGCACATTAAAAACATCATTGTATCACTAAGACCTCTTCTAATTTCATCATGTCGACTTCTGGTTTTATTATGGCATTTAGATAAAGATCTGTTTCATCTTTTTTTGTAAAGAGGATTTCACCTATAAAAATACCTTTTTCAAATACCCTACCAAAACCAGAACTTATAACTTTGTCACCTCTTTTAACATTAGAGTCTAGTTCCAGATATTTCATAATAAGGCCTTTTTCTTTATTTCCTTTAACGGCCCCCTCATCTCTCGTCCTCTGTACAATGCCGCTTACTACAGAATCAGTATCTGTAATAAGTAAGACCCTACTAATACTAAAACCGCATTCACGAACCCTTCCGACCAATCCATTACCACTTATAACCACCATGTCTTTCTGGACATTGTGATTCTTGCCTTTATCGATAATAATTGTGTCTTTTAAGCGCGAGGGGTCTCTAGCTATAACCATTGCTGGTATTACTTTGTGCTTACCTGATTCCCTAAAATCTAAAAGCTCTCTTAATCTTTTATTCTCCAAAGAGGCTTCTTGAAGTTCTAACATACTTACTTTAAGATTCTGTATGTTCTTTTTTAATATCTTATTCTCTTTTCTTACTTCATTAAAATTAGATGCATCTCTAAGGACATAGTACAACCCTGATGTTAATTTAAGCGGAATACGAAATATATTTAGGATTTTTATTCGGAATTCACTTGAGGAGATTTGAGAAAGGGATAATATAAAAACTACTACAATAAATACTATTATAAAAGGAAGGGGTTTTTGTAATCTTCCCACGCACCTATATTACTCCTGGAGTCTAAATTAAAAATCCAATCTTGAACGGACAGTGACTTTCTTAAGATATTTTATTTCACTAAGTACTTTGCCTGTTCCTATCGCAACAGCCGTCATTGGATCTTCTGCCATATGAACAGGAAGGCCTGTTTCTTCGCTTATAAGTTTATCCAAACCTCTCAAAAGAGAACCGCCTCCTGCTAAGATAATTCCTCTTTCAATAAGATCAGCTGATAATTCTGGAGGAGTTCTTTCAAGAGTCATCCTCGTAGCCTCAAGTATGGCTGAAATCGGACCTGATACGGCTTCCCTTACCTCTTCAGAAGAAATCGTTATGGTCTTAGGTAGTCCTGCTACTAAATCACGGCCTCTGACATCCATAGTCAACTCTTCTTCAAGTGGATATGCTGAACCTATCTTTATCTTAATCAATTCTGCAGTGCGCTCTCCTATCATTAAATTATATGTTTTTTTGAGATGTTCGATAATGGCTTCATCTAATTCGTCTCCACCTATACGTATAGAACGTGAGAATACAATACCGGCAAGGGATATAACAGCTATCTCAGTAGTACCTCCACCTATATCAATTATCATGTTTCCGCCTGGTTCCTGAATTGGAAGTCCTACACCTATAGCCGCTGAAATAGGTTCTTCTACCAGATATACTTCACGAGCTCCTGCATGTTCTGCTGAATCCTTTACTGCGCGCTTTTCAACCTCTGTAATTCCTGAAGGGATAGCAATAACCATGCGGGGTCTGACAAAAACTCTGCGGTTATGAACCTTTTTTATAAAATACCTGAGCATGTCTTCTGTTATCTCAAAGTCTGCAATTACACCATCTTTCATAGGCCTTATGGCAACAATATTGCCAGGGGTCCTTCCAAGCATACGCTTTGCTTCTTCTCCTACTGCCAGAACGCTATGCAGCCCCTTTTGAATCGCAACTACTGACGGCTCGCATAAGACTATACCTTGACCCTTTACATAAACAAGGGTCGTTGCAGTACCTAAATCAATTCCCATATCATTCGAGAAAAAACCAAGTATGTAATCAAAGCTTCTCTTTAAGAATTTGAAAAATTGACCCATTTTCGCCCCCAGGAATTTTTGATTATGTTTTTATTTAATTCTAATTCTATCAAACTGTTATGTCTTTGTCAATTTAATTGTTTTAATCAATTTTTTAAAACTAGGGAAGGACTTATTGATGCAACTTGTACCTGTAACAATTAAGGTATCTTTAATGGCAAGGTTCATGATAAGCATACTCATGGCTGTCCTGTGGTCACCAAAACTTGACACCCAGGCACCATGAAGAGATTTGGATCCTTTTATCTTCAGGCTTTCACCATCTATTTTTACATCTATCCCCATCTTGCGCAAATTCTCTGTCATTGATTTTATGCGATCTGTTTCTTTCACCCTCAATTCTTCTATCCCCCGAATATAAGTATTTCCTCTTGCAAGGCATGCTGCAACCATTATAATAGGTATCTCATCTATTGCCCTTACAACGTCCTTTGTTAAAACCTTAACTCCTTTGAGTCTACTAGATTTAATAGTTATATCACCCATGGGCTCAAAACTTTTACTTTTAGTTTTAACTTTAATATCTGCTCCCATACGCCTTAAGATATCTAGCGCTCCTATCCGCGTAGGGTTTAATCCTATATCTTTAATCACTATTTTTGTATTAGGTAGAATACATCCTGCTACAATAAAAAACATAGCGCTAGATATATCGCCTGGGATTTCAATAGTGCCTGGAGATTTTAATCTTGATGGGCCTTTTACCTTACATGTCAGGTTTTTTACTTTACAGTTTACATGAAATTTTTTTAACATCCTCTCCGTATGATCTCTTGATTTAGTGGGTTCAGTTACACTTGTAACTCCATTTGCAAAAAGGCCTGCTATTAAAAGAGAGGATTTTACCTGGGCACTGGCAATTTTTGATTTATATTTTATTGATTTTAGTTTTTTTCCTTTGATATTTAAAGGGGGGAGGATTTCCTTTTTTCCTTTGCCTGATATATTAGCATTCATCTTCCTAAGAGGTGCTACTATTCTAGCCATAGGCCTTTTTGAAAGAGACTTATCGCCTTTTAAAACTACAGGAAAATCTTGCCCTACTAAGATCCCGGGAAGGATCCTCATCATAGTCCCAGAATTACCTAAATAAAGACTCCCTTTTGGTTTTCTTAAACCACGCATACCTACGCCATGAACAATTAAATCTATAGAATCTATTCTTTTTGATTTAGGGCGTTTTATTTTTATCTTTACGCCCATTGCGCGAAAGGCCTCTATGGCCCGTAAAGAATCTTCGCCCATTAATAGATTTTTTATGCGAGTGGTACCCTCTGAGATGGATGCGAGCATAATTGCCCGCTGAGATATGGACTTATCAGGTGAGATGTTTAACTTAACGACTCTCAATAACTGAATTACCCTTCCTAATGCTTCCTATTTCTCCGCCTGGCAGAATAGCCAGTGAAGACATTGTGTCATAGATTTTTTCTATCTCTGCTTTTGCTAAAAGCTCATTACCGTCGTCTACTATATCAAATAACATTCCTTCTTTAAGCTTTTCATTCCCTCCTAGATCAGAGACAATAAAATTATAGTCCTTATTTACTACAATTACACTTCCCTTTAAAAGGTCCTTCTTGTTAACTAAAGGACTTACGACTATCTTATCTAGATCAATGGATGAGGTCTTTAAATCAGTTAATTTATCTTCTAATTTCTTTTTCTCTTCTTCGAGTTTCAAAATCTGACTTTTAGCATTTTCATAGTCAGACTGTGATTGCTTGAATTGTTCTAGAGAATCTAAATTCTTCTTTTTTTCCGTTTCCAAATATTGTTTCAGTTCTGCAACTTCTTTTTTTCTTGTGGCCCAATTTTCTCCTGCTATCCTCAGCCTTTTCTTTAATTCCTCAGTCTGTTTAGAAAGCATCCCTGATTGTTTCTTTAGTTCTACTAACTGCGATTCCAAGGCATCCTTTGCCTTCTTGATAAAATCCCTATCCTTTTCTATATTCCTTTTATCTTTTATAGTAGCCTGTAATTTATCCTCAAGCAGAAGCCTCTTCATATACTCTTTTTCTTTTTCCATGACTGCAAATACTGCGAAAATTATTGAGGATATACTTATAATAATTAATAAGACTAATACTATTTTGGATATCTTGGACATATATTACTCCTTTTCCACAAAGTATATCTCTAAAAATTATTATTGTCAAGCGTTATGAATATTAGATTATTCTTATTACAAAGAAAATGGCGCTTCCACAGAAAACTCCATGGAGGTATTTTTGGTGGGATGGATAAATTTAATTGATTTTGCGTGTAAGGCCTGGTGTTGTAACCCCTCTACTACAGGACCGTTATAAAGTATATCCTGCAATACAGGGTGTCCTATATGCGAAAGATGCACCCTTATCTGATGCGTACGACCTGTCTTTGGTGAAACTTCCAAAACAGTAAAATTCTTTTGTTTGTTCCTTTTGATAACGCGGTAATACGTAATAGATTCTTTTCCTTCTTCATCTATGGACATTTTTCTTCTATTTTTCTTATCGTGTGATATCGGCTCATTTATAATCCCTTCATCGAGATTAACAATGCCTTTAACAACTGCAGTGTACTTTTTTGTAATAGTCCTATTTTTTAATTGTCTTGAAAGGTTTCTAAGAGCTTGACCTGTCTTTGCAACTAGCATTATGCCGGATGTATCTTTATCCAAACGATGAACTATACCAGGCCTCAATACATGCTTTTCATCTTCTGTATCGCGAGGTGCATTAAATTCTGTTAAAAATCCTGGATAATTTAAAAGTGCATTTACCAATGTTCCTGAATAATTCCCACATGCAGGATGCACTACCATGCCAGCTGGTTTATTCACCACCAAGATATCATCATCTTCATAGACAATATTTAAGGGGAGTTTTTCTGGCTTTGGAATTTTATTATCATGTTCTAGGAGGCTTTCTTTTTCTAGTTTTTCAAGGTCTATAGTTATCTCATCATCTCTTTTCACTTTATGTCCTGGTTTTACAGAACTTCCATTCAGTAAAATCTCGCCTTTTTCAATCATCTTTTGAATGAGGGTGCGAGAGATTTCCAAGTCTGGTTTAAAACTAACCATATTCTTGGTAGTAACATTATCTATCCTTTTACCTTTATCTTCTTCTTTTACTATTAGTTTATGCATAACTTATAAATGTTTTTTAAGATACGATCCTGTATACGACGATGTATATTTTGTGATTTGTTCTGGGGTACCAGTGGCTACAACCTTTCCACCTGCATCTCCTCCACCAGGACCCAAGTCTATTACATGATCTGATGATTTTATTACATCCAAATTATGTTCTATGACTAAAACAGTATTTTTTGCTTCTACTAGTCTATGTAAAACGTTAAGAAGTTTATCAATATCAGCAAAATGTAGACCTGTCGTAGGCTCATCAAGTATATAAAGGGTTTTGCCTGTTCCGATTTTACTGAGTTCGGTAGCAAGTTTTACTCTCTGAGCCTCTCCTCCTGAAAGAGTAGTTGCAGATTGACCCAGTTCAATATATCCAAGCCCCACATCATTTAGGATTCCCAATTTTTGTCTTATGTGAGGGATGTTTTTAAAAATATCCTGAGTGTCTTCTACCCTCATCTCTAAAATATCGGCAATGGATTTACCTTTATACAAAACCTGTAGAGTTTCATGATTATAACGCCTGCCATCACAAACTTCACACTTCACATAGATATCCGGCAAAAAATGCATTTCTATTTTTTTAATCCCATCTCCTTGACATGCCTCACACCTTCCGCCTTTAACGTTAAAACTGAACCGTCCTGGCTTATACCCTCTCATCCTTGCCTCAGGAAGTTTTGAAAATATATCCCTTATATAAGAAAACGCCCCTGTATATGTTGCGGCATTTGATCGAGGAGTTCTACCAATAGGAGATTGGTCAATAACTACAACTTTATCTATGTTTTTTATACCAACTATCTCTTCATGTAGGCCTGGCTTTTCTTTTGAGCGATATAAGTCTCTTGCTAATGCTCTATAAAGTATATCATCTACTAAAGTACTTTTACCTGAACCTGAAACACCTGTCACGCATACAAATAGCCCAAGGGGTATCTCTATGTCGACATTTTTTAAATTATGCTCTTTGGCACCTCGTACAATAATAGATTTTGATCTTACTTTCTTTCTTCTTTTCTTTGGTACTGGTATTTTTAATTTACCGCGTAAGTATTTTCCTGTGAGGGACTCTTTAGAATTTAAGATATCAGTTATCTCTCCTTCTGCTACGATATAACCACCGTTCTTTCCTGCACCTGGCCCAAGATCTATTATATAATCGGCTTCTCTTATAGTAGCTTCATCATGCTCAACAACTATTAAGGTATTCCCTAAATCCCTTAATGCCTTTAATGTATCTAAAAGCTTTGAATTATCCCTCTGATGAAGCCCAATACTTGGTTCATCCAAAATATAAACTACACCTACTAATCCTGCTCCTATCTGCGTAGCCAATCTTATCCTTTGGGCTTCTCCTCCTGAAAGAGTAGAACTCTTTCTATCAAGCGTCAGGTAATCAAGTCCTACATTCGTCATAAAACTTAATCTTTCTTTGATTTCCTTTAGAATTTGATGAGAGATTTTCTTTTGAATGGAAGTGAGTTTTAAACTCTCAAAAAACGATTTTGCCTCTTTTATTGAAAGCTTACATACATCACTTATAGAATAATCGTTTATCTTTATGGATAAGCTCTCTAGTTTAAGACGCTTTCCTTTACATATAGGGCACTCTGATTCGTTTGTATATTTATTAATCTCCTGCCTCATAAATTCACTGTCTGTATCCCTTAAGCGCCTCAAAAGATTAGGTACGATTCCTTCAAAATATATACCTTCACTTCTTTTTGAACCATAAAGAATGATATTTTTTATCTTTTTAGGAATTTTATTAAATAGTGTATCAATATCAAACCCATATTCAGCACCAAGCTTTCTTAAAAGCCTTCTATAATGTAAAACTATCCTCTTTCCACCAACCCTCCACGGCTTTACTGCCTCTCTTAAAGATTTTGTCTTGTCAGGTATAACAAGATCAGGATCTATATCCATTTTAACCCCAAGCCCTGCACATATAGAGCACGCACCATAAGGACTGTTAAAAGAAAATATCCTTGGCTCAATCTCTTCATAGCTCACTCCACACTTAGGGCAAGAATATAATTCACTAAATAATATTTCTTCTTTTTCTGATTTTGAAATAAGTACCAATCCTTTTCCAACATTTAGAGCAGTCTCAATTGAATCTGAAAGTCTCTCTCTTACGTCTTTATCAATAACAACTCTATCTACTAAAACTTCTATATTGTGCTTTTTATTTTTATCAAGCTTTATCTTCTCATCCAAAGAAACTATTCTTTTATCAAGTCTCACTCTTATAAAACCCTGTTTTTTAAGTTCCTTAAATAATTTATAATATTCCCCTTTTCTGCCCCTTATGATAGGTGCAAGAATCATTATATTCGTCGATTTAGGATATTTTAATATCCTATCTATTATTTCATCGGAAGACTGTTTTGCTATTTTATGTCCGCATTTATAGCAGAATGGTGTTCCTATTCTGGCAAAAAGAAGTCTTAAGTAATCATAAACTTCAGTAGAAGTTCCTACTGTAGAACGAGGGCTTCCTCCAGCCTTTCTCTGCTCTATAGAAATAGCAGGCGATAGGCCTTGAATGTATTCTACGTTGGGTTTTTCAAGCTGTTCTAAAAATTGGCGGGCGTATGCAGACAGGCTCTCTACGTACCTACGCTGTCCCTCTGCATATATCGTATCAAATGCCAAAGAAGACTTTCCTGAGCCGCTTAAACCAGTAACTACAACGAGCTTTCCTCTGGGGATATTAAGGTCTATATTTTTAAGATTGTGCTCTTTAGCACCAACAATCTTTATAAATTTATTTTCCATAACAGTGATTAAAAATTTACCCCGCACCCTGATATTGGCGACACTAAGCCTCTTTTGGTGAATGACGCCAATATCAATATCAAAAAGGTGCGGGGTTAAATTTATGTTTTACTTCTTTTTTCTTTTTCTTCCGCCGCGAGCCATCTTTGCTCTAGAGATATCTCCTTTCTTATCGATAAAATAAAGATATCCCTTTACTTTTTTAATACCACATTTCATTACTTTCTCTGCCATTCTGTTTCACCCCCTCCCATATTTTATTTTTTAAACTTAGGATTACTACTTGCAACATGCTGGCATGCCACCGTTCTTTAAATGGTACTGCAGGCATTCACAGCAGAAGCCTTTTCTTGAGCAAGGTTCATAAGTGCAAGGGCAATCCTTTAAATTTTTTTGGAAGTTTTTGCATTTTTCCATTAAAGTACCTCTTTTAACTTTGCTAAGGCAGAAAATATAGCGAGCTGACTCGTCTTTGGGTTCATTTTTGAAGGCACATTTTCGGTTTTTGTAATAAGCCTTCCAAAGTCACCCTCTATCTCCACTTCATGGGTATTTTTTGTATATTCTGGGGATGTGACTATTCTTACCTTTGTGTTTTCTGGTCCTATACCTGAAAGGCTCAATGTTGCTGCTACATTAATATTCTTTGGAAAGTGCTTTACAGCATCTAATGCAGTACCGTCATATATAATGGTTTCTTTTTTGATTTTATCTATATCTATTTCTTTCTTTTCTAGATATGGTGCCCCTCTTAAGCCTTTTGGGGGTTTTCTGGTGGTTAAAGTTACTTTTTCTATCTTACCCATACCAGCTGAAGAAAGCCCGTCCAGCCCACAAATAGCACCACTTGGAATATAGATATTAGATCCGACAGACCTTGCTTTTTTAAGTAAGTCGGGTCCAAACTTTAAAAGTCCTCCTGTACTCATAATCAAAGCATCTTTTTTATTAGAAAGTATCTTTTCAATAATCTCTTCAGAAACCTTACCACTTGCAGCTTCTATTATTAAATCACTTTCTTTTATTAAAGTATCTATATCAACTATAGAAGGCTGGGGTGTTATTGTTTTAGAAAGCTCCTTTGCTTTCTCTGTATCAACATCACAAACTACAGAAAGAATTGCTTTTTCCTTTAAATCTTTACTTATAAATTCTGCTATACCTCTACCTATAGTCCCGCAACCGATTAAACCGATCTTTTTCATGTTAGACTCCTGATATAGCTGCGCCTGATTTTTCACCTGAAACCTTAAGCATGCGCTCTAAAGCTACGTATGAACGTTCTTTTATACTACCAGTAATCTTAACCTGGTGTTCCATTGCCTCCAGAGAATGAGCCACCCATCCTAATGTGGTGAGTTTCATGGTTGGGCACACCAGTCTTTCCGTCGGTACATAAAAATCCTTAGAAGGGTTTTGTTTTTTTAAACCATACAGCATACCTGTTTCTGTTACTATGATAAATGATTTGGAGTTTGATGCTTTAACATGTTTAAACATGCCACCTGTACTACATATACAATCACTCACTGAAAGTACATCTGGATTACATTCAGGATGAGCCAATATTTCAGCTTCTGGATGAAGCTCTTTCGTCTTTAATACTTCTTCTTTTGACACTCGTATGTGCGTAGGGCAAAATCCTTCCCACAAGATAATCTTTTTATCAGGTACATTATTTTGTACATATCTACCTAGATTTTTATCAGGGATGAATATGACTTCTTTATAGTCTTTTAAGGAATTTACTACCTGGATGGCATTTGAAGATGTACAGCATATATCACTCTCTGCCTTTATCTCAGCAGAAGAGTTTACATAACATACAGTAGCTGCATTTGGATGACGCTTTTTTTCTTCTTTTAGGCGTTCAATAGTAACCATGTCTGCCATAGGGCACCCTGCCTCTTTTACAGGAAGAAGCACTATCTTATCAGGATTCAAAATTGAGGCACTCTCTGCCATAAAGTCTACGCCACAGAATACTATAACCTTGGCATCGGCTCTGACAGCAGCCTGACTTAAACCTAAAGAATCACCACTTATATCTGCAATATCCTGTATCTCATCCCTTTGGTAATTATGGACAATTATTACAGCATTTCTTTCTTTTTTAAGCTTGAAAATCTTTTTCCGTAGATTTTCCTTGTATTTAATATCGTCTTGTTTAGTATATGGTTTCATTTTTTACTCGCAATCTTATTGCTACTATCCATAATAACTATCTTTGGTTTGTATCCTAGTGCATCTTTGGTCTCTATATTTATATACGACATTATAAGAAGCTTGTCTCCTACTTTAGCATGTCTAGCTGCTCCTCCATTCATACCAATAATGCCCGATCCTTTTTCGCCAGGTATAACATATGTTTCAAGTCTACTGGTATTGTTGAGATTTACTATCTGCACCTTTTCATTTGGAATAATATCAGTTGCCTCTAATATATCAGAATCTATCGTAATGCTTCCGGTGTAATCTAAATTAGCTAATGTAACCTTTGCACCATGTATTTTTGACTTTAATATTGTACGGAACATTTCTTTCCTCCTTAATTCAAAATAATATTGTCTATTAATCTGGTATTTCCAATTTTCACTGCTACTGCAATAAGTGAATTTTTAGATAACTTATCTACATCTTTAAATCTTTCAGTATCCACCATGGATATATAATCTATCTTTAGATCTTTTTCTTTGAGCATTGCCTCTTTCATGTTTCTAAGGATCTTCTTTGAATCCCTTTCTCCTTTTTTATATAAAGATTCTGCCAATCTTAACGACTTATAGATTGAAAGCGCTTCTTTGCGCTCTTTAGAATTTAAGTAGGTATTTCTTGAACTCATTGCAAGCCCGTCTTTTTCTCTAATGATAGGCATAATCTTTATATCAATAGGTATATTAAGGTCTTTGACCATTTTTTTAATTACAAATGCCTGTTGAGCATCCTTTTGTCCAAAATATGCTATATCTGGTTTTATTATGTTGAAGAGTTTCATGCAAACTGTCGTAACTCCCCTAAAATGTCCTGGCCTTTTAGCCCCACAAAGCCTATCAGTAATATTTTTAACGTCTACATAAGTAGAAAATCCATTTACATATATAGATTTTGCTTCTGGTGCAAATACAATATCTACTCCATTCTTCTTACAAAGATCTAAATCTTTATTTAAATCTCTTGGGTATTTTTTAAGGTCTTCTTTTGGCCCAAACTGAATAGGATTTACAAAGATACTCACCACTACAAAATCTGTATCTTTCCTTGCTTTTTTTATAAGACTCGAATGTCCCTCATGTAAAAAACCCATTGTAGGGATAAATCCGACAGAAGAATCCTCTTTCTTGATTCTTGCAATCTCATCTATTAAAAGTTTTACGTCTTTATATAACTTCATACCTCAAGTAAATCCTTTAGTGGTTCTAAGACAAACTCTCTTTCGTTCATCTTTGGATGAGGAATCTTTAAATCTGGCTCATCTATTTTTTTATCGCCGTAAATAAGGATATCTAGATCTATTGTACGAGGACCATATTTAATAGTCCTGGTTCTACCAAGTTGATTCTCTATATCCTGTACGGCAAGAAGAAGCTCTCTTGGCTCTAAGGTTGTTTCAATATGCATAACAGCATTCAGAAAATCAGGCTGCTTAGGCCCACCTACCGGCTCTGTCTCGTATATCTGTGATAGTTTTTTTACCTCGATTCCTTGCGTATCGCGCATCTTATGTACAGCATCACTGATATTTTTTTCTCTATCCCCTAAGTTTGAACCAATAGCTATATAACACCTCATTAGATAACCTTCTTTAATCTATCAACAGCTTCCTTCAGACGCTCTTTAGATACGGTTAGTGCCATTCTTACATAGCCCTCGCCGCTATCACCAAAGCCTACACCTGGTGTTATGACTATACCTGCTTCATCAAGAACCTTGGATGCAAACTCAATAGAAGATTTATAGGATTTTGGAAGGCGAGTCCAGACATAAAATGTTGCTTTTGGTTTTCTGGTGGGCCAACCTATATTGTTTAACCCATCTACCAATGTATCGCGTCTTTTTTGATAAACACTATTCATCCTATCAAGATGACTTTCTGAGATGTCAAATGCAGTAAGAGCTGAACGCTGAATTGCAGTAAACACCCCTGAATCTATATTAGATTTTACTTTGGCTACCAGAGATACAATTTTTTCATTACCGCAGACAAAGCCTATCCTCCAGCCAGTCATATTACAGGTCTTTGAAAGAGAATGAAATTCTACCCCTACTTCTTTTGCGCCATTCACTTTTAAAAAACTATCAGGCCTATATCCATCAAATGCTATTTCAGAATATGCCGCATCATGGGCTACAATAAGGTTGTGCTTTTTAGCAAAAAGTACTGTATCCTCAAAGAACCCCTTATCACATACTGCATTTGTAGGATTATTAGGATAATTTATATAAAGGATCCTTGCTTTTTTCAATACATTGGCTTTTATTTTATTCAAATCCGGCAGAAAATTATTCTCTTCTAGAAGTGGCATTGGATAGACCTCTCCCCCTGCCAGAATCGTCCCGCCTTTATAAGGCGGATAACAAGGCTCTGGCACTAAAGATACATCTCCTGGATTAATAAAGGCCAAAGGAAGATGAGCAATTCCCTCTTTTGAACCTATAAGGACAAGTACTTCTTTTTTAGGGTCAAGTGTTACATTAAATCTTTCTTTATACCATTTAGCGATCCTTTCCTTCAAAATAGGTATACCAGGATCTAAAGGATAATGATGATTCTTAGAATCCTTTACTTCTTTACAAAGAGATTCTATCACCTCTTTTGGAGAACCTTCATCTGGATCTCCTATTCCAAGGTCTATTATGTCTTTACCTGATACTCTGGCTTTTTGTTTTGCCTTATCTATCTCTACAAATAAATAAGGAGGCAATTTTTTTATTTTTTCACTTAATCTAAATTCCATTTATCACCTCTTGCATAGTAAAAAATCCTGATTTCATATCTACTATAAATTTTGCTGCATCCAATGCGCCTTTTGCAAATACATCCCTTGACTTGGCATGATGCATAAGAACTATCTTTTCAGTTTTACCGTCAAATATTACGCTGTGGTCTCCTACAACATCGCCTTCTCTTATAGATTCTACAGATGGTTTTTTTCCTCTTACACTAGAGACAATATCCTGTAATTTTTTAGCAGTACCACTAGGAGAATCCTTCTTCTTGGTATGATGAGTCTCCTTCATGGTGATTTTATAGTCTCTCCCTAGAGCCTTCGTAATCTCTTCTGTAACTCTAAATAATAGATTCACCCCTACACTCATGTTCGGAGAAAATACTATTGGAATCTTTTTAGAAGATGCTTTTATTTTATCTATATCCTCTGAAGAAAGATTAGTTGTTCCTATTACCATAGGGATTTTCTTCTTAGAGGCCTCTTCTAGATGCTGGATTGTTGCCTCGCGAGTAGTAAACTCTATCAATACGCCTGAAGAATCAACTTTACTTAAATTATCTCCTACTTTTTTATTGATGCTATCTATACCGAGGACTTCTCCTATATCCTTACCTATAGAAGAGCTCCCTTTAAACTCTAGGCCAGCTATGATTTCAAAATCATTGCTGGATTTTGCTAGCAGAGCAATCCTCTTTCCCATTCTTCCACATATACCGCTTATAATGAGTTTAGTCATATCTTTAACCCATAATCTTTTAAGGCTTTTTTGAGTATTGCTAGGTTTCCCTGGGACATTTTAGCCATAGGAAGCCTTAAGCTATCATCGTCTATCATACCCAAAAGCGCCAAAGACGTCTTAACAGGTCCTGGATTTGTCTCTATGAACATTGCTTTTACTAAAGGTAAAAGTTTATAATGAATCTTTCTTGCACCTTCTATATCACCATTTTGAAATTTAGATACCATATCTGCTACATCGCGGGGCACAATATTACTTACTACAGATATGACACCAGTTCCACCTATTGCTAAAATAGGTAGAGTAAGGCTGTCATCTCCTGATATGAGATCAAAATTCTTGCCGCATAAAGCATGTATCTGAGACATCTGATCCAGATTGCCTGAAGCCTCTTTTACCCCTACAATATTCTTTACTTTGCTCAAACGCTGGATAGTCTCTGGAAGGATGTTCACACCTGTACGTGAAGCAATATTATAAAGAATAATCGGAAGCTTGGTCTCTTCTGCTATTTTTTTAAAATGCTGGTATAAACCTTCCTGCGTAGGCCTATTATAATAAGGAGATATCTGTAAAGATGCATCTGCGCCAACTTCTTCTGCATACTTTGTCAGCATAATTGCCTCAGCAGTATTATTTGAACCAGTACCAGCTATAACAGATACTCTTTTATTGGCTACTTTTATCACTAGTTCTATAACATGCTCGTGCTCTTCATAGGAAAGCGTAGAGCTCTCCCCTGTTGTACCACACGGTACAATAGCCGATGTGCCATTTTTAATATGGAATTCTACTAATTCAGTTAGTTTTTTCTCATCTATCTTGCCATTTTTAAATGGTGTTACGATTGCAACCATTGAACCTTCAAACATGCTTCACCTCACCTTCTAAATAAACATCTTTTATCTTACCATTGATATTTTTAAAATAAATCCTTAATATTCCGCCTTTTGTATGGACTTTTATCTTGTTATTTTCAATAGGTGAATTTGCACTTATTATTGCTGATGCAACTGCACCTGTACCACATGCAAGAGTCTCACCTTCTACACCCCTTTCATAAGTCCTCATCTTTATATTTTTATCGTCTATTATCTCTACAAAATCAACATTAGTTCCTCTTGGCCTGAATCTTCTATGATATCTGATATCTTTACCTATAGATTCTATATCTATTTTATCCAGGCCTTGCACAAAAACTACTGCATGAGGTACTCCTGTATCTATATAATTCACTTTTATAGTACGCTTATTGAGTTTTATAGGTAAATCCCTTTTTATTCTTTTAGGTTCCTCCATCTTTATCTTTACTCTATTCTTACCTGTAATAGTTGCTCCATAAAGACCAGCTTTAGCTTCAATCTTTATATTTTTTTTGCGACCATGTCCAAATAAAGCAACGCACCTTAAACCATTACCGCACATCTCAGCTTCTGAGCCATCTTTATTGAATATCCGCATCTTAAAATCTGCCTTGCGAGAAGGTTCTATTACCAATAACCCATCAGCTCCTACACCTAACTTTTTATCACAAAGTGAAACTGCCAATTTAGAAAGTTTGCTCTTATTCATAAGTGTAGAACGCCTAAAATCAAGCACTACAAAATCATTTCCTGTTGCTGACATTTTCATAGAAAATACCTCTTAGATTTCATTACGTACTAAATCTTTATATTCTTCGCGTCTTCTTATGAGTTTTGCCTGAGAGCCATTAATTAAAACCTCAGCCGCTCTAGGACGTGAATTATAATTACTAGCCATACTAAATCCATAGGCACCTGAAGACATAACTGCAAGTAAATCACCTTCTTCTAAGTTAATGAATTTTCTATCCTTTGCCAGAAAATCTCCGCTTTCACATATAGGTCCAACTACATCATACCTATGGATATTCTTTGATGAACTATAAGATGCACTCTTTACAGGTAATACCTCATGATATGCATCATAAAAACTTGGTCTTACAAGATCATTCATGGCTGCATCCACTATGGCAAAGTTCTTCCTTTGAGTCTTTTTCACATACAAGACCTTTGCTAGAAGTATCCCGCTATTTCCAGCGATGAATCTGCCTGGTTCAAGTATTATCTTGGCTTTTACCCTCTTCAATAAAGGAACTACCACACTAGCATATTCCTGGGCAGTCTGGGGTCTTTCATCAGAATATATTATCCCAAGCCCGCCTCCAATATTAACCCATTTTATTGTAATATTGTTATTTTCTAACTCCTTTATAAAATTAATTATCCTTTCTATTGCCTTAACAAATGGTTTTGAATCAACTATTTGTGAGCCAATATGTAAATGTACGCCTCTTATATCCAGATTCTTAAACCTTGAACTATTTAAGAATATTTCCCTTGCTACTTTTATATCCACGCCAAATTTATTCTCCTCATGACCAGTTGTAATATATTTATGTGTCTTTGGCGCAACATGTGGATTTATGCGGATTGCTACAGATTGGGTTTTTCTTAAGTCTCTAGCAACCCTATTTATAGCTTCGAGTTCTGGAATAGACTCTACGTTAAATAGAAGAATCTTACTCCGTATAGCATACTCTATCTCTTTTTCAGTCTTTCCAACGCCTGCATATACAATTTTTCTTGGAGAAACCCCTATCTTAAGGGCTCTATAAAGTTCCCCTCCGGAAACGATATCCAAGCCTGCGCCTTCAGCTACAATACTCCTACAAATCTCAAGGTTTGAATTCGCCTTTACTGAGTAACATATAAGAGGATCTATTTTTCTAAAAGCCTCTTTTAATTTTCTATAGTGGTCTACAAATGTTTTACGGCTATAGACATATAGAGGTGTCCCGTATTTTTTGGCAAGATCCCTTAAGCTCTTTGATTCACAATAAAGTTCATTACGTTTGTATCTAAATTCATGCATTTTATACCTCTTTAATTACTTTCTTAGGATTTGTGCTTCCATAAGATTTTTTAATATTTACTGAATGTTTTGCATCTAAAAGCCTATATATATCTCCATTAAACTTTGAACTAAAAACCCTCAATTTATTTAGAGGAATTTCACTGATATTTAACTTTTTATTCTCGCAATATAACATGATTTTACCGACAATATCATGAGAATCTTTTAAAGGAATACCTTTTTTTACAAGATATTCCATAATATCTGTTGCATAAAGTCCGTCATCCTCTAACATTATACTGGCCTTATCCTTATTAATTTTTAATTTTTTAAAAAATAAAGCCAATATCTTAAGAGAATTACTTACTTCATCTACTGATCTAAAAAGAGGCTCTTTATCATACTGCATATCTCTATTGTAAGTAAGCGGAAGAGCCTTCATTATAGTTAAAATCTCCATTAAGGCTCCGTAGATTTTACCGCTTCCCCCTCTTACAAGCTCCAATACATCAGGATTTTTCTTCTGCGGCATCATACTCGAACCTGTAGAAAATTCATCTGGCATTTCTAATAAACCAAAGTTTTGAGAATTCCAGATAATAAGGTCTTCTGAAAGCCTTGATAGATGCATTGCTATCACTGAAAGTGAAAATACAAGTTCTATAATAAAATCCCTATCACTTACAGCATCCATACTGTTTGAAGAAACTCTAGAAAAACCAAGTTTTTTTGCAACAAATTTTCTATCTATAGGTAGACTCGTACCACTTATTGCACATGAACCCAACGGCAAAACATCTACTCTTTTTTTACAATCTTTAAGCCTTTCTGTATCTCTATCAAACATTTCGATATAACAAAGCATCTGATGCGCCAATAAAACCGGCTGTGCATTCTGCAGGTGCGTAAGGCCAGGCACAATAACATTGATATTTTTCTTTGAAAAACCCTTTATGGACTTTTTAAAGTTTTCTATTAACTCTATAAGAGAACCTATCTCTTTTTTACAATACATCCTCTCATCAAGAGCGATTTGATCGTTTCTGCTTCTTGCAGTATGAAGTTTAAGCGCAACATGACCTATCTTTTTATAGAGTGTCTCCTGTATAGCAGTATGAATATCTTCTATAGAAGAAGAATATCTAAATCTATTATATTTAATAGCCTTCAAGATAGAATTTAACCCCTTTACTATTTTCAAAGAATCACTTTTAGGAATAATTTTACACTTACCGAGCATCTGTGCATGAGCAATGCTCCCTAGACAGTCGAATTCTGCCAACTTCTTATCGTATGCGATGCTAGAAGTAAACTTTTCCATAAAAGGATCGGGTTTTTTCTTAAATCTTCCACCCCATAATTTGTTTTTCATGTTAAACTCCCTTTTTATAAGGCATTCCCCAGACTTTAATAAAACCCTCTGCTACAGATCTATCGAATTTATCACCCTCATCATAAGTTGCCAGTTCCTTCTTATATAAAGAATAAGGGGATTTTCTACCTACAACGCTTATAGTACCTTTTAATAATTTTACCTTGATAGTGCCTGTTACTTTTTCCTGAGTCTTATCTATAAATGCATCGAGTGATTTTCTTAAAGGTGTAAACCACAATCCATAATAAATAAGCTCTGCATATTTTAAAGAAATCATCTCTTTAAAATGTAAACTCTCCCTATCAAGGACAAGTGCCTCTAATGCCTTGTGTGCATTATGTAAGATCCATCCGCCAGGTGCTTCATATATCTCTCTGGACTTTATTCCAATAAGCCTATTCTCTACAAGATCAGTCCTGCCTATCCCGTTTTCACCGCCGATCTTATTAAGTTTAGTTATTAGGCTAACTGGAGAATATTTGTTTCCATTTAGCTTTATAGGAATTCCGTTTTTAAATTCAATCTCTACATATTTTGGTCTATTGGAAGTCTTTTTAGGATCTTTCGTCAATATATATGCATCCTCTGGAGGCTCACTCCATGGATCTTCCAATGAACCGCATTCTATACTTACACCCCAAATGTTTTCATCAAGGCTATATGGGCTCTTTTTTGTTACATCTATATTAATATCATTTTCCTTTGCGTATTCTATTTCATCCTCCCTTGAAAACATATTCCATTCCCTTAGAGGTGCTATTAT
Source organism: uncultured Planctomycetia bacterium (assembly GCA_964566255.1). Classification (GTDB taxonomy): domain Bacteria; phylum Omnitrophota; class Gorgyraeia; order Gorgyraeales; family Gorgyraeaceae; genus CAZMID01. The sequence continues at coordinate 25,124 of CAZMID010000008.1, read as the reverse complement.
CTTTAAATCTGGAGCTAAAGCCATAATAGTCACTTCAAATCTCACCTGGTCATTTCCTTTACCAGTACAACCGTGTGCAACAAAACCTGCTTTTTCTTTCTTTGCAACTTCTACAAGGCCTTTTGCAATAATGGGTCTTGAAAGTGCAGTAGCAAGTAAATACTTTGATTCATAGACTGCACCTGATGCTAGAGATTTAAATACAAAGTCCTCTGCAAACTCTTTTTTCAGATCATGGACTATTACCTTAGATGCCCCAGCTGATTTGGCCCTCTTTTTTATTTTCTGAAAGCTTCCGCCTTGACCAACATCTGCCATATAAGCAATAACATCATAACCCCTGTCAGCAAGCCATCTGATTGCAACAGAAGTATCTAATCCGCCTGAATATGCAAGTACAACTTTTCTATCTTCCTTCATACTCCACCTCTTTATTTTAATAATTTCATTAATATTGCTTTTTGAACATGCAATCTATTTTCTGCCTGGTCTACTACTATAGAATTTGAACTATCTAAAACATCATCTGTAATCTCTTCCCCTCTATGAGCAGGCAGGCAATGCATTATAAGTGCGTCTTTTTTTGCTAACTTTAACAATTTTGAATTTATCTGAAAAGGTTTAAACACTTCTAACCTCTTTTTATGTTCTTTTTCCTTTCCCATACTTGTCCAAACATCTGTATATATGAAATCTACCCCTTTTACAGCCTCTTCAGCTGAAGCAAATAATACTGCAGTTTCACCTATTTCTTTTAAAACATCTTTATCAGGCTCATAGCCTTCAGGACATGAAACATTTACTTTAATACCTACCTTATTACATCCATATAAAAGTGAATTAAGAACATTATTTCCGTCTCCTATAAAACTAATGGTAATATTCTTCAGTCCCTTCTTCTGGTTTATAGTAAATAAATCGCTCAATGCCTGACATGGATGAAGTAAATCCGTAAGTCCATTTATTACAGGTACGCTTGAATTCTCAGCGAATTCAATAAGCTTTTTATGAGAAAACGTCCTTACAACAATACCGTCCAAATATCTTGAAAGTACCTTTGAGGCATCTTTTACTGACTCTCTTTTTCCAAGCTCTATCTCATCTGAAGCAAGATAAATAGTACTGCCTCCGAGCTCTATCATCCCAACCTCAAACGAAACCCTGGTCCTATTAGAAGGCTTTTCAAAGATAAGCCCAAGGGTTTTATTCTTAAGAGGTTTATCATGTGTCTTTCTCTTAGCTTTAAGCTCACCCGCTAGATTAAAGATTTCATTAATGTCGGAACTTGTTAAATCCTTTATTGCTATTAGATCTTTCTTCATGGCATCACCTTATCTAAGATTTTTATAGCCTTATCTATTTGAGCTTTAGTAACTATCATTGCAGGCATTATCCTTAATACGTTTACATGTGCACAGTTAATAAGTAATTTTTCCTTAAAACAATTTTCAACTATATCCTTACCTTCGATATTAAGCTGTATACCTATCATAAGGCCTTTGCCTCTAATTTCCTTTATGATAGAGTGCTTATTTTTTAGTTCAGTAAGTTTTTTAACTAAATATTCGCCCATCTTTACTGTATTTGAGAGTAATTTATCTTTCTTAATAGCTTCAAATACAGCTAAAGCAGCACTACATGCAATAGGGCTTCCTCCAAAAGTAGAAGCATGCATACCTGGCTTTAAAACATCCTGAAACTTCTTAGATGCAATCAATGCACCTATGGGTAATCCGCCTCCTAAAGACTTTGCAAGCGTCATTACATCAGGTGTGATCCCATAATGTTCGAAACAAAACATTTTTCCTGTCCTTCCCATGCCAGTCTGCACTTCATCTACTACTAAAACAAGGTCTTTTTCGTCACAGAGCTTTCTTAAAGCTAACACATAATCTTTATCTGCAACATTTATTCCGCCTTCACCTTGTATGAGTTCAAGCATGATACCGGCAGTCTTATCTGTTATAGCATTCTTTAGAGCCTCTATATCATTAAACGGGACTTTTTCGAATCCAGGAGGTAAAGGCTGAAAACCCTTTTGATATTTTTCCTGACCTGTGGCTGTTATAGTAGCAAGTGTCCTTCCATGAAAGGCATTTTCAACTGTAATAATCTCATATTTATTCTTTAAGCTTCCATATGCCCTTACGAGTTTTATTGCTCCTTCATTTGCCTCTGCACCAGAATTACAGAAAAATGCCTTACCTTCAAAAGAATTTTTGACTATCTCCTGAGCTAGCTTTCCCTGGAGCATATTATAATAATTATTGGGTACATGTATTATCTTTTTAAGATAAGTCCTTATACTATTTACTACCATAGGATGGCAGTGACCTAACGCGCTTACTGCCCAACCAGGGAAAAAATCCAGATACTCATTACCTTCTAGGTCCCACACCTTAGAACCCTTGCCTTTAACAATAACAGCAGGAATTCTAGTATAAGTACCAATTACAAAATTATTATATTGTGAAATCAATTCTTTTGTATTCATGATTTATTATTCACTATCTCCGTTCCGATCCCTTTGTTTGTAAAGATTTCAAGAAGTAAGCTGTGAGGGATTCTCCCGTCAACTATATGAGTTTTTGAAACTCCACCACTTAAGGCATTTGTACAGGCCTTTACCTTTGGGATCATACCTCCTTGAATGATTTTTTGATCTATAAGACCTTTTACATCCTTCATATCTACACTAGGAATCAATGTATCTTCTTTTTCTTTTTCCCTCATTATGCCTTTTACATCTGTTAAAAGTACTAACTTTACTGCCTTTAAGGCTATAGCTACTTTTGAAGCCACCTCATCTGAATTGATATTATAGAGTTTTTTATGCTTACCAAGTCCTACAGGTGATACAACAGGAACTGACCTCGGCCTTAAAGCCTTTCTTATGACTCTGGTTTTTATTTTATCTGCTTCTCCTACAAAACCAAGCTTATTAGACGAAGCATGAGGCTTTACCTTTATAACATCTTTTTTATGTGTATTTAGACTCAAAGCCTTACCACCTAATCTTCTAATATCATCTGCAATTTCATGATTAAGCCTACTTAAAACACTATCTACTACTTCCATATTCTCTTTTGTGGTGACCCTTAAACCATCCTTAAATTCTATTTTTTTACCTAATTTTTTAAGCTCTTCATTTATAAAAGGTCCTCCACCATGAATAAGTACAGGCCTTATCCCAACATAACTCATAAAAACAATATCTTCCAGCACCCCTCTTTTTATATCAGGATCTACAAGAGCGCTTCCCCCATACTTTATTATAAACACCTTTCCGCTGAATGACTGTATATAAGGAAGTGCTTCTATAAGAACATCAGATTTTTTTATGGCTCCTTTTATCATGTCTCATACTCCGCGTTTATCTTTACATACTCTTCTGTAAGATCACAAGTCCAGATCTTACTGGATTTTTTTCCTGATTTAAGATCAACTGTTATAAAAATATATTTTTTCTTAAATAAATCTGTAAGTGCTTTCCTTGGAGTCGAAGTACCTACACCATTTTTCATTACACATTTTTTACCAAAGTATATATCAACCTTGTTTTTGTTTAATGTAACTTTACTTGAACCAATGCTTCCTGCCACCCTGCCCCAGTTAGGGTCCCCTCCAGCTATCATTGTCTTTACTAGGCTTGATGAGGCAATATGTCTTGCGATTAATTCTGATATCTTCTGATCCTTTGCGCCTTTTACAAAAACCTCTACAAATTTTGTAGCACCTTCTCCATCTAAAACTATTTTTTTTGCAAGTTCAGTTGATACTAATTTAAGGGCATTCAAAAAAGTATTATATGAAGATGTACCTTTTTTTATAGTAGCATTCTTTGCTAAACCATTAGCCAAAATAATAGCTGTATCATTTGTGCTCATATCTCCATCAACTGTAATCTTATTAAATGAATCACTTACAGCTTCTTTAAAGGCTAACTTTAAGGCGCTTTTTTCAATAGCTGCATCTGTTACAAAAAATGCTAGCATTGTTGCCATATCAGGACAAATCATACCAGAACCTTTTACTGCACCAGATAAAGTTACTGATTTACCAGCTATATTCATCTTTACTGAAACTTCTTTTGATACTGTATCTGTAGTTATTATTGCCTTTGAAAACTTAGATCCGTTATTTTTATTTAAAATCTTTACAAGTTTAGTAATCTTATTTTTAATCTTAGCTACTGGTAGCGCTCTTCCTATAATTCCAGTAGAGGCAATTAAGACTAGATCATTTTTTAAATTCAACTTTTTAGCTACTAGATTTGTTATATCTTTAGCATCAATCAATTCTTTTTTCCCGATACAGGCATTGGCATTCCCGCTATTTACAATAATTGCCTGATGCATGCTCTTTTTAATCCTCTCTTCACTTAAAATTACAGAGCCGGATTTCATTATATTAGTAGTAAACGTTCCTGCACTTACGCTAGGTACCTTAGAAGCTAGCAATGCAAGATCAGCCTTTCCGCTTTTTTTTATCCCGCAGTTAATTGAAGCTGCTAAAAACCCTTTAGGTAATATAAATTTATTCTTTAAACCTTTCATAACGCCTCTTTTTCATTAAACCCGTACATTATATTCATATTTTGTACGGCCTGTCCGCTTGCACCTTTTACAAGATTATCTATGGCTGTAGCTACTATAGCTAAAGATTTTTCAGGGAAAACCTTTAACCCAATATCACAAAAATTCGTATTTACGACATCCTTTGTATCAGGAAACTTTCCTTCATCCAAAACCCTTATAAAATATTCATTCTTATAAAGATCTTTGTAAAGTTTGAGCGCTTCTTTTGTATTAATAGGTTTTTTTAATTTTAGATATATCGTACTTAATATACCTCTTTCCATTGGTACTAAATGAGGTATAAAATTTACACCTATATTTTCCCCACTTACAACACTCAACTCCTGATCTATCTCAGGCATATGCCTATGTGCATTCAACTTATACGGCTTAAAACTATTTTTAAATTCTTCGGATTTGAGTCCTTCTGCAAGCACTCTTCCTGCACCAGACCTACCTGACTTTGAATCACACACAATAAAATTAGTATCTACTAAACTCTTCTTTAAAAAAGGTGTGCAACCAAAAATAATACTCGTAGGATAACATCCTGGATTTGCTATTAAATCAGCTTTCTTTATTTTTTCTCTATAAAACTCACAAAGACCATATACAGCCTTTTTAATATATTCAGGGCAACTGTGACTTATCTCATACCACTTTTCATATGTCTTTTGATCTCTTATCCTAAAATCTGCACTTAAGTCTATGACCTTTTTTCCTTCTTTTAAAAATAAAGGTGTAACCTCCATAGAGACTTTATGCGGCAAAGCTAAAAATACTACATCACATTTTTTAGAAACCTCCCCCGCGGACAAATCACTACACTCAAGATCTAATTTACCCTTCAACCATGGATATAAATTATATATAGCTTGTTTATTATCTATTTTAGCAGCTAGGACTGTGATCTTAACTTTAGGATGATTTAATAAAATCCTAATGAGTTCTTCACCAGCATAACCGCTTGCTCCCATGATACCAACCTTTAACATACTTCCTCCTTTAATAACACTTGATTATAAAATAAAAACGCCCATCCTGTCAATCTCTTTCTCGTCGGAAATTAACAAGATAGGCGTCTTTAAAAATCTCTATTAAAGTTAAACCTTTTAGAGGTTCAACTTTTAAGCCTTAACGTTTCGTCCACTGGAATCTCTTTCGCGCACCTTTCTGTCCGTACTTCTTTCTTTCTTTTGCGCGAGAGTCCCTTGTCAAAAACCCTTTTCTTTTAAGCGATGTTCTTGTTTCACCACTAGTAAGTGCAAGGGCCCTTGATATGCCGTGTCTTAATGCTCCTGCCTGACCTGAAGTTCCGCCGCCTTTAACCGTAGCGATTATATCAAACTTATCGCTAGAGCTTATTGCTTCTAAAGGCTGCCGGACTATCAGTCTCAGCGTAGGCCTATCAAGATATTCGTCGAGAGGCTTTTTGTTAACCTGTATCTTGCCATTTCCTGAGACAAGCCGCACCCGTGCTACAGATTTCTTCCGCCTCCCTGTTGTCCAAATCACATTTTGTTCTACCATTTATCCCTCGCTTAGTTCTATCTTTTCAGGGTTTTGAGCTGTATGAGGATGCTCCGTCCCTGAGTAAAGTTTTAATCTTGTAATCATCCTTGAACCTAACTTATTCTTAGGTAACATGCCTTTTATTGCACGATGCAAAACCTCTGTGGGTTTTGTCCTTAAAAGTGTCTCTAAGTTCTTTACCTTTAAACCACTTGGGTATCCTGAATAATGCGTATATATCTTCTGTTCTGGCTTTGCACCTGTTACAGTCACCTTTGCTGCATTTATTACTACAGCAAAGTCCCCATTATCTACATTTGGGGTATAATGACTCTTGCGCTTACCGCTCAAAAGTAGGGCTACAAAGCTTGCAACTCTACCTAAGATCTTACCCTCAGCATCTACAAGGTAATATTTTCTTTTAACGTCCTTTTTATTAAGTAATGTTGTCTCCATAATGATTTCTCCAAAGAGAAGTTATTATACCATAAAATCCGACCCTGTCAAGAGAAATTACTGCCGTCTAGGCTGGGTAACTACGATAGGATAATACCTGAGGATTTCACCATTTAAGAGGATTTCTACCTGGTATTTGCCTGGTTCAGGGAACACCATATTCAAAAACTTCGATACTACTGTATGGGCTGAGTCTATAGTCTTAAGTTCAAAAGAAACTTCCTTTGTCTCTACTATAGGCTTATTATCCTTTGCGTTAATAATTCTTGTCTTTTCTGTAAATTTACCTGTTCCTTTGATCCATCTATTTGCAATGAAAAGCTGATGATGTTTTGCAGGAAAAGTCTTTGCCCCTATTACTTCAAATATGCCAATAAACATAAGCTTTCCATTGTCTTCCCTTCTAATGCTATCGCATACAATAGAAAACTGTAAATCAGGTTTAATGAGACTATCTTCAGTCATAAATATATCCTTTTATCCAAAATTATAATGTTTTCTTATTTTTTCCTTAACATCCCATGTGCATTTTACTCCCTTAGGAAACGTTACAAGGTCCCCTTTTCCAAATTCAACCTCTTCACCTTCAGTTGTAACTACCCTTACCTTACCTTCAAGGACATAAAACACTTCATTATCATTATATTGCCAGTCGAATTTTTTAACACCAGACTCCCATGTAGGCCAATTATCTACGCCTAATTGTTGCAACTTTTCCTTTGAGGGTTTTTCAATTTTTACCTTACCCATTTAAAACTCCTCCTCTTTTTAATAACCAATTTCCTTTAAGATAGCTTCTAATTTGACAGGTAGAACCTTTGGTTCTTTTATAGATTTTATTGCTCTATCTGGATCTTTAAGTCCGTGGCCGGTAAGGATACAAACTATCTTTGGATTCTTTACATTTTTAAAGTAACCCCTTTTAGTAAGTTTTATTATTCCTGCTACTGATGCGGCTGAGGCAGGCTCTACAAATACCCCTTCCTTATCTGCTAAAATCTTATATGCATCAAGTATCTCTTTATCTGAAACCAGATCTATAAGGCCTTTTGATTCATCCCTTGCCTCTTCTGCTTGTTTCCAGCTAGCAGGGTTTCCGATGCGGATAGCAGTAGCAATAGTCTTTGGGGATTTTACAATCTTTCCTTTTACAATAGGGGCAGCTCCTTCTGCCTGAAAACCCAACATCTTTGGAAGGCTATTTATTAAACCCTTATTTTTATATTCTTTATAACCCTTCCAGTAGGCAGTAATATTACCAGCATTACCAACAGGTATTGCATGAAAATCCGGTATCTTTCCATCCAACTGATCACAAATCTCAAATGCACCTGTTTTTTGTCCTTCTATCCTGTATGGATTTATCGAGTTTACAAGTTGAATCGGATATTTTTTGGTAATTTCTACTACTAAATTAAATGCATCATCAAAATTTCCGTCTACTGCTATAACCTGGGCACCATGAATAAGTGCCTGAGCAAGTTTACCAAGGGCAATTGCACCTTTTGGAATAAGTACGATGCACTTTATCTTTGCCCTTGCTGAATAAGCTGCAGCTGATGCAGAAGTATTTCCAGTAGAAGCGCAGATAACACTTGATTTACCCTCTTCTATGGCCTTTGATACAGCTACAGTCATACCCCTATCTTTAAAAGAACCTGTAGGATTTAATCCTTCGTATTTTAAATATACTGAAGAGTTATTTCCTACTATCCTTGAAAGAAACTCTGAATGAATAAGAGGGGTATTTCCTTCATTTAAAGTTACAACAGGAGTATTTTTAGTAATCGGTAAAAAATCTTTATATTTATTTATCAAACCGTTCCACATAAGATTATTTCTCCAATCTGATTAAAACAGTCTTTTTCTTTATAGTAGATAATTTATTTATTTTTTTCAAAGCACTTCGCATATCTTTCTCTTTTGCATCATGAGTAAGCATTACTATAGGAACTATATGAGCTTTTCTTCTTTCTTTCTGAACGACACTTGCAATACTGATATTATGCTCTCCTAAGAGATCTGCTATGTTTGCTAAAACACCGGGCTTATCAATAGCTGAAAAATGCATATAATACCTTGCCCAGGTATCATCCATCTTTTTGATGCGTTTTATTTCCTGTCTCTTTGGAACAATTAAAGGCGTAGGTTTTTTGCCATAAACAATAATATTTGCTATATCAATTATGTCACTCAAAATAGCGCTTGAAGTAGGTAGCTTCCCAGCACCTTCTCCATAAAAAACCTGTTTACCCACTAAATCAGCTTCTATGTATATTGCATTATAAATACCTGCCACAGAAGAGAGTAAATATTTTGATGGTAAAAGTGCAGGGTGCACTCTTACCTCTAATTCGCCTCCGTTAGACTTTGCAATTGCAAGGAGTTTTACAGTATATCCTAGTTCTTTTGCATACTGAATATCTATAGGGGAAATCCCATCTATCCCTTCAACATAAATATCCTTCATAGTAACTTTTTTACCAAATGAAAGAAGTGAAAGTATTGCTAATTTATGAGCTGAATCAAGGCCTTTTATATCTAAAGAGGGATTGGTTTCAGCATAGCCTTTTTTCTGGGCCTGGCGAAGCGCAGCCTTAAAACTAACTCCTTCATCTGTCATCTTAGACAATATATAATTTGAAGTACCATTTAAAATAGCCACAATACTTGAAAATGTATTGGCAACCATTCCTTCACGTATAGCCTTTATAATAGGAACTCCTCCTGCAACAGAAGCTTCAAATCTAATTTTCCTATCTTCGGCTTTTGCCTTTTTAAAAATCTCTTCTCCTTCAGTAGCAAGAAGTAATTTATTAGCAGTTACAACATGCTTACCAGACGCCAATGCCTTCATTATAATCTCTTTTGCAGGATGTACTCCTCCAATTAACTCTACAACCACATCTATATCTGGATCATGAAGAATTTTATTGATATCCTTAGTAAGTAGACCCTTCGGGATATTGACATCTCTTTTTGACGTAAGATCCTTATCGCATACCTTTGCAAGATGTAGATCTATGCCAGTCCTCTTTTGAAAAAGCTTACGTTCTTCCAGTAAGAGTTTTACAACTGAAGACCCTATTGTTCCAAATCCTATAATGCCTATATTTATTTTATTCTTCACTTCCACACCTCTTTTTTATACTGGTCGGGGCGACTGGATTCGAACCAGCGACCCCCTGAACCCCATTCAGGTGCGCTAAGCCAATCTGCGCTACGCCCCGTTATAAACAATTACCTTACTCCTCCTTTGGTTCCCGCATCATAAGTTCATTCACTGCTGTAAGCGGAGCTTTGCCTTCAAATAACACTGCATGAACCTGCTGAGTAATAGGTAGATCTACCTTATGTCTTTTACCAAGTGCAAGTGCTGCTTTTGAAGTCCACGCCCCTTCTATCTCAACAACGCTTTCTTTAAGGATATCTCTTGGATTTTTACCTTTACCGATCTTTTGTCCAAAAGAACGATTTCTGCCTTCCATGCTCACTGATGTTGTTATTAAATCTCCTAAGCCGCTCAGACCATTAAATGTATCTTTTGATGCACCAAGTTCTTCACCAAGTCTCGTTATCTCAATCAATCCTCTTGTCAGCATAGCTGCCTTTGTATTAGCTCCAAATCCCAATCCATCTGAAATACCTGCTGCAATAGCTATGATATTTTTTAGAGATCCTCCTAACTCAACCCCTGTCACATCTCTATTGGTATAAACTCTAAACTTATCAGTCCTAAAGATATCTCTTAATTCACTACCTAATTCTTCTTTTTCGGAGGCTAAAGTTACAGCTGTTGGAACGCCTCTAGCTACTTCAGGTGCTATGCTAGGTCCTGATAAAACACCTAATCTTACAGCACCTATTACATCAAAAAGAACTTCACTCATTCTTTTAAGTGTATTCTGCTCAATGCCTTTTATTACACTTACAAAACTGGCTTCGGACTTCTTGGTCTTCAGTATATCTTTATGCTTTGCTAAAACCTCTCTTAAAAAACGTGAAGGTATAGCCATAATTACTAATTCCGCATCGTTACAGGCAGCATGCATATCACATGTATAAAGAATCTCTTCTGGGAGCTCAATATCTGGTAAAAACTTCTTGTTTTCCTTATGTTTCTTCATGGCCTGTATATTATCTCTAAAGGCTCCCCATATAGAGACAGAAAAACCCTTATTCTTTAATAAAACTGCCAGGGCCGTACCCCAGCCACCATCTCCTAAAACCGCTATCTTCACTACAGCCTCCCTATATAATAAGATATTTCACTAGATAGTAGAGTGTATCATATAGATATTAAGTAGTCAATATATTGGCTAAATTAGTTTAATCTTAATAAAAAACCCAGCACATATTTTCGCTAAAAAATACGTACTGGGCAACCAAGGAAAACTAATGAAGCCAGCACAACTTATTTAGTTGTGAACAAAAAGTCTAGTTCAAACGAATGTTTAAATGCTACTGAATAAAGCTCATCCTTAACAACAGCATAAAACTTACCCACTACATCACATATAAAGCTATCTTTCTTAGATCTCGTATCTTTCTTTTTAAAGATAAATACGTGTCTCTTATTACATTTAACAGATTTGTCTTTCTGCCACTTTACCAGTTCATTTGGATCAGTAATCTTACGACTCTCGCGGATTATATAGATAGAATGCCTCTTTGTCACTGTCTTTACTCCATTCCTCTCGTCTGTCTCAGAGATATACAGGTCCCTTCTTTTCTTATCCTTTGAGATTAGGTTCTTGAATACTAATTCTCTCATGATAACACCTGCTTTCTCTTAAAACTTTATAAATCTCTTTAATCAGGCATACAAAAAAATAGCCCTTTTTACCCCTTATCTCCTATTCAACATCAAGTATATCACATGGTTTTGGCCCTGTCAATGGCACCAGGGGCCTTATATAGAGATAAAAAGGTAAGTATCAATAAGAAGGTACCTATGGTTATTGAGATATCAGCTACATTGAATACAGGCCATATCCTAACATCAATAAAATCAACAACATACGAAAATCTAAGCCTATCTATTAGGTTACCCAAGGCACCTGATATTATAAGAATAAGGCTGGAATTGAATATAGGTTTAGTAAAAAAATCCTCTTTTTTAATGGATTTTAGGAGTAATATAGCTATAAAGCCTACAACCACTATTGATATTACAATAAAGAATAATGTGCTATTCTTAAAAAGCCCGAATGCAGCACCTGTATTCGTAACAAATGTAATATGGAGGATGTTTTCAATTATTGGTATGGATTCTCCGACAGATAAATTCTTTAAGATTATAAATTTAGAATACTGATCTATAACGAGGATTACTAGAATAGAAACAGCATAAATCAGTGCTTGTTTTTTTCTTCTTTGGATTGACATTGTACGCAGTATTTTGCGTATGGCACGGCATTCAGCCGCTTGGCAGGAATCTTTTTACTACATGATAAACATTTACCATACTTACCTTCTTTTATAAGCTTTAAACTTTCATCAATCTCATATATGATTTCTTGCTCACCGCTGGCAATATTCAAACTAAGCTCCCTATCATAGCCATCACTTGCCATATCAGCCGTATCAGCCATGCGCTCAGACATTTCTCCTGGAGCACCTTTTTGAGATTTCATGCTTTCTTTAGCTATATCATGGATTTCTTTTAAGATTTCTTCTCTTTTTTCCAAAAGAAGCTTTTTATATTTAGCTGTATCTTTCTTTGCCATAAAACTCTATCTCCCCTTCGCCACAACATCCAAACATCTCTTACAAAGTGTTGTATGCAATTTATCAGTACCTACAAATGTGCTCCAGTTCCAACAGCGGCTGCATTTATTACCGTCTGCCTTTATAACTTCTATTGTCTCTGCAGGTTTTTCTTTTACTTTTTTAAGCTCCACTTGAGAAACTATAAAAACTGATGGTAAATCCTTTAAATATTGATTTAAGAGATTATACTCTAAATCATCTTTCACGTAAAGTATTATTTTTGCCTCTAAAGAACTACCTACTACTTTAGAAATTCTTTTTTCTTCTATTGCCTTTAAAACTTTTTCTCTTAATTTTTTTAATTGTAACCAGCAATCTTCGAGTTTAGGATCTATAACCCTCTCATCAAGCTTTGGCCAATCTGCAAGATGGATTGAGTCTTTGCCATTCAAGCTCTTCCAAATTTCTTCTGCAGTAAATGGTATAAGAGGCGCAAATAGCCTAACTAAAATATCCAATATTTTAAAAAGAGCCGTTTGACTGGATCTTCTATCAATTGAATTTTGACCAAAAGTATACAGTCTATCCTTTAAAATATCAAGGTAAAAACTTGACATATCTACAATGCAGAATTTATAAATTAAACTCGTAGCCTCATGATAACGAAACCTCTCAAATGCATCTGTTACATCCTTTAGCATAGAATTGGTCCGCGATAGCGCCCATCTATCAATCTCAAGCATCTTCTTTATAGGTATAGAATCTTTTTTAGGATCAAAATCATAGATATTTCCTAGAATGAATTTTGCAGTATTCCTGAATTTCCTGTAAGACTCGATTGTTCTTTGTAAAATCTCTTCTGATATCTTTACATCGTCAAAATAACTAGCCGCACTCACCCAGAGCCTTAATACATCTGCACCCTTTTTAGAAATAATCTCCTGAGGTGCAATTACATTACCAGCTGATTTTGACATCTTCTTCCCCTCACCATCTACAACAAAGCCGTGAGTAAGGACATTTTTAAATGGGCTCTTCCCTATAACACCCATACCTACTAATAAAGAAGTCTGAAACCATCCTCTATGCTGGTCACTTCCTTCTAGATATAGATCTGCTGGGAGATTTAAATCCTTACGGATCTTCAAAACACCCTGATGACTGGCACCTGATTCAAACCATACATCTAATATGTCAGTCTCTTTTTTAAACTCCTTGCTGCCGCATTCAGGACACTTCATACCTTTAGGTACAATACTTGATGCATCCTTCAAAAACCAACTATCAGAACCTTCTTTTTCAAAGAGATCATCTACCCTCTTCATTAGCTTTTCATCTATCAATTCTTTATTGCAGCTTGAACAGTATAATATAGGTATAGGTACTCCCCAAAAGCGCTGCCTAGAAAGACACCAGTCAGGTCTCAATTCCACCATACTGGATATACGTTTTTCGCCTATATCAGGTACCCATTTGATATCTTTAATCTCTTTAAGGGTCTTTGTTCGAAGGTTATTTTTATCAATCCCTACAAACCATTGTTTTGTTGCTCTAAATATAAGAGGTTCATGGCACCTCCAGCAATGTGGATATGAATGCTGGGTCTTCTCAGATAATAAAAGTGTATTTTTATCACGTAAGATCTTGATAACATCATCATTTGCATCAAAAACAGTCTTACCTAGTATTTCTTCTGGCATCTTGCAATCTTCGAGCTTACTAAATCTTCCCTTATCATCAACAGGCATAATAACAGGCAGTTTGTATTTTAATCCCACGCCATAATCTTCCTGTCCATGGCCAGGTGCAATATGGACACAACCTGTTCCATCCTCATTTGAAACAAAATCAGCTAAAACAAGTTTTGAATCGCGGGATAAAAACGGATGTTTTGCAATAATTCCTTCAAACTCTTTACCTTTTAGTTTCTTTATAACCTTCCCTTTAAGGCCGAGCTTATTCTGTAAATTTTCTAAAAGGTCTTCTATAAAGATTAAGGTTTCGCCTGAGGAGAGCTTAAAGGCTACGTAGTTCAAATCAGGATGCACTGCTACTGCAACATTCGATAAAAGCGTCCATGGGGTCGTCGTCCATACTAAAAAATGTAGATTTTGAATATCTAAAGAAGATTTATCTACTTTAAACTTTGCATATATAGAAGGTGATGAGTGGTCTTCGTATTCTACTTCAGCCTCTGCAAGGGCAGTTTCACATTTGGCACACCAGTTTATAGGCTTTAGGCCTCTATATACATACCCCGCCCTTAGAAGCTTATGAAAACTTGAAGCGATTTGCTTTTCATATTGATGTTCTAAAGTTAAATATGGTTTTTCCCAGTCTCCAAAAACACCAAGCCTTTTAAACTCATCTTTTTGTATATCTACGAATTTCATTGCGAATTTATGGGCCTTTTTTCTAAATTCTAACTGAGGCACATCATGCTTTGTCTTTTTCATTTCTTTAAAAAGCTGATGTTCTATAGGCATACCATGACAATCCCATCCAGGCACATACGGTGCATTAAACCCACGCATTGTCTTAAACTTTACAACTATATCCTTTAATGTTTTATTTAAAGCGTGCCCTATATGTATATTGCCATTTGCATAAGGCGGACCATCATGAAGGATATATTTAGGAGATTTTTTATGCTTTTTCCTGATCTTCTTATAGATATCCTGTTTCTGCCAGTCTGCTAGAATACCAGGCTCTTTGACAGGTAAATTCCCCTTCATCGGAAAATCAGTCTTTGGTAAATTAAGTGTATCTTTATAATTCATAGTTAAATATATTTTCCTATTATTATGTCTAGTTTCTTTTTTGTAGTGTCTGGAATTAATTTTTTGTCAGTTATAATAGCATATTTTAATGCTTCCTTACACTGACAATTTCTTTCACCTGTAAGTTTAGGTATAAGATTCTTTATAAGTTTTTTTGCTGTCTCGATATTCTTGTTTAAATTCTCTATTATCATGTCTATAGTAACTATCTCTTCGTGCCAGCAATCATAATCAGTGATTAAAGCTATAGTAGCATAGCATATCTCTGCCTCACGGGCAAGTCTTGCCTCTGGCATATTAGTCATACCTATTATATCCATACCCCAGCTTTTATATAAAAACGACTCTCCTTTTGTAGAAAATGCAGGGCCTTCCATATTTAGATATATACCTTTATTATGCATACTAAAACCTAACCCCTTGCCTACATTATAGATTATGTCTTTCAATTCTAAGCAGACCGGCTCTGCAAAACTTATATGACCTGCAATACCTTCTCCAAAAAATGTAGTCTTTCGAGCCTGATTAGTCCTATCAACAAATTGATCCGGAAGCATGATATCAAGAGGTTTTACTTCTTTTTTGAAGCTACCGACTGCTGATATAGATACAATCTGTTCTACCCCGAGTTTTTTCATACCATATATGTTTGCCCTGTAGTTTAATTCTGTTGGTAAAATCTTATGACCTCTACCGTGTCTTGGTAAAAATGCAACTTCAATTCCACCGAGCTTACCAACAAAATAACTATCGGAAGGATCCCCAAAGGGAGTATTAACTTTAACTTCTTTTACACCTTCTAATCCATCTATTTTATATAGTCCACTGCCACCAATAACACCTATCTTTGCCATTTCTACCTCCCTAAAGACTTTCTTAGATAACGAGATCTATCATTTGCTGATCTAACAGCCTCTTTTACTATTTTTTCAAGATGTCTTTTCTTGAATACCTTTAAGGCTTTTTCAGTAGTGCCACCTTTTGAGGCAACCTTTTTAATAAAATCCTTTGCTGATATACCTGGAGCTTCTAAAGACCTAGCTGAACCTATAAAAGTAGCTTTTGCAAGTTTTTTTGCTAGATCTTTTTTTAATCCAACTGATCTAGCTGATAATTCTAAAATATCTGTAAATAAAAAATAATATGCAGGACCGCTTCCACTTACTGCAGTAACAGCATCCATAAATTTTTCTTTAACTTTTACAACCTCTCCTACTTTTGAAAAAATCTTAACTGCCTTTTCAATATCTTTTTTTCCAGTAAATTTACCTCCTGTAACTGCAGAAATCCCTTTACCTACCTGTAAAGGCATATTAGGCATTATCCTTATGACCCTTACCCTACTACCAATTATTTTTTCTATCAACTTTGTCTCTATTCCTGCTGCTATTGAAACAATAAGCTTGCGCTTAATAAAAGGGGAGATTTCTTTTAGCACCTTTACGATATGTTGTGGTTTTATAGAAACAATAATTATACTTGAGCGCTTTACTAGATCAATATTGTCCTTAGCAATCAAAATACGTCTGGTTTTTATAAAACGTAGTTTTTTTCTATCTACATCACTTATTAAGACTTTTTTATTTATACCTAAGGCTATAGCCTTACCCATATTACCTGCACCGATTATACCTATCATATAGCACCTCTTAAAAATATTCTGACAATAAATGCTGTATCCTTGATACAAACCTACCTGTAATACTATTTGTATCTGAAGAAAATCTAGAACGTCGCTTTTTCCTCTTGGCTAATCCATACCTAATAAGCCCAAGAGAACAAGCGTAATTAATATCTTGCAAATCACACTTTACATTGCACAGCCTACCCATAGAAACATTAATACCGAAAACCTCCTCTACAGCCTCTATAAAACCATCCATCCTGGAGGAACCGCCTATAACACAAATACGAGGTAATCTCTTTGTCTTTTTCAGATATGGCGTTATCTTCTTATACACCTCCTGCATAATCTCCTCTATTTTAGAAAACAGCAAGTTTGATATCTCCCTTGTTCGTACATCAGTATCCACTCCAACATTATCTTTGACCGTAAGGTTATGTTTTATTTTTAATGTCTCTGCTTCTTCAAACATTAATCTCATTTTATCCTGTAACACTTGTGTAAGATCATCACTTCCAAAAGGAAAATAAAAAGAGTCCTGCATTTTTCCTTCTAAAAATATACTGGCTTCTGTAATGTCTTTGCCTACATCAATAATTATGGCTCCTTCTTCTAATTCTTTTTGTTCAAAAACTGAAAGGGCACTGGCTGCACCTGATGTAATTACCTCTTCAACCTCATAGCCAGCTAAATTAATAGCCCTTGTAGTATTCTGTAATATACTAACCAAAGAAGTTATGATATTTAAATCTACGTCCAGTTTTGAGCCAAAAAGGCTCAAAGGATCACTGATCTCCATCTTATCATCTATGTAAAACCTCTCTGGGATAAGATGAATCACCTCTCTATCCAAAGACATAGCTATAAGCCTGGCAGAATCAATACACCTTTTTATATCATCCTTTGTGATTTCACTTGGGCGATCTGAAATATGGACAGAACCTCTACTTTTAAAAGTCCTTATGTGTACTCCTGATATATTCGTTATGACCTTTCTAACCCTACAATGCGCCTTTCTTTCAGCCTTTGAAATCGCATCTTCTATCGCATCGGATAATATACTCAGGTTTGTTACAATGCTTTTTGAAAAACCTTTTGTAGGAGATTCTGCAAAACCTAGGACCCTCTCATCAAGTCCTTGAGCAATTATAGCCCTGATTGAAGAAGATCCTATGTCCAACCCACAAACAACATCCGAATGCATATCCTTACCTCTATCTGGGACCTATTATAGGGTCCTCAAAACGTAAATCAATGTATTTAAAACTATCGATGTCTGAATTCATCTGCTCAAGTACAGTAGAAAAGATCTCTAATCTACCCCGAAAGTCAGTATTGCCTATCTTGATCTCAATATTGGCTGACGTAAGAAAAAATGACACATTACCAGGGTCGGTAACATCTACCACCTTTAATTTATATTCTGATAATTCTCTATTATTCGTCATCTCATTTATAAGTTCTATGGCCTTATCAAGCTTATCCTTCTGGAATTTACTAAAAGTAATATTTGAGGTCTTTGCAAGATTTATACCTAAACCCGTAATAATAGGAAGATTTTTATCTGGAAAATTCTTTACATTTGGCAAAACCACACCTTCATCGTCTACAAGATAGTACCTATCTGAACGTATCTGCGCAATAGATTTACGCAATTCTCCCTGCACAATCAATTTATTCGGAAGGAGCCTCCTTAAAACAATTTTTTTAAATTCTGGATGAAGAAGTCCTATCTCTTCTTTTAATTCGTTTAGATCAAGGAAAAATATATTTGTGCCTACAATTTTTTTATCAAGGACCCTATCTAGAGAAATATTCTGTAGATTTCCTTTTTCATCGTACATCTTTATGTCTACTCCCTTGATTATGAAATACCCAACATCCACAAACATATATTTTAGCCTTACAAATCCAAATCCTATAACACCTACTACTAGAGCAATAATAAAAAATCTAGCAATATCCTTAAACTGTGCAGATATTTTTTTTGAATTTCGAACAGGATCTTTTTTCTTCTTTCGAAAACGTACTTTTTGTTTTTTTACCTTTACCATAATGCCGCCTCCAAGATTTTTATAATAAGTTCTTCAAAATTAATACCACTTGATGCTGCTGCCTTTGGAAGTAAACTCGTCTCTGTAAGTCCTGGTATAGTATTTACTTCAAGTACCAAAGGGATTCCTTTATTAGATAATATCATATCTACACGCGAGAATGCCTTTGCACCTAATGCATTGTGCGCCATAAGACCTATCTCCTGTGATGCCAGATATGTATTTTTTTCGATTTTAGCTGGGACTATATATTCAGTAAGTCCTTTTTT
>CAZMID010000008.1:0-6120 GCA_964566255.1 uncultured Planctomycetia bacterium | reverse complement strand
GCTTCAAAATCAAAAAATCTTTTCTTTGGTAATATCTCAACTATAGGTAACGACTTACCATCAAGTATACCTACAGTAATCTCTCGCCCTTGGATATATTCTTCAACTAATATATTATCGCTATATTTAAATGCATTACCAATTGCTTCATGAAAGGTCTCTTCTCTCTCCACAATAGATAGACCTACACTAGAACCTTCGTTTGAGGGTTTTATTACAAGCTTATCTCCTAATGTTTTAAAAAATGACTTTATATCAAAGTTGGATTTGTTTTTGTTTATTACTATATATTTAGGCGTAGGTATATTACCTGATCTAAAAACCTCTTTTGATTTAATCTTATCCATACCTAATATCGAGGCATTGACCTTACTACCTGTATACGGGATATTCATGCTTTCTAAAATCTTCTGTACCTTCCCATCCTCTCCAAACTCGCCATGAAGGGCTATAAATACTATATCTGGTTTTGATAAAGAAACAGTATCTTCAACCATCTTTTTATAACCATTCACTCTACTAGAGGCCCCTAGTTCAATAGGTATCACATCTATACCCTTACTCTTTAAGGCTTCTACGACAGATGTACCTGATTTTATGGATATATCCCTCTCACAAGAAGGACCTCCCATCAATACACCAATACGTTTTTTATTTATATCTTTCATATTACCTTTAGCTCCAGCTCTAACTCTATACCAAACTTCTCTTTAACTTTATCTCTTGCTAAATCTATCAAATAAAGAACATCCTTTGAAGAAGCCCTACCAGTATTAACTATAAAATTTGCATGGGCTCGAGAGATCTCAGCATCTCCTTTTCTTATGCCCTTAAGAGTGCAGGCCTCTATTAATTTACCAGCAGGGTCACTATTATCTGGATTCTTAAAAATACTGCCTGCTGATGAAAATTTTAAATTCTTAATCCATTCCCGCTTTTTCATATAGGAATCTATCCTATTATGAATAGTGCTTTTTTTATCTTTTTTCAATCTGAGCCTTGTAGCTATGATACATTTTTCTTTAAGCCCGGATGAACGGTATGTAAATTCTATTTCAGATCTATTTAAAGTCTTTTTCTTTTTATCCTTTAAGTCTATCACATCTACGTCTATTATTATATCCTTTATTTCTTTTTGGAGAGTTGGGTTTTCTATGTCGCGCGTACCAGCATTCATAAAAACCGCACCACCTACTGAACCAGGAATCCCCGCAAGAAACTCACTCCCTCCTAGATCCCATTTAGAAGAAGCATCCAATAATTTAAAAATTGGGCTTGCTGCTCCTACCTTAACTACTTCTTCGTCTTTTTCTATGTAATCAAAGTCCTTACCTAGTTTTACTACTATACCGCTGAATCCGTTATCTTGAAAAAGAACATTACTGCCTCTTCCAATTACAGCAAAGGTCTTATTATTTACTTCTTTCTCTTGAATAAGTTCTAAAAACTCATCTATATCTTCAGGTTCTACCCAGCAAAACGCGGGTCCGCCTATCTTTAGGCTCGTATGATGAGATAATAATTTTCCATATTCCCGTTTCACTTGGATTCCTTTAATCTTTTTACAATCTCTCTAGGTAATTCATCTATATCCCCTGCGCCAAGTACAAATACTGCATCACCTGGTGCGATAACGCCCATAAGATGTTTTATTATATCATCTTTAGCTACAAAATGGACATTTTTATGTCCGTATTTTTTTACACTATTACATACATCCATTGCACTTACCCCATCTATGGGCCTTTCGTGGGCTGTATATATATCAGTAATTACTAAATGATCGGCCATGTCAAAAGAAGAACCATATTCTTCTTTAAGATCTTTTGTCCTAGAATATCTATGAGGCTGGAATATGACCACGATCCTCCTACCAGAACCCTCGAGGGTCTTCAATGTGGCTTTTATCTCTGTAGGATGATGGGCATAGTCATCTACAAGAAGTATATCTGAATCAAGGCGTAAAACATCAAATCTCCTATCAGCACCTTTAAAATCACCTATTACACTCTCTATAGAAGAAAACTCCATGCCTAAATCCATAGCAATACCTATTGCAGGAAGGCTATTTAATATATTATGTAGACCCAATATGGAAAGTTCTATTTTACCCAATAATTTATCTTTATATATAAAATCAAACCTAGAACCTTCTAGACCTAAAAGTTCGATATTATCCACCCTGATATCCGCATCGTGCGATAATCCATATGAAATAGTCTTTTTTGATGAAGTTTTGGCAATCTTTTTTAAAATTGGGTCATCAATATATACAAGACTAACGCCTTTTTCTTTTGTATTCTCTATAAATGTTTTATAGCAAGATGTCATATTATCCATACTATTATAATAATCCATGTGTTCTTTATCTATATTGGTGCAAACACTATATAATGGCTTTAGGAAAAGAAAAGATCCGTCAGACTCATCGGCCTCTGTCACGACAATATTACCTTTTCCATAACAGACTCCCCCTTCAAGAAAATGTACATTTGCCCCTATAAATACTGTTGGATCAAATCCGCCTTTAATCAATAAGAATGAAACAATAGAAGATGTCGTAGTCTTACCATGAGCTCCTGAAACTGCTATTAGATCCCTTTTTCCCAAAAACATATTCAATGCCTCTATACGCCTGAGTACAGTGATTCCTTTTGATCTTGCTTCTTTAAGTTCTATATTATCTTCTGTAATACATGAAGAATAGACAACATAATCCATACCCTCTATATTTTCAGTAGAATGGCCTTCTTCTACGTGTATACCTAATTCTTCCAACCTATCTGTGGTCTTTGTCTTTTTTATATCAGAACCTTGTACAATATAGTCGCAGCGGAAAAATACTTCTGCAAGGCCACTCATGCCAGCTCCACCTATTCCTATAAAATGAATCTTCTTTTTAGTCACAAGAGGCTATCTCCTTTATTAAAATATCGCAAGGCTCTTTAGCATCACCTGTATCTACTCCACTAGACATATCGGTAAGGAAACTTCTATCCATAAATTTTATAATAGCATCTCGTAGGGCTTCTGGTGAAAAAGTAGATCCTTCTTCAAGTACAATTGCCCTGCCCATATCTTTTAAGAGATTTGCATTAAGTCGTTGATGTCCTCCTGAATATGGATATGGTATTAATACAGCTGGTTTTGCCAGATATAATAATTCTGCTACAGTTGTAGCCCCTGAACGAGCAATTACAAAATCACTTTTATTATAAAGATTATGGATATCGTCTCTAAATGAAAAGACTCTATTTTTGACACCCTTATCTTTATATGACGCTATTACATTACTTTCTTCTTTATAGCCTGAGATATGTATTACCTCTAATAAGTCCTTTTTGCTATTTTCAATCAAACCCATTGCCTCAGGTACAATCTTATTTAATGTGTGTGCACCCTGACTTCCACCCATGGCCAGAACCGTAATTTTACTACCTATAGTCTTGTCTCTTTTTAATCCTTTACGTAATGGATTGCCTGAGACAATAATCTTTCCTTCAAATCCTTTTAAATACTTAAGCGTCTGAGGAAAACTTACAGCAATCTTATTAACAAATCTTGAAAGAATCTTGTTTGTTTTCCCAGGATAAACATTCTGCTCATGTATAATCGTCTTTATCCTGAATAGACTTGAAAATAACATAACAGGTCCGGATATAAACCCGCCAAAACCTATTACTACCCTTGGCCTAAAATATAAAATCAAAAATAAACTTTTTATTGCTCCAATTATAAAACGAATTATAAAATTTAAAAGATTCTTATTTCCTAATCCTACTAAAGGTAGCGTTTTAAATGCTATATCTTTCTTCTTTAAGACATTAATATCCTCTTTACGGCAAGATGTAACAAATAAAATCTTTATCTCTTTATGTCTTAAAACAATCTCTTCAGCCAATCTAATAGCTGGAAATAAATGTCCTCCTGTCCCGCCTGATGCAATAATAATCTTCATAAATTAATTCTCTGCAATGCTTAAAAGAAGTGCTGCCCCTACCATATTTACAATAAGAGAAGTACCTCCATAACTAATAAAAGGTAGAGGCAAACCCTTAGTAGGTATCGCACCTGTTGAAACTGCTATATTTATAAGTGCCTTTAAACCAATACTAATAACTATTCCCATACTTAAAAACCTACCGAATAAATCCCTAGAATTTATGGAAATCTTTATGCCCTTCCATATAAATAAAATGAATAACACTACTACAAAAAGTGTACCTACAAGTCCAAGCTCCTCCCCTATTATGGAAAATATAAAATCTGTATGAGCATGAGGAAGATAAAAAAGCTTCTGCCTTGAAGCCCCCAATCCCAAACCAAATATACCACCTGAACCAAGCGCTAAAAAAGACTGTACTATCTGAAAACCTGCTCCCTGGGCATCCCTCCAAGGATCAAGATATCCTACGATACGGCGTAATCTGTACGGAACTCTAAAAATCAAAAAATAAACTGCCGGCGCCGAAAGAAGCAAAAAAGGTAAAAAATGCACCATATTCGCTCCTGCTATAAAGATCATAATAATAGCTACTGTAAAAATCATTACTGCATTTCCTAAATCAGGCTGTAGTAATATCAAAGATACTATGACGCCTGATATAATTAAGGGGGGTAAAAAGCCGTAAAAAAAATTCTTTATGTAAGTCTCTTTCCTCTCTAAAAGATCTGCGAGATAAATAATCAAAAATAACCCTGCAAATTCCGATGGCTGGAATCCTAATCCCCCTAATCTAAGCCATCTTTTTGCACCCCCTGCCTCATGGCCTATACCAGGTAAAAGTACAAGAATAAGGCTGAATAACGATACTATAAATAGAACTCTTGTGTAGTCCTTTATTTTTCTATAACCAAATTTTGCTATAAATAACGCTAATACCAACCCAATAATAAAATGTAAAATATGTCTTTTTAAATAAAAAGCACTATCATAAAACTTTTCATATGCATAGCAGCTTGAAGAAGAATAGATCATTACAATGCCCATACATATCAAAGTAACTGTTACTATTAAAAGCTGCTGAGATTCTTTCTTCATAATTTCTTACATAATTCCTTAAAAATAGCTCCCCTTTCTTCATAGTTTTTAAACATATCGAAACTAGAACACCCCGGGGAAAGTAAAATCTTTGTAGATCTTTTAGATTTTTCAAATGCTATACGCACTGCCTTATCTAAACTCTCTTCTTCTATAACTTCTTTAAAGGATGATAGGTTATCTTTTATGCGTGAACGTGCTTCACCTATCGCAATAACATGATCTACTTTTTTCTCTATAAGATCCTTTAATCTTGAAAAATCGCCTCCTTTATATCGGCCGCCCATAATTAAAATAATCCTCGGATCTAAAGATTTTAATGCCCATTCCACACTGGAAATAGTCGTGGCCTTTGAATCATTTATAAAGTCGACTCCATTTATTGTAGTCACGTATTCCAGCCTATGCTCTATACCCTTAAATCCTGATAAAACATCTAACATTGTTTTTTCATCCACACCTTCTAGAGAACTGACGGCCATACTGGCAAGATAATTTTCGTTTTCTATATTGTATGTTTTTTTAAAATCCTTATATTCGTCAAAGAATTCCACTTTTGGCTTTATGTCACGGATAAAACCCTTTAGCGATTTATCTCCTCCATTTAAAAAAAGGATGTCTCTTTTATCTTGATTTGAGAATATCTTCATCTTTAAAAAGATATATTCTTCCATATCTTTATGCCTATCTAAGTGATTTTCTGATATATTTAATATCACACTGATCTTTGGCTTAAAATTCTTTATTCTTTCCAGTTGAAATGAACTTACTTCCAAAACTACAATAGAATCCTTTTTGATCCTTTTTAGCTCACTACTTAAAGGAGTCCCTATATTCCCGCATACTATTACGTCTCGACCAGATGCTTTAAGCATGCTTCCTATCAATGTTGTAACTGTAGTCTTACCGCTCGTACCAGTAACAGCAATAATAGGCGCAGGACACAAAGAATATGCAAGCTCTAATTCACCTATTATCGGGATATTTTTATCTTCGGCTAATTTAATTGGTAAAGAATCTGATTTTACCCCAGGACTTACTACTAAAAGATTACAATCTTTTAAAAATCTATCAGTATG
>CAZMID010000007.1:0-56951 GCA_964566255.1 uncultured Planctomycetia bacterium | reverse complement strand
TTTTCAATACCTCCCGCCTCAATTTTTCCTATGGTAAATATATGTACTAATAGGCTCAAAATACTAGTTTTAGGCAGGATTTTGGCATTAAATAGCTCGGTATCCCGCTACTTGGATTATATAAACAAGCGGGATAGTGGCCGCCTAACTATGAGTTAAGGAAGTGCAAGCGGACACACTCATCTGCTGGTTTGGGTAGGGTCAAACCGCTAGATGAGTGCCGAGCTATACGTTGTGCTACGAGAGATTTTTCTTCTTGCAGGCATGAATTGTATTTGGTAAGATTATATCTATAGTTCGAGTAAACTTTAAGTCTGGAGCCAAGTTGAACGACGCCTCATCAAAAGTGGGGCGTTTTTCTTTTAAAGTGTATCTTGAAATATCAGTGGTCGGGTGGGGGCGACCACTGATATTTTCTGTGAAATCTTTTTCTTCGAAACTCCTTTTATAATAAAGCGTTATAGAAATCTCTTCCTTAGAATAACCTACCTTTTTTATAAAATTTTTTTACCCAGATAGCTTTATCAATATAGCCCATTATCTCTACATTAAAAAGTTCTGTATTGGAACTATTCTAAGAAAAAATTTCATTTTTTTCTTGACAACTCTTATTTTATAATGTAAATTTATATCAAAAGCTAAATTTAGTAATATAACTAACAGAAACTAAAAGGAGATAATTTAATGTCGAATCCTTCTATTTCCAATCCATTTCGACCTGGTGCAGGTCATATGCCGCCATATTTGGCTGGCAGAGAAGCTGAAAAAAAAGAATTTCTCCGTCTAATTACACAAAAAACTATTCTTGAAAATATGGTGCTTACTGGACTACGAGGAGTAGGAAAAACTGTCCTGCTTGATATATTCAAACCAATTGCTGTTAAAAAAGCATGGCTATGGGTTGGCACTGATCTTTCAGAGTCCGCTAGCGTAAGTGAAGAAAATCTTGTAATTAGACTTTTGACGGATCTATCTGTTGTAACCTCCAACATCACTATCTCTAAAGAACAAATTTCGCGAATTGGATTCAAGCCGGATCACGAAGAAGTAGAAATAAAGCTTGGTTTCAATTCCTTAATTAATTTATATAGTCATACTCCCGGATTAGTAATAGATAAGCTAAAATATGTACTTGAATTTGTATGGAATTGCTTAAAACCTTTAAAAATTCAAGGTTTAATTTTCGCTTACGATGAAGCTCAGAATTTATCAGATCAAGCTAGTAAGGAACAATATCCTTTAGGGGTTTTATTAGATACATTTCAATCTATTCAGAAAAAAGACATTCCGTTTATGCTAACTCTAACAGGACTTCCCACATTGTTTCCTAAACTTGTAGATTCTAGAACATTCGCAGAGCGAATGTTTCGAGTTGTAACTTTGAAACGTTTAAATGAAAGCGATAGTCGAGATGCTATCCTCAAACCTATAGAAAAACACCCGCTTAAGTTAAACGATGAATCAGTAAATCTTATTATTCAACATTCTGGTGGCTACCCTTACTTTATACAATTCATATGTAGGGAAGTATATGATGCATTTCTTCCAAAAATAGCTGCAGGACAAGAACCATCTGTTCCATTAACCGAAATCACCAGAAAATTAGATACAGATTTCTTTACAGGCAGGTGGTCCAGAGCCACTGATCGTCAAAGAGAACTTCTTTTAGTAATTGCACAGCTAGAAAATTGTGAGGAAGAATTCGCCGTACAAGAAGTTGTTGAATTAGCGAAAAAAACTATGAAAAAACCTTTTAGCAATAGTCATGTCAGCCAGATGCTTAGTTCACTTAGTGATGCTGGTCTTATATATAAAAATAGACATGGCAAATATTCATTCGCTGTTCCACTTCTTGGGGGTTTTATTCGAAGACAGATGAAAAATCGGTGAAGATATACTAGGAGGTATTATGAACTGTGCTATTTATGTAAGGGTAAGTACGGATAATCAGGCAGAAGTAGAGTTTAATTCATGCGAAGCGCAAGAGGCAAAAATCAGGTCCTTTATTAAAAGTCAGGAAGATATGAAGGTTTTTAAGGTTTATTGTGACCCTGGCTTTACTGGTGCCAACCTTAATCGGCCTGCCTTACAAGAATTACTTAATGACATAAAAGAACATAAAATCAATCTGATTATTTCCTATAAGATAGACCGTCTTACAAGATCTCCTAAAGATTTTTATCAGCTTATTGAATTATTTGATAAACATGGGGTGAATTTTATATCCGTTACCGAAAGATTTGATACCTCTACCCCATCAGGCAGGCTCTTACGCAATATTATGCTCACATTTGCGCAGTTTGAACGAGAACTTGCAAGTGAAAGAACTAAAGACAAAATGCTTGAAAGAGCCAGCAAAGGTATGTGGAATGGCGGGCTTGTGCCTTTTGGGTATAAAGTAGAAAATAAAAAATTGTCCTTTAATGAAAATGAGGTAAAAATTGTAAAACAAATTTATGACTCCTATTTACAGCATGGCTCTATCTTTAAAATCTATAAAGAAACAGGTGTATCAAAAAGCAGAATCGCTTATATCCTAAGAAACATCATATACACTGGAAAAATTAAATATATAGATAAAATATATCAAGGAAATCATGAAGCAATTATATCAGAGGAAGCTTTTAATCAAACTCAAGAAATGCATAAAGAAAAATACCGTAAAATGAGAATATATAAAGAATATTCTCTAGCCAGCCTTCTACATTGTAAAGAATGTGGCTCATATATGACCCCGTGCCATACTAACAAAAAAAGAAAAGGGAGAACTAAACACTACTACTATTATCGCTGTACAAAAACATTTAAAGAAAATTGGAATAGCTGTAATATAAAACAGATAAATGCTAATAGATTAGAGAACTACATATTCCAAAACTTAGAAAGAATCTCCGCCGATAAGCACTACATTGATAGTTTGGTCTTCAAGCTCAATAATTCAGACTTGGGTGACCGCATAGGACTCGAACTTTCAGTCGAGTCCCCGAAAATTTCAGCAGAAATTTTCGAGCAAACCCTCCGCCTCTTTGTAAAAGGCCTTTATGAAAGAAAAGGAATAGACAGAAATATCTGGGTAAAAAATTTTATAAAAAAGATTATTTACTCAAAAGAAGAGATTTTTATAACACTATATTATAAAAGGAGTTTCGAAGAAAAAGATTTCACAGAAAATATCAGTGGTCGCCCCCACCCGACCACTGATATTTCAAGATACACTTTAAAAGAAAAACGCCCCACTTTTGATGAGGCGTCGTTCAACTTGGCTCCCCCGCGAGGACTCGAACCTCGGACAACGTGGTTACGATCTGACTCCGATTACTCGGAGAGTCGGACTATACCTTTGCCATAACCATTTCTGGTTTTAGGCAGCGTGTGTCTAGTCTCTGCACCTTCCCAGCATATTCATGGGCTTGGCTCAGGATTGACCCAGCATTCTGGGCTTTCCCTGAATTTACACGCTTTTCCACTCTAGAGTTTCCTCTAGAGGCTGCTAACTTACAGCCACGCGCTCTACCAACTGAGCTACAGGGGAACGCTATATTTTTATACAACCTTACAACTCGCTTCACACATATGTTCTAAGCGAGCCCAATTATCATCTATATCTTTCTGAATTTCTTCGAGGATATGCTTATTTTCTTCCTTAAAAAGATGCTTAAACCTACCCTGGGGTTTTAGGAATTCTATGACTGGTTTTCTTTGTTTAGGTTTATATGTAAATTTCCACTGGCCGTTTTCTATTTCTATCAAAGGCCAAAATCCTGTCTCAACTGCTAATTTTGATATCTCTATGGTTCTTTCCTGAGGAAATCTCCATCCCCTGTGACACATGGAAATTACATTTAAAAATGCAGGGCCATCTACCTTAAAAGCCTTTTCTGACTTTGTAATAAGATCATTCCAATGAGAAGCTGAACCTTGAGCTACATAAGGAATTTTGTGGGCAGCTACTATTGCAGTAAGATCCTTTCTGAATTGGGCCTTACCATAACTTGCCTTTCCAGAAGGTGCCGTCGTAGTAGATGCGCCTTTAGGAGTAGCGCCGGAACGCTGAGTCCCAGTATTCATATAAGCTTCGTTATTATAACAAACATACACAAAATTATGGCCTCTTTCCAATGCTCCTGAAAGCGCCTGAATACCTATATCATATGTGCCGCCATCGCCACCGAACGCAACGAATTTTATTTCTTTTTTAATCTTTCCTTTTTTCTTTAAGGCTCTATAAGCTGTTTCAACGCCGCTTATAGTAGCTGCAACATTCTCAAATGCATTGTGAATAAAAGGTGTCTTCCATGCAGTATATGGATAAATGGTAGTTGCTACTTCCAAGCATCCGGTAGAAGCACCAACTACTACAGGATCTTTTGTTCCCATTAAGACCTGACGCACTACTATAGATGCTCCGCATCCAGCGCAAAGCCTATGACCACCTGATAAACGCTCCGGTTGTTTTGAAAGTTCTTTTATATTGGCCATTTTACTCCCTTGAACCTAAATAATTTACTTTGGGTATATTTTTTCCTGAAATAGAACTCTTTAAATCCTCAAACACCTTCTTTATATCCTCTGGATAGATATCTCTTCCGCCAAGCCCATAGATATAATTTAATGTATTAGGTTTTATACTTGAATCGTATAAAGCTGATTTAATTTCAGTATAAAGAGGACCACCTTCTGCTGAAAAACTCTCACTCCTATCAAGGATAGCTATACCTTTTACATTCTTTAGGGCATTTAAGATTTTTTCTTTTGGGAAAGGTCTAAAAAATATTGGTTTTAAAAGTCCTGCCTTTATTCCTTTTTCTCTTAATTCATCTATGACAAATTTTACAGTGCCTGCTGTAGATGAAAGCGCTACTATTGCGATCTCAGCATCTTCCAGTTTATCAGTCTCTATAAAATCATACTTTTTACCAAAGGTTTTTTCAAATTCTTTTAATACTTCAGGGATTTTCTTTAAGGAATCTTTCATTGCCTCTGATTCCTGGCGTTTATGTTCAAAATAATAATCCTGTAAATCTAATGGTCCGTAAGTTACAGGATTTTCAACATCTAAAAGTGGATTTTGCGCTTTATATTCTCCTATGAATTTCTTAACCTTATTATCATCAAAAAGTTCTATTCCTTCTACGCCATGACTTGTAATAAACCCGTCCTGACAAACCATTACAGGTAAAAGTATATCTTTATGTTCTGCAATCCTTACTGCAAGGATTGTTTTTTCATAGGCTTCTTGAGCGCTTTCACAATAAATTTGAATCCATCCAGAATCCCTTGCACCCATTGTATCAGAATGATCACAATGTATATTTATAGGACCAGATAAAGCCCTATTTACAACAGGCATTACAATAGGAAGTCTTGTGGAAGCAGCAATGTAAACTATTTCCCACATAAGAGCAAGACCATTTGCAGAAGTTGCAGTCATTGTACGAGCTCCTGCTGCTTGAGCACCTACGCATGCGCTCATTGCACTATGCTCAGACTCTACAGGAACCATCTCTGTTGAGACGTCTCCATTAGCCACATAGTTTGAAAAATTCATTACTATCTCTGTTTGAGGCGTAATAGGATAAGCAGCCACAACATCTGGCTCTATTTGTTTCATGGCAAATGCAACTGCCTGATCTCCTGTTAATGGGACTCTTTTAACTTTTGTCATTATTTTTCTTCCTTCTTCATATCAATACATTTTACAGGACATACTGAAGCACATATACCACATCCCTTACAATGATCATAATCAAATCCAGTCATTTTGCCGTCAGCTACCTTTATTGAAGAATCAGGACAATATATCCAGCAGAAAAGGCAATTTATACACTTTATCTTATTCTTCTCAGGCCTGAATGTACGCCAGGAACCTGTATTATATTTATCAGCATTACCTGCTTCTATAATCTTTCCGCCTATTGGGATTTCTTTCCAGGATTTTTTCTTTTCTACCATGATTAATTTATCTTTACCTCGTTATATGCCCTTTTTATACCTTCTAAATTAGCATTTGTCTTTTGTTCACCTATCTTTTTCAAAAACTTTCCCTTTACCCTCTCAGAAAGTTGCTCTACTGTAACAAGCGAATTTGCTTTTAATAGCGCTCCAAGCATTGGCATATTTGGCATCGGAAGTTTTAAAGTTTCAAGTGCAATCTTTGTAGCATCTACTGTACCAACTTTTCCTTTTTTGAAATTCGTTATCTTTCGTATATCTTCAGGAGATTTATCTGTATTTACTAAAAGTATACCTTTATCATCCATGCCCTCTGTCACATCAATAGCGCCTACAAGTGTAGGATCTATTACCACTACAATATCAGGACTTGTAACAGAGCTATGTATAGTTATATTCTTTTCACTTATACGATTAAAGGCTCTCATTGGAGCGCCTGCTCTTTCAGGCCCATATTCAGGAAAAGACTGAATGAATTTGCCTGTATCAAGCGCAGCTTCCCCTAAAAACTGTGAAGCTGTCTTTGCGCCTTGTCCGCCTCTACCATGCCATCTGATCTCTATCATTCCCATAAGAAATACCCTCTATAACAAAATGTTATATTATTGTATAGTCCTAGTTGTTATTTGTCAAGGTAACTTCACATAGACCTTCTACCTTCAAGGGCCTTTACAATAGTAGCCTGATCTATATAATCCAGATTCTCCCCTACTGGTATACCATATGCAATACGGCTTGTTTTAACTTTTCCTTTAAGTTCTTTTGAGAGATAAAGTGCAGTGGTTTCTCCTTCAGCATTGGAATTAGTAGCAAATATCACTTCTTTTACTTTATCCTCTTTGATTCGATTTAAAAGTTCCTTTATCCTTAAATCTTCTGGTCCTATTCCGTCTAATGGCGAAATCGCACCAAATAATACATGATAAGTCCCTTTAAACTGACCTGATTTTTCTATTAAAATCAGATCCTTTGGTTCTTCTATAACGCATACAACTGTCTTATCCCGACGAACATCACTACAAATCTGACAAAATTCGGTTTCACTTAAGTTACCACATTTTTTACAGAATTTTACTGTCTCTTTTACCCTATTTATTGCTGAAGAAAACTTCATCATCTCATCCTTAGTAGACTTTAATATATAAAATGCCATTCTTTCTGCAGTCTTTGCACCTATTCCTGGCATCTTCTTAAAGTGATCTATTAATTCCTGCATTGATTTAGTATAAGCAACCATCTATGTACCTTGCGTCCTTAAAATCTTTCCATTAAATATATTTAATGCAGCGTCTATTGCTGGTTCTTTCTTTTTCAATTCTTCCTTTGTAATCTTGGTTAGTTGAACCTGGGGGGTAATTTTTTCTATTTTCCTATCAGTAAGAATAAATTGTAAGAGCACTTTTACATCCAATATCTGTGAAAGGGCTTGCTCTATAGGAAGTTTATTACGTTTTTCTTCAAGAACCTCTCTATGAAAATTAAGCTCTTTAGGGAATCCGACAAGAATAATATTACCTTTAATGGATTCTGGTTCCCCTTCTGAAAGATAACTAGATATAGACATCTTTTTAACAGCCATTGTTTTTACAAGGATTGGCCATGCATCTTTTACTCTGGATATGTCTACACTAGGCTTCTTATCATGTGAATCTACTTTTATAGGTTTTTCATGCTTTATAACGTGTTTTACGCTTTCCTGGATCTTCTGGACAAAACCATGATGTGGATTTATAGCAGGCTTTGTAGATGTATTTATCACAGGTTTTGAAGATATTTTCTGAGAAGGCTTTGGAATATCAGGTAACTTTGAAAGTATCTCTTCTATTGAAGAGATAGAATCTCGTGAAGTAAGCTTAATCATGCAAAGCTCCAGTACAACTCTTTCAGGAAGGAGTTGTTTTATCATCCTCAGGCTATTTGAAATTACACTTATTATATAAAAAATATCTCCTTTAGAAAGAGACTGCGATAATTTTTTTATACGTTCTACAGATTCTTTAGGAAGATCTATTAATTCTTCCGCTGAAGACGATACCTTAGCAACCATTATGTTCCTGAAATGTTCTAAAAGTTCATTTAAAAATTGTTTTACATCTTTGCCTGAATTAAATAATTCATCTACTAAGTAAAGTGAAGATTTTGTATCTTTTTTAATAATTAAATCACTAGCTCTAAAAAGCACTTCCTCTTCTATCATACCTAAAGATTCAATAACGTCTTTTAAGTGAACCTTGCCTTTTGAAAAAGAAGTAACTTGATCTAAGATGCTTTCGGCATCACGCATGCTTCCATCAGCAGACTTAGCAATATATAAAAATACATCCTTTTCAATATCTAATTTTTCTTCTTTTGCGACTTCCTGAAGTTTTAACACAATATCTTTTAGAGGGATTCTTCTAAAATCAAATCTTTGACACCTTGAAAGTATTGTTGGAAGAAGTTTATGTGGCTCTGTAGTAGCAAATATGAATTTTACATGCTTAGGAGGCTCTTCTAGGGTCTTTAAAAGCGCATTAAATGCCTCTGTAGTAAGCATATGTACTTCATCTATGATATATATCTTATATTGACCTTTTGAAGGGGCAAATTTTACAGATTCTCTTAAATTACGTATCTCATCTATACCGCGATTTGATGCACCGTCTATTTCTATGACATCTATACTTGAAGAGTTATTTATCTCCTGGCAAGAAGTGCATTTATTGCATGGTTTTGGAGAAGGGCCTTTTTCACAGTTTAGGGCTTTAGAGAATATGCGAGCAGTTGAAGTTTTTCCTATGCCTCGTGGACCTGTAAATAAATAGGCGTGGTGTACGCGATTAAGTGTTATCGCATTTTTAAGTGTAGTAGTAATATGGGATTGACCTACTACTTCATCAAAATCTTGGGGTCGCCACTTGCGGGCAAAAGGTAAATATGTCATATTAATGGCGGAGAGGCAGGGATTCGAACCCTGGGTACGGTCTTTCGACCGTACAACGGTTTAGCAAACCGCCGTACTAGGCCACTATACGACCTCTCCTTTTTTTCTTAAAAAACTCCTTTATTAAAAAACTTGAATCTTCTTCTAAAATACCTTTTTTTATATTAATCTTATGATTTAACTTTTTATGGTTAATTACACCTAATGCTGAGCCACAGGCTCCAGATTTTAGATCTTCTGCTGCGTAACATAGGCTCTTTATCCGCGCAAGAGTCATCGCACCTACACACATACTACAGGGTTCAATTGTAACATAGAGTGAGCAATCTATCAATCTTTCATTCTGTAGGCTATTAGAGGCTTGTGTGATAGCTATCATCTCTGCATGAGCAGTGGGATCCTTTAACATCTTTATCTGATTGTACGCTCTAGCGATTATAGTGTTTTTATGGACAATCACACACCCTACAGGTACCTCATCTTTAGTAAAAGCCTTTTTTGCCTCCCGAAGAGCCTCTCTCATATAAAATTCGTCTTTATTCATAGCTTTACCTTTACCATTCCACGTACTGAATTTACCATATAGATTTCATCTGCTTTTTCAATATCACCTTTATATAACACCCTCTCCCTTATAGGAAACTTACCATTTTTCAATAAAGACCTTCGGAATACACCATTTAAAAGCCCACATTCGACAGAAGGAGTATAAAAATAGCCATTCTTTTTTATTATTATATTAGAAATAGCCCCTTCTGTAATCTGATTTTCTTTATTTGTAAAAATAATGTCAAAATATCCTCTTTTGCTCCATTTTTTATGCTCTTCATCATATAGATCTCTATTTGTAGTCTTATTATACAAAAATAGATCCTCTTTAGAGGTCTTTTTGGTAGAAAATCTTACTTTTGCCAACTTTCCATTCATATTTATTTTTGAAAAACCTAAATCTATTTTTCCAGCTCTATCAAGAAGAAGTCTTACTTTATAAGAAAATCCACTTTTAAAATGAGTTTCTAGTTTTTTGAGTTTTTTAAGGATATATTTTTTATCACATTTGAAATTAAAATATTCTGCTGATGATAAAAGCCTATCTAAATGAAATTTTAATAGAAAATATCCCTTTTTTGGATGATGTAAGATAGTTTCAATAAGTTTAAAATTATTTTTCTTTTTTGTAAGAAAATCCACTTTTAATTTACATTCATCAAACTCATTATATGGATCTGCATCATATACGATACCACTTCCTACGCCCATCTCACCTTTATTTTTCTTATTATCTATAAGGATTGTTCTTATGGCGACATTAAAAATAGCTTCTTTATTCGGTGCAAAAAATCCAATTCCTCCTGTATAAACACCTCTTGATTCTTTTTCAAGAGAATTTATTATCTTCATTGTACTTATCTTTGGCGCACCTGTTACTGAACCAGACGGAAATATTGCTTTAAATAAATCATAAGGCGTAACATTTTTCTTAAGAGAACTTTTAACTATTGATATCATCTGTAAAAGCGTTTCATACTTTTCAACCTCAAATAACTTTTTTGTCTTAACTGTCCCTGATCTTGAAATCCTTCCAAGGTCATTCCTTAATAAATCCACTATCATTACGTTTTCACTTCTATTTTTAAGGCTTTCTCCTAAAATCTTCCTGTTAAGATTATCTTCTTCAAGATTTTTGCCTTTATCAATAGTACCTTTCATAGGTCTTACTTCTATGGCATCTTTATCTTTTCTGAAAAATAGTTCTGGCGATAAAGATAATATGGAAACCTCTGATGTTTTTATTAAAGCTGAATAAGAAACACTCTGTTTTTCCTTTAAATCCTCATAAAAACTACATAAGGATCCAGAAAAATCAAATTTATACTTAAATGTATAATTTACCTGATAAGTATCACCTTTCCTTATAAAGGATTTGATCTTTTTTATATTATCAACGTATTCTTCCTTAGATATATTGGAATTTATATTTTTAACTGCGTAAGGAAATTTTTTATTTTGTAATAATCCTATTCTTTCTTTATGTGTAAGAATAGTAGGATTTTTATAGATACCAAACCACAATAGTGGGAAAGTAGAATTTATATCTAAATCTTTTAACTGTTCCTCGAATGAAAACCCAGCTTCATAGGATATAAATCCAGCTGCATAATATCCTTTTGAAATATACTCTTCTAATTCAGAAAAAGCTGATTTTACATCTTTTAATTTATAACAGGATATTACTCTGATGGGATTTGAAAAAAGAAATGTTCGAGAATTATCTTTATCGAATCTATTAGTCTCAAGGAAAACAAAATTGTCTTTTGGCAGGTTAAGCATTAATGTAGCTTTATTACTTTTGTACACCCTTAGACGTAAAAATTAACTCGCTTCTTCATTGTTATCTTTCCACTGATTCTCATTAGGACTAAATGATTGTTCTAGTTTATAGCGGTATATTTTCCCACCGTCAAGAGAAGAATACTCTAATGAAATAATTCTAACAAGTTTAGATTTGTCTTCGTCGGGCCGTTGCATTATTTTATCAAAACTTTTCTTGCCAATTGTAAAATACCATTCGGATTTTTCGTCTGGAAATCTCACTAAATTTTCTTCTGTGTAATCAAATAATCTTTCTCCATTTAGATTTATTTTAACTTCCATTCGTAATATTCTTGCGGGTGAATTTTTTACGCGGCAAGCTACCTGGGAAGGAATTGGTCTGTAACCAGTATCGTTTACAACATAACTACTAGCCCAAACATAAGGACGATGCGAGGCAATGAAAGATTTTCTTGTTAAATAAAGAGAATATAATGATGCCATTAAAGCAATTATCGCGATAATTATAGGTATGTAATTTGTCTTGGGCCAGTTTTCGATTATTACTTTTGTGGTGTTCATTTTTCTCCTTATTAATCGATCATACAACAATTAGTATAAAAATTTTTTCTCGATCAGTATACCTTAACGCTTCCCATCCGTGATTCACCTGAACATCAAAGTGGCTGGAGGAGATGGATTCGAACCATCACAACGGGTTCCAGAGACCCGGGTCCTACCATTAGAC
The DNA here is from genome assembly GCA_964566255.1 of uncultured Planctomycetia bacterium. Taxonomy (GTDB): domain Bacteria; phylum Omnitrophota; class Gorgyraeia; order Gorgyraeales; family Gorgyraeaceae; genus CAZMID01. The sequence continues at coordinate 45,015 of CAZMID010000007.1, read as the reverse complement.
GATCCTCCAATTTAATATTCTCTGAATTTTATAGATTTTTTAAACCTATGGACTTCATCTCTCCTTGCAAGTCTTACATATTTTTTGCCTAATTGAGGATTATATCCTAACAATAAAAGACTCTTGTAGATATCTTTTCTTAATTGTTTACAATAACTCTTAACCTCTATATATTGTGCATAGTTACTATCATCTCTTTGAAAACAACCGTCTGTTTCAAATAAACCTTTCAGGCAAGCTATTGTGTATATTTTAGTCTTATATATCCACTCAGGAATACTAACGGCATTTCTAATCTTATTACCAAAAGGTATCTCTAATCTATTGCTGATATTACATTGATACAAAGATATATCAATAGCCTTTTCTCGCTTTCTAACAGTTAATGAGGGATTTTTAGAAAATACCTTTTTAATCAAATTGTATATATGTTTAACATATTGCTTTTCGGAAGCATTACAAGTAATAACAAGTCTTTCGGTTCTTGGAAATCTCTGCATAGATCCATCTCCTAAAATAATACCTATTAACTCAGCAAGATTTTTAGACTTTTTTATATTATAATTCGATGATTGTTTTCTCAATTTATGCCAATTAGCAAAATTCGATATTGGCTTCGCTGCCATAGTCTTTGATATTTTCAATACACTAGGGTGGGTGAGCTTTGTCTTATCTATATTCCAAGGAATCATACCTCTATCAACATTAGGGTATCTTTTTACAAACTCAGTATTACTTAAATGATGTTTATATCTAAAGTGTGATCCTGTTAGCTTTTTAAATTTTTCACTGCATATTGGACACATCAACATAGTAAAAAATACCCTCTTATATAATCTTCTCTAGTCTTTTTATAGTTTTTTCTTTTCCTAAAAGAGCTAATACTTCAAATATTCCAGCTGATACACTTTTTCCTGTTACAGCTACTCTTAAAGGATGTATTAAATCTGCACCTTTAAGGTTTAATTCTTCTATAATAGATCTTGCTTCAGCTTCTATCGCTTCAGGTGTAAAGTCTTTTAATTTATTAAATCTACCTTTGACCAATTTTAACATATCAAAAGTTTCTTTTTTGTTTAAAAACTTCTCTTGCGCTTCTTTATCGTAAATCACGTCTTCCTTTATAAATATATCAAGTTCATTTTTGAATTCGACTAAAGTCTTTACCCTTCCATGGTAAAGTTTAGAGAATTTTTCAAACCATCCTTTTGGAAATTTACCGTCTACAAAATTCTTTGCTATTTCTATAAATTTATTTACATCTAATTTTCTTATATGTTCTCCATTTATCCAACGCAACTTATTCTCATCAAACTCTGCGCCTCTTTTATTTATACGTTTTATAGAAAATTTCTTTATTATTTCTTTAATCTCCATAAATTCCTTATTATCTCCTGGCGCCCAGCCTAAAAGAGATAGATAATTTACCATTGCTTCTGGCAAATATCCTTTTTCCTTATATTCAGCAATTGAAACTGCCCCAAATCTTTTAGAAAGAGGAGCTTTATTTGGCCCAAGTATCAATGGAATATGAACAAACTTTGGTGGTTTTACAGATAAAGCATTATATAAAGCGATCTGTTTATTTGTATTTGAGATATGATCATCCCCTCTTATAACATGCGATATCTTCATATCAATATCATCAATAACACATGCAAAGTTATATGCGGGAGTCTTATCTGACTTTATTAAAACAAGTTCCCCTATAAGGGTATTATCTACTTCTATCTCTCCGTGAACAAGGTCATACATCTTTACTTTTTCAGCAGGCACCTTAAATATAACTGCCTCGCCATCTTTATAAGCTACACCTTGTGTAACTAACTTTTCTGCATAAGATAAATATATCTTTTGACGTTTACTTTGAAAGTATGGACCTTCATCCCAATTTAAACCAAGCCACTTAAGGCTTGAGGTGATCTCTTTTAGATGCTCTTCACTTGAACGTTTTTTATCCGTATCTTCTATTCTTAAAATGAATTTCCCGGATTGATTTCTTGCATACAACCAGTTAAAAAGCGCAGTCCTTACGCTTCCTATGTGTAAACTACCTGTCGGACTTGGTGCAAATCTAACACGAACCATACTCATAACCTTTCTTTATTGCATCTTCATTTATGGGTATCATATTCTTACGACTCTTTGAGATCACATCTTTTAAGGAATCTATTAAAGTTTGAACTTCTAAAATATTCCTCTTTGCTAAAACTGCACCTAGTGCAATCATATTGGCAATACGAGAATTTCCAAGGGTAGATGCCATATCTGTTACTGGAATTTCTAAAATATCTATATCACTTCTCGATGGATTAACTTCTACAAGAGATTTATTTATAACTAAAAGACCATTCTTTCTAACTTTATTCTCGAACTTATTTAAAGATGGCTTATTCATTACTACACATATACTCGGCTCTCTTACAACCGGAGAAGCGATAGGTGAATCTGATATAACAACCATCGAGTGAGCTGTACCGCCTCTTACTTCTGCACCATATGAAGGCATCCATGTTACAAACAAATCTTTTTTCATTGCAGCGTAAGAAAAAACCTTTCCCATAAGCATTATGCCTTGTCCCCCAAACCCTGCAAAAATAATATCTTCTCTCACTTAAAAACTCCTAAAGGATATTCCTTTATCATATCTTCAGCTACCCACTTAATAGATTCTTTAGGCGAAAGGCCTAAATAAGTAGGGCATTGCGAAAGTACTTCTACAATAGAAAAACCCTTACCATCTATCTGATTCTTAAAAGCATGCTTTATTGCCTTTTTTGCCTTTAAGATATTCTGAGGTGAATGGATCGATGTCCTTTCTGCATAAAAAACTCCCGGTAGAACAGATAACAACTCGCATACCTTTAATGGAAAACCTTCTCTTTCCTTAGTGCGTCCATATGGCGTAGTGGCTGTTTTCTGATTAAACATCGTCGTAGGTGCCATTTGGCCCCCTGTCATGCCATAGACTGCATTATTGACAAATATAATAGTGATATTTTCACCTCTATTGGCAGCGTGGATTATTTCTGCTGTTCCTATGGCTGCTAAATCTCCATCACCCTGATATCCAAACACTATAGTTTTAGGTGAGGTCCTTTTTATTCCTGTTGCAACTGAAGGAACCCTACCATGTGCAGCTTCAGTTACATCAAAATTCCAATAATCATATCCCAAAACAGCGCATCCTACTGGTGCTATACCTACGGTCTTCTCTCTTATATCCAATTCATCGATAACTTCACAGATAATTCTATGTACTACTCCGTGACCACACCCAGAGCAATAATGAGTAGGTACGTCCTTTAGGCTTTTTGGTTTTGAAAATATCTTATTCATAATAGTTCTTTTAATATCTCTTCCTCTGTCGGCACTTCTCCGCCTGAACGTCCATAAAAAGAAACTGGTTTTTTACAGTCTATACTTAGCCTAACATCTTCTATCATCTGACCACAACTCATCTCTACTACTAAAAATTTACTAACTTTCTTAGATATTTTTTTAAGTTCTCTTTCCGGAAACGGCCAAAGTGTTATAGGCCTGAACATGCCGATCTTTTTTCCATCCTTACGAAGTCTTTCAACGACATTTCTACAAATTCTACTGACAGTACCATAGGCTACTAACATTATTTCACTATCATCCGGGTATAAAACCTCAAAACGCTCTTCTTTATCTTTAATCTGATTATATTTTTTCTGCAACTTTTCATTCAATATCTCTAATTCACGCTCTCCTAATAAAAGTGACTTTATCACCCTGGGATTTCTACCTTTACAACCATCTAAAACCCAATCTTTTTTTATGTTAGACTTTTTATTACTCTCTTTTAATTCTACAGGCTCCATCATCTGTCCTAAAATGCCGTCTCCTAAAATCATAGTAGGCGTTCTATATTTATCTGCCAGATCAAATGAAAGCATTGTCAAATCCACTATTTCCTGTAAAGATGCAGGGGCTAAAACTATCTGACGGTAATCACCATGGCCACCTCCTCTTGTTGCCTGAAAATAATCACTCTGACTAGGGGCTATATTTCCAAGACCTGGGCCACCCCTCATCATATTTGCTATAACTGCAGGAAGTTCGCACGCTGCAAGATACGAAATCCCTTCCTGTTTAAGGCTTATGCCTGGGCTAGAAGAAGACGTCATTGACCTTACACCCATAAGGGATGCACCAAAAACCATATTTATAGCAGATATTTCGCTTTCTGCCTGTAAAAAAACGCCTCCCACTTCTGGCATATGTCGTGACATATAGGCTGGGATTTCATTCTGCGGGGTAATAGGATATCCTGCATAGAATTTACAGCCTGCCATTATAGCGGCTTCAGCCAAAACTTCATTTCCACACATTAAGATCTTTTTCATAATCTATTTATATACTGTTATACAAACATCTGGACATACAATTGCACAAAAACTACATCCTGTACATTTATTATCCTCGTCTAAAAATAAAATAGGCTTTATGCCTTTTTTATTAAAAAAATTATCCTGTTTTATACATCCCTTAGGACAATATAAAATACATAGTTCACACCCTTTACAAGTTTTTGTATTGATTTCTATTTTCGGCATAAGTTAAAAATGGTTTTTACTTTTTCTTTAAGTTTTTCTACCGAAAGATCATATCTATCGAGCAGAATACTTCTTTCTCCATGCTCTATAAATTTATCTGGTAGTCCTATATTCTTTATTATAATATCTTTTGGCACTTTATCAATAATTGATTCTAAGACAAATGACCCAAATCCAGACGTAACTACGCCCTCTTCAATCGTAAATAACTTTTTTGTCTTTAAAATAGAATTTATTATCATATCCATATCCAGCGGTTTAATAAAACGGGCATTTATAACTTCGCAGTCCAATCCTTCTTCTAAAAGTAAATTAGCTACTTCTAAAGAAATACCAGACATATATCCAACGCTTAAAATTGTAAGATCTTTACCTTGTTTTAATAATTCTGATTTTCCTAAAGCTGTAGGTGTTTTTATTTCATTCTTCCTAGAAGAAAAACTTTCACCTCGAGGATACCTTATAGCAATAGGACCTTTATTGTAAGAAATGCTGAATTTAAACATATCTTTTAATTCTTCTTCGTCTTTTGGTGCCATCACTACCATATTAGGCAGGCTTCTCAGATACGCTATATCAAATACACCATGATGCGTAGGCCCATCTTCTCCGACTAAACCAGCCCTATCCAACATAAATATCACATTTAGATTCTGAAGGCATACATCGTGTATTATCTGATCATAAGACCTCTGCAAAAAACTAGAATAAATTGCAACTACTGGCTTTAATCCTGAATTTGCAAGACCTGCTCCAAAACCTACTGCATGCTGCTCTGCCATACCAACATCAAAGAATCTATCTGGAAAAAGTTTTGCAAATTTGTCAAGACCTGTTCCTTCTGGCATTGCAGCAGTTATAGTTATAATCCTTTTATCACTCTTTGCTGCTTCAATAATTACCTCACTGAATGCATTCGTAAAGGTAGTTTTACCTTCTAGATCTTTTTCTTCATTAGGAATTTTCTTCTTTCCAGTAGAAACATCAAATGATCCTACGCCATGGAATTTTTCAGGGATATCTTCTGCATGCCGGTAACCTTTTCCCTTTTTCGTAACTACATGTAAAAGTACTGGTCCTTCCATATCAACGATGTTTTTTAACATACTAACAACTGCTTCTATATCATTACCATCTATAGGACCAAAATATCTAAATCCCATCTCCTGAAAAAGCATACCTGGCACTAAAAGACTTTTCAGTCCTTCTTCTAAACGTCTGGCTGAACGTACAACTCTAAATCCAAACCATGGTACCCTCTTTAAAAGGCCTTCTACGTCTTTTCTGATCTTATTATAAACAGGTGCAGCAATGATTCTATTAAGATACTTACTTAATGCCCCGACGCTTTTGGAAATACTCATTTCATTATCATTAAGTATTACGAGAATTTTTTTATTCAGATGACCTGCGTGATTAAGTGCTTCAAATGCCATCCCGCCTCCTAAAGAAGCGTCACCTATAATACTGACTACTTTATATGATTCGTTTTTAAGATCCCTAGCCATTGCCATACCAAGTGCAGTAGATATAGACGTAGAACCATGCCCTGTTGTAAAAACATCATATTCGCTTTCAAATCTATTTGGAAAGCCGCTCAGACCATTGATCTTTCGTAATGTATTAAATCTATCCCTTCTTCCAGTTAAAAGTTTATGTGCATATGCCTGGTGTCCCACATCCCAGATAATCTTATCTTTTGGTGCGTTTAAACAATAATGTAGGCCTATTACAAGTTCAACTGCACCAAGACTTGATGCCAAGTGTCCACCTGAAGATGAAACCGTTTTTATAATAATATCCCTTAGTTCTTGTGCTAAAAGAGGTAGTTTATCTACGCCAAGCTTTTTTAAATCATCTGGTGTATTTATATTATTCAAGAATAGAGTCATTTTAATTAGGTTTTTCTATTTAAAATAAGGGTTGCTATTGCCTTTAACTTATCGGCTTTTTTCCCAAAAATATTTAAATGATTTTTTGCTCTTTCTGTTAAAAGGTGTGCCATCTTTTTAACATACGTCTCTCCATAAAGAGCAACATACCCATCCTTATCAATCAAATCATCAACAAGCTGAAATGAAAAACCAATACATTTACCAAAATTACTAAGGCTTGATAGTTTTTTCCTATTTACACCTTTAAATATGCCTGCACTTTTTATTGACGTTTCAAAAAGAGAACCTGTCTTATGAGCTGTAATATAATCTAAGTCTTGTTTTTTTGTTTTTAATTTTGATTTCTCTCTTTCTATGTCTATGACCTGACCACCTACAGTACCTAAACTACCTATAGCCCTTGAAACATCTTCTACAAGTTCAACATTACGTGATTTTGAAAGAAGATTAAAACTTAAGGTTAGAAGTGCATCTCCTGTTAAAAGTGCAAGTGCTTCTCCGAATTTTTTATGGCAGCTTAATTTTCCTCGTCTATAATCATCATCATCCATACACGGAAGATCATCATGAATAAGAGTATAAGACTGAATAAGTTCTATTGCACAAGCAACCGGTATAATAGATTTATCTTTTCCGCCACATGCCTCAAAGCTCGCAAGCGTAAGGATTGGCCTTATCCTCTTGCCCCCTGAAAATACAGCGTACCTCATTGCCTTATGAAGTTCCTTGGGCCTGATATTTATAGGAGGGAGGTATTTATCCAATGCCTTATCAATAATTTTTTTTCTAGCTACAATATAATCTTTTATATTCATCATTCCTTAAAAGGCTCTAAGGCGATTTTGCCACCTTTTTTAATAAGTACTTCTACTTTACGCTTTGTATCATCCAGGCGCTTCCTGCAAAGAGTAAGAAGTTTTACTCCTTCTTGGTATTTTTTTAACGATTCTTCAACATTCATCCCGCCACTTTCTAGAGTCTCTACGATTTTTTCTAATTTCGTCATCATATCTTCGAATTTCATCTCTTTTGCCATATCACCCTCCAGTATTAAATCCTTCAACTCTACTTTTAAAACTCCCGTTAGAAAGCATTGTTTCAACTAAATCACCTTTTTTAAGAGATCTTGCACTTTTAAGCATTCTTTTTTCAGGCAGTTTAAAACTAATGCTATACCCCCTATTTAAAATACCCAAAGGACTCAATATCTCAAGTTTTTCAGAAAGCAGTTTAAAATTTTCCTCTTTTAGTTCAATGTAATGTCTGAAGTGTAAATTTAAACTATTTTCTATTTCATCTAAACGCTCCCCATATTCTTTTACAATATCTAAGGGTGCTGTCTTAAGTCGATTTTCAAAATCATTTAATCTATCAATAAGCTCTTTCTTATTTACAATAACAACTTCTGCTGCAACAGATGGTGTGGGAGCCCTTAAATCTGCTACAAAATCACTTATCGTCCAATCTATCTGGTGGCCTACTGCACTTATAACAGGAACCTTTGAATTGTATATAGCCCTTGCGACTATTTCTTCGTTAAACGGCCATAAATCTTCAAGGCTCCCTCCACCTCTTCCAACTATAAGTACATCTATATTTTTAAGTTTATTAAAATCTTCTATAGCTCCTGCGATTTCTTGTTTGGCATTATCGCCTTGTACCTTAACAGGATTTATAACAATCTCTACGTTAGAAAATCTCTTCTCTAATACATGGAGCATATCTCTTATAGCAGCACCCGTAGGAGAAGTAATAATCCCTATTCTTTTAGGTAATACTGGAATGGCTCTCTTTCGGGACTCATCAAAAAGTCCTTCCTTGAAAAGCCTTTCTTTCAATTGTTCAAATGCAAGTTGGAGTGCCCCTATACCCTTGGGCTCCATCTTCATTACATATAATTGATATTCTCCTCTTTTTTCATATATGCTTACTCTACCTGATAAAACTACCTGCATACCATCTTTAACTTCAAACTTTATCTTTTCATTATGGCTTTTAAAAAAGACACATTTAATCTCGCTTCTAGAATCTTTTAATGTAAAATAAAAGTGTCCTAGAGTTGATGGATTCTTGAAATTTGAAATCTCACCCTCAACCCATATACTAGGAAAAGAATCTTCCAATATAACTTTTATGCTGGAAGTAAGTTCACTTACTTTGTATATGTATCTTCCGTCATTCATCACTTTAGGTAAGAGTTTAATTTTTCTTTTAGTCTTTCTATTGAAATAGCCTTTCCTGTTCTTTCATCTATTTCAACTATCGCACCTTGAAGTTCTATATCGTTTTCTGCTAAATCAAATTTTGCAGGCATACACGTAACAAAATGCTCTATTATCGTCTCAACCTTGCGGCCTATTACTGAATCCTGAGGTCCTGTCATCCCTAAATCTGTTATATAACTAGTCCCTAATGGAAGAATCTTTTCATCTGCAGTTTGAACATGCGTATGAGTTCCAAATACTGCACTTACCCTTCCATCCAAGAACCTTCCTATAGCAATCTTTTCACTCGTTGCCTCTGCGTGTACATCTAGTAAAATTATTTTTGTATCTTTTGATAGTTTTTTAATTTCTTTTTCTGCAGTCATAAATGGGCATTCATTGATATTCCTTGTAAAAACTCTACCAAGGACATTTACTACACCTACAGCTTTACCTGAACTTGATTTGATAATACTTGAACCTCTTCCTGGACAAGATTCTGGATAGTTTGCAGGTCTTAAGATCCTTTTATCTTTTTCTAACCTTTCGAACATTTCTTTTTTCTTCCAGATATGATCTCCTGAAGTCAATACGTCTACCTGAGCATTAATTAATTCATCAGCAATTGCAGGCGTTATGCCTGAGCCGCCTGCTGCGTTTTCAGCATTACATACTACAAAATCTATTACTTTATCTTTTCGTAAGTTCGGTACTATTTTCTTAACAGCATCCCTGCCTGGCGATCCAACTACATCTCCAATTAATAAAATCTTCAAAAGTATTCCTTTCTACTTTGCATACTCTATTGCTCTAGTTTCTCTGATGACTGTAACTTTTATCTGTCCTGGATACTCAAGGCCTTCTTCTATCTTCCTTTTTATTTCTCTTGCAAGACCCATTGACTGAAGGTCAGTTATCTTATCCGGCTGAACAATAATCCTTATTTCTCTGCCGGCCTGTATAGCATACGCCTTCCCAACGCCCTTGAATGAATCTGCTATTGATTCTAACTTTTCAAGGCGTTTTATGTAATTTTCAAGCGTTTCCCGTCTGGCACCGGGTCTAGTAGCACTCACTGCATCAGCAGCTTGTACTAGTATTGCATAAATAGAAGTCGGTTCTTCTTCCTCATGGTGAGAAACTATTGCATTGACAATTACTGGAGACTCTCCGTATTTTTTTGCAAGGTCTGCTCCGATTTTTGCATGAGGACCTTCTTGTTCATGTGTAACTGCTTTTCCTAAGTCATGCAAAAGCCCGATTCTTTTTGCCAGATTTACATCAAGATTCAATTCTCCAGCCATTGCACCCATAATAATACTGACCTCTTTCATATGCTGTAATACATTCTGACCATAACTGGTTCTGTATTTTAATCTTCCTACCAGTTTTATAATCTCAGGGTGTACTCTCTGTAAGCCCCTTTCAAAAATAGCATGCTCACCCTCTTCTTTTATACTCTTATCCATCTCCTGTTTTACTTTGTTTACTACTTCTTCTATACGACCAGGATGAATTCTTCCATCCTGTATGAGTCTTTCAAGGCTTATCCTGGCGACTTCGCGTTTTACCTTATCAAAACCTGAAAGTATAACTGCCTCTGGTGTATCATCAATAATTACATCAATACCCGTTGCTATCTCAAGTGCGCGTATATTCCTTCCTTCTCTTCCAATAATCCTACCTTTCATCTCATCATTTGGAAGCGGTACTACAGACACAGTGGTATTCACCACATGTTCTGCGGCACACTTTTGCATAGCAATAGAAAGTACTTCTTTCGCCTTCTTATCACTAGACTCCTTGGCCCTAGCCAAGGTATCATTAAAAAGACTCTGTGCCTCGCGCTGGGCATCATCTTCTACTCTTTTTAAGAATAATCTCTTGGCCTCTTCGACGCTCAAACCAGAAATCCTCTGAAGCTTCTGCTTCTCGTCTGTAATGAGTCTTGAAAGTTCATTCTGGCGGGTTTCAATTGACTTTTCCTTACCTACCAAAAGACCTTCTCTTCTTGAGATATCTTTGTCTTTTTTATCCAGTATATCTACCTTGCGCTCTATATTCTCTTCCTTCTGGACTAATCTTTTCTCAAGATTAGAAAGTTCTTGTCTCTTATCCTTTGTTTCTCGCTCAAAATCTGAACGCATCTTGAACTTTAAGTCCTTTGATTCTAGTTCAAGTTCTTTTTTCCTATTACTCCATTCTCTTTTTGACTCTTCAACTATCCTTTTAGCACTTTCCTCTTTCTCCTTAAGATGCTTCTCGGAGAAAAACTTCCTTATAAAATACCCTGCAAAGAATATCAGGATAAAAAATAGTACTTCTACAATAGATACTACTGCCTTTAAAGTGGAATCCATACAAAACACCTCCTGAGTATATATTAAAAGGAAGGCGAATTACCTAGTTTGTAATAACTCTGGTAAGAGAGGTATCTCTTCCTGTGGTAGGTACAATTTTAAACAACTGGAATCTAAATCCAAGTCCTATCTTTGGTGTATCCTTAGGCAACTTTTTCAAAAAACGATCGTAATAGCCACATCCACGGCCAAGCCGGTTATTTTTTTTATCAAATGCAAGGCCAGGTACTATTACTAAATCTATATTTTTTATTCTGATAGGTCTTTCTGACTTAGATTCTTTGGGTTCATAAATACCATAAGAACCTTTTTTAAAACCCTGCTTAAAATTTTTAAAACGTACAGGTTTCATCTTTTTTTCTCTCTCCAAAGTAACTGGTAAAACTACCTTCTTGCCCATATAAAGGGCTTTCTTTATTATAGAGCCGGTCTCTACTTCGTCCGTCCCCTTAGAAACGTAAAGCATTACACACTTTGACGTCAAAAATTCTTTTTGTTTAAATAATTTTTTCTGTATAGTGGTACTTTTATTTCTCCTTTCTGATTGTTTTTGAGATTTCAACATCTTTTTCATCTTTTTTCTTAGTATTTCTTTTTTGTTCATACTACTGTCTTGGTTACCTTATTATATCGAAGCGAACCACATACTGCCTGTGCAACATTTGTAAGGTGATCCCCGACTTTTTCAAGGTTATTGACAAAATCTAAAAATATCACACCTGAAAGTGGTGTACACCCTTTTTCATTAAGCCTACGGATATGATTTCCTCTCAGCTGCAATTGAAGTTTGTTTATCTTATCTTCTCTAGCTAGTGCCTGTTTTGCACAGTCTGGTTTTTGTGAAAGAAAAGCCTCTTTTACATCTTCCATCATAGAATTAACTTCGTTGTAAATAGACTTTAATTCTCCGATTGCCGCATCGCTAAAAGGTAATTTTTCCTCAATTGCCCTTTCTGCGAGCTCTGCAAGGTTCTCTGCATGGTCACCTATTCTTTCTACATCATTTACTGAATGTAATAGAACCGGTAATTTCTCAGACTCCTCAGGCATTAAATTCCTCTGCGAAATCTTAACTACATAATTTGTTATTTCTGTCTGTAAATTATCTATTGCATCTTCTTTTTTACTCACCTTTTTTAGTACTTTTGGATCTTTATCAAAAAACCCATCCATTGCTTCTTTAACTGCAAGCCTTGAAACTTCAAGCATACCTACGATTTCTCTAGCAGATTGATCAAGTGCTATAGAAGGAGTATCTAATAAATGCTCTTCCAGATATTTTGGCTGGCCATGATCCAGCTCTACTTCTCCTGGAACTAAAAAAGTAGCTACCTTTGCAATCAAAGGTATAAAAGGTAAAAATATCATGGTACAGGAAACATTAAATATAGTGTGGGCGTTTGCAACATGTCTCATTATGTTGCCATCAGTTACAACCCCGGGCGTTACAACATCTACCAACCTCTGAAACGCACCCGTATAGACAAAAGGTATTATAATCAACACCCCTATTGTCTTCTCTATAGTATGTGCCATGGCTGTCCTGCGACTGGGAATGCTCGTACCTATAGAAGCGAGTTGTGCCGTAACAGTAGTACCAATATTACTACCAAGCATAGCTGATATAGCAGTTGTAAAATCTATTACACCCACAAGGGCCAACGCCATTATAAAACCCACGACGGCGCTTGATGACTGCAGAACCAATGTTATCAAAAATCCTGCCAGGATGCCCAATAAAGGATTTGTGCTGAATCTGACAAAAAAATCTGCGACTTGCGGTATTTCTTTCAATGGAGCAAATATCTGCTTTATTACTACAAGTCCGAAAAACAAAAGTCCAAAGCCTAAAAGCACCTGTCCCCAGAATTTAATCCTTTTCTGTTTCCCAAAAAACATAAAAGCAAAACCAACACCTATTGCAGGAAGGGCGTATTTATCTAGCTGGAATGCTATTAACTGAGCAGTAATAGTAGTACCGATATTAGCACCCATTATTACGCCTATTGCCTGACGAAGAGTCATTAAACCTGCATTGACAAAACCTATCATCATCACGCTAGTCGCACTTGAAGATTGTATTATTGCAGTAACAAATGTGCCTACTAAAACTCCAACGATAGATTTATCAGTCAAAAACTTCAAGACCTGCTTTAGCTTAGGGCCTGCAACCTTCTGAAGGCCTTCAGACATAAGCATCATACCGAATAAAAGTAATCCTAACCCTCCCATTAATCCAAAAATTAATTCTCTTGCCACTATTTTTTCTCCTTTTTCTTCAAGTAATCCTCTATTGCTGAACGAAGTGCTTGTTCTGCTAAAAGAGAACAGTGCATCTTTATAGGAGGAAGTCCTCCTAAAGCTTCAGCAACAGCCCTATTAGAAATTTTAAGTGCATCTTCAACAGTCTTTCCTTTAACAAGCTCTGTAACCATGCTGCTTGTGGCGATAGCTGCGCCGCACCCGAAGGTTTTAAATTTAGCGTCGACTATTATATTATTTTCTACTTTTATATAAAGTCTCATGATGTCGCCGCAAACTGGATTCCCGACATTACCAATACCACTGGCATTAGGAATATCACCAACGTTTCTTGGATTTTTAAAGTGTCCCATTACTTTTTCACTGTACTGAGCATTAGAAGCATCCATTTTTTATTCCTCACTATCCTTCCAAAGTAACTTCTCTTGGTTTAGTTAATTTAGAATAATTCTTCGTTGGTTTTACCTTTTTCATATTTTCAAGCATATTAAGTTCTTTGAGGCGATTATATATCAGTATCCACGCACAGTCTTTATTCTTATCTACTTCACACTTGCCTTTATCTGAACCACCACATGGTCCATTTAAAAGACCTTTTGCACATCTGGTCATAGGACAAATCCCACCTGTAATATTTAAAACACATTCACCGCACATAGCACATCTTTCAGAAAATCCAATGCCTGTCTTATCAACAATAGTTCCAAACATAGTGTCACAGCCTATGTAAACAGGTTTCTTTGATCTATCATTTTCGAGTAAAGACTGTGCCCCTAACCCGCAGGCAAGCACTAAAAATGCGTCTGCTTCATCGGCAGATTTTTTCTTCTTAACAAGTGCCATTTTTATCTGACTTGCAACACATGGTGCATCTGGAATTACCCAACCTGTAACAACCTTTCCTTTTTCTTCAAGAAGCTTTTTTATTTGTAACACCTCTTTTTCTCCGCCAGTTTTACACGTTGTAGCACATTCTCCACAACCTATTATAAAAATCTTCTTTCTTTTACCTAAAACTTCTAATATATCCTCAATTGTCTTTTTCTGGGTAAGTATCATAGTAACTCCTCTATATCCTTCTCAAACACACTCTTATCTCTATATCCTAGATATTTTTTTCTTATATTACCTTCCCTATCAATTACGAATGTAGTAGGAATTGAAATTACCCCGCCGTAAGAATCAGTAACATCTCTATTTCCAATCAACATAGTATAATTTATTTTATATTCCTCTATAAAAGGAAGTAAGGCCTTTTCTGGATTTGAATCTAAACTTACACCAATCACCTCAAGCCCCTTCTTTCTATATTCGCTATAAAGCTCTACAAAATGCGGTATTTCTGCTCTACATGGCGGGCACCATGTAGCCCAAAAATCCAATATTATTACCTTACCTTTAAAATCAGATAAACTGGTTCTGGTTCCATCCATATCTAACAGTGTAAATTCAGGTGCTGTCTTAATATCTTCAGCATTAACTTCTTCTACCTTGCTGGAAGATGTAAATTTTGACACACCAAATATAACCGCAATAACTATTGCAATCAATATAATAAAGAATAGTTTATTCTTCATCTATCCTCCCATAATAATACCAGTAAGCCTTGAAAATTGCCCGAAAAATAACACCAGTCCTATAAGCATCAAAAATATACCTGTAACAATGGGAATAAATCTCATAAAGGCCTTAAATTTATTAAACACAAATAGAAACTGATTTATTAAAAGTCCTGCTATTAAAAACGGCACTCCTACGCCAAGTGAATAAGATGATAAAAGTATTACTGCTCTGGGTAAACTCTCTAAAGTAGATGCATATATTAATATACTTGAAAGTATTGGCCCTACACAAGGCGTCCATCCTACAGCAAATGCCATACCTATTAATAAAGAACTAATATAACCAGTTTTTCCTTTATGGTATGTCAATCTTTTTTCCTGACTCAAAAACCCTATCTTTAAAAAACCTAATAAATGTATGGCAAATAAGATTATAAATATCCCGCCTACCCTCTCAAGCCATATCTTTCTTATGCCAAAAAAACTTCCAAGATATGTAAAGGTTATACCTAAAAGGACGAATACTATTGAAAATCCAAGTATGAAAAATAACGAATGTATTAGAGTGATTCTTCTAATGCTAGAAGAAGACTGATCTTTTATCTCATTAAAAGATCTACCAGTTATATAAGCTATATAAGAGGGAAAAAGAGGTAAGATGCATGGAGAAAGAAACGTTAGGATGCCAGCTACAAAAGATATAACGATAGAGACTTCGCTTATATTATTCATAGTATTCCTCCTATTTTAATCTATCTACGCGAAGCCCTAATCCTTATTATATCCTGTTGACTTCTTATATCTTTAAGCCGCACTATTATATCCTGCTGATTCTTTAAGACTTCGTCTAGTTTCCCTGAGATAATCCTTGTATCGTATCCCCTTATTGATTTTTCTTCTCTACCAAAGCCTTTAAGGGTAAAAAATCCCAGAGAGATTACTAACACTATCAAAAGCATCAAAAACCATGAAGCTTTTGTCATATAGCACCTCTTTTTCTTATCAAGGGGTATTATAACAAACCTATCTTTATAGGTCAAGGGGGAGTTTAACGCTTTAAAGCTTGCTTTAATTTGTTCAAAGATAGGGTATTTAAAACATCTTTTTTCTCAAGCCATCCTCTGCGAGCACAGGAAAGCCCAAACTTCATTGTATCTAGCTGTTCTGCAATATGTGCATCTGTATTTATTGCTATTTTCACCCCAAAATCCTTGGCCATGCGAGAGTAAATATCATTCAGATCAAGCCTCTGAGGAAAACTATTAATCTCCATGCTAGTATTAGTATCTTTTGCTACCTTAAAAATCTCTTCAAAATCCACTTCATACTCTTCTCTTGCCCCCCATAACCTTCCAGTAGGATGAGCTATAATATGGACATATTTATTCTGGCATGCCTTTATAATACGTCTTGTCAATTGTTCCTTAGATTGTTTAAATCCTGCATGGATAGCAGCTATAACAATATCCATTTCCTTTAAGATATCGTCGGGATAATCCAGGATTCCATCTGAATGAATATCTACTTCTGTCCCGAATAAAATCTTTATATCTTTATATTTTCTATTCAGACTTTCTATTTCTTTTCTTTTTATTTTTAGTTGTTCCCTATTAAGTCCTCCTGCAATCTTTAATCCTTGAGAGTGATCAGTAATAGCAATATACTCATATCCTAATTCTTTTGCCTTTAAAACAATATCTTGTGTAGAACTTCCTCCATCAGACCAGACAGAATGAATGTGTAAATCACCTTTTATATCATTTAATTTTACTAAATCTGGAAGTTTTCCTTCTAAACTAGCTTCTATCTCTCCCCTATCTTCTCTTAACTCAGGCTCAATGTAAGAAAGCCCTAATGCTTTATAGATTTCTTTTTCAGTTTTACCTTTTATGATTTTATCTTTCTTAAAAAGTCCATATTCACTAAGTTTCAGACCTTTTTTTATTGCAAGTTGTCTTAGTCTTATATTATGAGCCTTTGAGCCAGTAAAATACATTAAACTTGCTCCATATGTAGATTCTTCAATAACTCTTAAATCTACCTGTATACCGTCACTAGTAACTATTGAGCATTTGGTAGCACCTTTTGCCAAAACATTTTTTACATCAGGTAACTTCGTAAATCTATCCATTACCTTTTTGGGATCTTTTGATGAAGCTAATATATCAATATCTCTAACTGTCTCTTTTTTTCTTCTTAAGCTCCCTGCTGGGCTTATATTTTTTATTTCTTTTAATCTTTTGAGTTCTTTTATAAATAAATTACTGGCTTCTGTTGCCGTCTTTAAATCCATCCTGTCCCGGCCTCTTTTTAAAAGTTCTATACCCCTTAATATATTCTCTTCTGTTTTTTTCTTCATGCCTGGAAGTTCCCTGACTCTCCCGGCATGAGCCATCCTCTCAAGCATCACGACATCCCGTATTTCTAATTTTTCATGTAACATCTTCGCCATCTTAGGTCCTACACCTGGTATGGACAACACATCAAGAAGGCCCTGCGGGATTTCTTTCTTTAAATCCTCCAGATATTGAAGCTTTCCTTTAGAACAAATCTCTTTTATCTTTTCTTCAAGGTCTTTTCCTATACCTGGTATAGTCTTAAGAGTCTCATCTTTCACAAAAACCTCTATATCTTCTGGGATAGATTCTATATTCTGGGCAGCTTTTTCGTACGCACGGATCCTGAACGGATTCTCACCCTTTATTTCTAAGATCTGGGCAATCTCTCTAAATATATTAGCAATCCCTTGATTTTTCATAATAAAAGTATTTTACCATAGATTTTTCGCATCATAAAGGATATAATAAATAAGTCCTAAATAGAAAAGGTGTAAGCGATGTTATTAAAATTCCTACGCAAAAAAAAGAATATGAAGCTTATAATCTGGGGGCTAGCTATTCTAATAATCCCTGCATTTGTATTATGGGGTGCAGGTGCCTCAAGAAATAAAGGTAAAGGTCCGAATTACGCAGGAAAGATATTTAATAGAAAAGTCTCTTTCGAAGAATATCTGGATATGTGGAGAGTTACAAGGGATTATATTGTAAAAGATATGGGTGACAATATTCCTCCTGAATTTATAGACCAGATGGCATGGAATCGTATCATACTATTAGATGAGGCAAAAAGAAGAGACATCGATGTAAAAAATGCTGAACTAGCTATAAGAATTTCATCTTTTCCTGTATTTCAAAAAGATGGTAAATTCGATAAAAAACTATATAAGTCTCTTTTGGGAACTGCTGCAAAAGGCTTTGAAGAACGCTTAAGAGACGATATGCGGATATCAAGACTCAGAGAACAAATTATAGATAAAATCTCCTTAACTGATGAAGAAGTATTAGAAGATTACAAAAAGAAAAATGAAAAAATAAAATCTTCCTATATATCAGTTCCTTTTAGTGATTTTGAAAAAGATGTTACCTACGAAGAAAAAGACCTTACTGAATTTTACGAAAAAAATAAAGGCGCTTTCGAAAAACCTGAGGCAGTAAATGTAAAGTACATAGAAACTTTGGACGAAGATTTATCTTACAAGGTATTAGATACAACCCACCATAAAAAGAATCTTGATAAAATTGCCCACTCGTTTGAACTGGAAACAAAAGAAACTGGTTTTTTCAGTATGCAAGAAGAAGTTCCTAGTATTGGTTGGTCTTTTGAATTTACAAAACGCTCGTTTGAACTGGAAGATAATCAAATATCTGATACCCTTATAAAAGCTGGAGAAAAATTCTACGTTATCCAGCTAAAAGAAAAAAGATCATCTTATATTCCTGAGTTTAAAGATATAAAAGAAGACGTGATAACTTCATATACAAAAGATATATCAATAAAACTTTCTGAAAAAAAGGCAACGAAATTATATCTTAAGATAACGAATAAAATAAAAACTGGTAAAAGATTCAATCGCATAGTAAAAAAGACGAAATTAGAAATAGAACAAACTCCTTTTATAGCAAGAAACGGCTATATATCTGGATTGGGTCCTGCAAGTGAATTTGTCGAACAATGCCTATCTTTAGAAGAAACTGATTTGACTAGTCCCATAAAGATGCAGGAAAGCTGGGTTATAGCAAAACTAGATGAATATGAAGGCATAGACGAAGATAAATTCGCTGAAGAAAAGGAAAGCCTTAAAGAAACTCTCCTTTCAACAAAAAAAGAGATTCAATTTAATATATGGTTTGAGGGTTTGAAGAAAGAAGCGAAATTTGTAGCTTATACTTTAGAATAGAGTTATTTTTGACTAAGAAGGCTTCTTAGTTCTTTCATGAATTGATTTATATCTTTAAACTGCCTATAAACAGAAGCAAACCTTACATACGCAACCTCATCCAAATCATATAAAAGTTCCATTAATAATTCACCTATCTGTCTTGATTCTACTTCTTTTTCAAACTTACTCTGAAGAGTATACTCTATCTTATTTGTAAGCTCTTCAATCTGCTGTATACTTATAGGTCTTTTCTCACAAGCCTTTGTAATACCAGCTAAAATCTTTTTCCTGTCGAATGACTCGCGACGGCCATCTTTTTTAATTACCATTAAAGATGTCTCTTCTATATTTTCATATGTTGTAAAGCGTTTTTCACAATTTAGACACTCCCTCCTTCTTCTGATAGAACGTCCTTCTTCAGAAGCGCGAGAATCAATTACCTTATCTTCATCATGGCCACAGAATGGACATTTCATACTAGGCTCCTATCTCTGGATAAAGAGGAAATTTTTTAGTAAGATTAGCCACTCTCTTATGACATTCCTCTAAAGTAGATGAATCTTTTTTGTTTGTAAGCGCAAGGTTTATAATATCCCCTATTTCCTGCATCTGAGATTCTTTCATGCCTCTTGTAGTAACAGCAGGTGTACCAAGCCTTATACCACTCGTAAGAAACGCACTCTTTTTGTCAAAAGGTATAAGGTTTTTATTAACAGTTATATCTACTTTACCGACTATAGAAGATGCCTCTTTACCTGTTACTCCTTTTGGTCCTACATCTATTAAAGAAAGATGATTATCTGTACCACCTGATACTACTCTAAGACCTGTTGCTCCTAAACTACTAGCAAGGACCTGAGAATTTTTTACAACCTGTTTCTGATATTCTTTAAAACCAGCATCTTCTACTTCTTTAAATGCTACTGCTTTAGCTGCTATTACATGCATTAATGGTCCACCCTGAATTCCAGGAAAGATTTCTCTATCTATTTTTTTGGCAAATTCCTTCCGGCAAAGTATCATACCTCCCCTTGGACCACGTAGCGTTTTGTGTGTAGTAGTTGTTATTATTTCTGCATAAGGTACAGGGCTTGGGTGAAGACCTGTTGCTACAAGTCCTGCTATATGTGCCATATCCACAAAAAGATAAGCACCTACAGAATCTGCGATTTCTCTAAATTTCTTAAAATCTATAATACGTGGATATGCACAAGCTCCTGCAAGAACCATTTTTGGCTTATGCTTCTTTGCTAAAGAAAATATTTCATCATAGTCGAGTTTTTCATCCTTTTTGCTCACTCCATAGGGCGCTATATTAAAAAATCTTCCAGAAAAATTATGAGGGTGTCCATGTGAAAGATGTCCACCACAAGCAAGGTCCATTGCTAAAACTGTATCGCCTGGTTTAAGCAAAGCAAAATATACTGCCATATTCGCTTGTGTCCCTGAATGAGGCTGTACATTAGCATGATCTACTTTAAAAAGTTTTTTTGCTCTTTTGATCGCTATTTCCTCTGCCTCATCAACGCATTCACATCCACCATACCATCTCTTTGATGGATAGCCTTCAGCATACTTATTGGTCAAGATAGATCCTTGTGCCTCCAAGATAGCTGAACTTACAAAATTCTCACTTGCTATCAATTCAATATTGTTCTGCTGACGCTTTAATTCTTTTTGGACTGATTTAAAAATCTCTGGGTCAATATTTTTTAGAAAATCCATTTCTCCTCCGAAAATTTAACGTAATCTATCTATTCTTTTAATCTGATCTACTCTCCTTTTATGTCTTCCGCCAGCTACACGCGTAGAAAGCCAAACTGCTACAATCTTTTTTGCTTTTGCACTTGGTACAACATTCGCTGCTAAAACTAAAATATTAGCATCATTATGCTCTCTACTTGATCGTGCAATATCTACCCTATCACATAATGCAGCTCTTACACCTTTAACTTTATTTGCAATCATTGACATACCAACGCCTGTTTTACATATAAGTATAGCCCGTGGATATTTTCTGGATCCTACTGCTTTTGCAACCTCATATCCTATAATAGGATAATCGCATGATTCTTTAGAAAATGTCCCAAAATCTTTTAATGTATGGCCTTTTTTCTTAAGAAAACTCTTTAAGGACTCTTTTAGTTTATAACCGCCGTGGTCTGCACCTATCGCGATCTTCATTTATTCTTCTCCTTTTTAAATAACTCTAAAAATATATTCTCTATCTCATTCTCTATCATATCACGGATACGCCTATATTCCTCAATAGATTTTCCTATTGGGTCTGGGATATCTTGATTCTCCTTTAAAAGCTTCAATTTTGAATCAGATCCGGGAAATATACCTAAAACAGCGCTTCTATGAGACCGGCCCATTACAAATATAGTATCTACTTTTCTTAAAAGTTCTGGTGTAATACCTTTTCCTCTATGTTTTGAAACATCCACTCCGATTTCTTTCATGACATCTATGGTATTTTGTGCTGCAACCATACCAGAATATGAAGAGGTTCCTGCAGAATCAACTTTTACTTTCTTAGAAAGTCCTGCCTGCTCTAAGAACTTCTCAAGCATGGCCTTCGCCATAACACTCCTACAGCTATTACCCGTACATACAAAAAGTATATAACGTTCAGCTAGTAAATCTTCTTTTGATATTGCACCTTCTCTTAATACCTTGAAAGGATTCTTTGTCACATCTAAAATAGTAGATTCTTTTTTTACTTCTGTAGTACCTCCGTCTAATATTATATCTACAAGACCTTTCATTCCAGAAGAAACCTCTTTAGCTGAAATCGGAGGCTTTTTACCTGATATATTTGCACTGGGTGCAACTATAGGAACTCCTGTTGCATGTATAAGGGCTAAAGCCACTCTATTCCTAGGCATGCGAAGGCCTATTTTTTCCTTTTTCTTATTAAAGGTAATAATAGTCAAAGGCCCTGGCCAAAATTTATGAATAACCCTTTCAGACTCTTTTGATAAAACTATTCCTAGTTTGCCCAATGCCTTAAAATCTGCAATGTGTATAGTAAAAGGTTTGGTTTTAGGGCGTTTTTTTATTTTATACAACCTATCTATTGCCTTTTTATCCAAATAATTAGCTCCTATTCCATAGACAGTCTCTGTAGGAAACGCAACAAGTCCGCCTTTACGTAAAATAATAGCCGCTTCTTCTATCAAAGCCTTATCTGGAAAAGTAGGATTTACTTTTATAACTTTAGCCTGCATAAAAGTTGGTTTATCTATATACTTAAAATCTTTGCAGCAAAAATAGCTGCATTCTTGGCCCCGGATTTTCCTATGGCCATACTCGCAACAGGAACACCTGAAGGCATTTGTACCGTCGATAAAAGCGAATCTAACCCCTTCAACGCCTTTGTTTCTATAGGAACTCCTATTACCGGTAGATCCGTATGTGAAGCTACTACCCCTGCCAAAGCAGCTGCGCCTCCTGCGCCGCATATTAAAACTTTAATGCCTCTTTTTTTGGCAGACTTTGCATATTTACGGACCTCATCAGGAGTCCTGTGTGCTGAAAGTACATTCACTTCACACGGAATCTTTCGTTCCTTTAAAATCTTTTCTGCTTCGTGCATTGTGTCACTATCTGATTTACTTCCCATCAAAATACCCACTAAAACCTTAGCCATATTATTTCCTCCTTAAGGCTTTGTCACTTATGTCTTTCCTATAGTATACACCATCAAACTTTATTTTATCTATTGCTTCGTAAGTAATTTTTTTAGCCAGTTTTATATCATTACCAAAACCTGCTACACCAAGAACTCTACCGCCATTTGTAAAAATCTTTCCATCTTTACATACTGTGCCTGCATGAAACACCAAAACATCCTTTATTTTACTAGCTTCATCCAATCCAAAAATCTCTTTATGTTTTTCATATGAACATGGATATCCTTTGGATGCCAAAACTGTACATATACAAGCTCGATCATCCCAGCTAAGCTTTATCTTATCAAGATTTCCATCTATACATGCTTCTATTGCATCTATTAAATCTGACTTTAATCTTGGGATAATACATTGTGTTTCAGGATCACCAAATCTCACATTAAATTCTAAAACAAAAGGTCCATTTTTTGTAATCATTAAGCCTGCGTACAACACTCCTTTATAAGATTTACCTTCTTTTCTAAATCCATCTATAAGAGGCTTAAAGATATCATTTATAATATCAGTTAACATCTCGCTAGTTACAATTGGTGCTGGAGAATATGCCCCCATACCTCCCGTATTAGGTCCTTTATCATTATCAAAGATCCTTTTATGGTCCTGCGAAGAAACAAGTGGAATAATAGTTTTACCGTCTGTAAAAATAAGTATGGACGCCTCTTCTCCTTGGAGGCAATCTTCTAAGATAATTTTTTCTCCGGCTGGACCAAAGATCTTTTTAACTAGCATATTATCTATTGCATCTTCAGCCTCTTTAATATCTTGAGCCACTATTACACCTTTTCCAGCTGCAAGGCCATCTGCTTTTATAACGATAGGAACTCTCTTTTCTTTTAAATATTCCTTGGCTTTATTTGGATCAGTAAATACTTTAAAATCTGCTGTTGGTAAATTGAATCTTTTCATACTTTCTTTTGAAAAAATCTTACTTCCTTCAAGCATTGCAAGTTCTTTTGTCGGCCCAAATACCCTTAAATCCTCTTTTACAAACCTATCTACAATTCCATTAACAAGCGGTACCTCAGGTCCTACTATAGTTAAATCTATCTTGTTCTTTTTTGCAAAATCTAAAAGGCTATCTATATCATCTGGTTTTATATTAACTAATTCTGCAATATTATTCATCCCTCCATTACCAGGAGCGCAGAATAGTTTATCTACTCTTTTACTCTGTGATATCTTCCAGGCTAAAGTATGCTCCCTTCCACCTGAACCAACTACTAAAATCTTCATTATATAATTACCTCTTTTTTGCCTTTTATAATTTTACCTATCTTCCAGGATTTTAAACCGGATTTTTTTATTATATCTTGTGATTTTTTTACATCTTTTTTACTTACTACAACTACCATACCAATACCCATATTGAATGTACGAAACATTTCTTTATTACTTAGTCTGGCTTTTTTCTGAATTGTATCAAATATCTTAGGTATAGGCCAGGCTTCCTTGTATATCAATGCAGATTTTCCTTTTGGTAGTACGCGCGGTATATTATCATAAAACCCGCCACCTGTTATATGTGCCATGGACTTTATTTTAATCTTTTTTAGAAGATTCTTTATAACATTAACATATATTATAGTTGGCGTAAGAAGAGTTTTTCCAATAGAATATTTTAATTCATTCTTATTAAAGACTTTTCTTACTAAACTAAATCCATTTGAGTGTAGGCCGCTCGAAGAAATGCCTATAATGATATCGCCTTCTTTTACTGATCTACCGTCTATAATATTCTTTTTTTCAGCTACTCCCACACAAAAGCCAGCCAAATCATACGTATCTTTTTTATACATACCAGGCATCTCTGCTGTTTCACCACCTATAAGAAAGCATCCTGCTTCTTTACAGCCTCTTACAATCCCACTTATAATATCTTTTGCTTTTTTATTATTTAATTTCCCAGTTGCAAAATAATCTAAAAAGAAAAGTGGTTCTCCCCCTGTAACAATAATATCATTTACGCACATTGCGACTAAATCTACACCAATGGAAGTGTGTTTTTTTAATAATTCTGCAAGCATAAGTTTTGTACCTACCCCATCAGTAGATGAAATAAGTACAGGCTCTTTATATTTTTTAGGGATTTTCATGAGACTGCTGAATCCACCGATATTTCCTATTGCTTCCTTGCGTTTGGAACTTGAAACCATCCCTTTAATATCCTTTATGAATTTATTTGATTTATCTATGTCAACGCCTGAACGTTTATAATCTATCATAATCTCTCCTTTACGTATCTGACGCCATTTTTGAAGATATCTAAGCCATCACCGAACTTTTTAAGGCCTTCTCGCGTCCATCTAGGATGCTGCGTACCTAAAATATGTCTTTCTGGATGAGGCATCATGCCTAATATTCTGCCTGTATCATCGCATATACCAGCGATATTTTCAATAGAGCCATTTGGATTAACTGGATATGAACCAAACTTACCTTTTTCATCAACATATTGGAATACAATTCTAGATTTTCTCTTCAGAGACTCTAATACCTTTTTATTCTTTGGAATAAACTTACCTTCTCCATGAGCAATAGGTAAATAAATTACTTTTTTTATACCTTTTGTCCACACGCACTTGCTAGATCCCTTAAGATACGTCCATCTATCTTCAAACTTACCTGAATTATTAAAACTAAGACTTGCCTCTAAGCCATTGGTATCTAATCCAGGGAGAGTGCCTGACTTGACAAGAACCTGAAAACCATTACATATACCTATTACGAGTTTTCCGACTTTTATAAAATCTTCCAGTTCTTCCTTAAGCCTATATTTAATCTCATTGGCAAGGATTTTTCCTGATGCAATGTCATCTCCGTATGTAAATCCTCCAGGAAGAGCAAGTATATGATAATCCTCAAGAGATTTTTCACCACGTGCAAGTTCATTTATATGTACTAAGTCTGATACTGCCCCAGACATAGTAAATGCAAATGCAGTCTCTACATCACAATTTGTTCCAGCCGTCCTTAAAACTATTACTTTTGGTTTCATTTTACCAGCGTAAAGGCTTCTGCCACGCCTCTTTTAACTTATCTATGCCGATGTCTATGATTTTTCTATCATCCAACCCATAAATCTTAAAATATGGCTTATTTGATATGCATCCTAAAAGTCCTATAGGAATACCCTTCATTGTATTCTCAAACTTTTTCTTATCCTTTTTCCTAACTTCTACTATAAAACGTGTATTAGATTCTGAAAATAAAACTAAATCGTCTCTTTTTATATTTTTAGTAGGAATTTCTTTTAAAAATGCTTCTATGCCTAAAGAACCTGCAAAACTCATCTCAGCTAATGCCACAGCTATCCCTCCTTCTGAACAGTCATGAGAGGATTTTACAAAACCAGATGCTATAGCACCATTCAACTTACTAAAAACCTTTATTCCATAATTAATATCTACTTTTGGAACGCTATTTCCAACTAAACCATTTATCATATTATAATGAGAGCCGCCTAATTCATCATAAGTCATGCCAATAACATATATTAAATTCCCGGGTTCTTTCAAATCCATTGAAATAGCATTTCCTACATCATCCATGACGCTTATTGCTGATATTAAAAGCGTCGGAGGAATGGAAATGGATTTACCGTGCACAGAATATTCATTGTTTAAACTATCTTTGCCTGATATAAAAGGAATTCCGTATCCCTTAGCAATATCATAACATCCAAAACTTGCCCTTACTAAATCGCCTAATCTATCTGGTTTATCAGTATTGCCCCAACAAAAATTATCTAATAAAGCAGTTCTATTTAAAGATCCACCTACAGCTATTGTCTGCCGCAATGCTTCATCTATACAGGATGCGGACATCCAGTAAGGATCTATCAAGCCATACCTTGGATTTATGCCATTTGAAATAACAATACCTTTTTTAGAATCGAATTTTGGCCTTATTATAGTAGCATCGCCCGGCCCATCATTTGCTACACCCACTAAAGGTTTTAAAACACTTTGACCTTGTACTTCATGATCGTACTGCCTTATAACCCATTCCTTGCTTGATACATTCCAGCTAGAAAGTATCTTTAATAAGCTATCCGTAAGATTCTTTGGACATGCTTTTTTCAATTCTTTAAACTTCGGTTTTGACCATATAGCCTTACGTTTAAAATTTGGAATCCCTTTATGTAAAAATTTCATATCAAGATCACAGACAAGATTTCCTTTGTATCTTAAACGTAATCTCTTGTCTTTAGTAAAACGTCCTATTACAACTGCTTCAACATTTTCTTTTCTAAAAATATTTAATAATTCATCTATCTTATCTTCAGGAACAGATAAAACCATTCTTTCCTGAGCCTCAGATATCCATATCTCTGCATAATTGAGTCCATGATATTTTAAGGGGGCTTCTTCTAAATCTACCTCTGCCCCCAAATCCTCGCCCATCTCTCCAACAGCACTTGAAAGTCCGCCTGCACCACAATCAGTAATAGCGTTATATAAATTTTTATCACGCGCCTTTAACAATGTATCAGTAACTTTTTTTTCTGTTATGGGGTTTCCGATTTGGACTGCTCCACCAGAAACTTCTTCTGACTCATGAGTAAGTTCTCCTGAAGAAAAAGTCGCACCATGTATCCCGTCCCTTCCAGTACGGCCCCCTACAACAACTATATAATCCCTGGTCTTTGCAGCCTTAAAAGACTTTTCCTTTGGCATAATTCCTACAGTCCCGCAATAAACAAGAGGGTTTCCAATATAACGCTCATCAAATAAAACCGCTCCATTTGCAGTAGGAATCCCCATACGGTTTCCATAGTCTCTTACGCCGCTTACAACGCCCTTCATTATCCTTTTAGGATGCAGCATTCCTTTAGGGACTTTACTTTGTGGTGTATCAGGTTCCCCAAAACAAAATATATCTGTATTCATAATTGGCTTTGCACCTAAACCAACTCCTAATATGTCACGTATTACCCCTCCTATACCAGTACCTGCTCCTCCATAGGGCTCAAGTGCGGAAGGATGATTATGGGTCTCTACCTTAAAACAAATATTATCTTTATCATCAAACTTGATTATGCCTGCATTGTCCTTAAAGACTGATACACACCATGATTTATCTAAATCCTTTGTTACTTTCATCACGGTATTTTTTAAGAGGTTGGTTATTTTTCTATTTCCTATAGCTTTTATATTTTTACCATTTTTAGACTCTTTATAGTCTATGTTTCCCTTAAAGGTTTTATGAGCGCAATGCTCTGACCAAGTTTGAGCAATGGTTTCAAGTTCACAGTCTGTGGGATTTCGTTTTATTTTCTTAAAATATTTTTTTATTTCCTTCATCTCCTGGAGATTTAAAAATAATTGACCCTTTTTACTAATTTTTTTAAGCTTTTGATCGCTTGCATTAAGAATATCAATTGTTATTAGCTTAAAATTATAATCGTGAGGGGATTCTTGATGAGATTTTTTTCCTTTTACAACATGCTGTATAACTTTATTATAAAGAAGCTTCTCACATATATTTTTAAATTCTTTTTCTGTGATTTTGCCTTCTATAAAATATTTTTTCTCTGTTTTAATAGATTTAACTCCTGTGATACCTAGATCCTTTATTGCCTTTTTAGTGGAATCTTCTACAGGATCCATTACACCTGGGTTATAAGCAATCTCTACAACCCTACAATTTGATTTTTTCTGGATAGAATTTCCTAGAATAGATTCTTGTGTAACAGGATCTACCAATAATTCCTTAGTAATCCTTTCTACCTCGGAGCTGGATATATCCCCAGAAATAATAAAGACCTGAGATTGAGTAACTTTTTTAACTCCAGTTACTCCCAGGTCTTTTATATCCTTTTTGATCCCAGTACCAAAGGG
This sequence comes from uncultured Planctomycetia bacterium, assembly GCA_964566255.1. Classification (GTDB taxonomy): domain Bacteria; phylum Omnitrophota; class Gorgyraeia; order Gorgyraeales; family Gorgyraeaceae; genus CAZMID01. Next base: position 16,392 of record CAZMID010000007.1, on the reverse strand, counting down.
ATCAAAAACACCCCTTTTATTCTTTATCTCAATCTTACATTCCACTTTACCTCAACCCTTTTAAGATTTTACCCTTTTAAGAACTTCCTGGTAGGCTTCTTCTATTTTCCCGAGATCACGTCTGAAACGGTCTTTATCAAGCTTTTGATTTGTCTTTTTATCCCAGAGTCTACAGGTATCAGGAGATATTTCGTCCCCTAATAGGATCTTTCCTTTATGTCTTCCAAACTCCAGCTTAAAATCAACAAGCTTAAGTCCGACCTTATTGAAAAAATCCTTCAATATCTGATTAATACTAAAAGAATAATCTTTTATCTTCTGCATCTCTTTATGAGTAGCAAGTCCAAGCATCTCTATATGATAATCATTTATAAGTGGGTCATGAAGCCTATCACTTTTATAATGATATTCAAGGACAGGTGACTTTAAAACTCTACCCTCTTCAATATCTAAAAGCTTTGAAAGCCCTCCTGCTGAAATATTCCTAATAGTAACTTCTACTAAGACTATATCTAATTTTTTAACAAGCATCTCTCTATCACTTAGCTTCTTTACAAAGTGAGTTGGGATACCTTTTGATTCAAGAAGCGTAAATAAAGAACAAGATATTTCATTATTCATGATGCCTTTTTCCTGTATAGTGCCTCTTTTTGTAGCATCAAAGGCTGTTGCATCATCCTTGAATTCTTGTATCACTAGATCTGCTTTATCCGTATCGTATAACTTTTTTGCCTTACCCTCGTAGATTTTTTTGGTCTTTTTCACGTTCATGCCCTCTCCCGGTTAAATACCGACTTTTTTGAAGATCCTGTTTACATGTTTTGTATAATACCCTAATTTAAAAAAGCTCTCTATTTCCTTTGGTTTTACTATTTTCATAAAATCTTTATCATTCCAGAGGGATTCTTTAAAATTTATATTTTCTTTCCAGACCTTCATTGCACACCTCTGGATAATATCATAGGCTTTTCTTCTTTCGACTCCTCTTTTTTCAAGTTCTACCAATATCCTTGCTGAAAATATAAGACCTTTTGTCTTTGCTAAATTATTGCGCATATTTCCAGGGTAGACCAAAAGATTCTTCATGATAAATATCATCTGATTCAGCATATAATCCAGTAAAATCATGCTATCAGGTATAATCACCCTTTCAACAGATGAGTGGCTTATGTCTCTTTCGTGCCATAATGCAACGTTCTCCATTGAAGCAGTAGCATTTGCACGTAAGATTCTTGCTAGACCCGTAATTCTTTCACACATTACAGGGTTTCGTTTGTGAGGCATAGCGCTAGAACCCTTCTGTCCTTTAGAAAAAGGTTCTTCTACTTCTCTAACCTCTGTTTTTTGTAAGTTTCTAATTTCCACTGCGATTTTTTCTAAGGTAGTTCCTACAATGGCAACTTGTGAAAGGTAATCTGCGTGACGATCTCTCTGTAAAACTTGAGTAGATATATTGGCCGGTTTAAGCCCTGATTTTTTACAGACATAATTTTCAACATAAGGATCTACATTTGAATATGTACCTACAGGACCTGAGATTTTACCAACACTGATTATATTCTTTGCTGATTCTATCCTTTTAATACACCTATTCACTTCATCAAAATATAGACTAAGCTTTAAACCAAATGTAGTAGGTTCTGCATGTACTCCATGACTACGACCTACCATTATGGTATTTTTATATTTTTTTGCTTTAGTTCTTAATATAGATTTTAGTTTTTTAAGATCATCTAAGATAATATCAGCTGATTCTTTCATCATGATTGATAAAGCAGTATCTAAGACATCACTTGAAGTAAGCCCCTGATGTACAAACCTTGAACTAGATCCAACATGTTCTGCTATATTATGTAGGAATGCTATTACATCGTGGCGGGTTTTTTGTTCTATCTTTTCTATGCGTTTTACGTTAAATTTGGCTTTTGATTTTATTTTTTGTAGTTCTTTCCTGGGCACCTTGCCAAGATTTGCCATTGCCTCACAGGCAAGGATCTCAATATCCAGCATCTTCTGAAATTTATTCTCTTCAGACCAGATACTGGTCATCTTTGGAAGTGAATATCTAGCTATCATAGCAGAGTTACTATACCATATATAGATTTAAGTAGTCAATAGAAAAGAGGGGTATGTAGTATTAAAGCTATAAATCTTTTCTGGATTCTTCATTAAGAATCTTCTCTTTAAGATCTTTCAGGCTACTATTGGGAGACAGAAATTTAATCCAATCTTCTTCTTCTAAAATATCATAGTATGTATAGAGAATTGTGATTCTGTTAAGAATTGCCTCATAATCAAAGCCATAATTGTCAAGAACCGAAGATAGAACTAAAGCTAGACCTCGCTTTAATATAGCTTCAGAATCTATTCTAAAAGATAGTTTAAGAATTTCTTCAGTAGCTTCTTCACCTTTACCAAACGCCTCAAAATCATTGACAAATCTCACCCTGCCATCTAAACAAAGCCTAAAATTTCCTGAATGTAAATCTGAACCTGTGGGATCCTCAAAAGTATAACCTTTTTCAATAAATCTCTTTGTTGTAGCAAAAACATCTCTTACGATTGTCTCAGGCATTGCCATCTTGCTATTTAATATTTTTCCACTTGCTACTTCTCCTGCAATTCTACCTAGATACATAGCATCGATACGCTCAAGCCGCCTACCTCGAATAGGATATGAATAATCATAGATGAAAATCCTAAAAGGTTCTTTTGCTTCAGAATAATCAAAAATGTCTCCATATGCTTCTACCTGCGGCACTACTTCTTTTGAATAAGTAGCCATTAAATGAGTCTTGATTATTCCGCAACCGTCGCCAAAACTTTCATACATATCTTGACAAAATTTCAACCTTTTATCTGACAAAAGATACCTTCCAACTTTTCTATCGTCTCCAATAATAAAAATTTCAACAGCATCTGAAATTTCTTTTTCATCATTCATTCTAAATACTATATGTCGTCTGAAAGATTCACTTATTGGAGTTATATATAAACCATTACCTATAGATATATATATTCCTTTTCTTATGGCGTATTCTAATACAATTTCCTGTGTGCCTTTTGTTCCCTTATGGCGCTCAGGGGGTAGAAATGGATTGTAATGCACTAACCTGAATAAACTTAATACCAAAACTAGGTCTTTGACTTTCTGTGGGTCTTTCAAGAGAAGTAATATTTCTGGGAACTTTTCATCCATAAAACTACAGCTTTCTCCACCATCCCCATCTAAAAAGTCTAATATAATCTTTTCATTTGATGTTGTTCCATTTATTGCCAATTCTTTAGTTATTATCTGAGATAAATCTGGAGATCCGAAAATATTTCTGAGAATTTTCCTGACTTCTATTTTAATATTCCCACGATAATATTTTAGTCCATCAAAAGAATTCCATTCAGCATATGGTTCAGTCATCTGTTTCGTATAATATAAAACTTCGTTCAATAGCCTAAAAAATTGTAAAATTCCAAAAGAACTGGCAAAATTCTCTGCAACTTCTTCTTCACCAGTAAAAGCAGTAATCTCTTTTAGTGTCTCTATTATTTCGTCATAAGATTTACTTTCAGATAATCTATTACATAATCTAGAGAATATGGCTCCTTCTACCCTGTCATACTCCCCTATCTTAGGTCGCAGGCACACCTCTCCTGCAAATAGTGAGGAATAAAATAAAAACACCACAGCAAGCATTATTGATACAATCTTAAGTTTGTAAGGTTTTTTAATCATTATCATAATTAATGCATAAAAAGACCACTTTTCCCATGGTTTTAATATTAAATTTACAATCTTTATTCTTTATTTTAAACGCTTTAATATATCTAAATCTGCTATATCTTGTTTACGCTTCGAAATATTCTTTATCTTTATTAAATCCTTTAAAGCTACAAAATTGATCTTTTGTTTTCCGTATGTGCCTTTCTTCTTATTATCCCATATTTTTTTAAAGCTAACTCCTTTGATTGAAGTTAAAATATCTATTCTTACTGGTTCGTATCCTAACTGAACAATCCTTCCTTTCTTATTAAAATCTTTAACAGAAAGTCCAACATTTTTAAAGCCGAATTCATTTAACGCCTTAAGAATCTTTTTGGCATTTTCTATATTCGTTTCTACTAAAATATCAATATCCTTTGTGTACCTAGGTCTTGCATAAAAAGCAACTGCATAAGAACCTATAATGCAATATTTTACCTTATGTTTGTTTAATAATTTTAACAGATCTTCGTAATCTCTTTGTGTCTCCATTAATTGTATGTTTTTTTAGTTTAAAATACTGATCCCTTAATAGTTGTACTAGTTCTAACCGCTTAGAACTAGACATGTTAAGATAATAATCTTTATCAAAATCTCCTGCTTTTTTAAATGAATTTGTCTTATGTATCCACATATTCTTCATATTATTATTATATCATATATTGTTATTTGACAAAAGTCTTTTTTGCCAAATAAAAAAGGCAGTTTTATTATACAAAACTGCCTTAATTTGGTAGCGGGGCTCGGATTTGAACCGAGGACCTTCGGGTTATGAGCCCGACGAGCTACCAGACTGCTCCACCCCGCGATATATTCTTGAAGTTATTATAAAGACCTATCCTTAAAGTGTCAATGACTATCTACGCTCTATCTTTATAGGAATCTCACCTTCTTTGGCAAGTCCCATTGTTTCTCGGGCTACTTTTTCAACATAATCTATATCTTCTTCAAGTTTTTTCTTTTCTTTGTAAAGAGCGATATTTTCTTTTTCCAGGCGTTCAATTTCATTTTCCAACTGTATATTCTTTGTCCTTAAATCCATAAACTTTTTGTATCCTGGCAAAAAAATCACCAAAAGAATAAATGCTACTATTAAATATAATGGCTTTATCCTTATTTTGGCCATGGTAGAGCCCCATAAATAGCCTTTTTACCAAGATCCTCTTCTATCCTTAAAAGTTCATTATATTTACAGATTCTATCAGTCCTGCAAATAGAGCCGGTCTTTATCTGTCCTGTACCCATTGCCACTACAAGATGTGAAATAGTAGTATCTTCTGTCTCTCCTGAACGATGCGAGACAACTGCAGTGTAGCCATTTTTTCTTGCTAAGTTTATTGCCTCTATTGTCTCAGTAAGAGTACCTATCTGATTTACTTTTATAAGTATGGAATTTGCAATATTCTTATCAATTCCCATCTTTAATCTTTTTGTATTTGTAACAAATAAATCATCGCCTACGATCTGTACCTTTTTTCCTATTCTATCCGTCAGTAACTTCCAACCATCCCAGTCATCTTCAGCGAGACCATCTTCAATAGAACATACTGGATATTTTGATACCCAATTCTCATAAAAATTTACCATATCTTTTGCAGTTTTCTCAGGAGATGATTCTGCCCTTAACATATATTTTCCATTTTCATAAAAAGAACTTGATGCCGGATCAAGTGCAATAAAAATATCCTTACCAGATTTATATCCAGCTTTTTCTATTGCCTCTAGAATTACTTCTATTGCCTCTTCATTGGATTTCAAGTCAGGTGCAAAACCACCTTCATCTCCAACAGCAGTTGAAAGGCTTTTTTTCTTTAAGATCTTCTTTAGTATCTGAAATATCTCTGAACCCATACGAAGTCCTTCAGAAAAACTCCTTGCCCCTTTAGGCATTATCATAAATTCCTGTAAATCTACATTATTATCAGCATGGGCACCACCATTTAAAATATTCATCATGGGAACAGGTAATGTATTAGCCTTTTCTCCACCTAAATATTTATAAAGTGGTATTTTTTTATAGTTTGCAACTGCCTTTGCAGCAGCCATTGAAACTCCTAAAATCGCATTTGCACCTAAACGAGATTTATTCTCTGTACCGTCGAGAGAAATCATCGCTTTATCAAGGGATGCCTGATCTGAAGCGTCTTTATCTTTTAAGAGAGAATTAAGTTCTTTATTTACATTTGAGACTGCCTTTAAAACACCTTTTCCCATGTAACGCTTTTTATCGCCATCTCTTAATTCCACTGCTTCATGTTCGCCTGTAGAAGCGCCACTAGGTACTGCAGCCCTACCTAAAACATCAGATGCTAAAATAACATCAACTTCCACCGTAGGATTCCCTCTAGAATCCAAAATCTCTCTACCAATTATCTTTTTAATTAAAGTATCTTTTGACATTTTCTGGTCTCCTCTCTTTCTATATGAAGTGGCAATTATATTAACATATAAGTCATATATTGTCAATCTAGCTCATTTGACACTATTATATTTTTATGATATACTCTATTTCACAAAAAGGAGAAAAATATGAGTAATTTAGCCATACGTAGAATGAAGATGTACCTGATGATGCACTGGATTAAACTTGCCATAATCACTGCTGTTGTAACGCTCATAATATTAGCAGTATGGGGGTTATCTTCTCTTGAATCTTTCTATCGGCATCTTACCTTAGCGCAAATGCCTATCACCCTTTTACTTTCAGGAGTCCATGCAGGCATATTCGTATTTATGTATATGATATTTTTAAGAGGTGGATTTACCAGGATAAAACAAACAACTATAAAAGGTGAGAATGTAAACATACACTGGCATGACGTTATAGGTATAGACGAAGCCAAACAAGAAGCATGGGAAGTAGTGCAGTTAATAAAAGATAGAACTCTCCTTTTAAAGATAGGAGGAAAAATTTTAAGAGGGCTTTTAATGGTTGGACCTCCTGGATGCGGAAAAACATATCTTGCAAAGGCCATTGCAACTGAAGCTGGCATTCCATTTATTTCCATGTCTGGAAGCGAATTCACTGAAATATTCGTAGGCGTAGGTTCATCACGCGTAAGAAAGCTATTTAAAAGAGCAAGGACCCTTGCGTATGGATACGGCGCATGTATTGTGTTTATAGATGAGTTAGATGCTATTGGAAGACGGCGTTCATTTAGTTTTATGGGCGGAGGACAGGAAACAAACAGCACTCAAAACCAGCTCTTAGTAGAAATGGACGGCTTAAAAGAAAAAGATTTCAATGTAATCGTAATAGGTGCTACTAATGCTGTAGAAGGTGTCTTAGATCAAGCACTCTTAAGGCCTGGAAGATTTGATAGAAAAATCTATATAGACAGACCCAGCCTTGAAGGAAGACGAAAGGTATTTGAATATTATCTTAAAAAACTCAAATACGATAAGAATATGGATATAGCGCGCCTTGCAAGAAAATCAGTCTACAAAACGCCTGCTGAGATTGATAATATTATAAAAGAAGCTGCCCTTATAGCGACGAGAAATAAAAAAGACTTAGTAACTCATAAGGAAATATCCGAGGCCATGGAACGTATTGACATGGGAATAAAACATAAGCGTCAAATGACAAAAGAAGAAAGAGAAATGGTAGCCTTTCATGAAACAGGACATCTTGTCACCATGTACATACTGCATCCGACTGAAGATGTATTTAAAGCTTCTATAATATCCCGCAAGGAAACCTTAGGTGCTGTCTATGGACAACCCAGGGAAGAATTGTATACTCGCAATAAAGAAAGACTCCTTGCAGATGTAAAGGTAAAACTTGGAGGGTATGTATCAGAAAAGATACGTTTTAATACTACAAGCGACGGGGTAGCTGCAGATTTTAATGGAGCTATGAGACTGGCTCATGGTATGGTATGGAAAGTCGGGATGAGTGATGCTGGTTATGTGGGGGATTATACTATAATACCGGAATCTCAGCTTTCTGATGCAGTCAAAGAAAAACTCAACTTAGAAACAGATAAAATAATAAAAACCTGCCTTAAAGAAGTTGAAGAACTTCTAAAAAAAGAATGGACTATTGTAGAAAGATTTGTAAAAGAGCTTCTTGAAAAAGACGAACTGGAATACGACGAAATAGAGGGTATTTTTAAAGAATACGGAAAGACACATAACTGTAAACCGTCTGCATGAATACACGGGCATTAAGATTTTTAGCTATACCCCTCCTTCTATTAACACTATATGCCTGCACTCAAGCAACCTATCCAAAAGAAAAAGTAGAACAATCTGTAATAGATCTCTGTAAAGAAGAATACGATCTTGATGTAAAAGCAAAAATCATTGAAGGCACACTGGGTGTTTTTATACCCATAGAAAAACTCATTGATGATAACTTGCAACTTAATGCTGATGCTACGAGCAAGATAGAAGATGCAGCTCTTTCAATACACAGGGTTACAATGAGCACAGATGAGCCTTTAAAATTTTATACCCTTACAGCAAGAGATATAAATACGCCTGGTGCAGAGTTCATGTTAACAGCTTTTGTCTATGATGTAATACGGGTAAGGCTTTTGGATATCTCCAGAGGTGAATACCACAAAAGAACTCTTAAAGACTTTAGATTTAATCCTATTGTTGCAGGAGAAGAAAAAATAAAAGAACTCTTTAATGGGTTAAATGAAAATTCCCCATTAGTAGAGGAATTAAAACCTCTTTTTTATCCAATATATACAATTGGTAAAAAAGACACTCAAAAAATAGAAGTTCAAAGTATACTCTCTAAAGAAATCTCTATTCAGGAATCCCTTTTCTATGTAAAAACAAAAGAATATTACAAACCTCTTCCTGGCCTTGATGTGTATACAAGTATATTCCCTTCGGGATTTGATAATGAATACCTGATACTTTTAAATCTTACAAAATTTCCGAATCCCCTACAGGAAATCGCCTCAAAATATTTTTATTCAGGCACTGAGATAAGACAAAGAAATCTAAAAGAAAGTTTTGACAGCTATAAAGATAGAGGTTATATAGGTAAAGACGGTCTACCTAAAAAAGGACTAGAACTTGGATGGTTTTTATCTCAACAGATTACAAGAAGGATTACAATGTTGTCCCAAGAAGATAAAAAGCTAAAGGGAAAATTCAATATTCAGAATTCTCAAGGATCAATAGACAATAAAATATTCCAATTCCGATTCTCTCTCTCCCCAATAAAAGCCTTAGATGAAGATAAAAAAACGGCGTTTTTAAAAATCATGAAACTATGTGAAAATATCTTCCGAAGATATTCATTTGAGGATTTTGAAGGAATTGAACTTATAGATATAACCCCTGATGGGAAAAAAGTATTTTTATCAAAGAGTGAACTTAAAAAATTTGGTAGGAATAAAAAAGTCCTTCTTAATAAACTATAAAATCCTTACCCTAGACCCTTCTAGCTTAATCTTTCCTTCTATAAATAACTGTATAGCCTTTGGGTACATTTTATGTTCTTCCTTATGTATGCGCTCGGTGAGTGTTTCTTCTGTGTCATCCTCTTTTATTACAACTGGAGATTGTAATATTATAGGGCCGGCATCCATATCTTCTGTCACAAAATGTACTGTAGGTCCTGTTACCTTAACTCCGCTTGAAAATGCATCCTTTATTCCTTGCGCTCCCTTAAAAGAAGGCAGAAGTGCAGGATGTATATTCAAAATCTTATTCTTATATGCATTTATAAGATCTCCTGAGAGTATCCTCATATAACCAGCAAGAGCTATTAAATCTATATTTTCTTTTTTTAGATTAGTTAAGATTTCGTTTTCAAATTCCTTTTTTGATTTAAAATCCTTTCTTTCAACCACCAAGGTTTTAATATTAGCTTTTTCTGCCCTTTTTAATGCAAAACAAGTCGGAACGTCTGAGACGACAAGTTTTATTTCGCCTTTTATAGTGCCAGATTTTTTAGCATCTATTATAGCTTGTAAGTTTGTTCCGCTTCCTGAACAGAATATAGCAATATTCACTAAACCTCCTATATGAGCATCTCTTCTATCTTTTCAACTATAGTATCTTTCGAAACCACGCCTACAACTCTTGTAAATTCCTGGCCACCTTTAAAAAATATTATAGTAGGTATGTTCATAACACCGAATCTTGTGGCTATTTCCATGGCATCGTCGATATTCAATTTTGCAACTCTACATCTATCTTTATAGACTTCACTTACTTCTTCAACAATAGGTGCAAGCATCTTACATGGCATACACCACGTTGCCCAAAAATCCACAATTACAGGTATAGATGAGTCCAATACTTCCTCTTTAAAATTATTTTTTGTAAGTTCTACTGTTCCCACTGCCATACGTTCTCCTTTCTACTTTAATCTTCTACAATACACTTTGTAGGGCATTTTTCAATACATAATTTAATCGGTGTTTTATCATTTACTTTACTATAATCTAGCCTTGATAGGTTGTTTTCTAAGACAAATGCGCCTTTCGAAAGTTTCTCACAAATTTTACACGCAATACACCCTACCTGGCAAGCTTTTTTTACAAAAATTATTTTATCCTGTGAAAGACACTTAACATAATACTTTTTTTCTGCGTCTTCCAAGGATATTATATTTTTAGGACACGCTGTAATACACTTTCTACATGCAGTACACTTTTTCTCGTCGATAAAAGGGGTATTGTCTTCCCCCATATGAATAGCATCAAATGGACATACCTTTACGCAATCTCCAAAACCAAGACATCCAAAATTACAAAGTTTCTGTCCACCTTTAAGCAATGTTGCGGCAGAACATGTCTCAACGCCTTGATATATATATTTATCTTTTGCTTTATTTCCTCCGCCACACCTTACGCGAGGAATTCTTTTCGTAGCAAGTGTTTTTTCTACTCCTAATATTTCAGCTATTTTATTATAACCTTCTTCTCCTACTACAGGGCATTTTGTAAGCTTTGCGTCCCCTTTTGCAATCGCTTCTGCCAGAGCACTACAACCTGCCCTTCCACATGCACCGCAATTTGCTCCTGGTAAAAAAGAAAGAATACTTTCTACCTTTGGATCTATTTCTACCTTAAAAATCTTATAGGCAAAGGCCAGGCCTAATCCAAATACTACTCCCATTGTCGACATCGCAATAATAGGTATTAACATAATTAAAATCTAAAACCGCTAAATCCCATAAATGCCATAGACATTAAGGCTGCTACAATAAATGCTATTGGCATATCTTTCATGGATCGCGGTACATCACAAAGTTCTAACCTTTCGCGTATCCCTGACATAAAAAGAAGTACTATTGTAAATCCAATTCCTGCACAAAACCCTTGAGTAACACAAAATATAAGGCTTTTAATAAAATTATCCGTTGATTTAAGAAACATCTCACTATTTAAAACTGCCACACCAAATACAGCACAGTTAGTAGTAATAAGAGCAAGGTATATACCAAAAACTCTATATAAAGTAGGGCTGAATTTTTGTATAAACATCTCTATTAACTGTACAAAACTTGCTATTACGAGTATAAATGCCAAAGTTCTCAGATATTCTATATGAAACGGCTTTAATAAAAAGCTATATATCGCCCACGTGATAATAGACGACATTGTCATAACAAATGTAACTGCCAAACCCATATAAAATGCAGAACGAGTCTCTTTTGAAACGCCTATAAAAGGACAAAGTCCCAAAAACTTAGACAGTATAAAGTTATTTATAAATATTACACTTATTGCTATCATTAAAAGCTGGTTAAATTCCATAATTATCTCTCCGTCAGATAATTTACAACACCTATCAAAATTCCAATCACTAAAAGTGCACCTGGTGCAAGTATAAATAAAAGAGATGGTTCAAAACTTTTTACAATCACAAGTCCTAGCACTGTGCCATTTCCTAAAACTTCCCTAATAGCTGATATAAGAACAAGTGCTATTGTAAAACCCATTCCCATACCTAAGCCGTCAAAGATTGAACGCATTACACCATGCCTTGAGGCAAAGGCCTCTGCCCTACCAAGGACAATGCAGTTTACAACAATAAGCGGCACAAATATTCCAAGAGATTTTGACAGCGCTGGAAAATATGCCTTCATAACAAGTTCTACTATAGTCACAAATGTTGCTATTATAACAATAAAACAAGGGATTCTTATTTTACTTGGTATAAAATTCTTTATAGATGAAACTATTATATTAGACCCTAAAAGTACGAATGTAGCTGCCACACCCATACCAAATCCATTTACAACGCTTGTAGACACTGCCAGTGCTGGACAAAGTCCTAACGCCAATCTAAAGATTGGATTTTCCTGAGTAATTCCTTTTTTGAATTCTTGGAATATTTTTTTCATTATTTCTTAATAGTTCCGTATTTTTTGGTTTTTGTATATCTATCTATCAATGGAACCATAGCATTCATAAAAAGTATTGCATATGAAACACCTTCTGGATAACTACCTCTAAGTCTAATTAAAACAGTTAAAATCCCGCATCCTATGCCAAAAATAACTTTACCTTTTTTTGTAAGAGGTCTCGTTACATAGTCGGTAGCCATAAAAAATGCGCCTAATACAAGCCCCCCTGTAAGTAAATTAAATAATAAATCACCTTTTAAAAATCCATCCCCTCCAAAAATCCATGTAATAAATAAAGTAGTCCCTATAAAACTTAAAGGAATATGAAAAGATATGATTTTAGTAAATATCAAAAATGCTGCGCCTACTAAAAGGGCTAAAATACAGACCTCTCCTATACATCCTCCGTGATTCCCTAAGAAAAGATCCATATAGCTAAAATTAGTTGATGCCTCTTTTGCAAGCGGTGTTGCACTAGATATAGCGTCAGGAACCCATCTAGGATTTTTCCATGTAGTCATGTAAACAGGCCAAGAGATCTGCAAAAATACCCTTCCTACAAGTGCAGGATTAAATATATTATGCCCTAGACCACCGAAGATCTGTTTTCCAATGATGATGCTTACAGCACTTCCTATAATAAGAATCCAAATAGGCATTTCTGGTGGAAGATTATATGCAAGAAGTAGTCCTGTAAGTATTGCACTACCATCTAAAGCAAGTCTTGCATCTTTGTTTCTGAATTTTAAAAATAAATATTCACATAGAATACATGAAACAATACATATGGCTATTACCTTTAAACTACCTAAACCAAATATATAAATACCTGCAAGGCCCGCTGGTAAAAGCGACAGAATTACCAAATACATAATACTTTTAGTAGATCGGCCTGATGAAATATGCGGTGCAGCTGAAACTGTAAGATTATTATTTAGCATTTAATACCTTTAATCCTTCTCTCTTTATTGAATCTACAACTGCCTTACTGGAAATAGTAGCACCTGTTATAGCATGTACTTTATCTTCAGAAAGCTCTACATCCCTTACATCCATGCCATTAAACTGTTCCATAAAAGAAGTTTCTGCTATCTTTGCACCCAGACCCGGGGTCTCATTCTGGTTAATCACCTTTATCCCAGTAATAGTACCATCTTTTTTTATCCCTACCATTGTTTCTATATCGCTTGAATAACCATATTTTTTTGCAATAAATATATAACCGTTTAACTTGCCACTCTTAAAAACCTTCCAGTATTTTATATTTCCATCTTTTTCGACAGGTTCAAAGCTATCTCCTATCTTTTTAGGCATTACCTCTTTTAAGGCATTTTCCTTTAGTATTTTTTCCTGATATTCTATTTTAGGCTTTGTAATATTGTACACACCTGCAAGAATAGATGCAGCTGCAAGATTCACAAGAAATAACACCATTACAAACCTTAATATATTATTCATTTTTTGGCCTTTTGAGTATTTGATTTTGCTAATTTTATAAATTGTACCAGTGGTATATTCGATGGGCATACATAACCACACGAACCACACTCAATACAATCAAGTGGATCATAAGAATCTATAATATCAAATCTATTGTTCTTAGCTCCTATTGCAATCATGCACGGCATAAGACCTGCAGGACATGCCTCAATACACTTTGAACATCTTATACAATCAAGTTCCTGACCAATTTTAAATCTTTTATCCAAAACTAAAATTCCTGATGTAGTTTTTACTATAGGTGCATCTATATCGCATTGGGCTATTCCCGTCATAGGCCCACCCATAATAATCTTATGAATATCTTTCTTAAAATCAAGTCCGCAGAATTCCAGTAAATCCTTTATAGGAGTGCCTATTTTTACAAGAAGATTCTTTGGTTCTTTTAAAAGATTTCCGGTAACAGTAACAACCCTTTCATACAATGGTTTTCCAAAATACACTGCTTCATATATACTAAAAACTGTATGAACATTATGTACAACGCATCCTATATCAAGCGGAAGACCTAAAGAAGGAACTTCTCTATTTAAAAGTGTCTTGATAAGCTGTTTTTCTCCTCCTTGAGGATATCTTGTCTTTAACTTTTTTATACGCAGTCTACATCCTGCATCTTCCCCTCTAAATAAGGCACTTCCAAAACTTTCTATCGCATCCATTTTATTTTCTTCTATTCCTATTATTACATCTTTTACGCCTAACACCTTTGTAAGTAAATAAATCCCCTGGACTATCTCTCTAGATTTTTCCAGCATAAGGCGATGGTCGCATGTAAGAAACGGCTCACACTCTGCTCCATTTATAACAAGCGTATCTATCTTTTTCCCTATAGGAGGGCCTAATTTTACATGCGTAGGAAACCCTGCACCTCCAAGTCCAACAATGCCTGCATCTTTAATAAGAGAGATAATCTCCCCTCTAGATAGATTAGATATATTTTTACCTGAATCTGAAAATGCCTTAGAATCCTGGCCATCAGATTCTATTGAAATATTTCCGTCTATTAGAGTAATTTTCCCGGATATGCTGGAGTGAAGGTTGCTTGATATAAAACCTTTTGATTTAGCAATAAGGGTGCCGGTCTGTACAATATCTCCTACTTTAACAACAGGTTCTGAAGGAGCACCTATATGTTGAGATAAAAGAAGTTTTACCTTTTTAGGTAAAGGAGGTCTTTCTATCTTCTTATCTTTCGTTGATTCTTTGAATTCAGGTGGATGGATAAAGTTTACTATAGACATAGACTTATATTATTATACAAAACTGTAGCTTCCTTGACAACTTTTTAAATTAACGTATACTTTAAAGTAAGAGGTGAATCACTATGGGTGTTGGGGATTTCGGATATTGCTGTACGACTTGTCAAATATACTGGACCTGTGATACTAAGTGGTATAGAGGTGAGAAGGGGGAAGAAGATATCTGTTGTCCCAGATGTAATTATCATAAAGAATGTCAAAAAATCAATAAAGACAAAGAAAAATAAATCTTAATCTCGCCTTTTTATCGCTCCTCCTACTACTTTCATAACTCCTATTACAAAAAATATCAAACCTACGCCTATAAGAATATAAGCCTTATCTATTCTTTCTGCAACAAGAGACGTTAAAATCATAAACATAAGAAATCCTACATGCATTATTATATCTAAAGAACTAAAAATCCGTCCCCTCATCTTATCTACCATTGCCTCATGAAGAAGCGTATTAGAAGAAACAACTATAGGGGCTGCAGATAGACCTAGTATGGCTGATAATATCCCTGCCGCAAGAAAATGTGGCCATGTCTTAAGTCCTACAGCAAACATAACGATAACTAACCCTGTAGTACATAGTCCCCAATTTATTACTTTCTTTTTACAAAGCTTAGTACCAAACCTACCATATACCAAAGATCCTAAAAATAATCCACATCCTAAACACATTGCCAAAAGCCCTATATGCTGAGTCGAAGAACCCAATGCTTCTTGTACAAAAACTATTATTATAATGTAAATAGACCCCACCCCTGCCATAAGAAGAAACATCGTGGATGCAACCATTCTTATATCTTTATGGTTCTTAAGATACAAGAACCCTTCTTTTATATCCCCTAAAACCGTCTTTTTTATGAGTTTCTTTAGTTTTGTTCTAGGAGCAGATATGCCTTTTATTCCTTTAATCTTCATTACCACAAAAGAAACCATCAAAGCAGATATAAAATACGTTACTGAATCTACATAAAATCCACCCTTTGCTCCAAGATATGCCACTATTATTCCTCCAAAGCCAAATCCTACTATTGTAGCTATCATCATAGTGGTAGAAGTTAAAGAATTTGCAAGAAGGAGCCTATCTCTATCTACAATATCAGGTATTATAGAAAGTTTTGATGGTAGGAAAAACCTTGTAACAGAAAAAGTAATAAATACAAGGATATAGATAGGTACCATACTTTTAGAATATATAGTCGCAAAGGGTATTAATAACACCAGAAGCCCTCTTAATAAATCACAAATTATCATGGTGTATTTTCTGTTCCATCTATCAACATATATTCCTGCAAATGGACTTATAAGAAAAACTGGAAGAATTGTAAAGGAAAGTAATTTTGCAAGCTCTATGGTAGAACCAGGGGTGCGCGCATAAATAAGGCCTATCAAGGCCATGTGATTAAGTCTATCTCCAAAATTAGATATTATTTGGGAAAACCAAAGTAGTGAAAAATTTTTATCTTTTAAGAGATCTCTGAGTTTTGCCATTAAATAAATTCTCTTGGAGCCGATGAGAGGATTTGAACCTCCGACCTGAGCTTTACGAAAGCCCTGCTC
>CAZMID010000006.1:22208-65896 GCA_964566255.1 uncultured Planctomycetia bacterium | reverse complement strand
TCCATCAATTCATCTCTAATAGGCTTTAATGTATTCTCCCAGGTGTTTTTTGGATCAGAATGTTTAAGTACAATACGCATTGCCTGTGATCTTGAAAGCTTATCTTTCATTAATTCATTTATAATAGGTTGTAATTCTATCCATTTGTTTTCTGGATCCTTCCATCCCAGCATAATATGCATTGCGTCTGCTTTTGAAAGGCCTGAGGTTCGCAAGTTGGTATAAATAGATTGCAGATCTTCCCATTTTTGTTCTATATTTTTCCATGTTAAAACAATCTGCGTTGCATCTGATTCTGAAATCCCAGCATCACATAATCTATTTCTAATAAGCTTTAATCTTCCCCAAGTCTCCTCTGGATCAGTTCTCCCAATGACAAGTTTTACTGCATTTGAGTTTGAAAGGCCTTCTTTACTGATCAGTCTATCCCTAACATGTCTTACATCTTCCCACATAGCTATTGGATTTGCCCATTTAGTTGTAATAAATATTGCATTTGTCTTTGAAAGATTATCTTTCATAAGCGTATCAATCCAAGATAAAGGAATAAGCTTTGTAAAAAGTAACGTATGGATCTGATTAGGACTAAAAAGAGGTTGTCCTTTTGTATCCTTTAGTGTTTCGTACTGTTTCTTCTCCTCTTTAATACGCAATATAAAATCCTGTGTATCAAACATATCTTGATCTAGAATCTTTGAAATATCTGATTCAGTAAAAAACTGCATACGCGTACGAAGTGACGGCTCTCTAATCCGTGCAATCGCATTAGCAAGAGATTCTATCTGTTTGTTATTAAGATTGTTAACTTCGATTTTAAAAACAGAGCTTAAAAAATATTTATAATTCGATCTAGTTTCTGACAATGGACCTCCGATAAACCGATATTCATCTTTACCTCTACTGCTTCTTATATTAAGCGGTCCTAATTTTGCCTTTAATAACTCAGCAATCTCTATATTGTTTTCAGCAGCTTGTTTAAGGTCATATCCTAACTCTCCATCCTCAGTGTCTTTATGCATCTTAATGATATCTCGGTATACAGCAATTGCTTCTTTAAGTAACTTGCCAAATCGCTGTCGTTTTTGTTCACTTAAAAAACCGCCATTAGTAAAAATATCTTTAGCCTGCATAAGTTTTCTATTCGGCGATTCAATAAGTGACATAGCCCCTACAGCTGTCAAATCAAGACCTGCTACCTTAATTTCTGATTTAAAATCTAATATTTTATGTTTTGCAGTGTTGAACTCGCCTTCATTAGACAAACCTGTTCTGTCATTTCTTACAAATGCATATTTAGCTTTATAGCGAATATAAATAATGTCAGTTTCTGGATTCCTATAAACTTCTGCAGGATACTCGATATTTTCTACATCTTTGCCTTTCGCTATGGCCTCAGCTATCATCAAAACTACTGCTTCATCAGATAAAACAGAAGGATCTTTTTTTGAAAAACCTAATGGAAGCCTTAATCTTTCATTAAGTCCATCTATGAGATCTGAAAGAGGCTTTCTCTTCCCAGATAAAAGGTTCCTGTAATTCTCCTCATCTATATCTGTAGAAGAATACGGGGAGATTACGACATATGAATAGCCTTTTTGCTTTAAAAGGTCTGTAACACCCCGAGTATGAAATCCTCCTGATATAAAAGCAGCAACCTTTATATCCTCTCTTTCTATTTTTTCTACAGCATTATTGACCATTGCGATATCACGCTTATGGGCAATGTCATAGAAATATTCAAGCTCTGGAAGGTTTTTGTCAATGAGGTCTGGATTAAAATCTATAGAAAAAGTCTCTTTTAATAATCCCTTAAAAAAATCAACCTTAAAATCTTCTTTATTAGCCATGTAATAGTCCAGCTCTTCATTTGAAACCTTTAAATTAAAGAAATCTTCAAGGAATTTTATATGCCTCAATGATTTGGTAAGAAGTCTTTGATTTTCGTTTGTGGATATAGAATCCTTTAGCTCATAGGTAAGTTCTTCTATTTCCTGGAAAAGCTTTGCAGAATCAAGGGAATTTACTTTTGTAAGATAATCTACAAAATTGAAAAGGCCTTGGTATTTATTCAAATCCTCATTTAAGTATCGCCTGGCAAGTTCATCCAAATAACTATAAAATGAAAAAGGAGAAACCTTCTGATCCCTGAATAAAGTTGCCTTTCCCAATAAAATATCCAACTCTTGTTTTTTATTTCTGTTTGATAGGATTGTTTGCAGATCTTTAAGTAAATCCTGCGACTGGCGTATTATTTTTTCCTGATTTATGGTTTTTTCAAATTCGAGAGTTTGTCTTAATAAAAAGATATTTTTGAATCCACCAGCTTTAATATCAGAATTTACCTTTAACAGATATTCAATATACTCATTGGGTTCTATAGCATTTTCTTCGTATTCTTCAAACTTTTTATCTACCTCAAGAAGTTTCTTTGAATATATCTTTTGCTTCAATTTTCCTAAGGCTTCTTTTACGTTTTGAATAAAAACCTGGGAACGCTCTGAGAATTTCATGATTTTATTGAACTCTATGATATTCTTAAAATAAATATGCTTATCTTCTATTCCCCAGATGGGGAGGTCTGGGTACTTCGTAATAGATAGATACTCCTCTCCTGTAAGCTCTCCTGAATCTATAAATAACCGCGCAACCCTCTCTCTGACTTCATAATCCGGAAAACTAGAAACACTGGATGTATCTACTTCTCCTTCTGCTCCTTCTGAACAGACAAGGGCTAAGTCATAATCCTTTATTAGAATTTCTAAGATGTTTGCAAGGTTAAGCTGGGCTTCTGGATTTGTGTGGAGATCTTGAATATGGACTACTAGTCGTGGCTCGTGGCTTGTGGCCTGTGACTCGGAAAACGCCTGATGCACTTCAATAACTCTACCCAATGAGTCAGGTATATATATACTAGATAAGTCTTTTAAAGATGAAAGCTTTATACGATCAGTGAAATCTTTCTTATGAGGTGTGGTCTTGATCTTTCTTTTTCCTGAAAGGCTGTCTTTTCTCTTTTCTAATGCAGTTTCCCTTCGTTCTTGAATAGCTTTATAATTAGGGCGCTTATTTTTAAATAGACTTCTATCTGATGGCGCAGCATAAGCTATATTTGTAAAGAAAAAAACATGCACCATAATAAATGCAATAGCCCTAACAAATATTCTCTTTTTACCTCTTTGCCATCCTAGCATTATTAATCCCTTACCCTGTTAAAAACCCGGGCATGTCTCTTTAAATTGATTAGTTTAATCCTCCGCCATGGGAGAGAGGCCCTATTCAATAAGAGGCCATGCCCGAAAATAGTTATTATAAAAAATGCCAGGTCTTATATTACCTGGCGTTTCTATTTCCTGGTATCTGTAGACCCATGGCTTACTCTTCTACTTTTAGTTCTTTTTAAAAGTCTATAATAAGTATAACATATAAATTTTATTTGTCAAGAATAATTATATTATAGCGGCTAAATAATAAGGTTTTAGTAGGCCTAAGTTGTCCTAACTCTAAGAAACTGGCAGGGTTATGGTTTTTTGAGCTTGGTAGCTTCCTTTACGGTCAGCATAACTAATTTGACAAGCATCTGTTGATTCAAAGAAAACCAGCTGAGCAATGCCTTCATTTGCATAAAGTTTTACTGAATTTGGAGAAGTATTGCTTATTTCTATTGTTAGATAGCCTTCCCAAGATGGCTCTAAAGGCGTAACATTCACTACTACACCAATTCTTGCATAAGTACTTTTACCCGTACAAAGCGAAAGGATATTTCTTGGGATTTTAAAGTATTCGACTGAACGCGCTAGTACAAATGAATTGGCTGGGATAATACAAACTTTACATTTGACATCTTGAAACAAATCAGGATTCATCTTTTTAGGATCAAGGACACTATCTTTAGAACCTTTGAATATCTTAAATTCATCTGCAATCCTTATATCATATCCATAGCTCGAGAGGCCATAAGAAATATTACCTTCTTTTATCTGCTTCGATTCAAATGGCTTTATCATATCATACTCTAAAGCCATTTTTTTAATCCAGGTATCAGGTCTTATTGACATAGTGTTAACATTTAGAATATCCACAGGAGCGGCATACCACACAGCCTTCTTCGTGTCTTAATGAAGCTCCACAATCAGGACATACACCTACAACATTACCAAGTTTATCCTCTATCATTGTATGAGGAGAATGTTTCTCAGATTCTTCTGATTTATGATGCATCTGTCCATTTCCAAGTCTTAATTCCAAAACCCTTGAAATAGCATCTGCACAAGAAAATATCCTTCCTCCTTTTTCCCACGATGGCGATGGACAACGTATGCCTCTTAACTGATCTATAATCTTTTTATTTTCAACACCTGAGCGAAGCGCTAAAGATACAAGTCTCCCAATTGCCTCAAGCTGACTTGCAGCACAACCTCCGGCTTTACCCATCTGGATAAATACCTCAAAAGGCATGCTTCTATCATCTACATTTATTGTAATATAAAGATTCCCGCATCCTGTTGCAACCTTTGTAGTAGTACCTGTAGTAACTACTGGTCTGGGTCTTGGTGCAACGCTTTTATCCTTTACAACACTTTTAACATTTAAATCAGATTTGGTTTCATTCGAACTTATATTCAACACTTGTTCCTCCCTACTTTTGTCTCTATAAATAGTTACACCCTTACATCCTAACTTATATGCAAGCATATATACTTCACTGACATCTTCCTTTTTAGCATCATGTGGAAAATTTACTGTTTTTGACACAGCATTATCAGTATGCCCCTGAAAGGCTGCCTGCATTCTTATGTGCCAAATAGGTGCGATATCATGCGAGGTTACAAAAATCTTTTTGTATTTATCAGGTACTTCGTCTATGTCTTTAATAGAACCTTTATCAGCAACATTTTCCATTAATTTTCTGGAATAAAAACCTTCTTTCTTGGCAACTTTTTCAAACAATGGATTCACTTCTATCAGTTTATCGTTATCCATTACTTTTCTGTAATAACTCAATGCAAATAAAGGCTCAATCCCGCTTGAGGTATTGGAAATAATAGAAATAGTACCTGTAGGTGCAATAGTTGTTAACGTTGCATTCCTTCTTAGGCCTATATTACTCTCAGAAAATACACTGTCACTATATGAAGGAAATGCGCCTTTTATTCCAGCTAGTTCTTCTGATTTTTTCTTTGATTCTTCGTCTATAAAATTCATTACTTTTTCTGCGAGTTCTACTGCTTCATCACTATTGTAAGGTATACCAAGTTGGATCAACATATCTGCCCAACCCATTACACCCAGCCCTATCTTTCTATTCTTCCTGGTCATGTCCTTTATTTTTTCCAAAGGAAATTTATTCATATCTATTACATTGTCTAGAAAGTGTGTTGTAAGATGTGTAAGTTTTTTTAATTTTTCCCAGTCAATTTTCTTCTTTGTATCGCCAGAAACTACCTTGGAAAGATTTATAGAACCGAGATTACAGCTTTCAAATGGCAAAATCGGCTGTTCGCCACATGGGTTAGTTGATTCTATCTCTCCCAGTTTTGGAGTAGGATTATCCTTATTAATTCTATCAATAAAAACAATGCCTGGCTCACCATTCTTCCATGCCATCTCTACGATCAAATCAAACACTTCTTTGGCCTTAAGTCTAGAGATCGGCTTTTCTGTATGTGGATCTATCAAATCATATTCTTTATCTTCTATCACCTTATTCATAAAATCTTCTGTGATAGCAACAGAGATGTTAAAATTAGTTATATCTTTATCGTTTTCTTTACACTTAATAAATTCTAAGATATCAGGGTGGTCTATTCGCAAGATTCCCATATTGGCCCCACGTCTCGTGCCCCCTTGTTTCACAGCCTGAGTAGCAGAATTAAAAACTTTCATAAATGAAACTGGTCCACTTGAAACCCCTCCGGTAGAACGAACAACACTATTCTTTGCACGCAATCTTGAAAAACTAAATCCAGTTCCTCCTCCGCTCTTATGAATCATAGCGGTATTTTTTATTGCATCAAAAATAGATTCCATGGAATCCTCTACAGGAAGAACAAAACAATTATGAACAGAGACCATATTTGCACAATAAGAATGGTCTTCCTCTATTTCAAGATTATAAACTTTACCTTGATAAGGCTGTTTTATTATTTTGGTAATAGGTGTCAAAAGAGTATTTCCACGAACTATAGTCCGAATATAACTCTTACCGTTATGAGCAAAATCAATATCTAAGCATTCACGCATCAACTTAGTACCACTTTTCCCACTAACTGTACATCTGAATGGCAAGGTCCTCCCAAGTTTAGGCATTGATTCGGAATTAAGTGCAGCAAAATGTCCAGCTCTCATAACCAGTTGCCATGCTGCGTACACTAAATTCATATTACACATAACAAGTCTTGTAGAGAAGTTATTGCCGTTTTTGAACGTACAGCTATCCCCGCGAAACATTCCTGCAAGTAGACCTTTTTGTTTTTCTACCGGAAGAAGTGTAATCCATGAAGGTATCTTTTTTGATGCATAACCTGTTCCAAATAAATTTTCAAAAAATCGAGCTAATATTTTTGAATGAAATCTTATTGATAGCCATCGTTGATCAGGAGAATTCGTCTCTTCAACGCGAGAACTAGCTCCAAATTTTTCTTTCACTATTTTTAAAACATCTTCACAATAATTTCTTTCTTTTTCGGAGAAAGTAAAACGTAATGCATTATTATCACTAACACAACCTTCCGATAGATAATACCCAAACAATCTCATTAAATCTGTATCGACCTCTAATCTATTTTTAACAGGAGCAACCTGCTTAGAAATCTCTCCTGACCTATTTCTATGTTGAACATATAGACTACCATCTTTTCTAACGCTGCACCTTATATCCGTATTTTTTTCATATAAAGAACCACCGATATCAACAAGCTTGTTATCATTAATAAAACTTATTATCTCAATATCCTTAAGATCAACAACTTCCTTAGGAAAACTTAGCGCTACATAATCCCCTAAGGACAAATCCTTTATTTGAATCCATGCAGGATCACCATTATTTCCTTTTTTAACTGCAAGTACAGGATGTTCACCAGTCACTTTGAGAGTCTCAGTAGGAAGCTTATAAGCATTGAGGATGTAAACTGTGTTTGATTCCCTGATAAATATTTCGGTTACTCTTTTGAATCTGTTTTTATGAGTTAATACCAACTCTCCATTTTTTATTTCGGATATTCGCTTTGGTCCAGATTTAGTTATAACAACCTGATCTGGCGTAAAGCATGCAGAGAGTTGACCTAGATCTTTACCTGCATTCATTAGGGTAGGTGAATTAGGCATAAATTCAAAGTTACTCATAATATTATAAAAATTATTTTCTATCTCTTTTACCTCTTTGTCAGTTACGCCATATAATTTATCTGCTGAAGCTATATGACTAGCAACTCTCCTGAACATTTCTTCAGGTGTTTCTATCACTTTTCCAGTTTTATCTTTTTTGAGGTATCTTCTTTCTAGAACTTTGAGGCAATTTTCAGAGATATTTAATTTTTTGTCGCCATTTACCCCTACCTGCATTGTCACCCCCTTGAATTATTTTTGAATTGTTTAAAAGATAAAAACAAGTATATCACTTGAAAACTCCATGTCAAGCAAAAAATACAATATATTGCTATTTATTTGCTGGTAAACACCTACATATTGTGGTTAGATGATTTCTACGGCGTCCTTAGGGAGCCATCCTCTAAGGTCCTTTGAAAGGCTAATCTCATACCAAGATTGTCTTTCTTCCACGACGTAAATTTCTGCACCTTCATGTAAAGTAAACTGCAAAAGATAATCTTCTTTTGGACCGCTTCTAACATCTACTTTTTGAGATATAACTATAGCTTTTTTTACAAAATTTTCACTATTGATTTTTGAAAATAAAAATATTACAAACAAAATTAAAAAGACCGAAAGCATTCCAACAGTATAAAGAAAAGTTTTTCTTTTTGAAACTATAAATATAGAAAACATTAAAAGTATCATTATTGCAAGATAAAAAACCCATACAAGAATAGTTAATTCATTCACATTCATCCTATCATATAGAAAAAGAATCATATCTAAGATAAATCCTCTTTGGGGCAAATCAATCTTATCAACCATCATACCTTTTGCAAGTTTAAGGTTTAAAGATATATCTCTATCGCGAGGCTCTAATCTTTTAGCCCTTTCATAATTTAAAATAGCCTTTCCAACGCGTTTTAATTTAAAATAACTATTACCAAGATTATAAAAAACTTCGGGACTCACCTTATCTATTTCTATGAGCATCTCATAATAAGAAATCGCCTGCTGGTAATCTTCGTTTTCATAGTTAAGATTTGCTTTTCTATAGATCTCTTGTGGGGATTGTGCAAAAGCAAAACTAGTACAAAAAATAAAAAATATAAAAATACCTAATATTACTTTTTTCATAAAACCCTCTCGAGGTCTTCAATGACACGAGTAGCTTCTTCTAATGTCTTATGCATATCTTCTTTTGTAAAGTTGCCCGATGCGAATCTTGCCATATCACAAAGATCGAATAATTCCTTAAGCTCTTCTATGCTTCTTTTAGAGGCGGATTTTTCCTGTAAGCTTTTCTCTAATACATCTTTTGTGATAGATGGATGCGGAATATTTAATCTATCGGCAATGTATTCTATAACAGCTCTATAAATCTCAGCGTAAAATTCCTTTACATTTGCTTTCGACATAATGCTTCTTGCGGTTTTAAGGCGTTTTGAGGCAAGTCTTCTTGCTCCGCGCGAACGGGCATAACCTATATCAGTCCGTAATCTTTCCATATGGGCATTATATATATAAAGGAATGCTAAAATAAATAAGGCAAATATATTTATTAGCCAAAATAGCTTATTTTTATATAAAAATCCCTCTTTAGATTTAAAACGTGCTGGGGAAGTCTTTATATAGCATATATCTTTCTTTAAGAGTTTTACTTCTTCTTTTGTAAGTCCCATTACTGGAAAAGGTGTTTCTGCTATAGAAGACTCTTCTGCTTTTGTAGCATTTATATTTATAGGGGGTACTTTTTTCTCAATATATCTTTTTGAAACCGGATCAAAATAACAATATTCTATTGGACCTATTGCAAAATCTCCTTCTTTTTTAGGTATGATGACTTTTTCGAATGTCTTCTCTCCCTGTACTACATAATCCTCTTTAGAAATATTCTCAGAACTTCCTGACTCGTAAAATTTGACATCTGGTATATCAGGTAAATCAGGAGAAGAAGTTGTTTTTATATTACCCTTGCCTTCTATTTTTATCTTTAATGTGATGGGTTGAGATTCTTCAACGGTATCTTTATCTATACCTACAGCAATGTCAAAACTCCCTACATCGCCTTTAAAATTTGAAGGCTTTCCTTCTTCTGGTAATGGCAATACATTTACTGTAATTGGATCTGTTGTAAGGATAATAGGTTTACCCCTCCTGAACATACTAAAAGGATCTCTATCAAATAGATCAAAAGGGCTTCTTGAAGAAAATCTTTCTAGATCCTCTACACTTGCCTCTAATCTTGCAGAACCTATAGTAAATTCCCCAGGGGAAGTAGCAAAAAGGGCTGTTTTTATCTCAGTAACAAGATATTTTTTATTATTTATTATCTTATAAGATTTTTTTTGAGGTGGCATATCCTCTGTCCAAAAACCAGTAACTGAAGGCGGGCTATATACAGGATTTTCAAACAGATTCACTGCCTGATAAAAAGCAAATGTAAGAGTTATTTGTTCATTTACATAAGCAGTTAATTTATCTACATATGTTTCAATGAAAAGCTCTTTTACCTCTTTTCTTGTTTCACTCTCATAGGATTTATCTTCATCGGGAGAAGCATATGAAGGAGTTTGAGCCTTTCTGGTAGATTTTGGTGTAACTGATACATCTATTGGCCCAGATGAATAAGAGCTGCCTTTATAATCTATAGTAAATGGCCCTAACTTATATTCACCGACATCATTAGGGACAAGTATATATGTAAAAGTAACTGAACTTGAAACTTGGCCATTTATTATAGAAATACTCTGTGACCTACCAGCTGAATAAGAACTAAAACCTTCTAAATCAGGAATCTGTGGCTTTGGGATATTACTGATATTTCCAGTAACTGTCACAGTAAGAGTAATCTGTTCATCTAAAGCTATATTATTTTTATCTACGTTACTAGATATAGATATATCTTCTGCGAAAGAAATGGAAGTAACAAACAAAAATAAAATTGTAAGTAAAAATATCTTCTTCATAGACTACCAGTCTTTATCTATATTATACCTTATATCACTTGGCTGCACTCTTAATTCTTTCTGCAAATCTTTTTCATCATCCTTTAAGGCATCTAATAACCTAATAGCATCCTCTTCTGACATCTCAGCTTCTTCTTGTTTTTCAGCCTTTTTTCTTTCTTCGGGGGTATCTTCGGTTTCTTCGGATTCTTGCATTTCAGAAGCTTTTTGTTCTTTAGCTTCTTTTTGTTGAGATTCTTGTTGTTGAGCTTGAGAGTCTTGAGATTCTTTTTGCTGTGAGTCTTCTTGCTGAGATTCCTTTTTTTCTGAATTTTCTTTTAGCTTTTTTCTTATAAACTCTATATTATATTTTGCATCTTCATCATCAGGGGTTATTTCAAGGCATTTTTTATAATCTTCGATTGCTTCTAAAAGCTTTCCTAATCTATAATTGGTATTTCCCATATTATAATACGTTTTGGACTGAAGTTCAGCATTTTTTGTATCTAAAACTTTTTCATATTCATTAAAAGAATCTTCATATTTCTTCTCTCGGTGCAAGGCACTGCCTATATTATAATGTAGTTCTTTTTTATCAGGATTTTCTATCTGTGCATCACGCCATTTTGATAAAGCCTCATCAATTTTATCTTCCTTATATAACTTAACACCTTCTTTATTCTTTTTTACAGCAGGATTTTGCCATATCCAACCTGTAATAGAAAAGAAACTAACGATTATAATACTTATTAAAATAAATCTTTTATGATTCACTTCTTTTTCTATCTCCCATTAAAAATTCTACACATAATAATATCAATGCTACTATCAAAAAATACTGAAACCTATCTTCATACTGCGTAAAAAGACGACTTGAAAGCTCTTTTTTCTCCATCTTATTTATTTCATCATAGATTTTATCTAGTTCAAACTCCCTGGGTGTAGCATGGTAATATTTACCATCTGTAACAAGGGCAATCTTCTGAAGAGTTGCTTCATCAAGCCTTGACATAACTACTTCATTATTTTTATCCTTCTTATACCCTGAAACCCTACCTTTTTCATTTAATATAGGTATTGGTTCTCCTTTTTTAGTACCTATACCTATAGTATAAATTATTATGCCTTCCCTTTTAGCCTCTTCTGCAGCTTTTGTCGGGTTTGTATCGTGGTCTTCACCATCTGTTAAAAGAATTAATACCTTATGACGTCTTTCTTTTTTAATAAATGCAGATTGAGCTGTCTTTATTGCATCTCCTAAAGCTGTCCCAGGTTTTTGCATCATGCCTGGTTCAATTATATTTAAAAACATTTTTGCTGCATTATAGTCAAGTGTAACTGGACACTGAATAAAACTATTTCCTGCAAATGTTAAAATACCTATCCTATCCCCTCTTAATTTATCTATTAAAGATGAGACTTCCAGCTTTGCTTTTTCTAAACGGCTTGGCCTTATATCCCTAGCCCTCATACTAGTAGATGTATCCATGGCTATTAATATATCCACACCACGACGTTTTGCCATGGTTAGACGCGTACCTATTTGAGGCCTAGAAAGTGCAAGTATTAAAAAAGTTACTCCTATTATTATTAAAATCCTTTTAGTGCGATCTTTAACAATACTCTTGGATAAAAGAAGTTTTTCTAAAACAATCTTGTCCCCAAATAAATCTAAGGATTTTCTTTTTTTAAAAGAGATAAAGACAAAAAATATTATTAATATTGGTATTAGTAAAAGAAAATTTAAAAATATTCCTGAACCCCAGTGCATGGTTACCCCTTTTAAGGAATCTTTCTGAATATAGTATTTGATAATATTATTTCTAGTAGAATTATTAAAAGAGCTGGTAATAAAAAATAACCTACAAGCTCATTATAATTTGCATATTCTTTTGTTTCTATTTCGGTTTTTTCGAGCTTAGATATTGTTTTGTAAATCTGTCTTAATCCCTTTTCATTCTTGGCCCTAAAATACATGCCTCCTGTATCTTCTGCAATGCTTTCTAGTAAATCCTCATCTATCTCTGTATCCATACGAACGTACCTTTTTCCAAAAATAGGATCTTCTATAGGATATAATGCCCCTCCGGGCTTACCGGCTCCTATTGTATATATCTTTATACCAAGTGCCTTGGCGGTCTTTGCTGCTGTTTCGGGGTCAATCTTACCTGCATTATTAATTCCATCTGTCAAAAGTACTATTATCTTACTTTTTGCCTTAGAATCCCTTAATCTATTTACAGAATTTGCAATGGCTGTTCCTATAGCAGTGCCATCTTCTATTATTCCTATATTTATTTTTTCCAAAAGATCCAATAGTACTCCATAATCAAGCGTAAGTGGACACTGTGTAAAGCTATGTCTTGCAAAAACTACAAGCCCGATCCTATCATTATGTCTGGACTCTATAAAATCCTCTAAAACCTTTTTTGCTGCACCCAATCTATTCTGAGGTTTAAAGTCTTCTGCCTTCATACTGCCAGATGTATCAAGTGTAAGTATAATATCTATCCCCTCAGTTATGATTTCTTCTTCCTTTTGTCCCGACTGAGGACGTGCCATTGTAAGTATTAAAATAAATATCGCTATCATCCTCAAAATCATTGGAATATGTCGATACTTCACACGAAAACTTGGCTTTATATCTTTAGTAATTGTTATATCAGAAAACCAAAGTCCTGCCTGACGAACCTTACTTTGCCTAAAATAATACCAGATAAAAGCTGGTATAATTGCTAGTAATATTAAAAATAATGGATTAGCGAATCTCATATTTTAGATGTTGTTAATTTTATGATTTCTTCAGCTTGTTTATAAATATCTTCGATTTCTTTTTGTGTTGGAATGTATTTTGCAAATTTTACAAGATCACACTCCTCAAGAAAATTCCTTATTTTATCTACAGGTCCTCTCTCAAGCCTTCTTTTTCTCATCTCCTGATAAAGCTCCCATGTAGTCGCTTCCATCGCAGAGATTTTAAAAACACCTTCTATAAATTTACGCATAATATCTGAGAGCCTTATATAATATTCTTTAACCATGCCTTTTTCTATTAGTTTCATATCGCGGAGGGCGCACAATTCACTTGTAGCAATCTCTTCGGGTGATCTAGATAGTGTATCAATAGTCTTTTTAATCTTCTTTTTTCTTCTAAAATAAAAAAACCCAAAAAGAGCTATAGCCAGAAGTAAAATTAATATTATTGACCAAGGATTAAAGTGGCTTTTTATATATACAGGATCTTTTAGAGGTCTTATATCATCAGAAAATGCAAAATTAGATAATAATAGTAAAATTAAAGTTGGTAGGATTAAATGCCTAGGTCTAATCATTTATTTCTATAATCTTTCTTTTTACCTAAATCTTCTGGCACGCATTTTAAAAAATAGCATCAAAGGCTCTATATAAGATTTATCTGTGGATATCTCGATAGAATCAAGGCCCATTGACCTAAAAAGCTTTTTTCGGCTTTCAGTAAAGGAATTCCTTCTTTTTATGAGTTCATTCTTTAAATGTGTATCGGATGTATCCAGATAAATAGATTCACCTGTCTCTCTATCTTCAAACTGCATAAGTCCTATATCAGGAAAATGTGTTTCCCTAGGATCAGATATCGATATACCTATAATATCATGACGTTTATTTAAGATCCTTAAAAGGCGATCATAGCCGGAATCCATAAAATCTGATAAAAGAAAAATCACCGCCTTCTTTTTTAAAACCTTTCCTAAATATTCAAGGGCATTATTTATATTGGTCTTTTTATGCTCTGGCTTATAATACAAAAGTTCTCTTATAACCCTTAATACATGAGGTCTTCCTTTTTTGGGAGGTATGAATTTTTCAACACGGTCTGTAAAAAGCGATAACCCCACTTTATCATTATTCTTTATTGCACTAAAAGCAAGAAGTGCGCCAAGCTCTGCCATGATTTCTTTTTTCATCTTGTTTTTTGTTCCAAAGTATCCTGAACCGCTTATATCTGCCATTAACAAAACAGTGAGCTCTCTTTCTTCAACGAATTTTTTGATGAATGGTTGACCTATCCTGGCTGTAACATTCCAGTCAATGGAACGGATATCATCTCCTGGGATATACTCCCGCACCTCATGGAATTCCATTCCGCGACCTTTAAATATAGACTCATACTGTCCGGCAAAGACATCATTAACAAGTCTGCCGATACGAATCTCAATATGCCTTACTTTTTTTAGGATTTCTTTGGGAATCATTTACGGGACTTCTATTTCATTAAAAACTCTTGTCACAACATCTTCGGATGTCATCTCCTCTGCCTCTGCCTCATAAGTAACAATCACGCGATGTCGCAATACATCCATACCGATTGTCTTTACATCTTCAGGTGTAACATATCCCCTTCCCTGAATAAAGGCATGGGCCCTGGCGGCCATATTTAGATATATTGAAGCCCTTGGAGAAGCACCATATGCAATAAGATTTTTTATATCAAGTTTATATTCTTCGGGTGTCCTTGTTGCATAAACCAGATCTACTATATAATCTTTTACCTTTTCATCAATATATATCTGAGAGACTATTTCTCTTGCCTTGATAATATCCTTTGGGGAGACGATTGAACGTACTTCAGCTGGTTCGTGTCCTGCCATACGCTCCATAATATCCTTTTCTTCTTTTTTATTAGGGTATGTTATTTTTATCTTTAGCATAAATCTATCTACCTGTGCCTCAGGAAGAGGATAAGTCCCTTCTTGTTCTATTGGATTCTGTGTAGCCAAAACTAAAAATGGATCATCTAATTTAAAGGTATTTTCTCCTATTGTAACTTGCCTTTCCTGCATTGCCTCTAGAAGTGCACTTTGAACCTTTGCAGGGGCTCGGTTGATTTCATCAGCAAGTATTAGATTTGAAAATAGAGGTCCCTTCTTTGTGGTAAAACTCCCATCCTTTGGATTATAGACAAGCGTACCTATTAGATCTGCAGGTAATAAATCAGGTGTAAACTGTATCCTCTGAAATTTAGTATTTATGCATTGTGAAAGTGTCTTTACAGCGAGAGTCTTTGCTAGTCCAGGAACCCCTTCTATTAATATATGGCCATTAGCCAAAAGGGCAATCAAAAGCCTATCTATAACATACTTTTGTCCTACAATAACCTTTGAGAGCTCCTTATTAATCTCTTGTACAAATAAAGAGGCCTCTTTTACTTTTTCATTTATCTCTTTGATGTCTTGTCCATATTTAGGATTAAAATCTACCATATATCCCTCCTTATAAATTATTGTACTTTTAAACCACTCAATCTCCTGACTCTTTCCTGAACTGGCGGATGCGTACTAAAAAGTGCCTGGATTCCCTGGCCTCGCAAAGGATTCACAATAAAAAGATGGGCCGTAGTATGATTTGTACGCATAGGATTACGCCTATTGGCCCCTTCTAATTTTAAGAGTGCATTTGAAAGACCTAAAGGGCTTTTTGCTATATAAGCTCCTCTTTTATCAGCAGCGTATTCTCTTGAACGAGATATAGCAAGTTGTATAAGCATTGCTGCGATAGGTGCAACTATAAGCATAAATAGGTATCCGAAAATATTACTGTCTCTATTTCTTCCAGAGCGGCCGCCAAATCCTCCAAATATCATAGACCACCTTGCAAGACTAGCAAGCATAGTAATAGCTCCTGCTATAGTAGCTGCTACGGTCATTATCAACGTATCCCTATTTTTTATATGCGAGAGTTCATGTGCAATTACACCTCTTAATTCATCTCGATCTAAAAGACTCAATATGCCCTGCGTTAGGCAAACAGCTGCATGGTTCGGGTTGCGTCCGGTTGCAAAGGCATTAGGAGAATTTTGAGAAGATATGTATATTTTTGGCATAGGAAGATTTGCATTAGAAGATAATTCTCTTACTATATTATAGACCTCGGGTGCCTCTTCTGGGTTAATTTCCTTAGCTCCATACATGCTTAGTACTATCCTGTCACTGAACCAGTACGCCCCTACATTAATAATAAATGCAAATATAAATGCGTACATCGCTCCTATCTCGCCGCCAAAATAACCACCTATCCACACAAAAAGCATAGTCAAGGCTGTTAAAAGCAAACAGGTCTTTATATAATTCATAAAACACCACCTCTTTAAGCAAATATAGACCCTTATTTAAAACCAGGGTCTATCTAAATAAATATAAATCTAATTTTTTATCTCTTCTCTTCTTTTGTAGCTTTTATAGAATTTTTTATCTCATTTACCCCGGCAAAGAATGCTGCAAGCCCGCCGAGCACTAATACAGGAGGAACGCACCCCTTTAAGAGTCCTACAAAACTCCACCACCATGTAACTATGCCCCATATTCCAATAAAGATGCTTATTATGCCGCCAAGTACAGTTACGTATTTACCCATTTTTTCCTCCTTTTTCCACCTTATTTTTTATACCATTTGCAACAAATTTTGTCAATATTTTTTGCCCTTACAAAACAGCTTATTTTTCAAGGTATTTTTTTAGTTTTCCCCAAGTCTTTTGACCTACTACGCCATCTACTTTAAGATCTTTTGTCCTCTGGAACTCCTTTACTGCCTGCTTGGTCATAGGTCCCATTTTGCCATCTATACTACCAGGGTCAAAGCCGGCGCTCTTTAAGGCTCGCTGTATCTTTTTTGTAGAGGCAGAAGATTTTCTGGAAGGGATATTTATTTTATGGACATGCTTTAACTCAAGCTCTTCCTTTACCCTTCTTAGATCATCTATCTCCTTCAATGTAAGTTTATTGATATAACCTGTAGATTTAACACCTATCGATTCCTGAAAGTTTTTTATTGCTCCCCGCGTATTCTGGCACATCCTACCTTCAGTATTACCTGTATCATAACCCTGATTATTAAGTACAACCTGAATCTCTTCTAAGACAGGATTAACCTCATCTGTAGTCCCTATAAAACCTTCTTCTTCGCGCTGATATTGTACTGATTTAGGAACAATATTACACCCTGTGATTAAAAATATGCCTAAAAATATAACTAATACCAAACTCCTCATAAAATACCCTCCTTATTTCCAACAGATATTGTCAAAATCGCAATAGGAACATTTTTTCTTATCACGTTCTGGAAGCTTTTTAAAATCCAGATTCTGTATGCCTCTGGATACATTCCTTATGATGCCAGTTAATTCATCTACCATATCGTCATTAAGTGCAATCTTAAATTCAGTCGGCTCTCCCTTTTTTATTCCACTCTTTTTATTCTCTTCCTTTGCAGGCTCTACAAATACAAGTACGCCGTGGGAGACTAAAAGATCTTTGTTCCTTCTAGTTTTATCTTTTTCGTATAAAAGTTTATAAGAGACAAGTTGCCTAAGATAACCATCGCAATCTTCATCTTCCAAAGACCTACATCCAAAAATACCTTTTACGTGTTTTTTTGCTTGTCCTGTTTTATAATCTATAACCCTTACAAATTTATCACTTTCCATTTCTAATTTATCATACTTTCCAGTAAAAGTCACCCCATCTATATTTATAGGCATGCGATTTTCAAGTCCTAAAGGTTTAATAGGATTTGAGGATGCCCTATTAAAGAATGTTTTTAATCCTTCAAACTGATCTTTGCAACGAAGTTCTATAGCCTTTTCAGGCCCTTGGAATTTTAATGCATCTAGGAATTTACTTTTAAAAAACTGGAAATCTGGAAAGGTATTTTTCTTCATGTAATGTCTATAAACATGTTCTAATCCGCTATGAACTGCATTTCCAAAGATAAGACTCTGTTTTTTTGCAGATGGTAACATTAAAACATTCCCGTAAAGGAATTTTCTCCTGCATGATAAGTAATTATTTAAACTCGTAGGATTTAAACTCATATCTGTAACTAAATCTCTTAAGACTTGTTCTGTTCCTATGAAAGGATCTTCTTTGTCTATCTTTTCTAAGGATTTTTTTAATATATATTCTTCTTTAATTTTATCTGGTTTGGGCTCTATTCCTAATTGTTTGATAAATAAACTGGGGATTTTGTCTTCTTTAGGGGCGGCTGTAAAAAGTACATTACTCTTGGCCCTTGAAATAGTCACATAAAATAGTCTCATCTCATCATGAAACCTAAGCTCTTTCAATTTTTGTTTATTATCCACTTTTTCAGTGGTCTTAAGTATCTCTGGAGGAAGAGGAATTTTATCAGGCATTACTTTTATAGGCCAGCTTTCATCCTGCAGGCAAAATGGTGCAATTACACTATGGAATTCCTGGCCTTTTGAGCCGTGGGAAGTAAAAATCCTCACACCATTCTGCGAGATCGTAACTACTTCACCTTGTATTGGAAGTTTATGTTCATTGCGAGTTTTTATCTCATCTACAAAATCCCTTAAGGTTATACCTGGTCTCGAAAGATCATATTCTTTTACCATATTTACAAAAGAACTTAAAGCCCTTAACTCCCTGATCTTTATAAGGTCTTTTTTATCGTATTTTTCAAGGATATACTTATATATTCCAGCATCTTTTATGTATTCCATAAGAACAGTATGCACTGGTTTAAATTGGGAATTTTTTAAAACTTTATCTATCACTTCTTTTGCATGCTTTAAAGATGAAGCGAGTTCTTGCTCGTTAAAAAGTTCTGATAGGAGATTTACAGCTTCTTTATTTCGTTTCTTTTTATTGACCTTATTAATAAAATTCAATATATCATTATGTGGAATTTTAAAATAATCTGCTATAAGAATCCTATAAAGAATTCTATCTCTTTCATTAAAATCCTCTACATTAGTACTTATAAGCTCTAAAACATCCAGCATCTGTCTTACGCGAAATTCACTTCTTATATCTTCCTTACCATCTGTAGCATAAGGAATGCCATGCCGCAGGAAACTATCTATGAGTTTTAAGATCAAAGATCTCTTTCTTACTAAGACTGCGATATTATTGTAGGGGAATTTTTTTTCTTCTGAGGTTAAGTCCTTTGAAGAAAGAATTTGCTTTTTGAGTTCCTCTATTCTTTCAACTATAAAACACATTTCTTCTTCTTCAGTACTAAATTCTTTATACTCGATAGATTTATTTTTAAAATCCCTTACGGGAATAAGGTTTTTTGACATTGTCCTTTCATTTTGGGGTAGATTTTTTATTAGGCTTTGAGAAAGACTGATTATCTCTTTTGTTGAACGGTAATTATTTTTAAGCGTAATGGTCTTAAGGTCTTTAAACTTATTTTTTAGTTCTTTAAAATTAGCTACGCTTGCCCCCTGAAACCTATATATAGACTGATCGTCATCACCCACACAACAAAGATTGGGATTTTTACCTTTAATAAGAGAAAATAAAAATTTAAGCTGTGCCCCATTTGTATCTTGGAACTCATCCACCATTAAATATGTAAACTGTTCTTGGTATCTTTTTTTAAGGGTTTTTTCTTTATTCAAGCATTCCGTAGCAATTATAATCATATCATCATAATCATATCTTCCTCGTTCATCAAAAACTTCTTTATTTTTACCTATTTTAAGTTTTTCATACTCCTTATAGACTATTGCTAATGCCTTTAATCTGGGGAGATGTCTTTCTTCGATGTATACACCATCTGGTTTTAAAGTAGTTATATATTTTGAAAATTCTTCAGGTGAAAATCCTTCTCTTTTTAAGTCGCTTATCCTTTTCTGTATATCCTTAGCATAAGTATATGGGGCATTAAAGGGTCTGATATCATTTAGGCCTTTAATATGATCTATAATATATTCTATTGCCTTTATATTCTCTATATCTGAAATCTGTATCCTATCTTGAATATAGTTACTTGCCTCTTCAGAATCCAGTATTATGGAATTAGCAAAACTGTGGAAGGTTGAGACATGTACGTCATAGCCCTTAAAGCCTATGATTTTTGAAAGACGTTCCTTCATTGTCTTTGCTGCAGCATTTGTGTAGGTAAGAATAAGGATGTTTTCTGGGAGGGATTTTTTCTGGCGGATGATATTGGCAGCCCTTACAGAAAGTAGCTGGGTCTTTCCTGTTCCAGGACCTGCTAAAACAAGCACTGGGCCTTCTATTAAGTCAACTGCTTGTTTTTGTTCATGATTAAGGATGGTATAGAATTTTTCAAAACCTGACATAGCATACTCTCTTTAGCCTACATTTTAACCTATATAGTTTATATGTCAAGTTTGACATATGTATATAACTTAGGTATAATTTTTCTATATGCGAAAGCGCGATGCCTGGAAATCAAAATTAGGGATCATAATGGCTGTTGCCGGTAGCGCTGTAGGGCTTGGGAATTTTTTAAGATTCCCTGTTCAAGCTGCACAAAATGGCGGCGGAGCCTTTATGATACCATACTTTATCTCTCTACTCTTCTTGGGTATCCCCCTTATGTGGATAGAATGGACTATTGGACGTTTCGGCGGAGGATTTGGCCACGGTACTGCACCTGGGGTATTTCACACCATGTGGGAGAAAAATAGATTCATAAAATATTTTGGCGTAATAGGAATATTCGGACCACTTGTTATTTTTATTTATTACAATTACATTGCTTCATGGACACTTGCATATGCAGTATTCTCAGCCGTAGGAAAATACGGCGAAGCTGTAAATGAAGGGAGTATGATTTCACTTTTGAGGGGCTTTCAGGGTATTGAAAAAAATCAGTTTTTCTCTAACTTGCAATCTGCATATATATTTTTCCTAATAACATTTGCAATCAATATCTTCATTATCTATAAAGGTATTTCTGGTGGGATTGAAAAATTATGTAAAATCGCTCTTCCTACGCTTTTTATATTCGGCATAATTATAGCTGTAAGGGTTTTAACACTTGGGACACCTAATCCTCTAAAACCCGACTGGAATGTATTAAATGGTTTGGGTTTTTTGTGGAATCCAGATTTTTCTAGCCTCAAAGATGCTAAGGTCTGGCTTGCTGCAGCAGGACAAATATTTTTTACATTAAGCGTCGGCATAGGTGTAATACTTACCTATGCGAGTTACTTGAAAAAAACAGATGATGTCGCATTATCAGGACTCACAGCTGCAAGCACCAATGAATTTGCAGAGATTATAATAGGTTCTTCCATCATAATACCG
Source organism: uncultured Planctomycetia bacterium (assembly GCA_964566255.1). Lineage (GTDB taxonomy): Bacteria > Omnitrophota > Gorgyraeia > Gorgyraeales > Gorgyraeaceae > CAZMID01. Next base: position 44,577 of record CAZMID010000006.1, on the reverse strand, counting down.
GCTGCATTTATATTCTTCGGTCCACATCAGATACAAAACATTGCCTCAAGTGGAGCATTTAATCTGGGATTTGTAACGATGCCTTTGATATTTCAAAAGATCGCCTTAAGTGCATTCTTTGGATGTCTATGGTTTGGGCTCTTGTTCCTAGCGGGTATTACATCATCTATATCACTCGCTCAACCCACAATTACATTCCTTGAAGATGAATTTAATATCTCAAAGAAAAAGGCTGTACTTATATTCGGTATAGCTTCATTTGTACTTTGTCAGCCAGCTATATTTTTCTTAAAGCACGGTGCTGTAAATGAATTGGACTTTTGGGGTGGAACATTTTGTCTCGTACTATTTGCCACAGTAGAAACCATCCTATTTGGATGGATATTTGGAATAGAAAAGGCTTGGAAGGAAATCCACCATGGGGCAGAACTTAAGATACCAAAAATATATAAATTTATAATAAAATATATAACACCTTTATTTTTATTCTTTATTCTTGGTTTCTGGTTTATTCAACATGGTATTCCTACTATACTTATGGAAGGTGTAAGTGAAACTGATAAGCCGTATGTATTAGGCATACGGCTTATGCTTTTAGGCATGTTTTTAACTTTAGGAATTATGGTAAAGATTGCCTGGAGAAAACGAAAAAGGAATAAAAAATGAACCTTTTAGGCTGGCTAATCTTAAGTATATCTTGGATAAGTATTATAATACTGGCTATTTTCTGCTTCAGAAGAATCCTAAAACAAAAATAATAACAGCTATTCTATAATAATTGCCTCAACAGGGCATTCATCTTTTGACTGTTTACAGCAATCTTCATTTTCAGGAGAAACTGAGTCTGTCTTTAGAATCGCCTTATCCTCTTTCATCTCAAAAACCTCAGGACAAGTATTTACACAAAGATTACAACCTACACATAATTCTGCATCTACTTTAACCTTCATATTGCCTCCTTTTTAGCTAAATTTTAATATAAACTCTCGAAACATCCTATCGGGTATATCAAAGCTGCCACTTTGGTTTCTTTTTACAATACCTTTTTCTTCTAATCTATAAAGAAAATTCTTTATGTTTGCAATTGGGAATTTTTTAGCATGTTTACCTACTATCATCATGGACCTAAAATCTTTTATCGAAAGAGGTCTTTTTTCTTCTGAAAGTATCCTAAGTAAATCTTTTTCCCTTTCACTAGCCTTACCTAATAAAATATTAAAATAATCCTTACCTAATTCTTTTAAGGTATTTGAAAGTGCCTTTGGCCATGCATCACTGGCGACTCTTCCTTCTATCTGAGTATCGTAAAGATGACTTGAAAGTAACTGCACCTCATAAGGATGTCCCTCTGTATGCTCAAATATTCTATCTTTTATCGTATCATCAAATATTACATTTGTATCTTCGAGAGTCTTATCTACAGTATTTACAACATCTCCTTTTTTAAGATTCCCTACGTTGAACCTTTTTCTGAAAAACCTGCCTACAGGATCATGTTTATCTATAAAGCTTGACCAGCTATTCGGTGTAGAAGAAAGTATAAATAAAAATCTCGTATTCTTAATAATCTGATCTTTACTTAAAACTGCTCTTAAGATATCTATTGTATTAGATATCGGCAGAAGATTCTGTAAGTCATCTAATAAGACTACTGCAAGCTTTGTATCTAAAACATTCCACAATTCAAGCAAGAACTTTGTAAATTGGCTTTGTGCTTGCTGAAGGGATTTTTTCTTAGAAAAAAGACCTAGTAGCCTCTCTGAATCTAAACTTACTTTTGGAAGAGACATGATCATCTCCTCAGCAATAAGATAAACTGCATCCAGAGGTTTATCTTTTCCTGTAAATCTAGAGATAGAGCAAAAACATGCCGGATGACCCTCTTCTTGCACCATCCTTTTAAACTGCTTTAAAAGTGAGGTCTTTCCTATTCCCCATTCTCCTAAAACTACCAAATGATTAGGCCTTACTGATATCGCATTTTCTAGGTTGGATTTAAAAAGACTTACCTCTTCTTCTCTTCCGCCAAATACCCGCGGCTCCCATCCAGATTGAGGTGTAAAAGGGTTAGGTTTTATCATATGTTTACTTTAATTATATTGTATGATAGATTATAGATATGATTATAAAGATAGATAAGGATATTATCAAGTCTTATTTTGAAGATGAATCCGGACTCCTGGGAGGATATGCAGATAAAGTAATATTCCCAGACGGAGAAAAAGATGTAGTAAATATACTCCAGGATTCCAGTAGTAACAAAATTCCCGTAACCATCTCAGGTGGTGGTACAGGAGTAACAGGTGCAAGGGTTGCCTTTGGAGGAAATATACTTGCAACAGACTCCCTTAATAAGATAATCAATATCGATAAAAAAAATCTATTTGCCACACTCCAGCCAGGAGTAAGGCTCTCTGACTTAGAAAAAGAACTTTCTAAATATTCTCTTATCTACCCACCAGACCCCACAGAACCAAATGCATTCATAGGAGGAACTATCTCTACAAATGCATCTGGGGCAAAATGCTTTAAATGCGGCTCAACACGTAAATACATAAAAAGATTAAAGGTTGTTCTTTCTGGTGGTGATATCTTAGATATAAAGCGAGGTAAATATTTCATTAATAGAGGTGAAACATTTTCTATAAAGAAAAAAACTATTAATCTACCAACATATTCGATGCCAGATGTAAAAAATGCCAGCGGCTACTATGTAAAAGATAAAATGGATCTAATAGATCTATTTATAGGTCAAGAAGGAACACTCGCTTTCATTCTAGAGGTAGACTTAGAGCTTGATAAAAAACCTGATAGTGTAATGAGTTTTTTCAGCTTCTTCCCATCTGAAAAAGATGCATTAAATTTTGTAAAAGATGCAAAATCATTAAACGCTCTTTCTTTAGAATTTATGGATGTAAATTCCTTGGAACTCTTACGAAAAAAACATCCTAATATACCAGAACGTTCAAAGGCCATGGTATATTTTGAAGAGGATTATAAAAAAGAAAATGAATCTAAGATAGTAGATTCATGGACAAATCTCCTTGAAAAACACCATGCATCTATGGAAAAGTCATTTTTTGCAGATTCTGAAAAAGAAAGAGAAAAACTGAAAGAATTTAGACACACTCTTCCTGAGGCAATAAATGAGATCGTAAAAAGTAATAAACTCCCAAAGGTCGGTACAGATATAGCCATTCCAGATAAAGCATTCCCTGAGATGTTTGAATTTTATAAAGAAAGACTCATCTTTTCAGATATACCTTTTGTAATATTCGGTCATATAGGAGAAAATCACCTTCATGTAAATATGCTCCCTAAGAATGAAGAAGAATTCGTAAAAAGCCGATCTATATATATGGATTTTGTAAAAAAAGCAGTCTCTTTAGGGGGTACTGTTTCAGCAGAACACGGCATAGGTAAATTAAAACATCCTTTCTTAGAAGCTATGTATGGAAAAAAACATATTAAAGAAATGACCCTTCTTAAAAAATCTCTAGATCCAGCATGTATACTTGGACTTGATAATATATTCCCAAAGGAACTCTTGAAATGAAAACTATTATTGCTATACCTGATTTTACACGGAACGCTCATCTAAAAAAAATACTACCTATAATACTCAAAAAACTAAAAAAAGACCACATCCCCAAGAAAAACATAGAGGTAATAATAGGAACTGGACTACATAGGCCTCCTACAAAAAAAGAAATAAAAGACAATCTAGGTACTATAGCTTCCAAAGTAAAAATCTCTTGCCATGATTATAGAAAAAAATCCACAGCATATTTTGGAAAGGTAAAAAATATCCCCATATATCTCAATAAAAAACTAAAAAAAGCTCAATCAATAATAACAGTGGGCCTTGTAGAACCACATCTATATGCAGGCTATAGTGGTGGTACAAAAGTAGTAGCCATAGGTCTTGCAGGAGAACAAACTATAAACTCTACACATCATCCAAGATTCCTGGATCACCCTGGAACAAAGATATGTTCAATAACTAAAAACCTTTTTAGGGATTTTATAGAAGAGGTATCTTCTACTCTACCTATCAAATACTCAATAAACATAATAAATGATAAAAATGGCGATTTACTAAAAACTTTTAAGGGAAAACCAAAATCTTCTTTCAAAGAAGCAGTAATTTATGCTCAAAGCATATTTGAGAAAAAAATAAATAAGGCTTTTGATATTGTAATATGCGATATACCCAAGGAAAAAAGTGTAAATATGTACCAAGCCTCACGGGCATTCAATTATGTAGCAAATACAAGAAAACCTATCTTAAAAAATAACTCTTTAATACTTGTAAAAGCAGATTTAAAAGAAGATTTTGGAAAAGGCCTTGGTGAAAAACGCTTTATGAATAGATTAATCAGAATGAAAGATCCAAAAAAGCTAATAAAAGATATTAAAACTAAGGGGTGTCTTGCGGGAGAGCATCGCGCATATATGGTTGCAAAGGCAATGTCAAAAGCTAGGCTGGGATTTATATCAAAAAAAGGGAATTTATATAAAAATAAAATACCTGAGATTCTATTTTTTAAAGATCTTCGTGAGGCGTCTTTATTTATAAAAAGATATTTTAAAAAGAAACCTAATATATATTATCTAAAAAATGCCTTTGAGACACTTTTAGTCAGAAATCGCGACTAATACCAAAGGTCACCTCTTCCCCATCCAAAAATATACCTTCTAGATTTAATTTAGTCTTTTTATCTAGCCAATAATCAATCCCTAAAATAATACCTAGCTCTTTTTCTGATTTTATACGTTTACGATTTACTTCATTAACCCACTTTATAAAATCTATGCTTCCATATCGCGCTCCTAGGTATGGAACAGTACTTTTAAGATCTTTAGATATAACTATAGAACCCTGCCATTCATCTATTATTACTTCGTGTTTTTCTGTAGTTTGATTCTCTGCATTAGGATGAACACTTATATGCTGAAAACCTAAAAGGCTTTTTATGTCAAGGTTTTTGTTTTCATATGCTTTTATCCTAAAACCATAGCCTCCTGCAAAATTAGTGCTGTAACTTAAACTATCGGATCCTATTCTTTCCCAATCTACATCTCCCATACCTATCTTTCCATCAAATGAAAGCCATGGAAATACGCCATAAGAAAGTGTAAAAAAAGATCTTTTTCCATTTGTAGCACCTTCGTCATTATCAAGATTCCGATCTATAATGATACTTTCTTCTAATCCACAAATAAATTGTTTCTTTTCTGGCATATGAGTACCGCATACAGGAGCAGGAAATAATTCTCGAGAAAACGAAAAAATAAATATAACCGATAAAAATAGATATCTTTTTAACATAATTTTACATATTGGCTTCTGCCAAGTTTTCAAGATCCAACCACAAGGATTTACTATTTAAAATCACTACTATTACCTTATTCCATCTATTATAATGAATATATCCGCTAAAACAATGTCCGGCCTTTTTAGTGTATCCCGTCTTACCTAAAATCACATAATCTTTATCTTTCCATAAGTTCTTATTGTGGTTTTTTAATTTTATCTCTCTTCCGGTATTAATCTCTTTTATCTCTGAATACTTCATATTTATAATATCTACAAAATTTTTATTTTTCATTGCCTCCCGTACTATCAAAGATAAATCATGTGCGGTAGAATATTGATTTTTTGCCGGAAGACCATTTGAATTCCTGAAATTAGTGTTCTTTGTGCCTATTACCTCAGCATATTTATTCATCATACTGACAAATTTTTCTTCTGAACCTGCAATACCCTCAGCTAGAGCAACGCTTGCGTCATTGCCAGAATTTAACAGAAGTCCTTTGAGTAAATCCTCCACAAGATAGCTCTCGTCTTCCTTAATATAAACCTTTGACGGCTCCATAGAAGAGGCAAATTCACTTATTAAAAGACTTTTTCTAAGGTGAGATTTCTTTAAGACTAAAAGGGCTGTCATTATCTTTACAGTGCTTGCAGGAGAAAGCTTCTTTTCAGGGTTTTTACAATATAAAACCCTCTTAGTCCATGGATCCATAAGAATAGCGGACTCTGCTGATAAAGAAAGATCCTTTTCTGGAAAAAAGAATATATTTAAAAATAAAAGGGGTATTAAAAGAAGGGTTCTGAGCATCTATCCTGAAGCAAGGAATCTATTAGTTATAGGCATGCGCCTGTCTTTTCCAAATGCCTTAGGGCTGATCTTTATACCGGGCGGTGCTTGACGGCGCTTATACTCATTCATATCAATCATCCTTAAGACTTTATTAATAACATCTTTATTACCAAGCTTTTTTACCATATCAGGAAAAGATTTATTCTTTTCAATGTATAAATCAATAATACCGTCCAGTAATTCATAAGGCGGAAGGCTGTCTTGGTCCTTCTGACCATGTCTTAATTCTGCAGAAGGGGCCCTTTTAATAATACTTTTTGGTATGATTTCTTTTTTCTTGGTCTTATTTATAAATTCTGCCAATTCATAGACTAGTTTTTTAGGTACGTCCTTAATTACAGCAAATCCCCCTGCCATATCACCATAAAGCGTACAATATCCTACACTAGTCTCACTCTTATTCCCTGTATTAAGCACAAGATATCCAAACTTATTTGAAAAAGCCATAAGGATATTACCTCTGATTCTAGCCTGGATATTCTCTTCTGTTAGATCAGTCTTCATACCGGCAAAGTGACTTTTTAATGTATCATTATATGCGTCAAAAATGCTATCCATAGGAACTTTTACGAACCTTATGCCGAGGTTCCTGGAAAGAAGTTCTGCATCAACTTGTGTTTCTTTTGAAGAATATCTTGATGGCATGGAAATCGCCAGTACATTTGCTTTAGAAAGTGCCTCTACAGCAATAGAAGCTACTACTGCTGAATCTATACCTCCTGAAAGACCTACGGTGACTCTATTAAAATTATTCTTCTTTACATAATCATGAACCCCTAATACAAGAGCCTTATATACTTCCTCTACCCTACTTACATCTTTACTAGACTTTGGTTTTAAACTAACTTTTTTCTCTTTGGTCTTATAATCTATAGATATAACTTTTACTTTCTTATTAGTCTTAATTGACTTTTTAGAACTAATGGGTAGATCTGCTACTAATAAATCCTCCTCAAATGAGGCTGCCTTTGCCAGAATACAATCTTCACCAAATACCATGCTCCTTCCATCAAATATCAATTCATCCTGCCCGCCTATAAGATTACAATAAACAATAGGGGTTTTGAATTTCTTGATCTTTTTCTTTAAAACAAGTTCTCTTTCTTTAATCTTATCCAGGTGATACACAGATGCAGAGATATTAATTAGAAAATTCGAATTCTGTAAAACATATTTTTCTATAATATCTTCTTGAGCCCATATATCTTCACATATATTTACACTAAAAGAAAAATCCTTTGTTTTTAAAATAGCATTTTCAATGCCAGACTGAAAATATCTCTTCTCATCAAATACGCCATAATTAGGCAGGTGCTTTTTATGATATCTATATAAAACTTTTTTATCTGCTAAAATTCCCGCACTATTATAAATAGAATCTTCTCTTTTATCTACAAATCCTACTATCGCTATTATATTCTTTGCGGCTTTTGCAATTGTTTCTAGGCATCTAATGTTTTGCTCTACAAAGCAAGGTTTTAAAAGTAGATCCTCTGGAGGGTACCCTGTTATGGTAAGTTCTGGAAACACAACAATATCAGCACCTTCTTTAATGGCAGACTTTATAGAAAAGATTATCCTTTCTGTATTGCCTGCAAGGTCTCCTACTATTGTATTTATCTGGCTAGCTGCAATTCTGAGAGATTTCATGGTAATATCCTATTTGTAAATTAGGCTTTCTTGGTATATAATGTATAGAAAAGATTCTATCACAATTTAGGAGAATAGGCAAACATGTATAAATTATTAATTTTCTGCATAAGTATCTCACTAGTATTCAATGCCTCTTTGGCTTTTGCAAGTAAAATCGAAGAACAGGACAATAATGAGGATGGAAAAACTGACTTATGGATATATTATGATGCCAACAGAAAGCCTGTAAAAATGGACATTGACCGAAACTATGACGGCAATCTAGACATGTGGATAATATATGGTGAAAAAGGTAAAAAACTCATAGAATCTGATTTAAATTTTGATGGTGCGATAGATATGCATTCAGAATATAGATATGGCGAACGCATAAAATTTGAAATAGATACAGATCATGATGGAAAATTGAATCAGAGAAGTCATTATCGTAATGGAAAAGTAATAAAATTGGAAAGAGACACTGGTTTAGATGGAGAATTAGAAGTTATCTTTGATAGATCTAGATAAAAACTTATCTCAGCAAAAATAACCCTAAGATTACGAATACTACACCACCTGCCTTAGTAAAAGTCAAGGTTTCACCTAAAAAAAGAATCCCTAATAAAAATGAAACCAAAGGATAAGTTCCTGCTATAGGTACGACCTTTGATGCTTCTCCTACTTTAAGGGCATTATAGAAAAAAATCTGGCCAAGGATACTTGCCATAAAACCACTTAAGGCAAGAAGAAATATTGTAGGTGGATTTGCCTTTAAGGCTATTTTGAATGCATCTTTACTGAATATAGCCAAAACACATAGCCCTATTATTACACCATATGAGCGGATAATAAGACCTGCTAATGGTGCAACAATCCTTGTAACACCCATTTTTTCCAAAATTGGTACTATGCCCCATACTAAAGCCGTCATTAATGCAAAATAGAATGCACTCATATCTTCCTCCATTTGTTTCCAATACAATAACATATTATTTAAACAAATGGAATAAAATAATAATCCTTCCGTTATATTGAAATTGCCTTTATAATATATTCATGTTTAAAGCCGGTAAAGTAGCTATAATCGGGCGTCCAAATGTCGGAAAATCTACACTATTAAATGCCCTTATAAAGGAAAGACTCTCTATTATCTCTACAAAACCAGAAACCACTAGAGACAATATACAAGGTATAATATCCGGTAAGGATTTTCAGGTAGTATTTATAGATACACCTGGCATGCATAAGGCAAAGACACTTCTCGGAAAATCAATGGTAAAAAGGGCTTCATCGACATTCCTAGAAGTAGACCTCATTCTTACACTGATAGAAGCAGATTCTGGTATAACCTTGGAAGACGAAAGGATATTTGAAAAACTTCCATTTGAAAAGACAAATTTTCTGATTATAAATAAAATAGATAAAATAGGAAAAGGTTTTATCCTACCTATCATTGAAAAGGCACAAAAATTTCCATTTAAAGAAATCATCCCGATATCCGCTTCTAAAAAAAATGGTACTGATATTGTGTTTAAAAAAATCTTAGAGAATCTACCTGAAGGGTATCCAATATTTCCTGAAAATCAATTGAGTGATAAAAACGAAAAGTTCTTAGTTCAGGAACTTATAAGAGAAAAGGTATTGGAATTCACGCATCAGGAAGTACCGCATTCTATTGCAGTAAGTATTGAGGAAATGAAAGAAAAAAAAGATCGCTCTAATAAAGATATATATTATATAAAATCCTGTATATATGTAGAAAAAAATTCTCAGAAAGGCATAGTAATAGGAAAAAAAGGTTCAATGTTAAAAAAGATAGGCGAAGCTTCTAGGAAAGAAATAGAAAATCTTTTAGAAAAAAAAGTCTTTCTGGATTTGTGGGTGAAAGTCTATGAGAATTGGCGGAAGGATCCTTTTAAGCTAAAAAACCTCGGTTATTAACTATAATCCTAAAAACTGTATAGCTATTCCACAAAGTAATATCACGCCACCAGCTAAAACATGGCTATAACGCTCAAATCTTTGTAATGGAATAAAATTTATCCCCAAAGTCGAAACTATTACTATACTAAGCATAGTAGCAATCGTTACTGCCCCAAATATTATAGTTACCCCAAGTACACCTATGAGACTCTCTTTTGCTGCTGGATATATTAGAATAGGTATCAATGGTTCGCAAGGACCGAAAATAAAAATCGTAAATAATAGCCATGGTGTAATATCTCTTTTTTCTTTGCTGTGAACATGTGTATGTTCACTTGTATGAGAATGACTATGTGAATGGCTTATATAATCCATATGCTCATGAAAATGCTTGTGGGGTTTATTCTTTAACATTCTACGAAATCCCCAAACAAAATATGTAAATCCGAATGCAATTAAAGCCCATCCTGCAATATTTGCGCGAAACGCTTCAAATAATTCTAATTTCATCACCCCTATACCCAAAAGAATCCCTAAAATCCCAAGAATAATAGAACTCATAATATGACCTAGACCACAAAGAAATGTTAATACAGCTGTTTTCACTAAAGACCATCTTCTTGCCCGGCTCATCACTATAAATGGAAGATAATGGTCAGGACCAAAAAGAGTATGTATAAAACCTATCGTGGCAGCAGTAATGTATAAAGGTATTAAATTAGTGTCCATCTGTCTATTTTTCTTTCTCTTTAAAAATCAACCTGTCCTCTTAAACCGCTGACAACTACCGTACCGCTCCCATTTGTCGCATCATCTCCATAAGGATTCCAGATTATCTGTAGGTCTGGAGTCAATGTAAGATGATCATTTACTTTATAATTATAATATGCTTCAAAGTGGTTCTCATCACTTGCATTTCTTGAGGAATCAGCATTTTTATAATCTCCAGAAGGTATTAACTGTCCTATTGCAAGACCTGCAATATCCTCATCTCTCCCCCACAAATTACCTAGAATCTGCACTCCGCCACTCCAACTGTATTCTAAAGAAAAATCTTCTCCATTTAAAAAGACATCCGGGTCCTGCCATGCATATCGTAAAAATGCACCTAGATTATCTGTAAGTTCCTGGTCAAAACTAATAGCAAAACCATATCCCTCTTCTGTCACATTTGTTGAGTCATCCCATTTGGTATGGTCTCTGTCATTCATCCAGCCAATGACACGATAATTACCATCTCTCTCAAAAAGCTGCTTAAAATTTAACTGGGCTGCAAGGAAAATGTCAGCTATTATATCCTCCCAGTCAGAATCTCCGTCTGATAACACAATGTCTATCTCCATAGAATCAGATGGTACTATACCCATACGCAGGCCACCTGAATTATCAGGAAACTCTATTGTAGGAGAATGCTTAAACATCCTTCCTAAAAACTGCGTACATTCATCACATGCATACTGATTACCATCAATGTAATCATCTGAGCCTATCTTTCCAAAGGTCAATGTTAAAGGTAGATCCTTTATATAATGTTCATACCAGGCCTTTGTCACTGCTACTGAATTATCAGAATCATCAGCATCTTGATTTACATTTGAAAATACTGTTAGTTCATCTTCTACGCCTGCACCATCACCTGTCTCAAGCTGAAGAAATGCCATTCCATAATCCTCAAATTCCTTTTCCAATATCAAATCAATAGAATAAGAACCGTCAGTTACGTCTTCTTGCTTATTAGAAGCATCCCCTGCATTAGCGTTACGAGTAGCCTGCATAACAAATGTTGCACCGCCGCCTATTTTTAAACCGTCCATCACATAACTATCAAAATCTTCTATTGTAGCATCAGACAATTCTATACTTTTTGGTGCAACTTTCTTTTTAGCTAAATTTCTTTCAAGCTCATTAATCCTTTTTTCCTGCTGATTGATTTGTTTTTTTAGACTGTGTATTTCTTTTAGGAGTTCATCTTTAGATGGGCCTTGCCCTGCAAAACTTATACTACTAATAAAAAATATACCACATAATACTAAAATTAAAACTTTCTTAAGCATTAGTTTCTCCTTTTGTATTATTTTTTTATCCTAAATAAATATCAATCTTTTTTACTTTTCTATCTCTAGCATCTCTAGAATAAGGTAGACCTATAACATCTTTTTTTATTTCAATCTTCTTACCGTCATAGTACTTCATTACAATAAAGCGAGTCCTGACGGAATTTTTTCCAACAGTATTCTTCATCCTTGGATTATGATAAACTACCTGTGTCTTACCTAAAAACTTAAATGCGTAAGTCTTCTTAGGAAATCCATTTCTTGATCTTTCTGTAAAAAGCCATGCGGGTAAACTCGGTCTAAATTTCAAACATAATTCTTCTTTTTCATTCAGGAAAAATGGATTTTTTCCTACATTCATCAATATCCATATACTTAACATCTCAGCAGTAGATCCACTGAGTCGCGCCACAAAACCTTTGCCGTGGAGTTTTTCATCTGGAAATGCACTTGAGACAATAAAAGACGAATTTTCAGAAATGCTTCTTCCATACACCTCTGGATTTTGAAACGGAATCAATACATTCTTAAATTCTTCAAAAAACTCTCCATAAAGACCTGATTTTAATATCTCTAAAAGATATTTATATTCCATATGAAGCCAAATAGATTCATTTTCAAGCCATCCGGGTGTAAATATTCTGGAACGACCAACTTCCTTTGAAACATCCTTTAAGGATTCATTAAGTCTATACATCTTTAACTTCTTATCATAGAGTTTTGTCTTTTTAATTGCACTATATAAACGCCTAATTTTTTTTGTATCCCCTTCCACCTTCATTGCCCTGACAACACCCTCTAAAAATAAAGGAAGTCTCACGCTTTTGAACGCAGTTGGTTTTACTAAAGGAAGGTTTTTAATCGAATTCCGCTTATTAAGTTCTTTATATCCAGAAACCTCATTTATAAAATAGGTAGGATATATATTTTTATTTGGGATGTAGGCTTTTTTAATGGAAGAATCTACTTTTTTAAGAAAGGTTTTTAACATCTTTTCTAAATCACCTAGGCTAGATTCCTTCTCAGTACCGTCAAAACCGAGTTTTGTTTTCTCTCTATATTTTTCTTTGGCAGTACTAGCCTTATCCCAGTATGAAAAGTCCTTCTTTTTACCACTGGCCTTTGATTTAGTTCCAATAACAGCTTCTATACTTTTTAAAAAACTATATAATTCTTTAGGTAGGTGAATCTTGCAGCTTGGTTCTAAAGCTAAAGTCTCTAAAGAATCTAATATGAATAAAATTTCTTTTTTTAGTTCAAAGACCTCCGGCATAGAAGAACCAAAAAGAGCTGGCAAACCATTCATGGAGTCACACCACCCTGGCTTATCAGCTTCCATCTCAATTCCTACCCCACAAGGACCTAAAGAAGCTAATTTATTTATTATTAAGCACAACATCTTTACTAAAAGTGTAGTTCTATAGATTTGGCCTTCTCCATTAAACATCCTCAATGCATTAGGAGAAGTATTGCGCTTTTTAATAAGATGATCTTTTTTACCATCGCGCACTAATGAGTGGTATTGCCTAACACTATTATTACCATTCAATAAATACTTTTCACTCCTTGGCTTTACGCAGAAAGCATTGTCATAAAAAGTAAACTCCTTTTTATCTAAAAGTATTTCTCTGAGTTTCTCAGGGTATATAGATAAATAACTTTCAACCAGGTCAAGATTGTATGTCCAGTGGTCTACCCAAAAACCTTCAGCATGTTCAGCTTCATATATTAAGCTGGAATTTTTTAAGATCTCGCTCAAGAATTCTAGACAGTCGCCTTTTATTTTTACGCCAAGTTTCTCGATATCCATAAATAGTTCACCTGGCGTAAAAGGACTTTTCAATATAGGTTCTATTTTCTTAATATCCTTTTCACTAAGTTTTCCTTTAAGGACACTTTCCAGGATGGTAGATTTCTTTAGTTTAAACTTCAGACCATGTAAAACCAATGGATTAAATCCATCAGACTGCAGAAGGCTATAAAAATGTAATATATTAGAATCTTTCACATCTGGATTAAAAAAGATATCATTTCTGCGGTTCTGATTCATGTCTCTAAAATTACCATTGCCTTGTGAAAAATAAGTCGGGTCTATATAGAACCTGTTATAGTCTCTTTCCAAGTCCCCATGCTTTCTGGAATAGGTATAGAACGTGGGCGAATCTTTACCGCAACTTACAGGATAACCTCCGCGCAGGACATTATCTAAAAATGTCTGACCACAATAAAAATCGTACTGCCTTTCATTGCTAGAGGTAAATATATCTTGCTGCAGAGCTTTTATAATATTTTTGTTCTCTTCTCTCTTATTTATAAAAAACTGGGGTTTATTTAAGCGAACTACTGAAGAATTCAATTTTTCTTTTGAAGCCATATGCCCTATGAGAGAGTAAAGAGTTATAGATGAGGCTTTCTTAAGTTTAAAAGAACTTAAAGACATGGCACAAGGAAGCTTATTCTCTTGCATCTGTGAAGATGGAACTTTAAGTTTAGTTCTATCAAGAAAATGCGTTGGATAAGAAAAATCACTTCTTTCTCCGAATATAAGTTTAGGGTCTATAAAAATAGAGGGTGAAGTTTTCTTCCCATCCTTACTCAATAAAGATAAATAAAAATTGCCTTCTTCAATAGAAGTTACTTCACTTATATCGCTCGGATCAACTTTTAATCTATAAAATGGAATCCCTTTTTCCATATTCTCTACAAGCATCCATGCCTCAAGTGTACGACGCATCTTCTGAAGGAAAAAGTTAGACGAACCACAAGGAACTATTAAAGGAGTCCCGTCTAACATATCTATTGCTAAGTCTTTTTTGGATACATTCTTAAGCGTTACTACCCTCGCTAAAGCTGCAAAACTTTCATTCGGAATAGTAAAGTAAGTTACCTCTGTCTCAAGTCCTAAATGAGAGGCTACTTCCTGGATTCTAAGCTCATATGGATTTATAAACATCTTTTGTGTTATAGATGAGCCATTATCAGGATGAGCCTGGAATGGTTCATAAAGAACAGATTTTTTATTTTGTTTTAATTTTATAAATGTACGAAAACCCTGGGATGAGGCAAGCTGATATGCCCTATTTGCAGGGAGGTATTCCATTATAGGACTATCTTTACTCTTAACGCCAAAGCTACAAAGACACTGGCCCCTATTAACATAGAAGGCCCACATAGGTATTCCAAATAGACCTGCTATACCCGGCAGGAAGTTAGAAAAAGGCCCTACTAGATTATAGTTCTCTACTACAAATTCGCCCTTTGAGTCAATATAGTATTTTGGCTTTTTACCCATTTTGTAGATTTTATCAGATAGGTAGGAAATTATCAAGCTAAATAACAAATGAGCAGTTTAGGCTCATGCTCAGGAGTAAATACAGCAGCCCTCTTTACAGTGGGCTACAGGTCTTAACATGTATCTAATGGTAATCCTCATAATTCACCTCCTTCTTATTTAAAAATAACTCCTGTCTCCATAGACCAGAATAAAAGGTCTATCTCTCCCATGGCGATACCTATTTTTTCAAAAAAACTCCTCATTTTGTCTTCTATTTCTAGATATTTTTTCTTAGTTAGTGTTGCTGGAATATCTTTTATAACTTTATATCTCTTAAGGTTCTTTAATATATGTCTATCAAGTATTGCCAGATTACTACCGAATCCGATATTTCTTAAGAAGTGACTCGCCTCTTTATACTCTAAGCCTTTTACATTACTGACAAGCCAATCCCTTGTCTTTGATAAATCCTTGGAATCAATCTTACTTTTTATATCTGGCCCATGGCCATTCTTAAAAATATTCCTTGCCTCTATTATATATCTAGCTTTATTATTCGGAAACCTTACACCTTTTAAATAGGATTTAACTTTTCTTATGTCTCCTTTAAAGAGTATATCGTCTTTTTGCAATCTTTCAATGGCCTTATCACAAATAATTGCTTTTGACTGTGGAGTCAATATACAAAAACACAGTTCTTTAAATATATCTCTATCACTTTTTTTATAAATCTCTCTGAAACTCTTAAGTCTATTTCTTATTTTTACTTTTTTCTTTCTATAATCTTCTAAAAGAATTTTCATATTCCAAGAGTTTTACTTATGCTATCCTTATCAAAACCTACTATAATTTTACCATCTATATCGATAACAGGAACGCCCATTTGGCCAGATTTATTCATCATCTCCTGAGCCTTATCCTGATCTACTCCTACATCTATAGCTTCAAATTCTATATTATTCTCCTTCAAAAATTCCTTAAGTCTTACGCAATAAGGGCATGTTGAGGTAGAATATACTTTTACACTTTTAGCCATATCACCCTCCTACTTTAATTCAGTAAGTTTTTTAAGATGTGCTTTTTCCTCTTCGATAAGTTTATCTATAGTTTTATGCTCACCTTCCAAGACAACCTTTTTCATTGCTTCATAAAATATAATAGATTCCTTTTCAAACTTTATACCTTTATCTATAGCTTCTTTATCGGTTTTTATGTTTTTAGCAAGTTCAATCCCTTTATTTTCCTTTGTAAAGACATGTTGTTCTGATAATGTTTTAATATAAGAAAAATATTCGCCTGGGTATGCCTCAGATGGTTCATACTTTTTAACTTCTGAAAGTATCGCCTCGAATCTTTTTATGTGCTTTTCTTCCTCTCCTTTAAGAAATCCAAATACTTCCTTTGCTTTGGGGTCTTTGGAGGATTTCTCTATCATATTATAAAAATCTCTTCCATTTTTCTCTATCTGCACTCCCATTTCTACTACTTCAGGCGCTGAAAAAAGATTCCCCATATCCCTCCCCTTTCTTTAGCTAGAAACTATTTCTCCTCCCAACTCAAATGCCTTTTTAAGACAACCTGGGTGTTTTAATATACTAGCTTTAGCATCAATATTATTGCAAAAAAGTTCATTTTTATACTTTACATTTATAACTGCAAAGAAATTCTTAACAATTGATTTTGCATTATCAAAAAAATCTTTTCTATCCGAACCTTCCACAGATAAAAATACACCTCTTATATTCTTAAACCCTATATCTTTTTTCAATATATACTTTGTCCTCCATAGACACTGAAAGCGGTCTATCATCATCTTAGTCTGAGCGGTCAAGCTTCCAAAAAATATAGGAGAAGCTAGGATTAATACATCTGTACCTTTAATCTTATTGTAAATATCTTGCATATCATCTTTCACAATGCAGGTCCCATCGTCTTTTATATTGTCACACTCTTGACACCCAGAAAATTTAAGCTTATTTAAGATAATCTTCTCGACTTTAGCGCCTTTACTCTTTGCGCCTTCAAGAAGTTTATCAAGTAATATGTCAGTATTTCCACCTATGCGGGGGCTACCGCTTATACCTAATATTTTCATTAATAATTCTCACACAAAAGTTCGTAGAAACCTTGAGGATGTGCACATGCTGGGCACTTATCAGGTGCCTCATTACCCTCGTGTACATACCCACAATTACGACATTTCCATTTAACAACATTATCTTTTTTAAATACAGTACCTTCTTTTACATTCTTAAGAAGCTGTCTATATCTTTTTTCATGCTCTTCTTCTACTTCCGCAATCTCTTTAAACTGATCTGCTACATCTATAAAACCTTCTTTACGTGCAGTAGCTTCTGCATCTTTATAGAGTTTTGTCCATTCAAGATGCTCTCCAGCTGCTGATGCTTCAAGGTTCCCAGCTGTATCTGATATAATACCTGCCGGATAGCTAGCTGTGATTTCTACCTCTCCGCCTTTAAGTAATTTAAAAAACCTCTTTGCATGTTCTTTTTCATTATCGGCTGTTTCCAAAAAGATTGCTGCTATCTGTTCATATCCTGCTTTTTTAGCAACGCTTGCAAAATAAGTATAACGATTCCTTGCCTGAGATTCTCCTGCAAAAGATGCTAAAAGATTTTTTTCTGTTTTACTTCCCTTTAACTGCATTTTCTACCTCCTTTTTGAATTTTTCAATATCACTTTCGTCAGGTATATATTGAATTTTTAAACCCTTAACAGGTACTTCAAACTTACAGTCCTGGAATATTTTTTCTATTTCACCAATACTTTGTCCGCCCCAGCCATAAGAACCAAATGCAATCCCTATTCTATTTTTAGGTGCAAGGCCTTTCATGTATGTCAAAAAAGCTGCAATTGTTGGAAGCATCCCATTATTTAAAGTAGGGGATCCTACACATATATACTTTGCACTTAATACATGAATCATTACGTCTGATATGTGACTCGTTGCCAAATTTTTCATTACACATTTTATACCTTTTTCTTCAAATACGTCTTTTAAGGCATGAGCCATTTTTTCAGTTGAATGCCACATGGTATCATACACAATGATTGATTTTTCCTGAGTTTCATTACTGGCCCATTTTTTATATAGATTTATAATATCTTCTACACGCTCTCTCCAGATAAGACCATGGCTAGGAGCAATCATATCTATATCTAAAGATGAAACTACCTCTAATGCCTTCAGAACCTGCGCACTATAAGGTAA
The DNA here is from genome assembly GCA_964566255.1 of uncultured Planctomycetia bacterium. Lineage (GTDB taxonomy): Bacteria > Omnitrophota > Gorgyraeia > Gorgyraeales > Gorgyraeaceae > CAZMID01. Next base: position 26,295 of record CAZMID010000006.1, on the reverse strand, counting down.
AACTATATTTGCATAATATTTTGCTGCCTCTTCTTTGGCTAAACTACAGCCAACCTGGCCATCAAATCTCTCAGGAGTCGCTATATGCTGACCAAAGGCATCATTAGATAAAAGAAGTTTTTCCTCTGGTATATACGTCACCATTGAATCAGGCCAGTGTACCATTGGAGTTAATACAAATTTAAGATTTCTCTTACCTATATTAATAGAGTCCCCTGAATTTACTATCTTGAAATTCCAGTCTTTCTTAAAATGTCTCTTTAATCCTTTTTCACCATTAGGAGAGGCTATTAAAGTAGCGTTTTTGGCCATATCCATTATCCTGGGAAGTCCTCCAGAATGGTCCATCTCAGTATGATTTGAAATAACATAATCTATTTTTGAAGGATCTATTACTTTTTTAATTCTTTCGAACATCTCACAAAACAGATAATCTTTAACTGTATCTACTAAAACTATTTTTTCATCTACTATTAAGTAACTATTATAGGTAGAACCACGTTGGGTGAGATATCCATGAAAACTCCTAAGATCCCAGTCAATACCACCTACCCAGTAAATACCTTTTTTAATCTCTTGCGGTTTCATAAATTAACCTTCCTTTACAAAGTTATCCTTTGTTGCCCCACATATAGGACATACCCATGTATCTGGTATATCCTTAAATTCTGTTCCAGGTTGGATTCCTCCATCAGGATCCCCAACTTGAGGATCATAAATATAATTACAAACAGTACATCTATATTTTTGCATCTTTACACCTCCTGAAGCCATGCCTTCTTCTTTAATAAATGTAGGAGCAGTTTTTGGGGTAGTCCCACGCTTTACCTGATGATAATAATCATATGTCATAGCTTTAGCAGTTTTTAAAATCTTAGAATTTACCATCTCCCCAAAAAAAAGCGTATGTGTCATGCAATCAAGTTTATTAATAAGTTTTACCTCGATATAACCAATAGTATGTTCAGTAACCACTGGACATCCAGAAGATAATTTCTTGAACTTTACATCCTTAAATTTATCTCCTGAACGGCCTGATTTAAAACCAAACTTGCCTATAAAGCTAAGCGGGGTCTCTTCCTCTAATATTGATACACTAAATCTCGAACTTGCCTCTATAAACTCATGTGTCAGGTTCTGTTTATTAATACTCACTGCTATAGTTACAGGTTCACTTGTTATCTGAAACAGAGTATTTGCTATCTGGCCGTTTAATGTATCCCCCTTGAAAGAAGAAACCACATACATTCCGTAACTAATATTATGTAATATATTAGGATCCATTGTTTAAAATCCTTACTTTTTTAATGTTGCGCCTAGAATATTATTTAAATCTTTTCCTGCTTCACTAATTAACTTTAAATCAAACTTAACCTGAAGTACTTTAAATACATTCTTAGATATAAAGGCAGGTGGTGTTGGACCTATATACATGCCTCTTATATTAAGATACAATAACGACAGAAGTATTGCAACTGCTTTCTGCTCATACCAAGATAATACTAATGTCAAAGGTAAGTTATTTACATCTCTCTTAAAAGCACCTGCCAAAGCCAAAGCAATCTGTACTGCAGAATATGCATTATTACACTGGCCTATATCCAAAAGCCTAGGAATACCCTCTATGTCGCCAAAATCTAGCTTATTGAAGCGATATTTTCCGCAGGCAAGGGTTAAAATTACACAGTCTTTAGGAACTTTTTCAGCAAATTCTGTATAATAGTTACGACCTGGTTTTGCCCCATCACATCCTCCAATTAAAAAGAAATGCTTTATCTTTCCAGACTTTACAGCATCTACAATCTTTCCTGCAAGGCCAAGAACAGCCTTATGATGGAACCCTGTCATTATCTTTTTACCGGGTGCATCTGGTAATGAAGGTAAAGACTTGGCTTTTTCTATTAATTTACTGAAATCTGTTCCTTTTATACGCTGAGCCCCTTCAATACCAACAATATCTATTGTAAACAATCTATCCAGATATGTGTTTTCTGGGGGGATTTGAACACAATTTGTGGTGGCAAATATCGCACCTGGAAAATCCTTGAACTCTTTTTTCTGCTCCTGCCATGCTCCCCCGTAATTACCAACTAAATGCTCGAATCCTTTTAATTCAGGATACGCATGAGCCGGAAGCATCTCACCATGGGTATAAATATTAACACCTGTACCTTCAGTTTGTTTCAATAATTCGTAAAGATCCAATAAATCATGCCCTGTAATAAGTATCCCTGGCCCCTTCTTTGTACCTGTATCAACTTCTGTAGGTACAGGATCACCAAACCTTTCAGTGTGAGCTTTATCAAGAAGTTCCATTACCTTTATATTCATCTGACCGCATTTTAAAACCGTCTCAAGATGTTGATTTAGATCAAAATTCACATTCGTTAAAGTCGTAAAAAGCGCCTCATGCATAAATGAATCGACTTCCTCGTCTTTTAGGCCTAGTTTTCTTGCATGATAGGCATATGCTGCTATACCTTTTAATCCAAAAAGCAATATATCCTGAAGACTCTGTATATCTTCATTTTTCCCGCACACACCTGACTTAGTACATCCTGAGCCAGCTGCTGTCTGTTCACATTGATAACAAAACATATTATTTCTCCTTTTTCTTTTTATGCTCTTTATATTTTTTAAATTTTTCAGGACCAACACAGTCCTTTGCCATCTTACACCAATCTAGGCAGCTAGAAGGTATAGACCTAGTTACCTTCTTCCTACAATAAAAACATATGGTTCCTACTTCATCTGAGAATATCTCTATTTCCTTTCCGCAACTACACTTTATAGTCTCAGGAAAGGGTTGACGAATCCTTTTTGAACCAGGACATCCATCGAAGAAACTCATTTTACATCTCCTTTGATACCTATAGTTACATCTTTCAGCGGTATCTTTTTACCAGAAAGCCTTAAGGCTTCCTTTACTATGTGAACTAGTCCAAAACAACATGGAACTTCCATGTGTAAGACCGTTATACTCTTTATATTATTCAGTTTAAAGATTTCAGCTAATTTTTCCTCATAGATTGTAGCTGCATCAAGTTTAGGACATCCTATAACTAAAGCCTTTTCTTTTAAGTAATCCTGATGAAAGTCGCTATAACTAAAAGGTGCACAATCTGCAGCTATCAATAAATCTGAATCTTTAAAAAAAGGTGCCCCTACCGGTACTAACATTAATTGTACAGGCCACTGCGTAAGTTCAGACTCAGATTTTTCTTTTTTTGAGGGAGTCTCTTTGTGAGATTTCTTAAAAGATTTCACAGCTGTCCTTGGACAACCGCATGGCAGGTCTTTACTCTTCTCTTTTTTCATCTCCTCAAGGTGCTTTTTAGTGGCCTTTTCATTAAAAGCATCTGCTTCCCTTTCTTCTATAGTTATTGCCCCTTCTGGACAATGACCAAGGCATGCACCTAAACCATCACAATGGATCTCTTTCACGAGTTTTGCCTTACCATTTACTATTTGAAGAGCTCCTTCAGCACAATTCGGTATACAATCTCCACAACCAGTACACTTATTCTCATCAATATGTACGATTTTTCTTTTTGTCATATTTACCCTCCTCCAATAGAGATGCTATGGTTATTTCCTTAAACTCTTTATTCACTGACTTACCTACATTCTTTATCTTTTTCCTTAAGGCGCATATTTTTATATTTGGGCAAGCCTTGCCTTTAAGCAAGCAATTTGTAATATCAAGTTTTCCCTGAAAAATATCTATTATATCTGCCAAGCTTACACCCTCAGGTGATTTTAAAAAGGAAAAACCTCCATCTTTTCCTTTATATGAAGAAAGTATTTTATTTTTTGCCAATTTCTGAAGGATTCTCCTTAAAAATCTCTCAGGCAAACGTAATTTCTTTACAATATCATCTACTGTGGTTTTGGTTTTTGTATCTCCAGCTATAAATAAAAGTGCCCTTATAGCATAATCACTGTCCCTTGCAATAAATCTCATAATCCATCGCCTCCCTTAATGATACTAGCTTAGTATTATTAAAGAGATTTGTCAAGTATTTTTTTAATATTTTATTTGGTGATTAATTTATAAGGAGTGTTTGATTTGCTGAAAATATAATAA
>CAZMID010000006.1:0-22198 GCA_964566255.1 uncultured Planctomycetia bacterium | reverse complement strand
TATTTTATCAGATTATACTACAAATTATGCATTAACTGCGGCTGGTATAGAAGAAGTTTCTTTAGAGCTAGCTGATAGAATACTTGAAATCTCACCAGCTGCTTTTCTCCCAGATACAAGCATAGATCCAAATGTAGGGCCCATGCGTGGAATACCATATGCGGTTGATACTGCCATTCCAGTAACAAATAGTCCTGGATGGATTTGACCAGTTTTTTCTACTACAAGGTCTTCTGAAGACTCTGCATCCATTGGTCCAAAATCTTTAAGCTTTATAATACCTCTTCTTTCAAGACTTCGACATACATGTGCATCATGACCAGTAGAATCAATAACAATCTTAGATTCCAAAGAAACAGGGTCTACGCAACTAATCTGTCTTGGAAGAGTTGCTACTGGCGACCAATTTATAACAGTACCTTCTACTTTATTATTCCTATAAACTGCGTCATCAAACCTTGTCATATTTAAAATCTTTGCACCTGCATCACATGCAGCTGATATAAGTTTTGCACAAGCATCTGGTCCATCAGCAGTAAATAGGCCTCTTTCAGCCTCTTTATAAGGTATCTTTAACTCATTTAGGATTCCTTCTGAAGGAGCACGGAACGTTAATGTATTCATCAAATATCCACCCATCCAGAATCCTCCGCCTAAATAATTATTACCCTCAATAACTAACGTTTTAAATCCATTATTTGCTAAATCTCTAGCTGCAGTAAGGCCGCTTGGTCCTCCACCTACAACTATTACATCTGAAACAATATACTCCTCAAGCCATTTGGTAAATTCTTTCAAGATGGCCTTTGTTATTTTTGCATCGCTTACCTTTTGAAACATATCCTTCCTCCTTTCCAAGTAAAAAACCCCTATGCCACTACATAGGGGTAAGTTTATATCTCTTTATTTTCCTACGCTGGCATTATCCAGATCAGGTTCAGCGGGTAATCTGTTTATCTACAGAACTCTCAGGTCGCTTACAACCTCCCCGTTACTAACCAATTTCATTAAATCATAAATACTATCTAGTGTCAATATTTTTAAAGAACGAAATTAAGTAGCCCTCCTACCAGTAAAGCTATAGATATCATAATAAGAGCTGATTTAAGCATATCTTTAATACCTAATTCCTTGATTAAAACTACAAATGTAGCAATACACGGAAAATAAATAGCAAGTACAGTGGAGCCAATAACAAGTTGTTTGGTAGTCAAGTTAAGTGGTCCCAACATTCCGACAGCAACATCTTTTCTTAAAAATCCAACTATTAAACTGGATATGGCCTCTTGAGGAAGCCCCCATAAACCTGTTAAGAGAGGCGTAAATATATTAGAAAAAAAGTCTATCACCTTTAATGCATAGAGTATATTTACAAAAAGTATACCTAAAAGTACATATGGTACTGCCTCTTTTAAAAAACCAACCACCCTCATGAAGAGTTTTTTAATTACTGCTTGTAATTGAGGAATTCTATAAGGAGGTATCTCGATCAATATCTCAGGGCTTGCGCCTTTTAAAACTTTATTAAGTATCAAACCTTTTATAACTAAAATAAAAAATAAAATAGAAAATATAAGCGCTACATACCTTCCACCCCTCTGGCCAACTAATCCCACAATCATAGCAATCTGAGCCATACAAGGAACTGCAACAGCCATTAGAGTAGCTGCAATAAACTTTTCACGCCTGCCTTCTAAAAGCCTGATTGCTAGTGCACCTGGAACATTACACCCTAAACCTAACATCATTGGAATAATAGCATAACCGTGAAGCCCAATGTGATGCATAAGGTTATCTACTAAAACAGCTAATCTTGGAAGATACCCAAAATCTTCTAAAATCCCCAATACAAAATAAAAACTGAATATATAAGGTAAGACCATTGCCATGGGCACAAAAAGCCCTGTGGTCAAGACCCCAAAGGACTGACCAAAATCTATCTGGCCTTCAATAAGGTTACCTATAAGTATATTATGTAAAAATCCTCCTTGATTTAAAAACATTCCTAACTTAAGCATTATAGGAAGCCATATATTTTCAAATAAAGGTTCAAAGACATAGCTAATGAGGCTCTCTCCAATAAAGCGGATTGCCCAAAAGGCACTATATATAACCCCCAATGCTATAAATATTCCAGAAAGAGGCTTTATGCTTAAATCTTCCAGCCTTTGTAAAAATGTATGATGGTGATGGGATAATTTTTGAACATCTTCTATGATTTTACCTATTTTCTCCCACTTTTCGCTATCAGATGAAGGTTTTATATTTAAAACCTTGGCCTCTTTAAAACGTGTAATTAATTCTTTAATTCCTTCACCTGTCAAGCCACAAGTGGGAATTACAGGAACACCTAGTCTTTCTTCTAACTTTTTAACATCAATCTGAATCCCTTGATGACTAGTCTCATCCCACATATTTAAAGCAACAATAACTGGCTTATTTTTTTCTAATAATTCAAGTGTCAGATAAAGATTCCTCTCCAAGTTAGTAGCATTTACTACGTTTATAATAAAATCCCCTTCTTTCAGCATTTTTGTAGCTACTTCTTCTGCCTTAGAGGATGGTTCTAATGTATAAGTGCCTGGGACGTCTATTAGCGAAGGTCTTTCACCATCTATTTTGACTTGTCCTTTAGTTAATTCTACAGTAGTGCCTGGATAATTAGAAATTACTATCTTTGCGCCTGTAAGCCTTGAAAAAATAGCACTCTTACCAACATTTGGATTACCCATTAATAGAATCTCTTTTATCATCGTTCAACCTCTACCAAGATCTTTTTTGACATACCAAACCCAATGGCAAAACGAGAATTATCCACTTCAACAGTCTGTGGTCCCCTCCAGAAATGAGAGCTTACTTTTTTTATTCTTTTACCTGGTCTTATACCCATACTCTGAACCTTCTTTGTAAAATGCTCCCCTCCATCTAATTGATTTATAAGGCCTCTCTCTCCTGGCTGCATTTTAGTTAAATCTATTATCATTTTAATTCCTCTATATTGCAAAGTTCTCTTGTCTTTTTTTCTATTGAAGATAAAAGCGTATCAAATGATTTTTCAAAAGATTTAATTCCGTCCTGGAGTAATTTTTCACATACATTATCTGTATTTATGCCAAAAATTCTTAGTGCATCTATAATGCTATTAGCCTCGGTAATATCACTACTTAGAGCCTCTTCTATAATCCCATGGTCTAAAAAAGCATCTAGTGTAGCATCTGGCAAAGTATTTACAGTATCTTTACCTATAAGTTCAGTTACATACTTAATATCACTATATTCTGGATTTTTGGTACTGGTAGAGGCCCAAAGAACCCTCTGTAGATTAGCACCATTTTCTTTTAAACTTTTAAATTCATCACTAGAAAACATTTCAAGATATTTACTATATATTAACTTTGAATTACTTACTGCAGCTCTTCCTTTTAAAGACAAAAGCCTCTCATTTTCGCCAATCATATTGTCTATTGTAGTATCAACTCGACTTACAAAGATACTTGCTACAGAATGCACTCTTCTTAAATCCTTTCCAGAACTTTTAAGTTTTTTTATACCATTTAAATACGCCTTGGCGGTCTTTATATACTGCTCTAAAGAAAATATCAATGTAGCATTAATATTTATGCCTTCAGCAATAAGAGTTTCTATGGCTTCAAACCCTGCATCCGTTGCAGGTATCTTAAACATAACATTTTGCCTATTTACTTTTTCAAATAATCTTTTGGCATCTTTTACTGTCGCATCTCTATCAAATGCCAATTTTGGATTGACTTCTAAGCTTACATATCCGTCTAAGCCTTGTGTTTGGTCGTAAACTTTTTTAAGAATATCTGCTGCATCCTGGATGTCTCCTACAGTCAGATCATCGTATATATCAAAAATAGATTTTCCTGAATTACATAACTCTTCTATTTTCTTATCATAATCATCTGTTAATCTTATGGACTTATCAAAAATACTAGGATTGGATGTTATTCCCCTTAATCCAAGACTAATCATCTTTTCAAGCTTCCCACTATCAATCATAGAACGACTGATATTATCCAGCCATACGCTCTGGCCAAATTCATTAAGTTTTTCGATTGTTGTCTTAGCCATGATTTCCCCTTTATATCTTAAAATCTACCATCCACGATTGTACCACACTTGGGGCACTTTTCATCCTTTATATTATATTTAGTTATGTCAAATACGCTTCTTTCTATTAAAAGTTCCTTACAATTATAGCAATTAGTATTATTTCCTTCAACTATATTACCTAAATATATGTAGCGGATTCCTGCTTTCTCTCCTATATCTTTAGCTTTTTTTAAAGTGCTAACAGGTGTTGGATTCGATTCCATATACTTATAATCAGGGTGAAACCTTGATATATGCCAGGGAATCTCAAGTCCAACATCTACAATAAACTCTGCAATATTTTTTAGCTCTTTTTCTGAATCATTTTTACCCGGAACAATTAAAGTAGTAACTTCAACCCATATACCTAATTTTTTCATCGTTCTTATAGATTCAAGAACTGGCTCTAAATGAGCCTGACATGCATTTTTATAAAAATCTTCGCTAAAAGACTTCAAATCAACATTACAAACATCTAAATATGGTCTTGCTAACTCTAAAGCCTCTTTTGTCATATATCCATTTGTTACAAAATTATTGTAAATACCTTCTTTTTTAGAAAGCTTCATAGTATCATATGCATATTCAAAAAATATAGTTGGTTCTGTATATGTATATGATATACTTTTACAATTATTTTTCTTTGCCTCTCGTACAATCTCTTCAGGTTTTAATTCATAGCCTGATATATCCTTTTCTCTTTTTGACGCTTGAGAAATCTCCCAGTTCTGACAAAACCCACATTTAAAATTACATCCTATAGTAGCTATTGAATAAGAACTTGATCCTGGGAAAAAATGATAAAGTGGTTTTTTCTCTATAGGATCGATATGTGAAGCAATAACCTCTCCATAGACATATGTGCATAACACACCCTCTTTATTCTTCCTTACGCCGCAAATTCCAAATTTATCTGGTAAGACCTTGCAACGATGGCTACAAAGATTACACTGTACTTTTTTATTATCTAATTTTTCATAAAGCATTGCCTCTTTTATCATTTTTTAACTCCTATACGAGGACAAAGTTTATTTAAAGGACAGATTGAGCATAAAGGTTTTTTAGCATCACAGATCTTTCTACCATGATCTACTAAGATATAATTAAAATCAAGCCAATCCTTTTTAGGTACAATTTTCATTAAATCTTTTTCTATCTTATCAGGATTATTTTCTTTGGTTAAGCCTAATCTTCCTGAAAGTCTTCTTACATGAGTATCTACTGCTATCCCTTCTACTTTTTTAAAACTGCTAGATAATACTATATTTGCAGTCTTACGTGCTACCCCTGGTAAAGAAATAAGTTCCTCCATTGTATCTGGCACTCTTTCTTTAAAATCCTTTATGATTTTTTTAGAAGTAGCGATAATATTTTTTGCCTTATTCTTGTAAAAACCAGTAGAGCGGATCTCTTTCTCTAATGTAACCTGTCTGGCTTTACTAAAATCATAAACAGTTTTATATTTTTTAAAAAGTAAGAAAGTAATTTTATTTACCATTTTATCAGTACACTGTGCAGAAAGTATTGTAGCTATTAAAATTTGAAGTGGGGTTTTATAATGTAAAGCAGTTTTACTTTGTGGGTAAGTCTTTTGTAATATCTTTATTATATCTGGAATTCTTTCTTCGGCATGCTTCATTTAAGTCGAGCTAGATACTTGAATGCACTAAGGGTACTCTTGGCCCCTTCTCCTGCTGCTATTATAATCTGTTTTTCAGGAACATCTGTAACATCCCCTGCTGCAAAAATCCCTGGGATATCAGTTCTATTATAATTATCTACTTTAATTTCATTTCTTTCATTTTTATCTAGTTTTACAAAATCAGAATTAGGGATAAGACCTATTTCTACAAATATGCCTTGAACGGATATAGTTTCTTTTTTACCATCTTTATCTATCTTTATTCCTGTCACCATTTTATCGCCGATGATAGAAGTAACTTTAGTATTATTCAAAATAGTTACTTTACTACTCTTTTTAACTTTTTCCTGCATTATAGCATCTCCTGTAAGCTTAGATGTAATATTAATGATATAGATTTTATTAGCTATATTCATTAATTGAAGTGCTGCATCTAAAGCAGAATTACCACCTCCAACAATACTAACATCCTTCCCAGAAAACAAAGGCCCGTCACATGTAGCACAATACGTAAGCCCTTTATTCTTAAATTCTTTTTCGCCTGCTACGCCTAATTCTCTAGATCTCTTGCCTGATGAAACTATAACTGTCTTTGCTTCGTAGCTTCCTTTATTAGTTTTTACACTTATAACTTTACCAGCTTTTTTTACCTCAATTACCTCTTCATTCTCTTTTAATGTAATATTGTATTTCTTCAGATGTTCTTCAAATTTAGATACAAGTTCAGGTCCTGATACAAATTGATATCCTGTATAATTTTCTATGTCTCCACTCCAGGCAGTCTGCCCCCCAATATCTTTTGTAATAACCAAAAGATTCATCTTTTTACGAGCTGCGTATACTGCGGACGTTATACCTGCTGGACCTGCCCCAATAATAATCAAATCAAGCATGATTTATCATCTTCCTTCTTTTATATGATGCGGGGTAAGATCTATTATCTCATCTACTTCTACAGCTATTAAATATTCCGGCTTTGGTAATAATGATTCAGGATGCTTTGGATGTCCTTTTTCTCCTTTAATGTTCTTAAGGAGCCTATTAGATATCCTCTTTGTAAGCCTATCTTCCCATGATTTTTTTATATGAGATTTGATTTGTGATCTTTGAACTATTCTAGCTATTCCTTTTAGGCTATATCCTATAAACTTATGCTCATCAACAACTGTTATGCTTGTATGAGGATTAGCCTTAAGATTTTCATAGGTTTTTTCTTTATAAAGATCAAGTAAATAAATTAATCCTTTTTTATCTATGTCTACTATACCCTTACAGGCTGCATGTGGAAAACCATTATTATCTATTGTAGTAACCACCGTGTAACCTTGAGCGTGTAAAAATTTAATTATACCTTCAGTTAATTTCTTCATTAAAAGATTAGATTCGCTAAAAAGCCAAAAGCGATTACTTGAGGCACTGCAATTATAGGAAGCCAGATAGCAACCCTCTTACCAACATTAAAATATAAAAGCCCTATTTCAGTATAGTCAGTCACTACACCTGCCATTAAAAATACAAATGCATTTCCTAAGGCAGCGGTTTGTCTATATATTTCAAAGGCTAAAGGAGCAGTTCCTTCTGAACAGACCTCTAATATAGTAGCAACGATTAATGTTACAAGCATACCTAAAACTGTAGGGCCCATATAATTCTGAAATATATTCTGTGGTATATATGCACCGACTAAACTTGCAAGTCCCAAACCTATCAATATCCACCATAAAATCATATTACCAAGAGATACTGCACCTGAATAGACACCTTTAAAATCGTCTTTAAACTGACTAAAAGATACTTTATATGAGGAAAATCTATTTTTTAAATCTTTCACTATAGAAAAATCTTCATTTACTACTTTAATATTTTTGTTTACTTCAATCAGACCTTTTGATTCAAGAACCTGATAGATTAATCCTGTTATTATGGCAATGATAATAGCAGCTAGTATTATATATAAGGCCTTTAATCCAAAAAATGCTATAAGCATTACTGTAAGTGGAAGATTTGCCCAAGGGCTTGCTAGAAGAAAAGCTATTACTGCAGGGTTTGATGCGCCTTTTTTATGTAGTTCTATAGAAAGTGCCAATATTCCATGACTACATGCACTCATAAAGAATCCAAGTATCACAGAATAAAATATTGTTCTTTTCTTAGGCCTTGATAAGATGTGTGAGATATATTGCCTAGGTATAAAACGATCTATTACACCACCTAAAAAAAGTCCAATTAAAATAGCCCACCAGATCCTCTTTAGATACATAAATAAAGATATCCTAAAAGGCTCTAAGATTGGCAAAAAGTACGACAATATAGAAATGCTACTTAAAATAGACACTACTATAACTACTTTATTGTTGTACCATTTTGTTTCCTTACATTCGCATGCGGCTTTCATTATTTATATGCTACTCCCTTTAATTCTTCTACATAGTGTTGAGCCGAAAATGCTGCAGTTGCACCATCTCCACAAGCAGTTATTATTTGACGCAAAAGCTTTTTGCGACAGTCACCACATGAAAAGATACCTTTCTTTGATGTAGCCATATCATCATCTGTCAGGATATAGCCATCTTTATCTAATTTAACCACACCTCTAGTAAAATCTGCATTAGGTATATAACCTATAAATATAAACACACCATCACAAGAAACATCTTCTTCTTTTTTTGTCTTAATATTATGTAATTTTACTGCTGTCACTTTAGTTTTACCTATAATCTCAATAATCTTTGAATTCCAGAGGATTTCTATTTTTCTATTAGAAAGGATTCTCTCTTGTAAAATCTTAGTTGCACGCAAGCAGTCTCTACGATGCACTAAAGTTACTTTTTTTGCAAATTTAGCCAAAAATAATGCTTCTTCTACTGCAGTGTCTCCTCCTCCCATTACTACTACATGTTTATCTTTATAAAGCGGGCCATCGCAGGTAGCACAATATGAAACACCTCTTCCTTTTAGTACATCCTCGCCAGGTACATTTAACTTCTTAGGGCTTGCGCCAGTTGCAATGATTAAAGATAAAGAAGAATATAACTTATCTTTTGTTTTCACTTTCCAACCGCTATATTTTTTTTCTTCATATGACTCTATAGCCTTTACGTCTTCCACTTTAAACTTTGTGCCAAATAATTCCGCCTGTTTTTTAAATTTTTCTATTAATTTAAATCCATTGATCCCCTCTGGAAATCCTGGATAATTTTCTATATGATCTGTAACAATAGCCTGACCTGGTGTTAAAAAACTCTCAATCAATAATGTCTTAAGCCTCGCTCTTGAAGCATATAAAGCTGCTGTTAAACCTGCTGGTCCTCCACCTATAATAATAACATCATAATCCATAATTAAGTCCTCTCTCCAAAGATCTTACTACCTATTCTAACAAGATTTGCGCCTTCTTCAATAGCTATTTTATATGAATTACTCATTCCCATAGAAAGATATTTCATTTCTACATTTGGCAAATTCTGGTTTTTTATTTCTTCGAATAGTTTTCTTGTCTCTATAAAATATGGTCGTGCATCCTCAGGATTTCCAGTCACAGGTCCCATGGTCATAAGTCCCATTATTTTTATATTATTTAACTTGGATATTTTATCTATAAGTTCTTTTACTTCTTCTGGTAAAACACCGAATTTCTGCCTTTCCCTTCCACTATTTACTTCCATTAAAACTGGCATAGTTTTATTTTCTTCAGAACTTGCCTTATTAAGCAATTCTACCAATTCTAAAGAATCAACTGTCTCTATCATATCAAAAATCTTTACTGCCTTTCTGATTTTATTTTTCTGAAGGTGTCCTATAAAATGCCATTTTGTTTTACTCCCTACTACTTTAAAAGCCGATTCTGCCTCCTGGATATAATTTTCTCCTATAATCTTTATACCAGATTCAACTGCCTCTAAGATCTCTTCGATGGATCTAGCCTTACAAGCTGCCTCGAGCTCTACTCCATCAGGCAATTCACTAAATATTTTATGGATATTTTCCTTAATCATCAGGTTCTTTCGTAAACAGATCTAACATTCATGCCTTCAAAGCTTTTCTTAATAATATCTAATTCTTCCTTTGATAGTGATTTTACATTACATGGCCTTAAAGGTGTATTAATTTGAACTTCGTCTGGATTAATCTGACTTACAATCTTTGATAGATCTTTTGCATAATCTCTATTTTTATCTATAAACATAATCTGTAGAGCTAATTTACCTTTATAGCTAGATCTAAATTCTTTTATTCCTTTTAAAATATTATCAAATTCTATTGCCTCTATAGGCTTATTTATTTTAATAAATAGATCTTTTGTAGGTGCATCAAATTTTATCATTACAAAATCTGCAAGTTTGAGATCTTCCTGAACATCTCTAATATCTATCAAAGATGAGTTTGTTATGACTGCAATTTTTTCTTTTCTGATTTGTTTTATACTTCTGATCATCTCACCCAGATTTTTAGCAAAGGTCGGCTCACTTCTCCCTGAGAAAGTAATATAATCTATCTTTAGATTATCTGGTAAGGACTTTATTCCTTTTATAATTTCTTCTGTAGGGATAAAAACTTTTCTTTTATTAGTAAGTCTTTGGGTCTCCCCTGCCTGACAATACACACAATCAAATGTACAGGTCTTTTCTTTGGTAGATACAGGGTCTATGCCTAAGGAAGAACCTAACCTCCATGAGGATACAGGACCGTATATATAGTTGGATTTATTTTGATTCATTGGTAGGTCGAGTTGCTTTATCTTTCTCGTCGTATATCTCTCCAAATAGTTCCTCTAATACATCCTCCATAGAGATTATACCTATATTTTTACCTTGTTTATCCTTTACTATAAAAAGGTGTTGATGGTATGCCTGGAATTTATTTAAAAGATCATCTGCCTTCTCATTCTCAGTTACAAATATAGGTCTTGATGTAAAATCTTTTAACTTTCCTTCATAATTATCCTTAGCAATCTCCTTTAATAATAATCTCTGTTGGCATATACCTGTTATATTTGATATATCTTTTTCATAAACTGCGATTCTACTATATTGTGAATTAAGTATTGAATCCTTTACTTCTATTAGTTTTTTATCAGCTGGTAATGCATAAATTTGATCTATAGGCTTCATCATATGAATTGCCCTTAGATCATTAAGTTTAAATACTTTATTACAGAGCTTTTCTTCGTCTACCTCAACTGTGCCTGCATCCCTTCCAAGCCTCAACATTGCCTTTATCTCTTCCTCAGTAACTTTAGGAACACTTGAACCACTCCTAAATATATTAGTCATAACTATAAGTATTTTTACAAGCGGGCTTAAAATCCATATTATAAATCTAAGTATTTTCGCACTAGCCAAAGACACTGAAACCTTATAATGCTCTCCTATAGTCTTTGGTATCACTTCAGATATAACTATAATTAAAAATGTAATAACTGCGGAAGCTATACCCAGCCATTCATTTCCAAAGATACTTAAGGCCTGGCGACCTACGAATATAGAACCAATTATATTTACTGAGTTATTCAGTACTACAATGGCTGCAATCGCTATATTTATGTTTTCCTTTATGAAAAGTAGATCTTTTGAGCCTTTTCTTTTCTGATCAAATAGAATTCTAGACTTTACCAAAGGAATACTTAAAATGGCTGCCTCTGTCATGGAACACAGGCCTGAAGCAAAAAGTACACTTATAAGTAAAATAAATAGATTTATCATATATTATCCTTTAAAAGAAAATGTATCCCAACATTTTATATATGAGCTTTGCTGTCATAAAATCTGGTGCTACTATATTCTTTATCGGAGAAAGCTCTACCACATCAAAGCCGACGATTTTTCTGGTAACTATGATATTTTTTATTCCTTCTAAAAATTCATACCACGTAATACCACCTGGTTCGGGTGTACCTATAGAAGGCATTATTGATGGGTCAAAAACATCCAGATCTACACTTATATAAACATTCTTTGAAAGATAGGTCTTTACAATATTAGGTCTGACATCTTTATAACTCTAATATTACTGTGTGGTAAAAGACCATTTTCTTCCTTGCTAAGGCTCCTAACTCCCACCTCAACGATATTTGCCATTTCCATTAGGCGCCTGGCAGTACAGGCATGATTATACTTAGAATCTCTATAAGTATCCCTCAAATCATAATGCGCATCAAAATATAAAATAGATAAGTCTTTATAGTGCTTTTTTAGGGCTTTGACTGCGCCAATAGTAACTGAATGTTCCCCTCCTAATATAACTGGAAATTTATTCTTTCCAACAATATCCTGAACATTGCTTTCTACAACACTAATCATCTGTTCTGGCTTAAGGCCTTTTACTTTAAGCAAGTCTTTAGTATTGATTCCTATATGGTGGATCTCTTTGCCTAACTCTTCATCAAAAAGTTCCATATTATCCGATGCATCCAATATTGCCAAAGGTCCTTTTTCAGTACCTTTTCTATAATCTACAGTCCTTCCATAAGGAACTGGCAAAATTACCACTTTTGCCTTATTGAAAGAGGTAAATTTATTATCTACTCCACCAAACTGCATTATCATAATTAATTATTTTCTAAAACGTATTGGAATATAAGAGGAGCTACAATAGTAGCATCTGATTCTATAACAAATCTCGGTGTATCAATATCTAATTTTTCCCATGAGATTTTTTCATTAGGTACTGCACCACTATAAGAACCGTAAGAAGTCGTACAGTCACTAATCTGACAAAAATATCCCCAAAATTTACAGTCTTCTCCTAAATCTTGTTTTATCAAAGGCACTACGCATATAGGAAAATCTCCTGCAATACCTCCGCCTATCTGAAAAAACCCTATAGAATCAGTCTTTGTGTTCTCCTTATACCAGTCAATAAGATAATTCATTTGTTCTAAACCACTTTTTATAAAATCAAGATTTTTAAAGTGTCCTGAACGAAATTCCGAAACCACTCCATTTGCTACAGTAGAATCCTCCCATCCGGGAGTAAAAATAGGTATATTCTCTTCACATGCAGCAATAACCCAGCTATCTTTTGGATCAATCTCGTAAAATTCTTTTAATTCTCCGCTACGTATAAGCTGATATATGTATTCGTAAGGAAAAAAGCTTTTCCCTTCTCTAACTGCTTTTTCAAAAAAAGGATAAAGCTTATGTTCTAATCTCCTTATAGCCTCTTCTTCAGGAATACAAGTATCTGTAACTCTATTAAGATGTTTGTTTTTAAATTTAAGCTCATCCTCAGGACTAAGATTCCTATAATCAGGGATCCTTTTATAATATTTATGGGCTATTAGGTTAAATATATCTTCTTCTAAATTAGCCCCTGTACATGAAATCCCATGGATTTTATCTTTTCTTATAGCTTCGGCTAGAGTTATTCCTATCTCAGCTGTACTTAATGCTCCTGCCAGAGCAATAAACATCTTTCCACCTTTTTTAAGATGAGTTATATATCCTTCAGCTGCATCTACTAAACTAGCTGCATTAAAATGTTTGAAATTCTTCTTAATAAAGTCTTTAACGTTCATAATACGCTCAGTATAACACCCTATTTTTAGATTAACAAGGGAAAAACATCACTGTCCCTACATCGTATAAGGGCCCTTTATATAATTCTATTATGTTTTTATGCCTTTTTTCTATAAAATCTCGGATCAAACTACCATCAGGATGAGCATCTAAATTCCCTACAAAAAATATGGTTTTATCGTTTACGCCGCTCGCTCCTCCTATAAATCCAGTATTATATCCAGGAAGTCTTATATGGCCAGGTCTAATAAGTTGCACTATTCCACCATTCTTCTCCCAGGCATTTTTAATATCTATATCTGATGTAATTATAGATCTATTGTCAACCGGCACAATAGAACACTTTGCATATCCTTGTTTAACTGGTATATACCTGCATTTAAATGCCTTAATATTTTTTTCTATTTTTCCTTTATAATGGATTATATTTCTACTGACATTACAAGCATTGTATATTACATCCTTAGGATACTTGGATGAAGTAATTCTTTCGCCCTTTATGCATTCATAGCCATTCTCTCTTAATAAATCTGCAATACTTTCTAAGGATGGTTCATGTATAACCTTCTTACCATATTTAAAAAGCATCATATCACTATGACCTTTTATAGACTTTTGAAGTTTTTTATGTAGAAATGCTTCTAAAACATAATAATTCAATCTTTTAAGCTTTTCTTTTGCCTCTTTAGGCATTTTTGGATCAATTAGTGCAATATCTTTTCTTATATCTTTTATTTTTATTCTATTATTTTTGGACTCTTTATATAAAATAGATACGTTAAATCTATTTTCTAAAAATTTCTTTTCGCTTTTTCTATGCCCTGATATAAGGTTAAACATATTCTTTGGGGCATGGATTTCAATATGAGAACGGTTTGGAATATATTTATCGTCGATAATACTAAGTATTTTATTGCGCATCTTTCGACTACGAACCATCTCACCGAACGAAGGATGATATGGCCCAGCTAATACGATCTTTTTTGAATCCAGGTCTTTAGAGGGGTGGAGGCCTATGCGTATAACCTTTACACCTTTTTCTTTGAATATATCGCTGAGTGCAGCTGCTTGATCTACTGCCTCACCTAAAGAAAGTGGCCTGTATTTTCCTTTTTTAAAACGTGTTGCGAGCTGGGTCCCTTTTAAAACAAGCGTAGGATAGATACGTACAGTCTCTGGTTTTAATTTAATAAGTTTTTTTGCAGTTTCTGAAGATTTTTCTAAATTATCTCCTGGTAAACCCAGCATTATCTGGACACCTAATTTTAAACCTGCATCCTTAATATATTTAACTGCCTTTTTAACAATCTTAAAATCTACTTCTCTTTTAATATTTCTTAAAACATCTTTATCAAGAGATTGTATGCCTAATTCAACGAGGAGACCTCCTTTTTTCTTAAAGCGCTTCATTGATTCAATAGAAACTGCTTCAGGATGAGTAGATATACGAATACTTTTTATAATTCCCTTTTTTATATAAGGAAAAGTTGTATCTAAATAATCTTCTTGTAACTTTTCAGGTAAAAATGTAAATGTACCTCCAAAAAAGGCAACTTCTTTTACCTCCTCTTTAGGAATTGTCTTAAGATTACGCTCTATTATGGATTTTATATTTTCAGTGGTAGGTAAATTTACAGTGCCTGATATCTTATTTTGATCGCAATATATGCACTTATAAGGACACCCTGCATGAGGAATAAATATAGCTATGATTTTCACTGCATTTATTTTTTATTGTGAAATATAAATGTGCAGGCTACTACAAAGCTAAAAAATACAAAATTCGCTATAGTAAATGCTCTCCAGACAAAAAAATCACTTCTTATGCCAGATGGAAGCATTGCTAAAAGGCATACCCATACTCCAATGGCCCAATAGATACTGATATCATTTGAAGACTTCCTCTTAATTATCCTAACAATAAGAGGAATATTCCATAGAGGTAAAACTATAGAAGCAACTAAAGCTATTTTATCTATCATTATGCATTACCAGCACTTCCCAGAACATGTTCATTCTTATGCTTATACATTTTAATCAATTCTTCTCTGGCAGGACCAAGGTATTTTCGGGGATCGAATTCCTTTGGAGAATTATTAAATACCTCTCTTATCTTTGCTGTTACAACAAGTCTCCCATCACTATCAATATTAATCTTACATACAGCTGAATGAGTTGCCTTTCTTAGTTGATCTTCAGGTACACCTACTGCATTCTCAAGCTTCCCGCCATATTTATTTACAGAGTCTATATATTCTTTTGGTATAGAACTTGCTCCGTGTAAAACTATTGGAAAACCAGGTATTCTTCTTTCAACCTCTTTAAGTATATCAAATCGTAATTCTGGTGGTACTTCGCCTGGCGCTACTTTAAACTTATATGCACCATGTGAAGTTCCTATGGAAATTGCCAAACTATCAACATTTGTCTTTTTTACAAATTCTTCTACCTCTTCTGGTTTTGTATAATGCGTCTTTGCGTGACTTACCTCATCTTCTATTCCTGCTAAAACACCTAACTCTCCTTCTACTGTTACATCATGTTTATGGGCGTATTCTACAACCTTTTTAGTCAGTTTAATATTATCCTCAAAACTATGACTAGAACCATCTATCATAACAGACGAAAAACCAGACTCTATACATGAAACACACAATTCATACGTATCACCATGATCTAAGTGAAGCGCAACAGGAATCTTACTACCTGCGTCTTTTATTATCTCAAGTGCACCCATAGCCATATATCTTAATAAAATCTGATTGGCGTATTTTCTGGCGCCTTTTGATACTTGAAGTATTACAGGAGAATTGGTTTCAATGCAGGCAGTTATTATGGCCTGGAGCTGTTCCATATTGTTAAAATTGTACGCTGGCACTGCATATTTGCCAGCCATTGCCTTTTTAAACATTCCTCTTGTATTTACAAGTCCTAGTTTTTTATAAGAATATGTCACTTTTCCCCCTTTTTGTTCTAACCTGGTTAGATTATACTTTACTTTTAGTACCTATATGTGATAGTATATTACAGTATGAAAGATAAAAAGTCCAACATAAAAGATAAATTTTCTTTAAACTTTTCAACGGTTGATAGGCTTGGTATATGTCTCTTCAAATACCAACTATCTCCAAAACAAAAGTTTATTACTTTCAATTCAGCCCTTATAAAGATATTAAAATACTCTTCTGAAAAACAAATCAAACGTCTTACATTCAAGTCTCTTTTTAAAGAAAGAAAAGAACTAGAAACCTTCCTTAGTACTCTAAAAAAAGAAAAAATAGTAAGGTTTTATGAAGTCCTGCTTAAAAGAAAAGACAAAAAAGACATTTGGGTCGCTATCACTGCATCCTTAATAGACAACCCAGACCAACACTCTTTATACATAGAAGGAATGTTGGAAGATATCACTGAACATAAGGAACTGGAAGAAAAGTTTAGCTTTGAAAAAGAACTCTTCCAGAATCTATTGGATAACCTTCCTGATGCAGTTTACTTTAAAGACCATAAAAATAGACTAATAAGAGTCAATCGTTTCTACGCAGAAGGCTTTAAGATGACACCTCAAGATATAATAGGTAAAACTGATTTTGACTTCTTCCCTAAAGAACAAGCGCAAAGAATGTTTGATGATGATACATATATATTAAAAACTGGAAACGCCATAATAGGTAAGATTGAAAGAACTCTTCTACCTAATGGGACACATAACTGTGTCACCACCACAAAGATACCTGTCTATAATAAAAAAAGAAAAATTATCGGGACCATGGGTATAACGAGGGATATAACTGCCTATGACCAGACAGAGAAAAATAGACTTAATATTGTAATGAGTTCTTTAAAGGTGCTTGATAAGGTGTTGGAGATA
This sequence comes from uncultured Planctomycetia bacterium, assembly GCA_964566255.1. Lineage (GTDB taxonomy): Bacteria > Omnitrophota > Gorgyraeia > Gorgyraeales > Gorgyraeaceae > CAZMID01. Next base: position 5,055 of record CAZMID010000006.1, on the reverse strand, counting down.
AAAGACCCTTATACCTTTGGTCACACGCGTAGGGTATCAATTATAGCTGAAAAGATCGCTCAGGAATTAGGTTGGGATGAAAATAGAGTCCTAGAGCTAAAAATGACAGCTGAGCTACACGACATAGGAAAAATAGTTATTCCATTAGAGATATTAAATAAACCAGGAAAACTATCTGATTTAGAGCATAAAATGATCGAGGAACATGTCCAAAGCTGTTACAATATGCTAAAATCACACAACTTTCCAATGCTTCTACCTGAAGCTATTTATCAGCATCATGAAAGACTGAATGGAAAAGGATATCCGCGTGGTCTATCAGGAAATAAAATTCTTCCTGAGGCAAGAATCCTTGCTGTATCAGATGTCCTAGAGGCAATGACATTCCATAGACCTTACAGAGCTGCTTTAGGTATTAAAAAAGCTGTACAAGAATTAAAAGATAATGTTGGATCTAAATACGATAAAGATGTGGTAGATATCACCTTAAAAATCATTCAAAAAAATGACTCAGAGCCTTTTTGGTTGGCTCGAAATCCTACAGCTTAAATTTTCTTCCCCCTCTATATTATGAAAAGTGACGTCTATTTTATAAAAATATCATCTAGTGAGACAAAAGTTAGAACATCTAGACTTCTAAAGTTACTAGAAACTACAAATCCATTTTCAGAATATAAAAAAGATGAATTTGTACCTATAAAACTTACTATAGGTGACAGTCAATGCATATACCATACAAAACCCGAACTTATAAAATTAGTTGTATCTGAGGCAAAAAAGAAAAAAGTAAAACCATTCCTCTTTGATACAAATGTTATATATAAAGGATCCCGATTAAATGCGATTGATCATCTTACCCTTGCCCAGAACAAAGGATTCTCACATTCTAGAGTTGGTGCTCCATTTATAATAGCTGATGGCATCTTTGGACAAGATGGATATGAATATGAAATCAATTCGGAGCATATCAAGAAAGTAAAAATCCCTTCATTTATAGGTACAATAGATAATCTCTTAGTCTTATCGCATGCAACATGCCATATATTGGCTGGATATGCAGGATCAATAAAAAATATCGCTATGGGTATGGTCTCTAAACCTACAAAACAGGTCCAACACTCCTCTCTTAAACCCCATGTAATAGATGGAAGATGTACAAATTGCGGATGTTGTATAGAAATCTGCCCTGTAAATGCAATACGTAAAGATAAAAATCATGCTTTTATAGATAAAGTAAAATGTATTGGTTGTGGAGAATGCCTCTGTGCATGTAAATTTGATGCCATTTTTATAAACTGGAACGAAGATACTCATGTATTTGCAAAAAGGATAATAGATGTAGCTGGATTTATACTTTCTAAATTCAAAAATAAGTTTTTTATAAATTTTGCCCTTGATATTACAAAGGAATGTGACTGTATATCTACAAAAAATGAAAAATTGGTCTCTAGCGACATAGGCATACTTCTATCAAAGGATATTTTGGCCCTTGACAAGGCAACCGTGGATCTTATAAATAAAGATGAAGATGTAATCCTTAAGGAAAAATCCCAAGATACACATAAGATAATGTTTGAATACGCTTATAAAAAAGGTCTTGGAAATTTAGAATATAACTTGATCGAAATATGACAACATTCCAAAGATTATTCGGCATAAAAGAAACTGAAGTTAAAAAAACCTGTATCCTCATGCCTATTATAAGAAAAGATATCTTAAATTTACTAGGCGTAAAAGAACTTTTAAGAGGAAAACTTTATAGTACTGGTAATAGTAAAAATTTTACTTTAATACACACTGGCATAGGCCCTGCACTACTAGGAGATAGTGTCTTATATCTTAATAAAACGCAATGCCAAAACATAATACTCTTTGGTTCTTGCGGACTAGTATCAAAAGAGAAAGATCTAGATATAGGAAGCCTTGTTACTCCTTCTAAATGTTACTCTCACGAAGGCTTTACAGAAATGCTTCTGGACGATAAGAAAAACTCAGAGGCCTTCTACCCAGATAAATCTCTTTATGAAGCTTTTCTAAAAAACAATAATATAAAAGAAGTCGCATGTGCTACTTTAGGATCATTAAAACTTGAGGAAGACTATGTCGAGAGATTTAAAAAAAGAAATATCCAAGTCGTTGACATGGAATGCTCTAGTTTTTTCTCTGCCTCAAAACATATTAAAAAAAGTGCGCTAGCACTTTTTTATATAACAGATATCATAAACGAAAAACCATTCTATATAGATCTAAACAATAAAGATCGCTTAGGTCTCTTGTCATCTATAGAATCTGCAGCAAAAATACTATGCAAGTTTACAGAAAAGAACTCCAGCGCATAAAAAAAGTAAATTCCCTAGTCAAATCAAGATTCCCATTTCTTAGGGCGAATAAAAAACAGGAACTCACTAGGCTCTTATATGAAATATCAAAAAAAGAATCTATCCCTATAAAAGATATAACATCCAACATACTATCTAAAGATTTTAATAAGATAAAAGAGAATCTTCTAAAAAGGCGTTTTCCATATGCTCATCTAAATAATGAAGTACAAAGGCCCTTTCTACCAAAAATAGATTTAGACTATAGGTCTCAAGTGAATCTTAAAAAGATAAAATTCTACCCAAAAAGAATCTTTATAGAAAAATTAGCTAGATCTTCTAATCTGGCAAATAAATTTAAAAAAACCTTTCCTGAAACCAATGTTACAGAAATCAAATCTCTTAAAGACCATCTTAAAAAGAACCGGACCTTCAAAATAGAAGATTACAATAAAAGACGCGATACAGTCTTTATCACCAATGAAAATTATGACTTTTTTAAAAAATGTCCCTGTACTAAAAAAGCCGTAAGATGTGGGTATCATATATTTAATTTAAGCTTTGGATGTCTTTTTGATTGTACGTACTGCTACCTCCAGGAATACACAAATACCCCTGGAATAATATTACCTGCAAATCTTGACAGATTTTTTAATGAGTTTTCTTCATATAAAAAACCTGGTATGAGGATAGGAACGGGAGAATTTTCCGATTCTTTAATGCTGGATAATATTACAAAATATTCGCTCTTAATAGTAGATTTTTTTAAAAAACATCCTGAAGTCAGATTTGAGTTTAAGACAAAAAGTACAAATATACAAAACCTATTAAAAATAAACCATGCTGGAAATATCGTGATAGCATGGTCTCTAAATCCACAAAGAATAATAGATGAAAATGAATTCTTTACCTCCTCTTTAAAAGAGCGCCTCCAATCAGCTAAAACTTTAACTGATGCAGGCTATAAAATTAGTGTCCATTTTGACCCTGTAATATATTTTAAAGGATGGGAAAAAGAATATGAAAAAGTAATTAATTTACTTTTTAACAAAATAAAACCAAAAGATATTGCTTGGATAAGTATTGGGACATTCAGATTTAATCCAAAGGTAAAACCAATTATAGAAAAACGTTTCCCTTTAAATAAAATTCTTGATGAAGAATTAATTCCTGGGTTTGATAATAAACTGAGGTATCCTGATAGCATAAGATATCAAGTTTACGAAGCCATACTAAAAATGCTTTCTAAACACTCCAAAAAATTACCTATATATCTTTGCATGGAAGAACGTTCAATGTGGAATAATTTTACTTTGCCTTTCGTTTTATGTCATGATAGCATATAAGGGATAAGGAGGTCCTTATGGACTTTTTTGAAGTCGTAAAAAATAGAAAAAGCGTCCGAGAATACTCTGAAAAAGAAGTTGATAAAAAACTCCTTGAGAAAATAATAGATGCTGGACGCCTTGCTGCAACAGCAAGAAACGTACAACCTTGGGAATTCATCATAACAAGTGATAAAGAAATATTAACCAAAATATGCTCTATGTGTCCCAATGGTCCTTTCATTAAAGATGCACCACATTTAATAGCAGTATTTTCAAAAGATACTAAATATTATATTGAAGATTGTTCAGCTGCTACACAGAATATGCTACTTGCAATAGAATCTCTTGGACTTGGCGGATGCTGGGTCGCAGGAGATAAAAAAGACTATATAGAAGAAGTAAGAAAGATTTTTAATGTACCTGAAGGATATAGACTTGTAAGTATGGTTTCAGTTGGTTACCCTAAAAAGTCTCAAGGACCAAAGGTAAAAAAACCTGTTCAAGAAATCCTTCACTGGGAGAAATGGTAATAACTTATGGCTAATACCTTATGGAAATTCTTAGATGATAAAGGGACATTTATAGTAAAAAACCCTCATAAATTGAGCAGGTTGTACTTCCCGCTTGCGAATGAAAAGGCAACGCTGCTATCTTCTATCACACCAAATCTACATGGTGATATAAAAGTAGATCAAGATAGATTCTTAACTGTACCTGCAACTATTGAAGATTTGGATAATTCTAGATATAATAGGAACTTTTGGTTATACGTAAAAGGTAAGGCTAGTTGGTCAGCCTCATCTGGTGAAGTTACTGAATCCAAGCTAGAAGCAGGTTTATTATGGCATAAACTGACAAGGATTAATAAAAAGATAGGTCTTAAGGTAGAATTTACAAGCTTTATCCCTTCTACCAATGAGCCAGTTGAAATAATGTCGGTTGAAGTAACAAATATATCTAGAAAAAAACTTAATATTACACCAACTTGTGCCATACCCATATATGGCCGCTCTTTAGATCGCTTGCGTGACCACAGACATGTAACATCTCTTTTCAATCGCATAGAAACAAATAAATATGGTGTAGTATTAAAACCTACAATGATATTTAATGAAAAAGGTCATAAGATAAATAATACATCATATTTTGTATTCGCTTGTAACGGAAATAGCAATCCTCCTAAAGGAGTATTTCCTACGATTTCTGAATTTACGGGTGAAGGAGGCAATCTTGATAGACCTGAAGCTGTATTAAAAAACCTATCTCCCAAGAAAAATGTAAAATTCTCACGTAACGGAAAAGAAGCTATAGGTGCAATTAGACTCTCCCCTTCTACCCTTTTACCAGGCAAATCTAAAAAATACATCATAGTAATGGGTATTACCCAAAAAGAAAAACCAGATAAAATC
>CAZMID010000005.1:30829-80312 GCA_964566255.1 uncultured Planctomycetia bacterium | reverse complement strand
ATGTATCTTCATATTTTATTTATATCAATCAGCCATCAACCAAAGCAAACATCAGATCTGCTTCACTTACGACCTGGCCATCTACAAGGGCCCTTGTATGAACCTGCCCTGTCTTTGACCTTAATTTTATCACCTGTACTTCCAATCGCAATTGATCTCCAGGTAAAACTGTCTTTCTAAACTTTGCTTTATCAAGACTCATAAAATAAGCTATCTTTCCTAGGTTTTCTTTTTTATTAAGCATTAGGACTCCTGCTACCTGGGCCAAGGCCTCTACGATCAAAACCCCTGGCATTACAGGTCGCCCGGGAAAATGTCCTGTAAAGAAATGTTCATTCGTAGTAACATTCTTTATGCCGACTGCTCTTTTTTCTGGTATAAGTTCTATTATTTTATCTACCAGTAAAAACGGATACCGGTGAGGAAGGATCTTTTGTATATCAGCAGAATCTAGGACATTTCCTGTTTCAACATACACTGCTTTTATGCCACCCATCTGGGATTTTTCTTTCTGAGCATTGATCTTTTCGATAAGAGACATATTTAATGGATGGCCGCTTCTTACTGCAATGATATGACCCTTTATAGCATAACCTAAAAGATATAAATCTCCCAATAAATCTAAAATCTTATGCCTTGCAAATTCATCTTCAAATCTCAGGTTATTATCTATGACGCCTTTTTTCCCAACTACAATCGTATTTTCATAATTTGCACCCTTACCAAGGCCTTTTTTTCTTAAATCTTCTACTTCTCCTTCAAGGCAAAACGTTCTGGAAGAAGCAATTTCTTTTTCAAACGCACCTTCATCGAGTGTGAAAGATATATATTGAGCCTTTAAAAGCGGGTGTTCATAATTTAATGTGTACGAAACCTTGAATTGATTATCAGGCAACACCATAATCGTTGCGCCGTCCTGCTCTACCCATATAGGAGAACGTACCTGATAAATCTTTTTCTGAGCCTGCTGGCTTTCTATACCTGCCTTCTTTAAAATGTCTATAAATCCCTTGGCACTTCCATCTAAACCTGGAAGCTCTGGAGAATCTATCTCTACAAGAATATTATCTATCCCCAGGGCCCACAAGGCTGCCATGAGATGTTCTATTGTGTGCACTTCTACAGAATTATTACCGACGGATGTACGTCTCGGACTTCTATCCTGCTCCAATATTTGGAGTGTAGTTGCTTTTATCATGGGAGAATCCTTAACATCCACCCTTATAAAATTTATACCTGTATCAGGAGGGGCTGGCTTAAACTTCAAATTTACCTTGCTTCCTGTATGAAGGCCTATGCCACTAAGTGCAATTGGTTTTTTTATTGTCTTTTGTTCCATTATCCTGTCCTTGGGTTAGATTTTAATTTTTCTATTTCTTCTTCCAAGGCCTTTAATCTCTTGTATAGATCTGGAAGACCCTGAATGCATGCATTGATCCTTTTAGCCTGGGAATGAGGTTTTGCAGGAAAACCTGAAACGCAACTGTTCGGCGGGACAGGCTTAGTTACGCCAGCCCTAGCAGCAATTACTGTATTATCCCCTACAGAAACATGCCCTATGACTCCGGCCTGGCCTGCCAAGGTAACATTATTACCTATAGTAGTGCTGCCTGATATCCCACTCTGAGCAACTATTATAGAATGCTCTCCTATTACTACATTATGGGCTATCTGAACAAGGTTATCAATCTTGGTGCCTTTTTTGATAAGGGTCTTTTCAAAACGGGCCCTATCAATTGTAACATTAGCACCTATTTCTACATCATCTTCTATAATTACATTCCCTATTTGCGGAATCCTTTGATGTACACCTTTTACTGTAGAAAAACCAAAACCATCACTACCTATAACTGTACCTCCGTGAATAATAACCTTATTACCTATAACAACTCTTTCTCTTATAATTACATACGGATATACTGCACAATCCTTACCTATCTTTGTATGATGTCCTACATACACACCTGCGTATAAAATAGTATTATCTTTGATTTCAACGTTGTCTTCGATGACTACATAGGCCTGTATTGCAACATTACGGCCAAGTTTTACTTTTTCTCCTAGTACAGCAGTCGGATGAATCCCTTTAGGCCTTTTGACTTCATTCGGCTCCAATAGAGAAACCATCTTTGCAAATGCTATGGAGGGGTTGTCTGTACGTATAATAGGCTTGGGGGCAGATTTTACATCCTTGGATGTAATTATTGCAGATGCCTTTGTATGATTCATTAGGGAAAGATATCTGGAATTCGCAATAAAGGTAAGATCTCCTTTATTAGCCTCTTTTATTCCGCATACCCCTGTTACAATAGTATTCTCGTCCCCTACGATCTCTCCATCCACCAATGCAGCTATTTCTTTTAGTGTCCTTTTCATATCTAACTATCCTCTACTTTGCACCCTTATACTTATGATTCAGGATTTTGATAATCTCGTCTGTCAAATCTTTTGAGTTCTCTCCGTACAAAAGCACTCTATCATTCAAGATCATTGAATATCCTTGAGCACTCCCATATTCCTGTATCACATCATTCATCTCTTCCAAAATATCTCTTACCATGTCATCTCTTTCCTTTATAAGCTCTGCCTTTGCATCCTGGTCAAACCCTTGAAGAGATTCTATTCTTTCCTCTATGGCCTGTTCCTTTTTACGCCTTGCCTTTTCATTTAAAAGCTCAAGCTCGTCCCTCATTTTTCTTATGTCTTTAACTACCTTTTCTCTTTCTATTTGTTTTTTATCGCCTCTTTGTTCAAGCGCCCTATCAAAATCCTTTGTCTTTTTGTATTCATCAAATGCCCTTGAAAGGTCTACGTAACCAATCTTTATATCTGACTGGGCTAAAGATACTCCTGAAAAGGAAAATAATAATATAAAAATCAAACTAAACACCAAAGATCTTTTCATTTAAAACCCCCTCGACATACTAAAATGAAACCTAGCTTCATCCTCCTGGTGCGAGGCTGCATTCAAAGGAACGCCAAAGTCTAATTTTACTGGTCCTATTGGTGTATTTATTCTAAGTCCTACACCAGTACCAAATTTTATCCCTCCTGTGGTATAGCCATTTTTTGGTTTACTATCAGGTCTGGCCCAGACATTTCCACCGTCGATAAATAAGGCACCTTTTAAATTTTCAATTATAACAAAAGTAAGTTCTGCATTACCGACAATTGTGGTACCGCCTCCTATTGAGTCCCCCGAAGTATCTTTTGGCCCAATGTCACGCTCTTTATAGCCTCGTACTGTATAAGTACCACCGGCGAAGAAACGCTCGTATATAGGGACCCTTCCTGTATCACTGTATGAAGAAACAACGCCACTTCTTAACTTCAATTCTAAAACAAAAGGTCCAATGCTAGAATAATTGCTAAGAGAACTAAAAACCTTTGCAAAATCCCTGTCCCCTCCTATAATACCACCTGCTACTTCTACAGATCCGCTTAATACATGGCCTTCTTTTGGGCTAAATCTATTATCCCTCGTATCCTTTGTAAGCTGAAAGAAGGTACTGCTTACTGTCTTTTCACCTTCTTCATCCTGTAATTCCTGGGATGCATCGCTAGATAAGTCTGATATAGTTACTGACTCCAATCTATATGTAAAATCTCCTCTTACGTATTCGCTAAATTCCTTACCTAACCTTACAGCGCCTCCTTCTCTTTCTTCATCATAAGCATATCCTGTAGATCCACTTCTTTTTCGTTCGCTGGCATATAAATCAAACCCAAAAGAAAGAGGATGATCGAATATCCACGGCTCAGTCCAGCTTAAAAGATAATTCTTCCGGACACTACCAAATTCACCTCGTAATTTAAGATCCTGGCCATCTCCTGTGAATGTAGGAAAATTAAAAAGATCAAAATTGCGCTGTTCTACTTCTATAAAACCCACTAGTTTATCAATAGAAGAAAATCCTCCTCCAAAACTGAATTCTCCTGTCTTGGCCTCTTTTACCTCTACCACCATATCCTTTTTACTGGGTACTTTTGTATCCTCTACATCAAATGTTATGTCTTCAAAAAACCCTAGATTGTATAAACGCTCTTTACTCCTTTGAAGCTTGTCTCCATCGTATCTATCACCCGGGTAAAGCCTTAATTCCCTTCTAATAACAACATCCTTTGTCTTTGTGTTGCCACGGATGTTAACTCTATTTACATAACAGACTTCTCCTTCTGTCACCTTATAATCAATATCCACCTTCCCAGTCTTAATATTTAACACTGTCTCAGGTTTTACTCTGGCCATTATATAACCCTTGTCAAAATAATGTTCTTGTATAAGGGCTACCTCTTTATATAAAGCACTTTCTGTAAATGTATCACCTTCCCTTAAGCTTAAAATTCCCTTTAACTCTTCATCAGAAAATACCCTATTGCCTCCCATCCTTACATCGCCTGCGATATAACGTCTACCTTCTTCAAGTTGTATCACAAGCTCTATCCATCTTTTTCTTCCTTTTTCCTGTGTCAATACTTCATATGTTGCTTCTACATCAAGAAAACCTTCTTGCTTATAAAAATGCTTCAGCCTCTCCATATCGTCATCCACTACATCTTTCTTGTAAACACCTGATCTAAAAAATCCAGCAGTCCTACTCTTTATGACTTTAAGAAGTTTCTTGTCTTTAAAGGCGGTGTTACCGACTATCTTTATCCTTCTTACGACTGCCTTTGACCCTTCTTTTATGATAAAAACTGCTATTGATTCATTCTTCGTCTGGTTTGTATCTACTCTATAACTTACTTCTACCCACGGGTACCCTGCCCTTTTATACATATCTTTTATTGCGTCTGCATCTTTTTTAAGACGTTTTTCATCTGTAAACTCATTCAACTTTGACTTGATAAGCTCTTTTAGTTTAGTATCCTTATAAGCCCTGTTACCAGTGAATCTAACTGATGCAAGAGGCGCCCTTTCTACAACTATAAATATAACACCTACTCCATCCTGTATATCCTCGATAGTTACGGATACATCGCTAAAAAATCCCATAAGATATAATCTTTTAACGTCTTCATTCACTACCTTTTCTAAAAAGGTTTTGCCTCTTTTAGTTTTTAGTTTTGATAAGATCTTTGCAGACGATACCGTCTTATTATTCCTTACATCGACATATTTGATAATCTTCTTAGTGCGAGCCCTTGCTGCTAGAGCTTGAGGCGAGAAAGACACTAGTAAGAAAAATAAAGCCACAACGGCTATAAGGAAATTTTTTACTGGGTTTTTTCTAATCATTATTATTAATGAATATATCATATATGGCATTCGATGTCAATTACTCCATAATCTCTTCTCTGACCATTGCAAGGTTCTCAAATCTAGCATATTCTTTTATGAATGTCATCTTGAGAGAACCTACTGGACCATTACGCTGTTTGGCTATAATGACTTCTGCTATGCCTCTATTTTCTTCTGTTGGATTGTAATATTCTTCTCTTAAAAGAAGTCCTACTACATCAGCATCCTGCTCTATGGCGCCTGACTCCCTTAGATCTGAAAGCTGTGGCCTGTGATCCTGGCGCGTCTCCACTGCCCTTGAAAGCTGACTAACCGCTATTAATGGAACTCTTAATTCCCTTGCAAGGGCTTTTAAAGAACGGGATATCTCTGATATCTCTTGCTGCCTATTCTCTGATCCCTTCAGGCCTTGCATTAACTGAAGGTAATCTACCATTATAAGTTGTATATCATGCTGGGATTTTAAGCGTCTGGCCTTTGCCCTTAACTCTAAAACAGATAGCCCTGCTGTATCATCTATAAAAATAGGTGCCTCTGAAAGTTTTCCTGCAGCATTTGTAAGACGCGGCCAGTCAGATTGTGATAAAAATCCAGTCCTTACATTATGAGCATTAACTCTAGCATGAGAACATAACATCCTCTGAACAAGCTGCTCTTTAGACATCTCAAGACTAAATATGACAAGCGGTGTTTTTTGTGCTATGCCTACGTGTTCTGCGATTGAAGCTATAAAAGCACTTTTCCCCATAGAAGGTCTGCCTGCAAAAATTATTAAGTCAGACGGGTGCAGCCCTGCTGTTAAACTATCAAAATCACTAAATCCAGTCGATATACCAGTAACATGTGCCTTTTTCTGATACAAGGTATCTATGGTTTCTATGCTGTGCTTTATGATTTCCTTTATGGCTGCAAAATTTGTATCTATTTTTTTACTGGAGATCTCGAATATCATCCGCTCTGCCTTATCCAAGACCTTTTCAACCTCACTCTGAGGATCATAGCTCTCAGAAATTATATGCGTAGCTGTGGATATAAGATTTCGCAGGATACTTTTTTCTTTTACAATACCAGCATAATGTTTTATATTTGCTGCGGTAGGAACTACTGTGGTAAGGCCTGTTACGTATGTAGCCCCGCCTATTTTTTCCAAATCATCAATCTTTTTCAACCGTTCTATCAAGGTAACAATATCTACTGCCTTATTTTCACTGTATAAATTTAGAATACATTCGAATATTATACAATTTTTATCGCTATAAAAACAACTTGAATCCAAAAGCTCTATGGCATCTGCTATGGCATGCTCTTCTATGAGCATTGAACCCAAAACAGCCATTTCTGCCTCTAGATTTTGAGGCGGCATTTTTTCAAGACTTAAATCAATCTTATCCATCATTACCTCTTTACCACCCAGATCTTCAGAGTAGTCTTTACTTCAGGGTGGAGTTTTACATTAACGTGATAGACCCCCAACTTTTTTATGGGTTCATCGATAGTTATTTTTTTCTTATCCAATGAAAATCCTTCTGATTGAAGCGCATCCGCTATATCCTGCGGCATGACGCTCCCAAAAAGCTTATCATCATCTCCTGCCTCAACAGTGATTGTGCAAGATATGGAACTAAGTTTTTCTTTGAGCAATTCTGCGTCTTTTTTCTCTTTTTCAAGGGCCTGGGTTTTTTTCTTCTTAATCTCATCGACAATCTTAAGATTCGAGGATACTGCAAGTTTTGCCAGTTTTTTTGGAAATAGAAAATTCCTAGCATAACCTTCTTTCACATTAACGATATCACTCATTGAACCTAAATGCTTTACATCCTCTATTAATATTACTTTCATAAATATTATTCTCCTACGTACGGAAGGAGTGCTATAAACCGTGCTCTTTTTATTGCCTCTGCCACTCCTCTTTGATGTTTGGCGCAATTTCCAGTGATGCGACTCGGTAACATCTTGCCTTTTTCAGTAACAAATTTCCTAAGTCTTGCAATATCTTTATAGTCTATACTGTCTACTTTATCCACGCAAAACTTACAGACCTTTTTTCTGAAAAACTTTCTCTTTGAGCCCTTCTTGTCTTTCTTCTTAAACTTACTAAACCTACCACGTCTGTCCTCTGGCATGTAAATCCTCCCTTAATACTACGTTAATTAAAAAGGTGCTTCTTCTTCTCTATTAAATTCAGGCCCTGAGTTTGATTTTTCTACAAATGCCTCTTTTGTTGTCTCAGGACTTTCATGTGTATCGCCACTTTGCGATCTTGGTGCACCTAAAAATTGAACCCTATCTGCTACGACATCCAATGAACTCCTTTTTTGTCCATCTTGTTCCCATGAACGATACTGCAGGCGGCCCTCTATAAACACAAGTCGGCCTTTATTAAGGTGTTGGCTGCAACTCTCTGCCTGTTTTCCAAAAACTACAACACGTACAAAACAGACTTCATCTTTCTTCTCTCCATGCTGCGTTACATATCGCCTATTCACTGCTAATCCAAATGTAGCCACTGGCGCTCCGCTCGGCACATAGCGTAATTCTGGATCTCTCGTGAGATTCCCCATAAGGAATACCTTGTTTAAACCGGCCATCTTTCCCTCCCTTCAGCGTCTATCAAGCAACTATAATCAATGTCCTCAATATTGACTCGTTGAGAATAAAAGCCCTTTTAAGCTTAGTTATAGCCTCTGGATCTATATGAAAATCTATAAGATAATAAAATCCTTCCTTATATTTTTTTATTGTATAAGCTAGGCTTTTTTTACCCCACTCGTCTTTTTTTTCAATAGAGCCTTTGTGTTTTCCAATTGCCTCTTGAACTTGACTAGAAACCTTACTAAGGCCTTCTTTTTTAAGATCTGGTTTAAAAATAAACAGTGCTTCGTAAGCCTTCATTCATAACCTCCTAATTTACCTTTAGTTTTGAATTATATTTGTTCATTGCTTTAGCAATGCCTTCTTTAACCCAACATTCGCATGCTAAAGAAGAACGTTCTAAAATATCTGGAAGAGATTTTTGTTCTTTCTTTGTAAAGCCGCTAAGGACATATTTACTGAGGTCCTTTGAAGCACCCTCACCCATAATTCCAACTCTCATCCTTGCAAACTCATTAGTCCCCAAACAACTTATTATCGAATCCAATCCTTTATGTCCTGCAGATGACCCTTTTGATCTTAATCGTATTCCGCCAAAAGGTAGAGACACGTCATCTATGACAACCAAGACATGTTTTAAATTTATCTTTAACCAATTTACAACGCCTCTCACAGAATTCCCTGAAAGATTCATGAAAGTCTGCGGCATTGCAAGATAACTGCGCTCTCCTTTTATCTTTCCTTCCCCTTTTAATACCTTAAAGCGTTTATTGCTCTTCCACTTAATATTATTATTCATGGCCACTTCTTCGATAACCATGAATCCTACATTGTGGCGCGTAAAAGTATATTCTCTACCAGGGTTGCCTAACCCGACGATTAGCTTCATGCAATATTTATTCTTTCTTGTCTTGGCTTTTCTTTGTTTCTTTTTTTTCTTCTTTCTTTGCTTCTTTTTTCTCTTCTGGTTTTGCCTCTTTAGCTTCTTCTTCGCCTTCTTCAACTTCCTCTTTCTTCTCTTTTATCACCTCTGGTTCCAGTATTTCTCCTTCTGCAGGTGCTGCTACAATATCTTCAACTGCCTTTGGCTGTTCCACACTAAAAACAACGCCTTCAAGATCGTCTAATATCTTTACACCTTCAGGAGGCAAAACATCCTTTAAATGAATTGAGTCGCCTATCTTTAGATTGGTAACATCTATTTCTATCTTCTCAGGAATATTAGTAGGTAAACACTCTACTTCGACTTCCCACAATATATGCTGTAATACGCCACCGTCCTGCTTTACGCCTACAGCTTCGCCTTTTCCTGCAATAGGTACTTTTACCTTGAGGGTCTCTGTTAAAGATATCTCCAGAAAATCTACATGCACTAGATGGCCCTTAACCGGATCTCTTTGAATCTCTTTTAGAATCACTGTGCGCTCTTTGTCCTTACGAAGGCCTTCTATATGAAGCTTTATTATAACGTTCTCCCCTGCTTCTGTATGAAGTGTCTTTAGAAGGGTCTTTTTATCTATCTTGAGACTCACTGATTCTGTGCCTTTTTTGTATGCTATGGCTGGAACTAAACCGCCTCCCCTTAAACTCTTATTTAGTTCTTTGCCCCTTTCTTCTCTTAAATTTGCTTTTAGATCTACAAAGTCCATTTAAATCACTCCTTTTCTAATCGAACAAACAACTTACTGACTCCTCGTTGTGAATTCTTTTGATTGCCTCTGCCAAAAGCGGCGCTATAGACAATACTTTTATCTTTTTATGTTTTTTCCCGTCCTCTACGGGAATGGTGTTCTGTACAAATATCTTCTTTATTGGAGAAGATTCTATGCGTTTTATTGCAGGTCCTGAAAGTACTGGATGTGTAATAGCAGCATAGATATCCTTTGCCCCGTGTTTTTTAAGAGCAGAGGAAGCTTCTAGCAAAGAACCTGCTGTTGCAACAATATCATCTACTAAAACAGCGTTCTTTCCTTTTACCTCTCCAAGTATATTCATTACCTCTGTATCTTCTCCTGAAACCCTTCTTTTATCAACTATGGCTAATGGACATTTGAATCTCTTTGCATATGCCCTTGCCATTTTTATGCCACCTACATCAGGAGAGACCATTACAAGGTTTTTAATCTTAAATTTTTCAAAATAATCTACAAATACGTTTACTGCAAAAAGATGATCTAGTGGTATATCAAAAAATCCCTGTATCTGACCTGCGTGTAGATCGATTGTTAAAATTCTATCTGCGCCGGCTGTAGTAAGTAAATTTGCAACTAACTTTGCTGTTATAGGGACTCTTGGCTGATCTTTTCTGTCCTGCCTTGCGTATCCAAAATAAGGAAGAACTGCTGTAATCCTTTTTGCAGATGCACGTCTGGCTGCGTCTATTAGAATCAAAAGCTCCATCATGTTCTGATTTGGAGGAGGGCATGTTGACTGCACAATAAAAACATCCTTACCTCTAATGTTTTCTTCTATCTTTACACTTGTCTCGCCTTCGGGAAACGTCTCTACATTAGCCTTCCCAAGAGGCATCTTCAGATATTTAACAATCTCTTTTGCTAGCTGAGGATTAGAATTACCTGTAAAAATAGCAGCAGTCCTATTCATCTTTTCTTCCCCCTTTTTAGTGCTTTTGCCGGTATCCCGGCAACAGTCTTGCCTGCTGGAACATTCTTATTTTTAGTGACGACACTCCCCGCACCAGTTACCGCACCTTTTCCTATCTTAACAGGCGCTATCAAAATAGTACCTGTTCCTATAAATGCATTATCCTCTATGACAGTTTTGTGCTTACGCTTACCGTCATAGTTTGCAATAATAGTGCCTGCTCCTATATTGACACGCTTACCTATTATAGTATCACCAATATAACACTGATGCCTTATTTTGGTGTCTCTACCTATATGAGAGCGTACTATCTCCACAAAATTACCCACACTGGCTTCTTTATCTATTACAGTGCCTGTTCTGAGGCGGGCAAATGGGCCTATGCTGCAGTTTGAGCCTATTTTAACACCCTTCTCTATAAAAGTATAGGGATATATTACTGCGTCTTTTTCTATCTCTGCACCATCTTCTATGTAGGTGTTTGTTGGGTCAATAACGCTTACTCCCTTCTGCATAATATTAGTTAATATCCTACGCCTTATAACAGCCTCTGCCTTAATCAAATCGGTCCTTGTATTAACCCCAAGAAACTCTTCAGGGTCATCTGTGGATACAGAATCTATCAATGCATTGGATTTTGATAAGATTTCTATTGCGTCTGTAAGGTAATATTCTTTTTTTCTGTTATTTGGACGTATCCTTTCAATGGCTTCGAAAAGAAGGCTTTTATTAAAACAATATACCCCTACATTGATCTCTTCTATCACCTTATCGTATATTGAGGCATCCACTTCCTCTACTATCTTTGATATTTTTTCATTCCCTGAGCGTAAAACTCGGCCATAACCAGTAGGATTTTTCAAGTTAGACGTTAGAAGCGTACAATCTGAACGGCTAGAATAGTGTCTCTGTATAATTTTTTTCATTGTCTCAGGCGTTAGAAGTGGCACATCACCGTATGTTATTAAAACCGAATCTATTTTTTTATCTTTTAATAAAATTCCTTTTGCCTTTAATACAGCATCAGCTGTTCCAAGAAGCTTATCCTGTTTAACACAGTTAAATCCAGGTAAACTATCTTTAACTAAATCCCCTCGGTGTCCTACAACTACTAAGATTTTATTTATGCCGATAGAATTTATAGAATCTATAGAATGTCTTATCATTGACTTGCCGCAGATAGAGTGTAACACCTTTGGTCTTGAGGACTTCATCCTCGTTCCCTCACCTGCAGCTAATATTATTGCAGCGATATTTTTCATAGACATAAATTTTTATTCAAAACTTGGCTGCCTGGCCTGGACTCGAACCAGGAAACTCAGCTCCAAAAGCTGATGTGTTACCATTACACTACCAGGCAATTCTTTGTTATATCTGTGCTACCTTTTTATTCTTCTCGACCTCGTAAGATTCTAAGACCTTCTTCTGGATATACTCTCTACACTGAACACTTATAGGATGGGCAATATCCTTATGTTCTGATTGTCTGGCATCATGTTGGGCATTTGGCGCAGTAGACTCTATAACCTTGTTAGGTATATTAGAGCCGCATTCGTTACAGAACTTGCTTCTTACTTCATTCTTATGATTGCATTTTGGACAACTTTCTTTCATTTTGCGCGATGGCATCGCTACAAAAAGATTTTCTCTTCCTTCTATAACCTTGATGTTTCTGACGACAAAGGCATTGTCAATAGTTATAGTGGCGTATGCCCTTAGCTTGTTATTCAGCCCTTCCTTAGGAAATATCCTTACCTCGGTTATCTCCATAGATGCCTCCTTTGTAAGTTGTTGCCAAAAATACATCCATGCCTTGTTTTTTCGGGAGACGTTCTAGTACCTTCATTGCATCAGCTTTTTCTTTAAATGTAGAAAATAAAGCTGAGCCGCTCCCGGATAAAAATACCCTATCTACCCCTGAAGTCAATAATAAAGACTTCATTTCCTCTATATATTGGGCGTTATCACTCAACACCTCTTCAAAGACATTGTAATAAGTCTTTTTTAACAACTTCAGGTCTTTATTTTTAATGGCAGGGATTATTGCCTCTAAGCCATTCCTTCTAGGCTCTCTATGAAGTTTGTCTAATCTTTTATACATCGATTTTGTTGAAATAGATACGTCTGGTTTTACTACAATATGAAAAAAAGAAGTATCTGTTTCGATTGTTTCCAAATCTTCACCTGTTAGTTGTGCCATTGCAAAAGATGTATCCAACATAAAAAATGGGACGTCTTTTCCTAATAGGCTAGCTATATGAAAAAGTCTTTTAGGTAATATACCTAAATCAAAGTTTTCATTTATAGCTCGTAATACACTAGCCACATCACTAGAACCTCCTCCTAAGCCACTGCCGGTAGGTATATTTTTCTTGATAATCACATCAAAGCCTAAATCAGCCTTTGATTCTTTCAACAAGCTTTCTACTGCCTTATAGACAATATTATCTTTACCTTCGGGGCATAAAGATTTAGGTTCTACTCTTACATTTATCCCTTTTGGCTTTTTTATTATTTCAATTTCATCTTTTAAATCTATTTTTTCAAAGAGCGTTTTTATATTATGATAACCGTCGGGTCTTTTGTCTAAAACATCCAGATATAAATTCAGTTTTGCAGGGGCATATACCCTGAGGCCTTGCATAGACTATTTTTTTCTAGCAATAACCTTTTTTGCTGAGGATGCAATATCTTGTGCTGTAAGCCCAAATATCTTGAAAAGTTCGTCTGGAGCACCTGATTCTCCAAACCTATCTTTTACGCCTATAAATTCTATTGGAACTGGAAAATTTTGGGTAAGCACTTCACTTACAACACTACCCAAGCCTCCCATTACTGTGTGTTCTTCAGCTGTAACAATGGCGCCTGTCTTTTTAGCCGCTGATATAATCGCTTTTTCATCAACTGGCTTTAAAGTATGCAGATTTATAACTTGGGCGCTTATATTGTCTTTTTTCAAGATATCATGTGCTAAAAGTGCCTCGTATACTTCACAACCACAAGCTATAATAGTAACGTCTTTTCCTTCTTTTAATGTAACAGCCTTTCCTATTTCAAAAACATCTTTTTCTTTAGTAATAACAGGGATTTTATTCCTGCCGAGCCTAAAATAGATAGGGCCTTTGTAAGAAGCACTTGCAATAGTTGCTTTTTTTGCTTCCAAGGCATCGCACGGGACAATAACAGTCATATTAGGTAGGACCCTCATAAGGGCAATCTCTTCTACTGCCTGATGAGTAGGCCCGTCCTCTCCTACTGATATACCTCCGTGGGTACCGACTATTCTCACATTTAAATCCATGTATGCAACTGAGACCCTTACCTGATCCCAAGCCCTCCCTGCAGCAAAAACTCCGAATGTACAGGCAAAAGGAATCTTTCCTGAAAGGGCAAATCCTGCAGCCGTTGAAATCATATCCTGTTCACTAACGCCCATTGAAAAAAATCTTTCAGGGAATTGCTTTTTAAACCATCCTGCACGTGTAGACTCTGTTAAGTCTGCTGAAAGGACAACTATATCGTTTCTTTTTTCTCCCAGCTCTACTACGCCTTTACCAAAACCATCTCTTGTTGGAAGTTTATCCATTATACTCATCCTTCTAATTCCTTTAGAGCCTTTTCTAATTCCTCTTTGCTAGGAGCTACACCATGATATTTATTTTGATTCTCAAAGAATGAAACACCTTTACCTTTTACTGTATGAGCAAGGATAACTGTAGGCCTTTCTTTAATCGTGTCTACCTTATCATAGGCACTAATAACGTCTTTAAGGTTATGGCCGTCTATTTCTAAAACCTCCCAGCCAAATGCCTGCCATTTATCCTTTAGGGGTTCAAGGTTTTTTACTTCTTCGGTCCTACCATCTATCTGAAATTTATTGTAATCCACTATCCCGCATACATTATCTAATTTATAATGTGCTGATGTAAGGGCTGCTTCCCATATCTGGCCTTCATCCAGCTCTCCATCCCCCATCAGACAATAGATCCTCTTGGGATCTTTATTTAATCTTGCAGCCAGCGCAAATCCATTTGCAATAGAAAGCCCCTGACCTAAAGAACCGCTCGATACCTCAACGCCAGGAAGTCCCATCTGTGGATGCCCCTGAAGTCTGGTACCAGATTTTCTTAAGGTACATAATTCTTTCTCTTTGAAAAAATTCATCTTTGCAAGCACTGCGTATAACGCAGGGCATCCATGACCCTTTGAAAGTATAAATACATCCCGTGTATCGCAAAGAGGTTTTTTAGGATCGCATTTGAATCTGTAAAAATATAATCCCACTAAAAGCTCTACCATTGATAAAGACCCGCCGGTGTGTCCTGAGCCAGCACAACTAAGCATCTTTAAGATTTCCCTGCGGATTTCTCTTGCGATACTTTCTAATTTTTTAATATCAGGTTTTTTATTCATTGGTATTTAATGTGGTTAATTTCTTTTTAACCTCGTCACTATTTTTAAGTTCTAATGATTTTTCCCAGGCCTCCTTAGCCTTATCCAAAACACCTATTTTTAAATAAATATCCCCGAGATGGTCATAGATCACAGGATCATCCCCAATAAGTTCTTTTGCTTTTTCTATCTCTATCTTTGCTTCTTCAAGCATGCCTTTTTTGTAATAAATCCATCCAAGGCTATCTATATAAGCACCGTTAGTTGGATCTATCTCAAGGGCCTTTTTAACAAGCGAATCTGCCTCATCAAGATTTTCATCTATCTCTGCATATATATACCCAAGATAATTCAATACCTCAGGATCGTCAGGATTCAATTCTAGGGATTTCTTTAAGGCCTCTATGGCTTCTTTTTCTTCTCCTATCTCTTCAAGTATCGCACCCAGATAAAAATGCGTCTTTGGATTTAATGGATCTATTCCGATGCTCTTTTTATAACTGTCTATAGCTAGCTTCTTATCTCCTTTTTCACTGTAACAAAAACCCAATGCTACATAAATATCCTGTTCTCTTTTTTCTAATAAAAGGGCCTCTTTTAAAACTTCTATGCCATCATCTATTCTTGAACCTGCAACATAGATATAACTCAACTCTATATGTGCAACAAGATCCTCTGGATCTAATTTTAATAAAAGTTTATACTGCTGAATCGATGAATCTATATCATTCGTCTGGAAATAAAGTTGGGCCAGATGACGGTAAAGTCTTGTATTTACAGGATCCATCTTAAGCGCTTCTTTATAGCTATCTATTGCGCTTTCAGGTTTACCGGTTATTTCAAAGAGCACTGCAAGCGCCAAATGCGCTTCCAGATAATCAGGCTTTAGATCTTTTGCTTTTGTAAATTCATCTATTGCATCCTCAAGTCTTGAAGCCCTCGCATAAACTATGCCCAAATTAAAATGTATGAGAGGGGAATCTTGCTTTTCTTTTAGAAGATTTTCGTATATCTCTATGGCCTTGTCTAAATCCTGGCCTAGGATATAAAGATCTGCTAAAGACGTAAGTGTAGCCAAATCACTTGGCTCACTCTTTAAGATCTCTTCGTATTCCTTTGTTGCCTCATCATACCTCTTCTGAGAAGTATAAATAAGTGCAAGAAGAAATCGGGCCTGTGCATTTTTTTTATCAAGCTCGATTGATTTCTTAAGCGTAGAAATCGATTCCTCTACTCTACCTGATTTTAGATAATTTGCGCCTAATCTATAATAAACTTGTCCTGCGCTAGGATCAAACTCTATTGCCTTAAGATACTCTTCTAGGGCTTCAGCGAGTTTACCCTCATTATCATATATCATCCCCATTGAATAATGGGCATAGGCCTTGGGCGATATTGAATGATGGGGTTTTTCTTTAGCTATCTTTAAGATTTCTTTGGAGGGACTACGCAGAGCTTTCTTTTTGAGTTTAGGCGTAGCTACACAACCTGAGATCTCTAAAGTCAGTATCCCGATAAGGGCCAATGTTAAAAAGGGTTTCAAAGTTATTGTCACTGATGTATAAATCTTTTAAAAGCTATCTATTTCTCTTCTTGTGCCTATCTCTTCTACGTCTTTTTTTTCTTTTATGAGTTGATATCTTTCTTCTTTTTCTCTTTCTGCCACAAGGCATATTACCTTCCTCCTATTATCAAGAAATCACTTTATTCAAGGGATATTCTATGATCCCCTGAGCGCCTTTTTGTTTTAATTTTGGGATAATATTACGGACTATTTTTTCATCTACCATTGTCTCTATCGCACACCACCCCTTTTGAGAAAGTTTTGATATGGTAGGTTTTTTCATGGCAGGCAGAATGGAAATCACTCTATCTAGATTCTTTTCTTCTACATTCATCTTAAGGCCGACTTTTTCTTCTGCAGCAATTGCGCCTTTTAAAAGAAGGGCGATACTTTCCATCTTTTCCTTCTTCCAATTATCTTTCCAGGAACTTTTATTTGCAACTATAACTGTGGTAGATTCACACACTGTATCAATTATACGTAAGTTATTCGCCCTTAAAGATGCCCCTGTCTCAGTAAGTTCTACTATGGCATCTACAAGACCTGCTGCTACCTTCGCCTCTGTCACACCCCAGCTGAATTCTATATCAACATCTATTTTTTTCTTCTTAAAATA
Organism: uncultured Planctomycetia bacterium; assembly: GCA_964566255.1. Lineage (GTDB taxonomy): Bacteria > Omnitrophota > Gorgyraeia > Gorgyraeales > Gorgyraeaceae > CAZMID01. The sequence goes on along the minus strand of CAZMID010000005.1, from coordinate 63,302 downwards.
TGCCTTTGTAACGCTTACAAGTTCTGTTGCAACTCTTTTTCCTCTGAGGTCATTCACACTTTTAATCTTTGAATCATTAGGTACAGCTAGAACCCAACGAACAGGACGCAGACCTTGCTTGCCATAGATAAGTTCTGAGACCTCTATTACGTCTTTACCGCTTTCGTTGGTCCAGTCCCTGCCTGTAATGCCGCAATCGAGCGCACCGTCAGCAACGTACCTGGCCATCTCCTGTGCCCTTAAAAGATAAGGGGCTATATCTTTATCATCTATAGACGGAAAATAACTTCTAGATGATATAGATATATTAAAGCCTGCTTTTTTAAACATCCTTACAGTAGCATCTTGTAAGCTACCCTTTGGAAGCCCAAATTTTAACTTCATCTCTTACCGCCTTTTTCTTGTTTTTTCTGGAATATTTCTTTTTGCTCTTTTTTATCCTAGTCTTAGGATTGAGAGTCCAAGACCTACGTACTTTTATACGTCTGGCCTTTTTTCGCATAACGCAGTTATTATACAAGTTAGGTAGGGTTTTGTAAAGAGGAAAGTTAAAGATGAGAAAGAGTTATCTTCTTTTGGTCTTAATACGTCTTTCCTGCTCTCTCAGCTGTTTTTTGATGCTTTTTATCAATAGATAGGCCCTTACTTTACTCATTCTAAATATTCTATGTGATTTTTTCTTTCCTAGTTTTTTTTGCACCGTGTATTAGAACGTGGCGTCCCCAACCGGATTCGAACCGGTGTCGTCAGATCGAAAATCTGATGTCCTAGGCCAGACTAGACGATGGGGACGAAAATTATTCTTCCTCTTCTGGAACTACTCTAGCAACAGATGCAGCTCTGTCGCCTGAATCAAGCTTTATTATGCGCACGCCCTGCGTACCTCTACCAGTAGTGCGGATATCTTTTACAGCACAGCGGACAATCATACCTTTTTCGGTTATAACCATTATCTCATCTTTATCAGTCACTGTCTTTAATCCTACTGCCTCGCCGTTTTTCTTAGTGACGCTTACATTCTTTATTCCTTTCCCTCCTCGAGACTGTTTTCTATATTGAGCAATTGCTGTACGTTTTGCAAATCCTTGCGAAGTAACTGTAAGAACTGTAGAATCTTTTCTGGCAATACCCATGGCAATTACTCTATCTTTTTTGGCAAGACCAATTCCTTTTACGCCTTTTGCAGATCTACCCATATCTCTGACTTGAGATTCTAAAAATCTAATAGCCTTACCTTGATTTGTAGCAAGTAGGATTTCTTGTTTGCCGTCGGTTAATAAAACTTCTATTAATTCATCATCTTTTTCGATACTAATTCCTACAATACCGCCTTTTCTTGGGTTTGCATAAGCCATTAAATCTGTCTTTTTTATAAGGCCATTTTTGGTTGCCATTACAAGAAAGCTTCCTTCCTTAAATTCTTTTACTCTTACATAAGAAGAAACCTTCTCTCCTTGTGAAAGCTGCAACATATTTACTATTGCCTTACCTCTAGCTGCACGGCTTGAGGCCTGAGGGATTTCATAAACCTTTAACCAATGAACCCTACCTTTGTTTGTAAAAAATAATATATATTCATGAGTTGAGGCAATAAATAAATGTTCTACAAAGTCTTCGTCCTTCATGTCTATACCAGTTACACCTGTTCCTCCCCGACGCTGACGTCTATAAGAACCGACTGGAAGGCGTTTTATATAACCAGCATGGCTTATAGTAATAACAACGTCTTCTTCTGCAATTAAATCTTCTACTTCCATCTCTTCAAACTTGGCAACGATTTCTGTTTGGCGTTCATCACCGTATTTTTTCTTTACTTCTAAGGCTTCATTCTTTACGATTTCTAGGATTTTCTTTTCGCTCTTTAAAATAGATTTATACAATTCTATCTTTTTTATTAGTTCCAGGTATTCTTTGTCTATTTTCCCTCTTTCAAGGGCTGTAAGACGCTGTAATTGCATTTCCAAAATAGCCTGAGCCTGAAGTTCGCTCAAATCAAAATTTTTCATAAGAGCGGCTTTTGCTATTTTAGAATCTTTTGATTCTCTGATTGTTTTTATAATCTTATTAAGGTTATCTATCGCTATCTTAAGACCTTCTAATATATGGGCTCTTCTTTCTGCTTTATTTAATTCAAATTGTGTTCTGCGTTTTACAATCTCTTCTCTATGTTTTATGTATAATTCCAGGATTTCTTTTAGATTTAAAACCTTTGGTTTATTGTCGACAAGAGCAAGCATGATAATACCAAAGGTTGTTTCCATCTGAGTCTTTTTATATAAGCGATTCAGGATTACCTGGGCATTCTGGTCGCGTTTTAAATCAATTACAACCCTCATACCTTCTTTATCAGACTCATCTCTTATGTCAGAAATCCCTTCTATCTTTTTGTCTTGCACTAAATTCGCAATATTTTCTATAAGTTTTGATTTGTTTACCTGATAAGGGATTTCTGTTATAACTATTGATTCTTTATTGCCTTTTTGTGACTCTACAGCGGCCTTTGCATGTACCTTTAATAAGCCTCTTCCTTTTTCATAGGCCTGTTTTATGCCCTCTCTTCCGCAAATAATCCCACCTGTTGGAAAATCAGGCCCCCTTACAATCTTCATCAAATCTTTAAGAGAAACCCCTGGTTCTGAAATAACTTTTACTACTGCATCCACTATCTCGGTAAGATTATGGGGCGGGATATTAGTAGCCATACCAACTGCGATACCGCTTGAGCCGTTTACCAATAGATTTGGCAGTCTCGACGGTAAAACAACTGGCTCTTCAAGTGTTTCATCAAAGTTTGGAGTAAATTCTACTGTATCTTTATCTATATCAGAAAGTAATTCATCTGCTATTGCAGCCATTCGTGCTTCAGTATATCTCATTGCTGCTGCTGCATCACCATCGACTGAACCAAAGTTTCCTTGGCCGTCAATAAGAGGATATCTCAATGAAAAATCCTGAACCATCCTTACAAGAGAATCATACACTGCTGTATCACCGTGTGGGTGATATTTACCCAAGCATTCTCCAACGATTCTTGCAGATTTTTTATAATGTTTACTATGTTCAAGACCCAGTTCTCTCATTGCATAAAGTATTCTTCTATGAACTGGCTTTAAACCGTCTCTAACATCAGGAAGAGCTCTTCCTACAATTACGCTCATGGCGTAAGTGATGTAGGAATTCTTCATTTCATCTTCAATATATACTGGTATTAATTTTTCATTCTGAGCGTACATTTATACCTCGTCTAAATATCTAAATTCCTTACTTCTAATGCGTGGTCTTCTATAAATTTTCTTCTGGGCTCTACCTGGTCCCCCATAAGTATTGTAAACATCTCATTTGCTTCAACAGCATCCTCTAATGTTACCTTTAAAAGAGTGCGCGTATCAGGATTCATGGTTGTTTCCCAGAGCTGCGAAGGATTCATTTCTCCTAGACCTTTATATCTTTGTATCGTAAGGCCTTTTCTTGCGATCTCTCTCACATAATCAAGGCATTCCTTTAAGGTATCAAGTTCCTTTATATCATCTTCTGATGTAATCTTAAAGGGCTTTTTCTTCCCAGTTGAAGTTACATCAAAAACCTGCTCAATTTCAAAGCCCATCTTGGCTATTTTATCAATAATCTTCTCCATATCCCTTGCTTCGTAAAACTCAGTAACATGGCCTGTTTTTTCACCTATTTCTACATCCTTACCAAACTCCTTTTCGAGCTTCTTTATGGCCTTTGCCAACTCATCGTTATCATAGAGAAATTGGGTAACTTGCTCCACTTTGACCATAAAAACAGGTAGTTTTTTGGTCTTCTTATGCCTAAAACCTATGTATTTTGACAGTTTCACTCCACGCTTCTCTAAAGCTCCTGCGAGCCTTTCAAAGCCTGCTACGAGGTTTAAAAGCTCCTTTAATTGCTTGTCCTTAAATGCCTTTTTATCCTTTGAGCGGGTAAGATTTAGCCCTTCAGTTCCAAGGTCAAAGAGGAAGTTATTCATGTCTTTTTCTGTATCTATATATTCTTCACGTTTGCCTCTTTTTACCTTATATAAAGGGGGTTGGGCTATATAAACATGACCCTGTTCCACTAGCTGCTGCATCTGCCTAAAAAATAGGGTTAAAAGAAGTGTTCTAATATGAGAACCATCGCTATCAGCATCGCACATAAGAATAACTTTATGATACCTTAATCTAGCAATGTCAAATTCATTGCCAATACCTGTACCTAATGCGCTTATAATAGTTCTTATTTCTTCATTGCTCAGAGCTTTATCAAGTCTTGCTTTCTCTACATTCAAGATCTTTCCTTTTATAGGAAGGATTGCTTGAAAACGTCTATCTCTACCCTGCCTACTAGAGCCACCTGCTGAATCTCCTTCTACGATATAGAGCTCACAAAGGCTTGCATCCCTTTCAGAGCAGTCAGCAAGCTTTCCTGGTAAAGACATTGATTCTAATGCCCCTTTTCTTCTGGTAAGTTCTCTTGCTTTTCTGGCAGCTTCTCTTGCGCGGGCTGCAAGTATTGCCTTTTCAATAGCCTTATTTGCAACAGAAGGATGTTCTTCAAAAAATGAAGATAGATTTTCATTTACAATGGAAGCAACTATTCCTTCTACTTCGCCATTACCAAGTTTTGTCTTGGTCTGCCCTTCAAATTGTGGATTAGGAACCTTTGCACTTATAACAACAGTTATTCCCTCTCTTATGTCATCCCCGGAGATCGCAACATCCGAGGCTTTAAGCATATTTTTATTCTTACAATATTGATTCACTGTTCTTGTAAGAGCTGACTTAAAGCCGCTTAAGTGAGTGCCGCCTTCTATAGTATTTATGTTATTCACAAATGTGAATATGTTCTCTGAATATCCATCATTATATTGAAGTGCAATTTCACAAGAAACCCCATCTTTTTCTCCTGAAAAATAAATAACTTTTTTATGTAATGGGGTTTTATTTCTGTTTAGGTGCTCTACAAAAGATATAATCCCACCAGAAAATTGAAACTCTACTTCTTTATCTTTTCTTTCATCTTTTAATTTTATCTTAAGGCCTTTATTTAAAAATGCCAGTTCCCTTAACCTATTAGAAAGCGTCTCAAAAGAATATTCCAGCGTCCCTTTAAAGATTTCATTATCGGCTTTAAAAGTTACGGATGTACCGGTTGACTTTGCCTTTCCAACAACAGTAAGCTTTGATGCGGTCCTGCCTTTTTCATATTCCTGGTGGTAAACTTTGCCGTCTCTTTTTATCTCTACTTCTAACCATTCGCTTAATGCGTTTACAACGCTTACTCCTACGCCGTGCAAGCCCCCTGATACCTTATAAGAACGGTGATCAAACTTTCCACCTGCATGTAGTGTGGTTAAAACTACTTCAACAGCTGGTTTTTTCTGTGTCTTATGCATGTCCACAGGGATACCGCGGCCATCATCAGATACAGTCACGCTATTATCCACATGCACAGTAACAACTATATTCTGACAATAGCCGCCCATTGCCTCATCTACAGAGTTATCCACCACTTCATAGACTAAGTGATGAAGCCCTCGCATAGAGATATCACCTATATACATAGCTGGGCGCTTTCTTACTGCCTCTGAGCCCTCTAGGACCTGTATTGTCCGAGCATCATATTTATCTTTGCTTGTGGGTTTTTGTGTTTTTGATTTTGCCACTTAAGTTATATCCCCCATTCTGAATCTAATGTCTTCTATTTTATCTTCGCCTAACTCTCTATTTATATCCTTTAATATGCTCTTCTTTTTTAAATTAAGGCTATAAAACCATGTAGAACTATCAACTTCTATTGTTAAAATATTCCGCCTTATGCTTGCAGGCCTTGAATGGCTAGAGGCGTCTTTACCTACAATCCCCTGCCATACATTTAAGATCTTTTCTTTTTTGCCGCGAGTTTTTGTTTCTATGCCGCCTATTACTTTATTTAGTATGCCTTTTATATCTTCTATTTGCTTCTTGTTCTTTCTCATTATGTAAGCTGCATAGGAAGCACTAAATAGGTATACCAATCTTCTATTCTTATAACAGCTGGCTTATCAGGACCTGTGATTTCTATATCTACTTCATCTTTTGGTAATACCTTAAGGGCATCTATCAAGTACCCTGGGTTAAACCCCACTGTTATATCATGGCCTTTATAATTAACTTCTATCTCTTCTTTTGTCTCACCTATATTAGGATTTGTCTTTGAGATGCTCATCCTGTTTTTTGTAACATCTATTTTTATAGATTGAGAATCCTGTGTTGTCAATAATGCGGCCCTTTTTGCCCCCAACAAGAACTGATTCCTATCTATAGTTATTTTTTCCTTTGCCTCTTTTGGTATAACCTGTTCGTAATTAGGAAACTCCCCTTCTATAAGCCTGGATATAAGGGTGATATTTTCCAATTCAAATCTTATCTGGTTTTCACTAAGGGTTATTTTTACTTCCCCCTCATCTTTTAAGACCCTGTTTAATTCATATATAGTCTTTGAAGGAACTATTATAGATTTGGAAGGAACTTCCTTGCCTATATCTTTTTTAACAAAGCTTAATCTTTTTCCGTCCGTTGTTACTATAATTAACTGGTTTGATTTAAATAAAAACAGTGCCCCATTTAAAACATATCTGGTTTCATCATGTGACATAGAAAAATATGTCATAGTTAACATCTTTTTTAAAATACCCTGGTTTATTGTGATGTGTGGTTCTACATTAAACTCTGGGAGTTTTGGAAAGTCTTCTTTTGGCAAACCTAATATCTTAAAAAAACATTTTCCGCACTTTATTGTCATAGAGTTATTCTTCATTGTGGTTATCAAAACATCTTCATCTGGTAATTCTTTTACGATATCATTAAATCTCTTTGCTGGTATAGTGATAGAACCATCTTCTTCTACCTCTGATATAAAAGCTGATGATATGCCTATATCAAGATCTGTTCCTGTTAGCCTTACCCCATTTCTTTCTGATTCTACCAGTACATTTGAAAGTATAGGTAAGCTTGTTCTTGAAGATACTACATTTTGTACATTCTGAATGTTTTTTACAAGATCATTTTTTAATATCTTTATCTTCATAACAATTCCTCCATCAAGCTGTTCACATCTTTAGGGTTTTATTATTATCTTTTTGAAATTCAAATAGCCGTATTAGTAATATGTAATGTTGATATGTTGAAAACTCTAAAACCTTACTACTTAATTATAGTTATGTAACAAAAATAATCCACAAAAAAATACAATTTATCCACAAAACTAACTATTTATCTCCAACATCAGACGGTTTATCAAGTTCTTCACATTTTGGTTCTTCTTTAAATCTTTCTGTATTTTGTCATAAGCATGTATTACTGTAGAGTGATCCCTCCCCCCAAAACGCTCTCCTATATCAGGCAGCGTTGCGTTTGTAAGCTCTCTTGATAGGTACATGGCAACTTGCCTTGGATAAGCGATTTGTTTATTTCTTTTTTTGGCCTTCATGTCAGATGTCTTTATATCAAAGTAACTGGCCACCTTTTTCTGGATAAGGTCTATGGATATCTTTTTTTCTTCTCCAAATAATACATCTTTTAAGACATCCTTAACAAGATCCACTGATATTTTTTTATTTTCCAAAGATGCATAGGCTATGACTTTTATAATTGCCCCTTCGAGTTCCCGTATATTTGTTTTTATTCTTTCAGCTATAAAATACATGACATCTTCTGGTAAAAAGACGGAATTTTTTTCAGTCTTCTTCCTGAGTATGGCTATCCTGGTTTCCAAGTCAGGGGGTTGAACGTCTGTAACAAGCCCCCATTCAAATCTTGAAACGAGCCTTGCCTCAAGCCCTGGGATAGTCTTGGGCGTGCGGTCACTGGATAAGACTATTTGTTTATGTGCGTCATAAAGTGCATTGAATGTGTGGAAGAATTCTTCCTGGGTCGCTTCCTTACCGGCTATAAAATGGATATCATCTATCAATAATACGTCGACATTTCTATATTTTTCTCTGAATTTAGGAGTGGTTCTATGTTGGATTGCATTTATTAGTTCATTGGTAAAGCTTTCGCTGGAGATGTAACATAATTTTAAATTTTTATGCATCTGGCCCACATAATGACAAGCAGCCTGCATAAGATGGGTCTTTCCAAGTCCCACACCCCCATAGATAAACAAAGGATTGTATGCCTTTGCAGGAGATTCAGCTATTGCCATTGTTGCTGCGTGAGCGAATCTATTTGACGGGCCTACTACAAAACCTTCAAAGGTATATTTTGGGTTTAGGTAAAAAGGTTTTTTCTGTACGCTTCTTTCAGGAGAGATTATTTTTTTTGTGATGGATGTTTCTTCTGTGTTAGCGGGCGGTTTCACCTCGAAACTTATTGGCATTACCTTGCCGATAGTTTTAAGCACGGCAATATTTAGTATATCTCGGTAATGATCGTAGATCCAATCCTTGAAAAAATTAGAAGGCACTTCTATCACGAGACTATCTTCTGTAATCGAATCGAGACGGGTCTGAGTGAACCAATTTTCAAAAGCCCTCTGGCCTATCTCGTTCTTTGTATAGTCTAAAATATTATCCCAGATATTAGATAAGTCAACAGCCATAAGTGGCACACATTATATCAGCCGCGAATAATCTTATCAAGAGAAATTTTTTGTCTTGACGATAAAACCCAATATGTTATAATAACTCACTTACAAGGAGGCATCTCCGTGAAAAAACATCTTACCCCAAAAAGCCTTTTAAAACGAAAGCGCAAACATGGTTTTAGACGAAAGATGCGCACATCTAAGGGCAGAGCTGTATTAAGACGCAGAAGACAAAAAGGCAAGAGGAAGCTTGCTGCTTGATGAAGACAAATTCCTTCACAAGGAAAGAGCGGCTTAAAAAGAGTTCTTTAATAAAAGACGTTTTTGATAAAGGCGTACCATTCAAGCGCAAGTCAATAACAGTATTTTTGTTAAAGAATAAAACCGCTGATTCTCATATAAATAGAGTTGCATTTACATCTAGAAAGAGCCTCTATAAAACGCTTGTCTTAAGAAACACCATTAAGAGGTTGTTAAAAGAGGCATATAGGAGAACAAAAGCACTTCTGCCGACTTCTTATGATATAGTAATTCTTGCCACCAATATTAAGAAGGCAACAAAATCCACTGTATTAGAAAAAGAGATGAGAGATGTTTTTAAAGAAAACATTAAAACATTGCGTTAAATTTTATCATAACTATATATCTGGATTGATGTTACGTAAATGTAGATATTATCCATCGTGTTCTAATTATATGCTTGAAGCAGTAGAACGTAAGGGTGTATTTATGGGCATACTGAAAGGTCTTGGAAGAATCTTTAGGTGCAACCCCTTATTCCCCGGTGGCTACGATCCAGTAGATTAGAGGAAAATTTATGGAAAAGCGACTCTTACTTGCAATAGTACTTTCAGTGTTGGTGATGTTATTGTATCCCTTGTTTTTAGGAAAACCCACACCTACTTCTGAACAAGGCATGCATACAGAACCCATTGGAACACAGCATGTTACAGAATCTTATCAAAAGCCCGAAGAAGCGCTTATTAACAAAAATCCACTCCCTTCTAATGAAGTAGCCAGGCTATTTAAAAATAATATTTATAATTTTACTACCTCAAATATAGGTGGCTCAATAAAAAATATAACAGTAAAAAGACCAAAGACTCACCAGATAGATCTTGTAAATAATGCCATATACCAGGCAGGTATTTTATCAATAGAAGGCAAGGGCCCTTTAGCAGGCTTATCTATGCAACCCTTTATAATTAAAGAAGATACAGCAACTCTGGCAGCAAGAAAAAACAACTTTACAATAGAAAAATCCATAAGATTTTTCAAAGACCAATATGGCGCTATTGCTTCTATAAAAATAACAAACAATTCTAGTTCCCCTCAGCTCCTCTCTTTTGATATCACAACAGCATCAAATATCTCCAATAAAGAAGTCTTTGAATCAAGATATATCCAAGCAGATGTTTTATATAAAGATGGTAAATATAAAAAGATAGCAGGCGGTAACTTCAAAAAACCCAACAGGTTATATACAGCTAAGATAGAATGGTTAGCCTTAAAAAATAAATATTATTCAATAATAGCAAAGCCAAGCTTTATCACTAGCGGCGCATTCACAAAAAATATAGAAGGTTCCCCTGTTGTAGGATTTATGGTGGATAACCAAAGGCTCCTTGCCCGTGAAAGCAAAACCTATGATTTAGTTTTTTACATAGGACCCACACAAGCACATGAATTAGAAAAAGTTGATCAATCTTTTGGTAAGGCATTGAATTTTGGTATATTTACAGGAATAAGTCTGGTGCTTTTAAGTATCTTGAGATTTTTTTATGGAATATTCCATAATTATGGTGTGGCGATACTTTTACTTACGGGTTGCGTGAGCTTGATGTTGTTTCCTCTTTCATTCAAGAGCTTAAAATCCATGCGCCATCTACAGGAATTGCAGCCTCAGATGGAAAAAATACGCCAACAATATAAGGATAACCCACAAAAAGTAAACAAGGAAATGATGGAGCTTTACCGACGACATAAAGTAAATCCAATGGGCGGTTGTTTTCCAATACTTTTACAGATGCCGATATTTTTAGCATTCTATCAGACGCTTATGAGATCAGTAGAATTAAAAGGTGCACATTTTTTGTGGATAAAGGATTTATCTATGCCAGATGCAGCATTTGCACTTCCGATTACCATTCCCCTATTGGGTAACAGTATAAATCTATTGCCAATTTTAATGATAGGTGCTATGATAGTACAGCAGAAACTCTCACAAGCTAGAACATCTGCTCAGACAGATCAGCAAAAGATGATGACTAAAATAATGCCGATCATGTTTGGGTTTATTTTTTACTCATTACCATCAGGGCTTGTATTATATTGGCTTACTAATACAGTTTTAACAAGTTCTTTGCAATTCTTTGCTCTAAGAAAGGCTTAATGAAAGATCCTAATCCTAAACAAAAACCAGATTCCATAGAAATCGAAGCAAGGACTGCTCAGGAAGCAATTAAAATTGCTTTAGATAAATTGGGTCTTAAAAAATCAGAAGTAGATATCAAGGTCTTAAGAGAAGAAAATAAAGGCCTATTTAGCATGCAGGGTTCTAGATTAGCTAAAGTTAAGGTACAAAAGAAGTTACAAAAAAAATGATACGGTTATAATGGGCAAAATAATAGCCATTTGCAATCAAAAGGGCGGCGTTGGTAAAACCACTACTGCAATAAATTTAGGGTATTATCTTGCAAATACTGGTAAAAAAGTTTTATTGATTGATTTTGATCCGCAGGCCAATGCAACAAGCGGATTGGGGGTAGATAAAACAAAGCTAGAAAAAAATATATATGATGTATTGATTGATAATCTCCCTGTACAAGAGATCCTTCAAGATGTACATGCTTCTAATTTTAAGCTAGCACCATCAGGTATAAACCTTACTGGTGCAGAGATAGAACTTATAAGTTTGATGAATAGAGAATATAGGCTCAAAAACGCCCTTAAAGGCCTGGATAATGAATTTGATTTTATTCTTATAGATTCACCCCCGTCTTTAGGGCTTTTGACTATAAATGCCCTTACAGCAGCTAATTCAGTACTTATACCTATACAATGCGAATACTATGCTTTAGAAGGCCTAAGTCAGTTATTAAATACAATAAATCTTGTACGTGAGAACCTGAATCCTGATTTAGTAATAGAAGGTGGTCTTTTAACAATGGCTGATTATAGAACAAATCTTACAAATGAGGTAATAAAAGAGACAAAAGAGTTTTTTAAGGAAAAGGTCTTTGATACAGTAATACCAAGGAGCATAAAATTAAGTGAAGCTCCTGGCTTTGGCAAGCCAATAGAGATATATGATAAGCATTCAATAGGCGCAAAGACATATTCATCTCTTGCTTGTGAAATCCTAGGCCAGCCAATAAAGGAAGGAGATCAAGAATGGCAAAAAGAGTTCTCGGAAGGGGCCTCAACGCCTTAATCCCAGAAAAATCAAGCCAAACGCAAGGTCAGATCCTTGAATCAAAGGTGAGGCAGGCAGTTGCGAATATACCTATAGAGAAGATCAAGGCTAATAAGTATCAGCCTAGAGAGGATTTTGGTCAAGACGCCCTAAAGGAATTAGCAACTTCTATAAAGGAAAAAGGCTTTATACAGCCTGTTCTTGTAAGGGAACAGCAGGGGGGATATGAATTAATTGCAGGAGAGAGGCGCTTTAGGGCAGCTCAGATGCTTAATTTAAAAGAAATCCCAGTTATTATTAAGGATGTCTCAGACCTTGATTCTTTAGAGCTATCCATTATAGAGAATGTACAGAGAGAAGATTTAAACCCAATTGATCAGGCAAAGGCATATAAGAGGCTTTTGGATGAGTTTAATCTGACTCAGGAAGCAGTCTCTGATACTATAGGTAAGGATAGGACTACTGTAGCTAATATCCTGAGATTATTAAAGCTCCCACAGAAGATCCAAGAATATGTTTCACGTGGAACACTTTCAATGGGGCATGCAAAAGCAATCCTTGGCTTAGAGACTGAATCAAGGCAAATGAGGCTTAGTACTAAGGTTATAAAAGATGGCCTAAGTGTAAGAGACACAGAGAGATACGCAAAAAAGATATCTATCCCTTCAAAGAAAAAAGTAATAGAAAAGGATCCTAATTTAGGGTCTATAGAGGAGAAGTTAAGGGATTTATTTGGGACAAAAGTGAAAATTATAAAGGGGAAAAGAGGAGGGAAGCTAGAAATAGAATTCTACTCTGATTCAGACTTAGAAAGAATCCTAACTCTTTTAAAATCAATATGATGCAACAAACATTAGTTCTTATTAAGCCAGATGGTCTTAAAAAGTCTCTGACAGGTAATATTCTTACTCGGCTTTCAGAGACAAAGTTGGAAATCGTTGCAGCTAAAATGGTTAGAGTAAGTAAAGAACTTGCAGAAGAGCATTATAAACACATGAAGGATAAGCCATTCTTTAAAGAACTTGTCAAATATATCCAAGGCAAGCTTCATAATAGACATAAAGTTATGGCTATGGTTTATTGGGGGGAAGATGCTATAAAAAAAGTACGAGAACTCGCAGGCTCCACTAATCCAGAAGAAGCAGATGCTACCAGCATAAGAGGTTCTTTTGGTAGGATTACTACAAAAGGAATATATGAAAATGCACTACACACATCTAGTAGTGAAAAGGACGCAGAAAGAGAAATCAAACTCTGGTTTGAACCGGATGATATAATCGTAGATTTATATCCAACAAAAACAAAGTCAATTGAAAAGAAAAACAAAAAAGTATGGAGGTAATAGAAAAAATGGCTTTTACAACAAAAGATATGACAATTAATGGTTTTTTAAGGATTTTTAATGAGATAATTGAATCTAAAAAAGCTGCAGGTCTTAAGCCTATCCAGAATAATCCAAAAGATCTTTTAAAGAGAGCACAGTTTTATGGAACGCAGTTTAAAAATAAGAGTTGGGGGTGGACTTCTAATATTTGGGCAAGGAGTGCCAAGGGAAGCGTAGTGGTAAATTCCGACGAGGAATTAAAACCAGAGCACAGACAGCTTATGCTTAGAGTATTAGAGCATATTTTATGTCAGCCAATGATACAGATAGATGCAAATTTAGGTGAGCCTGGCTCTAAAGCAGAGATGAAAGCTAGATTATATTGCGATCCACAGTTCCCGGATATTGCACATAGATGGCAGGAGTTGAATTTTAAGGGAGATCCAAATTGTGAACCAGATGCAAGGTTATTTTTTATACCACATTACTTAGAAAACCCAAATGTCCCTGGAAAACAAGACATGCTTCGTGTAATAAGGTTTCCGAAGCATAATTATACGATAGTTACTGGTTCTTCTTACCAGGGGGAAGTAAAAAAAGGTTTTCTTTCGCATTGGATATACCATGTATATAAAAGAGGCGGTACAGGTGAACACGCATCTTTAAAAGAATTTACTGTTAAGACGAACGATGGTAAGGAAAAACGCATTGCAATGTGTGTTTGGGGCCTAACAGGCAGCGGAAAATCAACACACGGATTATATATTGTAGATAAAAATAGTTCTGAGGCGTTTAAAAAGAATTTTGGCATAGACCCTTCAGAATTTATAAGTGAACAGGCTGTTAAAAATGACGATATAGTCGGCGTATTTAAAGATCAAGTCGTAAGCCCTGAAAAAGGTTCATGGACAAAGACAGAAGATGTAGATAAAACTCAAATAGGTATTTATAAAGCAGCTACATCGCCCAATGCATTACATGAAAATACAGAATGGAGTGATTCAGGTGATGTTTCGTTTGCAGGAAAGATCCTTCAGTACCATGGGAAACCTAATCAAAATTCCAGGACAGTCCTTATGCTTAAGGATACCGGATATTTTGATGGTTCTGTGGATTCAAGCGTACCTTTAAATATGGCTATATTTGTAAGCCCAGGGTACACTTCTGATTTTGCTTGGTTAAAAATAAAGGATAGCGACTTTGCTGCAAAGGTTTTAGCAGACGGTAGAACTGTAGGCCATCCTGCACAGGGGAGAGAGGGAGTAGGAAAAGTAAAGTATGCAACTAGGTATTGCTTACCTTTTACAATGGGCGCAACTAATGCAGAACACGTCAAAAGATTTCACAATTTTATTAAAGATAGAGAAAATACAGATAGTTCTATAGAAATCTATCTTATCAATACAACAGGAAGAGTTGGTGCAGAGTATGATTGGGTTGATGGTGCACCAAAACCCCGTTTTAAAGAAATAAATGGAAAAACAAAGCCTGTAGGAGGTACTGGTCCTACCATAGAAGAGACAGAATTATTTTTATTTCAAGCTGCCCGCGGAGAGATTACCTACGAACCTCATCCTTTATGGGGTGATAAGGTTTTAGTCCCAAAAAGTATACCTGGGATATCTCCTGAAAGATTGAAAGAATTAAATCCTTTTAATTATCATTCAAAAGATGAGGTAAAAAAACTCTTAGATTCACAGATAAAGACGAGCAAGACATTTTTATCTAAGCAGTGCCCGGGGTTAGCCAACGAGATATTTAATGCAATGGATATCTGATTAATTTTATGATAAAGAGCATGACAGGTTTTGGAAAAGGCGAATCTAATGGTAAATTCGGAAATTTTACTGTTGAGATTCGAACGCTTAATCATAGATATTTTGATATCTCATCAAGGATACCAAATAGTCTAAGCGTACTTGAAGATAGAGTGAAGAATTATATCCATAAGGATGTAAAACGTGGCAGGGTGAATTTTTCACTTTCTCGTCGTAAGGGCGAAAAAGATCTTGATCCGACAACAATAAATCACGAAGCAATAGAAAAATACTACAAGATGCTTTCTAGGATCAAGAAAAAACTTAATCTTAAAGATGATATCAAATTATTTCATCTTTTGTCTTTTCCAGATGTGATTGTCCAGGAAGAAAAAGAGCTTGACCCAGATTTAGTATGGCCAGTAATTAAAAATGCTGTTAGAAAGGCTCTGTCAGATTGTAATAGAATGAGAATAAAAGAAGGAAGAGTTATTTATAGAGATCTTACAAATAGAATAGGTAAAATAACAAATTCTATAAGGGAGATTTCTAAGTTAGCGCCAAAGGTTGTTTTAAATCATAAGGCTAAATTGGATTCAAAAATAAAATCTATACTTAAAGGGCATAGTTATAATATAGATAGACCTAGGTTAGAGACAGAACTTGCTATATTTGCAAAACAAACTGATGTATCAGAGGAATTAACTCGTGCAAAAAGCCATCTTGTTAATTTAAGAAGCTCTCTTAATTCCTCAAAGGAAACCGGTAGAAAAATAGATTTTATATTACAGGAGCTCCAAAGAGAAATCAATACCCTTGGTTCAAAAATAGGATCTACAAAGATTTCACATTTTGTTGTGGATATGAAAAGTGAAATAGAAAAGATTCGCGAACAGGCCCAGAACGTGGAGTAATATAATGAAGAATAAAAAAGGCATACTTTTTATAGTTTCAGCTCCTTCAGGCTCAGGTAAAACTACATTGTGTAATAGACTGGTAGAATCTTTAGGAAAGATAAACCGTTCGATTTCCATGACTACCAGGACTCCTAGAGCCGGGGAAAGAGACGGTATGGATTATATATTTATAGATAAAGAGGAATTTTTAAAGCGCAAGAAGAGGAATGAATTTTTAGAGTCGGCAAAGGTCCTTGATGAATATTATGGTACTCCGAAAAAATACATAAAACACGTTGTGAATAGGGGACAAGATGTCCTTTTAAATATAGATATACAAGGTGCAATGAAGATAAAAAGAACGAAGTTCAAAGCTGTTTATATATTTGTTTTGCCTCCATCAATGGCAATGTTAAAAGAAAGACTAGTAGGGCGTTCAACAGATTCTAAAAAAGAAGTTGCAAAAAGATTGCGTCTTGCAAAAAAAGAGATGACTTATTTATCCAAATATGATTATGTTGTTGTAAATAATGTGCTGGAATCAGCACTTGAAAATTTAAGGGCTATTGTTATTGCTGAAAGATGTAAAGTGGGGAGGAATTGAGTATGTCATATGTGGCACGAGAAAAAGTTTTTAAGAACGGAGATAGTATTTATAAGATTACTTTGGTTGCTGCAAAAAGGGCAATAGAATTGAATAATGGTGCGAATAAACTTGTAGAGACTGATTCTAAAAAGGTTTCGACAATTGCCTTAGAAGAGATAAGCCAGGGAAAAGTCAAATATAAACCAACCGAACCAGAAAAATCAAAATCCAAAAAGTGAAAACCAAAAATGTACTTATAGGCGTTACTGGAAGTGTTGCCTGCTATAAGGCGCTTGATATAATAAGAGGCCTTAAAAGAAGAGGTCTATCCGTCGATGTTGTCTTAACAAAAGAGGCAGAGGAATTTATAAAGCCGATTTTATTTCAGGTGATATCAGGTAATAGAGTCGTGACTTCAGATTTATTTAAATTACCGGATGAGTGGGATGTAGAACACGTATCTTTGGCAGAAAAAAGTGATATTATTCTTGTAGCACCCGCTACAGCAAACATTATCGGTAAAGTTGCGAATGGAATATGCGACGATATGCTTACTTGTACTATATGTGCTACAAAATCACCTTTATTATTTGCTCCTGCAATGAATGAAGGGATGTATAAAAATAAAATCGTACAGGAAAATATCCAAAAACTAAAAAAAATAGGGTATCATTTTACAGGTCCTGTAAAGGGAAAATTTGCCTGCGGAGCTGAAGGCATAGGTCACCTGCAGGATATAGAACAAATAATAAAAGAGGTGAAGAAGCTATTAAGATAATAGTTACAGCCGGACCAACTTTAGAACCAATAGATCCTGTAAGATTTATTTCGAATAGATCCACAGGATATATGGGATACAAAATAGCTGAAATCGCTTCTAAGAGAAAACATACTGTTACACTTATAAGTGGTGCTACTAAAATAAAACCGCCAAAGGTTAAAAAGTTTATTTCAGTAGAAACATCATCTGATTTATTAGCTTCTCTTAAGAAAGAATTAAAAAAGGCAGATTCTCTTATAATGTGCGCTGCAGTAAGTGACTTTAGACCAAAACGCACAATAAAGAAAAAGATAAAAAAGGCAAAAAGGTTGCAACTAGAGCTAATTTCTAATAAAGATATACTTTCTGAAGTATATAGATATAAGAAAGATAAACTATTTATTGGATTTAGCTTAGAAACAGAGGATTTGCTAAAAAGATCATTTTTGAAGCTAAAAAAGAAACACCTTGATCTTATAGTGGCAAATAGGTTGACAAAAAGACATAACCTGTTTGGTGATAACAAGTTAGACTCCTATATAATCAGTAAATCAGGCGATTATCTAGAGATAAAGCATAAAAATAAAGCGTTTATAGCGCGGGTTTTACTTGACAAAATAGAGAAGCTATGGTATTTAAGATACACCAATGGTTGTAGAGCTAGAGGGAGATAATCGCTAGGATAAGGCGTGTAGCCAAAGTGCTAAAGGTTACACGTTTTTGTTTTTAAGGCGACGTGGCCAAGCGGAAAGGCGAGAGCCTGCAAAGCTCTTATTCAGCGGTTCGATCCCGCTCGTCGCCTCCAAGAATTAAAAAATATATGCCGGGATGTCGGAACTGGCAGACGATACGGATTTAAAATCCGTTGGCCCTAAAGGCCGTGTGGGTTCAAATCCCTCTCCCGGCACCAATTTAACAGGGCTCATGGCGCAGCTGGTTAGCGCGTCACGTTGACATCGTGAAGGTCAGAGGTTCGAATCCTCTTGGGCCCACCATTTAGAGATATGAACAAAGATAAACTTTATTATCTGTATAACATTAAAAAGCTTTCTATGGAGGATATTGCAAAAAAATTAGGTGTTAGTCACGCAAAAGTCTATTATTGGTTTAAAAAATATGGAATGAAAAGAAGATCGCAGAGTGAAAGTTCTTATGTAAAACAAAATCCAAATGGAGACCCGTTTAAAATAAAAAAGATTCTTAACAGCAAAGAAAAGGGATTGTTAATAGGCGCTTTGATGTTATATTGCGCAGAGGGTCATCGGACTAATCGACATTCAATCCAACTTGCGAATTTAGATTATAGAATTTTGAAGGTATTTGTCAAATTTTTAAGAGAGATTTGCGGAATACATAAAGATAAACTTACTTTATATGTTCAGCTATACAGAAAATTTAATATGAACGAAGCAAAAAATTATTGGTCGAAAGTCTTAAAAATACCCAAGCCACAGGTTTTAGTTTATCCTCATACTGATACAAGAAGCAAGGTGGAAGGGCAGAGGTCAAAATTTGGGATTGCTAGAGTCCAGGTCCACAATTATAAGTTAAAAAATTGGTTAGATAAAGAAACAGCTTATTATTTAGATAAATTTTAATATATTGAGAATTTATGCCAAAAAACCTTTATGCATTAAGACATAGTTGTTCCCATGTAATGGCAGATGCCGTTAAGAGACTTTTCCCAAGAGTCAAATTAGGGATAGGTCCTTCTATTGAGGATGGATTCTATTATGATTTTGATATAAAAGATGGATTTGTCCCTGAAGACCTTATAAAAATAGAAAAAGAAATGTCAAAAATCATAAAACAAAACCTAGAATTCAAAAAAGAAGAGATTTCTAAGAAAGAGGCTCTTAAATTATTCAAAAAAGAACCTTATAAGATTGAACTAATTAATAATCTTGATACAAAGAAAGTTTCTATATATAGACATGGAAAGTTTTTTGATCTTTGCAAAGGTCCTCATGTAGCTTCAACCGGTGAAGTAAAGGCCTTTAAGCTTTTAAGTATTGCAGGTGCATACTGGCATGGGATTGAAACAAACCCAATGCTACAACGTATCTATGGAACATGTTTTAATACTAAAGATGAACTGGCGAATTTTTTAAAACTCAGGGAAGAGGCTAAAAAAAGAGACCACAGAAAACTCGGTAAAGATTTAGATCTATTTAGCCTTCACGACGATGTTGGGCCAGGACTGGTATTTTATCATCCAAAAGGAGCTCTTTTAAGGACATTGATAGAGGATTATGAAAAGCATGAACATTTAAAGCGTGGATACCAGATAGTAATGGGTCCTCACATCTTAAAATCTGATATATGGGTTACTTCAGGTCATTATGAATATTATAAAGAGAATATGTATATATTTAAGGTTGATAAAGATGAGTATGCAATAAAGCCAATGAATTGTCCGGCTCACATGCTTATCTATAAATCAAAGATTAGAAGTTATAGAGATCTTCCAATAAGATATTTTGAACTCGGTAATGTATATAGACGTGAAAAGTCAGGTGTGCTGCATGGTCTTTTAAGGGTAAGAGGCTTTACTCAGGATGATGCTCATATATTTTGTCTCCCAGAAGAAACAGAAAAAGAGATTCAAGGAGTTATAGATTTTGTAATAGATACAATGAAGGTATTTGGTTTTACTGATTATAAAATAGATCTTTCTACAAGGCCTCCTAAATATATAGGAAGCCTAAAGATGTGGGATAAGGCAACAAATGCTCTTAAAAAAGCACTTGAGGCAAAAGACATGAAGTACGAAGTAAACGAAGGAGAAGGAGCTTTTTACGGACCAAAGATAGATATTATGGTTAAGGATGCCTTGGGTAGGCCATGGCAGTGTGCAACAGTACAGTGTGATTTTGCTTTGCCCGAAAGATTTAATTTAACCTATGTATCAAAAGACGGTAAAAAAGAAAGACCTGTTATGTTACACAGAGTCGTTTTAGGAAGCATAGAGCGTTTTATAGGTACACTCATAGAGCATTATGCAGGGAATTTTCCTGTGTGGTTGGCACCTACGCAAGTCGCAGTTATCCCTATTACTGATAGAGTACATGACTACACAAGAAAAATTTTCAACATGCTTCAGGAAGAAGGCATAAGAGTTGAACTTGATGAAAGAAATGAAAAACTCCAGTACAAAATAAGAGAAAAAGAATTACAAAAAGTTCCTTATATGCTGATAGCAGGCGATAGAGAAAAAGAAAATAATACAGTTTCACTTCGCGCAAGAAAACAAGGTGATGCCGGAAGTATAAAACTAAATGATTTTATAAATAGGGTAAAACAAGAGATTAAAACTAGAAAAATTTAAGGAGGTGGTAGTTATCGCGCGCCCACTAAGAGTAAATCAGAGGATAAGGGTAAGAGAAGTCAGATTAATAGGACCTAATGGAGAACAGATGGGGACTGTCCCTACTCAAGATGCCATTCAAAGGGCACAGGAATTTGATCTTGATTTAGTGGAAGTGGCATCATCGGCAAGTCCACCCGTTTGTCGTATAATGGATTACAGTAAATATAAATACGACCAGGAGAAAAAAGAAAGAGAAGCCCGCAAACATCAAAAAACTATACATTTAAAAGAGATAAAGATAAAACCTAATATAGAGGAACATGATTACCAGGTAAAACTTCACCATCTAAGACGATTTTTAACAAGGGGAGACAAGGCAAAGATTACTATGATGTTTAGAGGTAGACAAATGGCTCATACGGAGATTGGCAAAAAGGTCCTTGATAGGATGATGTCTGATCTTTCAGATATAGGAGAGCCAGAAAAAGCACCTGTCAAAGAAGGAAGAAATATCATGGTAACTTTTATGCCGAGATCAGGGGTTAATACAAAGAAATAATTTTATAGGAGAATACATCATGCCGAAGTTAAAGACTAATAAAGGAACAAAAAAGCGTTTTAAATTAACCAAAAAAGGAAAACTTAAAAGACGTAAGGCAGGTAGGAGACATCTTCTTACAAGCAAATCTTCTGGCCGCAAACGCGGGTTGAGAAAAAGTACGATTGTTGAAGGTTTACTAGGAAAGATCACAAAGAAGTTATTGCCGTACGGCTAAGGAATAACCAGGAGGGAGTAACATGCCACGTGTAAAATACGGACCAGCATCAAGGAGACGCAGAAAAAAAATCTCAAAGATGGCAAAAGGTCAAAGGGCCGGAAGAAGTAAATGGCACAGAATTACAATGGAGTCTGTGAATAAGGCTTTGGCTTATGCTACAAGAGACCGTCGTAGAAAAAAGAGGGATTTCAGAAGACTTTGGATTTTGAGGATTTCTAATGCATGTAAAGAACTTGGTATATCATATAGCCAGTTTATGTCATGCATGAAGAAGTCAAAGTCCATTCTTAATAGAAAAGTTCTCTCTGATATTGCGACTAACGATAAGGCGTCATTTAAAAAATTGGTTGAAAGCGTAAATAAAAAATAAATCTTATGCGCAGATTAACACCGCCTCAGGTGGTAATATTTAGTTTTCTTATAACGATTGTTATAGGGGCTATACTCTTGTCTTTACCTCAGAGTTCTGCCAAGGGCGCTTCTATAGGTACAGTGGATGCATTTTTTACTGCTACGAGTGCCACTTGTGTTACAGGACTTATTGTTAAAGATACAGGGAAGGATTTTTCTCAGTTCGGACAGTTAGTAATATTGTTTCTTATACAGATAGGCGGGCTGGGCATAA
Organism: uncultured Planctomycetia bacterium; assembly: GCA_964566255.1. GTDB lineage: Bacteria > Omnitrophota > Gorgyraeia > Gorgyraeales > Gorgyraeaceae > CAZMID01. The sequence continues at coordinate 41,279 of CAZMID010000005.1, read as the reverse complement.
TGACCTTATCTACATTTTTTGCAATAGTCTTTGGCAGAAAACTTACCATACGCGAGAATGTTGTTGTAAAAGGTGCGTTAGATCATCATAGCGTAGAAGGGCTAAAAACCCTTATACTTTACATATTAGGCATAACATTTGCCATAGAAGCTATAGGGGCATTCCTTTTATATAATAGGTTCGGGAGTATTTATCCTTCTATATTTCATGCTATATCTGGTTTTTGTAACGCAGGATTTTCTCTTAACGCAACTAGCTTTTTAAAATATGGACAAGACTCATATGTAAATCTTGTTATGGCTGGCTTAGTCATAGTTGGTGGTATAGGATTTATCGTACTTATAGATGCCCCAAAGGTATTTAAATGGGTATTTGGAAGACTCTTTTTAGGAAAAAAAGAAGACATAAGGCATCTTTTTTCTAGAATTAGCCTTCAGACAAAGATAGCTGTTAGTGTAAGTTTGGTATTGATATTATTAGGTACAGGTGTTTTCTTTTTAGTAGAAAATCATAGGATCTTATATGATCTCGGACTTAAACATAAGATATTAACGTCTTTTTTCCAGTCTGTTACTGCAAGGACAGCGGGTTTTAATACAGTACCTATAGGTAATCTTGCAAGTCCTACATTATTTTTCCTTATAATAATGATGTTTATAGGTGCATCTCCTGGTTCAACCGGAGGAGGAATAAAGACATGTACGATAGGTGTACTTTTAGCTGGTGCCTGGAGCATGATAAGAAATAGATCTAACGCCCAACTCTTTAAAAAGACCATACCAAAGTCAGTTTTTACAAAGGCAGTTCTGATAGCAGGTCTTGCACTTGTATGGATAGTTGGTTTTACCATGCTCTTGAGTTTTGTTGAGGCAAAAAATGAAGCAATGCCTAATTATTTTTTAAGAATATTCTTTGAAGTTACATCTGCTTTTGGAACAGTAGGATTATCAACGGGTATCACACCAATTTTAAGTTCATTCGGCAAGTTTTTAATTATGATTACTATGCTTGTTGGTAGGATCGGCCCTTTGACTCTTGCCTTGGCTTTTACAATGAGAGGACGAAAAGTCTTTTATAAATATCCTGAAGAAAAAGTAATGGTTGGTTGATAAAAAGGAGAAGATATTATGAGACAATTCGCAGTAATAGGTTTGGGTAGGTTTGGATTGAGCGTTGCCAAGACATTGAGCGAAAAAGGCCATCAGGTGCTTGCCATTGATAAAGACGAGGAATTGGTCCAGGAGGTCTCTGAGTTTGTAACAGAGGCCGTACAGGTAGATTCTACCGATGAAAAATCCCTCAAGGCAGTTGGTATAAAGAACGTAGATGTGGCAGTAGTAGGAATCGGTACTAATCTAGAGGCATCTGTTTTAACAGCCTTGATTTTAAAGGAATTGGGTGTACAGCATATCGTTGCTAGGGCTGTTACAGATGAACACGGCAAGGTCTTAGAAAGAGTCGGTGCTACTAGGGTGGTTTTCCTTGAAAGGGACATGGGTTCAAGGATTGCAAATTCACTTATATCACCTTCTATTCTAGAACATATAGAGGTTTCACCGGAATTTAGCATAATGGAGACAGTGCCTCCAAAAGAATTCATTGGAAAATCCATAAGAGATCTGGATGTAAGGGCAAAGCACGGACTTAATATTATTGCAGTACGCAAGAAAGAAAAATCTATAGATGGTAGTTCTGAATTAAATGTGGCACCAAAGGCAGATTATATTATTAAGCAGGGAGATATATTTGTGATAATCGGATCTAACAGTAATTTAGATAAATTTAGGAAAAAATATCATATCGAGAAGTAGGGGGATAGAATGAAGCTTCTGGAAAAATTAAAAGGTGTAGAAAAAACTGCTCTAAAAGAAGTTTTAGATGCAGGTAATATTGAAGAGCTTGAAAAAATAAGAGTTAAATACCTTGGAAGAAAAGGTGAAATCACAAGTTCTATAAAGAAAATAAAAAATGTTGCTAAAAAAGATAAGCCAAAGGTAGGTCAATTCATAAATGAGGCCAAGAAAAAAATAACCTCTCTTATCGAGGAAAAAGAGCAGCATTTTAGAGAAGAAGAACAGTCTCTTTTTGAATATAATGATATAACACTTCCTGGTATCCCCAGAGAAATCGGTCATAAACACCCTCTTATAAAGACCATGGAAGATATTATAGAGATATTTGTTAAGATGGGGTTTAAATCTGTTGAAACCCCTGAGGTAGAAACAGAGTTTTATAATTTTGAGGCACTTAATATCCCAAAGAATCATCCTTCAAGAGAGACTTTTCATACATTTTATGTTGAAAATGGCAGGCTTCTTCGTAGTCAGACCTCGACCGCACAGATAAGAATAATGGAAAAGGAAAAACCTCCCATTCAAATCGTTCACGCTGGCAAAGTCTATAGACCTGATGCAGTAGATGCAAGTCACTCCTTTATGTTTTATCAGATAGAAGGGTTTATGGTGAATAAAGGAATTGTGTTTTCTGATTTAAAAGGCGTTTTGGAAAAATTCGCTAAAGAATATTTTGGAGATAATGTAAAAATGAGGTTTAGACCGCATTATTTTCCTTTTACAGAACCTTCAGCAGAAATCGATATATCTTGTTTTATATGCGAAGGCAAAGGTTGTAGAGTTTGTTCTCATAAAGGATGGCTTGAGATATTAGGCGCAGGTATGATAAATCCAAAAGTATTTGAGTTTGTAAAATATGATCCTAAAGAGTATACCGGTTTTGCATTTGGCATGGGTATAGATAGAATTTGTATGTTAAAACACGGGATAGATGATATAAGACTTTTTTATGAAAATGATGTTCGGTTCTTAAAACAGTTTTAGGAGGGTATATGAAAAGAATATTGAGATTTTTCTATGTATTCTTATTTTTGATGTTATTTATAGGTGTTTCTAGCATTGCAGAAGAGATAACCCTTACAACATACTACCCTGCACCATATGGTGCATATGAAGAGCTGGATGTTGGAACATTAAATGTCAGGGATGAGCTAAATTTTGAAGGACTGAATATTGAAGCCCGGTTTGAAAATCTTGTAGTAGGGAGAGAATATGCTGGAGATGAAGACATACAAGCACCAGAAGATAGTGTGATAGTAGAAGGAAGAGTTGGTATTGGAACGCCAGAGCCAAGCGCACCTTTGGAGATTTCAAAAGAGAGATTAGAAGATGATCGAGACGACTTGTACGAAGCTTTAAAATTAAAATATTTTTTCGAAAGGGCAGTTGCTAACCAAGGCTCTTATATATCATTCTATGATGTCTATGATACGCCTCAAGTTAAGCTTATTGGCCAAGCTGGAAGTCGAGGCAATGATAATAATGCAGTATTTAAGATTCAGACTAGGACTAGAAATAACTTAATAGAAGATAGGCTGACAATAGAAGGTGGCGATGTTGGCATTGGGGTAGCACCAGTAGGTGGTGTAAGGTTGAATCTAAGTAGCGCCACGAATGATGCTAATTCTTCGGCTTTATATTTAAGGAACTCGCGCGATCAAGACTTGATGCGCGTTAGAAGTGACCGCGCTACCTTTATATGGGGAGGATTAACTATTGATGGCAATCTTGCCGTAACTGGCAACAAGGCATTTGTAATAGATCATCCTACTAGGCCAGGTTATAGCCTTGCTCATTCTTCTTTAGAAGGACCTGAGGCAGGCGTATATTATCGCGGCGAATCTCAGTTAGTAAATGGAGAAACAATAATAGAATTACCCGATTATTTTGAGGCGTTGGCGAGAAAAGAAAATAGAACAGTTTATTTGACTGCTAAAGGAACCCAGCCGTATCTATTAAGTGCATCCGAAGTAATTGATAATAAATTTAAGGTTTATGGTACAAAGCAGGATGGAAAATTTTTCTGGGAGGTAAAGGCAATTAGATCTGACATAGAAACTCTTGAAGTGGAAAGATTGAAGAAAGAATAGGAAGGTAGGTAATTATGCGAGTTAGTTTAAGTTGGTTAAAAGATTTTATTGATATAAAAGGTGGATTGGATAAAGTGCAAGAATCACTTACAATGATAGGTCTGGAAGTAACATCTTCCCAAACAATAGAAAAAGATTGTATTGTGGATATAGAGATAACCCCTAATAGGTCGGATTGTTTATCTATTTTGGGTGTTGCAAGAGAGCTGAGAGCTGCGACAGATAAATCTTTAAAAACTCCTCAATCCATAAAAAAATATTATATGAAAAAAGCCCCAGCTCAAGGCAGTGCAAAGATAGAGATACTAGACAAAAAGGGCTGCTTGAGATATGTAGGATGCATTATAAAGAATGTAAAAGTTGCCCCTTCTCCTAAATGGCTGATCGAAAGACTAAATGCCATGGGAGTAAGATCAGTCAATAATATAGTGGATATAACAAACTATGCATTATTTGAAACAGGGCAACCTCTGCATGCATTTGATTTAGATAAGTTAGAAGGAAATAAAATAATAGTAAGAAAAGCAAAAGCTGGAGAAAATATTATTACCATAGATGGCATAAGAAGAGAGTTGGATCCTACGATGCTGGTTATAGCAGACAAAGAACGCCCTGTAGCAATAGCAGGTATAATGGGTGGTAAAGACACTGAAATAACAGAAGGAACTAAAAACATATTATTGGAAAGCGCATATTTTGATCCTGTTATGGTAAGGCGTGCCCAGCAAAAATTACTTCTTGCCTCAGAATCAAGTTATAGGTTTGAAAGAGGAGTAGATTTTGCAATGATTCTTTCTGGTAGTGCAAGGGCCCAGGAATTGATTAAAGAAATAGCAGGTGGTAGACTTAAGGGCACAGTGACTGATAAAGGAGGAAAGAAGCTAAAAGAAGAGGAGATAGCTCTTAACTTAGATGAAATCCCCAGGGTCTTAGGAATAGATATAGATTCTAGGAAGATAATAGAACTTTTTAAGAGATTAGATTTTACAGTGGTTAAAAAATCCAAAGATAAAATGCTTGTAAGAATTCCTTATTATAGGAAGGACCTGGAAAGAGAAATAGACTTAATAGAGGAGATAGCTAGAGTTTATGGCTATGATAAGATCCCTGCAAAAGTCCCTTCTTTTACAGTACAGAAGACTTATCTAGAAGAGAAAAAAGATCAATTGTCGCTAGAGAAGGAATCAAAAAGGATTCTTTATTCTCTAGGTATGGATGAGATAGTTACTTATGCCTTGACGAGTCGTCATGCCATAGAAAGAGTGGGCATGAGTTTTGATAATGTGGTACAACTTGCAAATCCTTTAAGTTCCAATCAGGAGGTTATGAGACCTAGCTTATTGCCAGAAATGTTACAGGCTTTAGGCTGGAATCTAAATAGAAAGAACCCTCTTCTTCAGCTTTTCGAGATAGATAAGATTTATCTAAAACAAGAAAAGAAAGATGAAATATTGGAAAAAACAAATCTTTGTCTTGGACTTTGCGGAGTTACCTCTGGGAACTGGAAGGAAAAACCGAGAGAAATGGATTTCTTTGATTTAAAAGGTATTATGGTGTTATTTTTAAAAGAGCTCGGTATAAAAAATTATACAATTGAAAAGGCAAAAGAATCCTTTGTTTTTAAGGATAACATGTCTATTAATATAAAAATAGATGGAAATATACTTGGTATCCTTGGAGAAGTAAAGCCAGATGTTGCCAAGAGATTTAATATAAAACAGAGGGTATATGTAGCTGAAGTGTCCATGGAGGATTTATTAAAATATGCGAATTTAAAGAAAAAATTCATTGCTTTAACTCGATATCCTTCCATGAAAAGAGATATATCAATGCTCGTAGATGATTCTATCAGTGCTTCAGATATATTAGGTGTTATAGAAAAGAATGGAAATGACCTGGTTAAAGCAATAGATGTCTTTGATCTTTATAAAGGGCAGCAGATAGAGCAAGGTAAGAAGAGCTTGGCATATAGCGTGGAATATCGTTCAGATGAAAAGACCTTGAAGGACGAAGAGGTCACCGAAATCCACAAAAATATACAAAAGGCCCTCGTCGATAAGTTAGGTGCCCAGATAAGGTAATTGATTTATTTGAAAATTTATGGTATAATAACCATAGTCCCTGCAATGTGCGAGGTAAAAGAAGGTTTTTGAACCAACACCACTATATGGGGGACCTAACTTTAGATGCGGCTGTATACCTTGGCTATTAGAGCAAGGGAACAATAAGCATCTAAGAGGGTACCCACCTTTTTAGAGGGTTCATAAAGCATACTTTTACACGGCATTTGTGGGGATTTTTATTTTTAGCCATGCCTGATTTATTTGAAATCCAAAAAAAGAATAAAAACATGAAAAAGATTTATCCTTTAGCTATAAAGATGCGTCCCAAGTCATTAAATGAGTTTGTAGGACAACTGCACATACTCGGAGAAGATAAGCTTTTACGTAGAGCCATAGATGCTGATAGGCTTACCTCCCTTATTTTGTACGGACCTCCTGGCACTGGAAAGACTGCCCTTGCATATATTATTGCCAATATTACAAAGGCATATTTTTATGAGATAAATGCAGTTATTTCAAATGTTCAGGAACTAAGGGAAGCAATAAAATCATCTAAAAAACAAGAAGAACTTTCTGGCAGGAAGACAATACTTTTTATAGATGAGATCCACCGGTTTAATAAGGCCCAACAGGATGTCTTAATGCCTGATGTCGAAAAAGGAAACCCTGTTTTAATAGGCGCAACAACTCATAATCCATTTTTTTCATTGGTTTCACCTCTTATTTCCAGATCAATAGTCTTTGAATTAAAAAAACTTTCAAAAGAAGATATAGTTACAATATTAAATAATGCATTAAAGGATAAAGAAAGAGGCTTGGGCAAGATGTCTATAAAGATTGATGAAGAGGTTCTGTATTTTCTTGCGGATTCTTCAGATGGAGATGCAAGAAAGGCCCTTAATGCACTGGAAGTAGGTGCATTGACTACAAAAGTAAATAAGAGTAACATCATAGATTTTAATATTAAGGTAGCAGAAGAATCTATACAGAAAAAAGCAGTTCTTTATGATAGGGATGAAGATGGTCATTATGATACAATCTCTGCATTTATTAAGAGTATGAGGGGATCTGATCCTGATGCAGCATTGTATTGGCTGGCAAAGATGCTTTATGCAGGTGAAGACCCGCGTTTTATTGCAAGACGCATTGTTATATGTGCTGCAGAAGACGTTGGTAATGCTGATCCACAGGCGCTTGTAGTAGCAAACGCAGCTTTTCAGGTATCTGAATTTGTTGGTATGCCTGAGGCTAGAATTCCTCTTGCTCAAGCAACCTGTTATATTGCATGCGCCCCAAAAAGTAATGCTAGTTACCTTGGCATTGATAAGGCAATGAAGGACGTAGAAGAGTCCAGAACAATGGAAGTACCGTTACATCTTAAAGATGCACATTATCCTGGTGCAAAATCATTAGATAGAGGTAAAGGCTATAAATACGCCCATGAATATAAGGATCATTTTGTAGAACAGGATTATATTCCAGAGAGAAAGACTTATTATGAACCAGCGGATATTGGCTACGAGAAGAAAATAAAAGAATATCTAGAAAAACTAAGAAAACACTTATGAAACCAAAAGCAGTTGCTTTGTTTTCCGGGGGGCTTGATAGTATATTGGCCATTAGGCTCATGCTTGAACAAGATATAGAGGTACATGCCTTGAATTTTCTGACAGTATTTTGTACGTGCACTTCAAAAGGATGTATGCATCAGGCTACAAAGGCCTCTAAAGAATTAGGTGTTCCTTTAAAGGTAATGAATATAACTTTAGAATATATGGAGGTAGTAAAAAATCCAAAATATTACCGAGGAAGAAACATGAATCCCTGCTTAGATTGCAGGATTTTTACATTCAAAAAGGCCAAGGATTTTATGGATGAAATAGGAGCCTCGTTTGTAATAACAGGAGAAGTTTTAGGCGAGCGACCTATGTCACAAAAAAGGCATGCCATAGAGATAATAGAAAAAGAATCAGGACTCCAAGGTTTAATTGTAAGACCTTTATCAGCAAAATTATTTAAACCAACCATCCCAGAGGAAAAGGGTATTGTAGATAGAAATAAACTCTTAGACATTCAGGGTCGCAAGAGAGATAGGCAGATTAATCTTGCAAAAGAATTTAGTATCAATGATTATCCCTGCCCTGCAGGGGGGTGCCTTTTGACAGATAAGGGTTTTAGTAACAGGTTGAAGGACCTTTTTAAATATAATCCTGATTACGATGTAAGTGATTTACACCTTTTAAAAGTCGGAAGGCAGTTTAGGATATCAAAAGATGTAAAACTATTTGTAGGTCGCAACGAAGAAGAGAATAAAAAACTTCTTAATTTTTCAAAACCAAGCGATGTTATATTTGATATCTTGGATATACCAAGCCCAATAGCTCTAGTAAGAGGCAAGATAGAAGAAGAACTTAGTTTGATTTCATCTATTCTGGTTAGGTATTCAGATGCTGATTCTCAAGCTGTAAAGGTAGAGTATAGTCCTGCTATTTCCAAAGAATCAAAATCCATTTCGGTCAAAGCCGCTCCTGATTCAATCATTTCCCATTTTAGAATTTAATTAAAAAATACTTGACAATATTTAAGGTTATGTTATAATCTCTACTAAACAAATCATAATTATAGAGATTAGGAGGATTGATATGAAGATAAGTTATAAAGGTGACTATGCTCTTAAGACCTTATTGGAACTAGCTGTTAATTATAATAAGGGTGTTGTATCAATCAATGACCTTGCACAAAAAGGTGATATCCCTGATAAATTCTTAGAACAGGTGTTATTGAGTCTAAAAAAGGGAGGGTTTGTAGATAGTAAGCGCGGTGTAAGTGGAGGGTATTTTCTTGCGAAGCCACCTGAAGAGATAACACTTGGAGAAGCGATTAGATTCATAGAAGGACCTGTAGAGCCTGTTACATGTGTAGGCAAAAAATCCTATGAAGAATGTAAAGATTTCAAGACCTGTGTTTTTAAGGATATATGGAGCCAGATCTATGCAGCTACATCTTTAGTCATAGATACTATTACCTTTGCTGAACTTGTTAGGCGATTTGAGGCAAAGAAAAAGGAAAAACCAAATTATACTTATCATATATAAAAGGAGGCTGTTTTATGTCAAGGATTTACAATAGTATCATTGAGACAATAGGGAATACGCCTTTGGTCCGATTAAATAGAATAGCAAAGGATGTTAATGCAGAAATCCTTGGTAAGCTTGAATCATTTAATCCCTGTGGCAGCGTAAAAGATAGAATAGGTCTTTCTATGCTAAAGGATGCAGAAGAAAAAGGTCTTTTAAAACCAAATGGAGTAATAATAGAACCCACTAGCGGAAATACTGGGATAGGCTTGGCATTTATTGCAGCAGCAAAAGGGTATAAACTGGTTATTACAATGCCTGATACAATGAGTATTGAAAGGAGAAAGGTTTTACAGTTATTTGGTGCAGAGATTGTTCTAACACCAGGTGAGAAAGGGATGAAAGGAGCAGTTGAAAAGGCAGAAGAGCTTGCGAAATCTACCAAAGGCGCATTTATGCCGCAACAGTTTAAAAATCCTGCGAATCCCAAGATCCATAGAGAAACTACAGCTGAAGAGATCTGGAAGGATACAGATGGAAAAATAGATATTCTTATCTCAGGAGTTGGTACAGGAGGGACGTTAACAGGCATTGCTCAAGCACTAAAGAAGAAAAAGAAATCTTTTTTAACAGTAGCAGTTGAGCCATTAGATTCACCTGTACTTTCTGGGGGGGCATCAGGACCTCATAAGATTCAGGGAATAGGAGCCGGATTTATTCCAGATGTTTTAGATAAAAACTTAATAGATGAAATTATTAAAGTCAAAAATGAAGAAGCAGTCCTGGCTGCAAAGGACTTAGCTAATAAAGAGGGGATACTGGCAGGTATATCAAGCGGTGCAGCCTTAGCTGCAGCATTGGAAGTAGCCAAGCGTCCAGAGAATAAAAATAAGGTTATAGTAGTCATATTACCTGATACAGGAGAAAGATACATCTCTACAGATTTATATAAGTTTTAACTCATGAAAATAGAAAGGGGTGTGGTATTTATGGTATGGCTGATGTCTAGATTAAAAAAAGAGGGATTATTTTTTATTGTATGGTAAAATAAAAAAGGAGGTTTTTAAGATGTCAAAGACCATTAAAGAAATAAATGAAAAAATCAAAAAAGGAGAGGCTATAGTAGTTACAGCAGAAGAGGTAATAGACCTTGTAGAAAAAGATGGTCTAAAGAAAACAGCTGAGCGGGTGGATGTTGTAACTACAGGGACATTTGGTCCAATGTGTTCTTCTGGGGCTTATTTTAATATAGGCCACACAAAACCCAGGATGAAGCTCGGAGGTGGCAAGGTAACATTAAATGATGTACCGGTATATGCAGGATTTGCAGCAGTTGATTTGTATTTAGGGGCCACAGCTTTACCAGA
>CAZMID010000005.1:0-30729 GCA_964566255.1 uncultured Planctomycetia bacterium | reverse complement strand
TATATGCAGGATTTGCAGCAGTTGATTTGTATTTAGGGGCCACAGCTTTACCAGAAGATGATCCTACAAATAAGGTCTATCCAGGTGAATTTAAATATGGTGGGGCTCATACAATACAGGAACTCGTTGCAGGGAAAGATCTAAAGCTTTCTGCGACCGCATATGGTACAGATTGTTATCCCAGAAAAAAACTTGATACACTTATTAATATAAAGGATCTGAACGAGGCAGTTCTTTTTAACATGAGAAACGTCTATCAGAATTATAACTGTGCTGTGAACCTTTCTGATAGGGTGATTTATACCTACATGGGTACATTAAGACCTAAACTTGCAAATGCCTACTATTGTAGTGCAGGCCAACTCTCACCTTTATTGAATGACCCTTATTATAAGACAATAGGGATAGGTACAAAGATTTTTCTTGGAGGTGGAGAAGGTTATGTTGCATGGCAGGGGACTCAACATGCACCAACAGTAAAGCGCAAAGATACAGGTATTCCTCAAGCACCAGCAGGAACATTAGCAGTAATAGGTGATTTAAAGGGTATGTCACCCGATTATTTAGTAGGTACTACCTTTCAAGGGTATGGAGTTACACTTACAGTAGGGATAGGAGTTCCTATACCTATATTGAATGAAGAGATATGTAAGTTTGTATCTATAAAGGATGAAGAGATCATAACTCAGATAGTTGATTATAGCGATGCCTATCCAAATTGTAAGCCAGGTAGCTTAGGAGAGGTGAACTATAGAGAGTTAAAGAGCGGTCAGATAAAGGTAAAAGGACAAGATGTTCCAACAGGGGCGCTTTCCAGCTATCCAAAGGCAGTGGAAATAGCAGAGTCTCTCAAAAGTTGGATTAAAAAAGGAGACTTTTTGCTTACAGAACCAGTTGCTCCTATACTAGGGCCAGAATCAGGTATTACCTTTAAACCTTTAAAGGAACGACCAGTAGAATAACGATTGTGGATAATGTGGATAAGTCGGTTACAAAAGGTACAAAAAATATGTAATTTTGTAACCGACACGAAAGGAGTAGTTTTATGAGAGAGAAGGTTGAGGAAGCTATAAAGAAAATCAGGCCATTTCTTCAAAGAGACGGTGGAGATATAGAACTGGTAGACATAGTTGACGGCGTAGTAAAAGTAAGACTTAAGGGCGCTTGTAGTGGATGTCCAATGTCTCAGATGACTCTCAAGCAGGGCGTTGAAACAGCATTAAAAAAGGATATCCCTGAGATAAAAAGTGTAGAAGCCGTTGATTGATAAAAATGAAAATCCCTTCATCTAGCATCCCAAGGATCTCGCTTTACTATAGGGCGCTTTTATCAGTAAAAGATAAAAGCGTTATTTCTTCTTCAGGATTAGCGGATCTTACGGGATGCAGTGCCGCTCAGGTCAGAAAAGACCTTACGTATTTTGGTCAGTTCGGTACACCTGGTAGAGGTTATCCCGTAGAAGACTTAAAGAAAGAGCTTAGAAAAATTCTTGGTACTGACAGGGTCTGGGATGTTGCACTTGTTGGCGTCGGAAATCTCGGCTCAGCTCTTTTGGCCTATAAAGGATTTAAAAGCCAAGGGTTTAATATAAAAAGAGCCTTTGATAATGATGTAAAAAAGATCAATAAGGTAGCTGAAGGCATAAAAATAAAAAATATAAAAGAGCTTAACAAAATAGTAAAATCTGATAAAATAGATATAGCCATTGTTGCAGTACCTCAAGATGCTGCTCAAGGAATTATTGATAGGCTAATATCATCAGGCATTAAGGCAATTTTTAATTTTGCACCCATAGTGCCTAAGGCGCCAGAAGGCGTTGAGATCTTAAATATTGACCTTTCAATGGAATTGGAGCGGCTTACATATTTCCTAAAGGGGATATAGAGTGAAGATTTTTGTAGTTATAATATTTTTACTCACCTACGCCTCGGTAGTTTTATATAATCGTAAAATCAATCCATTAATCCCGCTATTTACAGGTGTAGCTATTCTTTTAGTTTCCCCAGCAATCAATATAAAAGAGGCTTTTTTAAGTGTAAATTTTAATGTATTAGGAGTTTTTCTTGGAGTAATTATTTTATCAGGACTTTTTATCTCTTCTAATGTCCCTGGATTTTTAGCAGTAAAACTCGTTGATAGATCTAAAAATGTTGGGGTGGCACTTTTACTGATATGTATACTTTCAGGTTTTATCTCAAGTTTTACAGAAAACGTTGCAACAGTCTTGATAGTAGCACCTATTGCCTTTGAAGTTGCTAAAAGATTAAAGGCTAATCCTGTACCATTTTTGATAGGCGTGGCTATCAGTTCTAACCTCCAGGGTTCAGCCACTATGATAGGGGACTCTCCCAGTATAATTCTTGCTATGGCGCACAGAATGAATTTTATGGATTTTTTCTGGATGAAGTCTCGTCCCGGCATTGCATTTGCAGTGGAAATAGGTGCCTTAGCATCTTTTGTGGTTTTATATTTACTCTTCAGAAAATTTACCCAAGCCCCTCAAAAAATATCTTCTATTAAAGTTAAAACTTGGGTTCCAACTATTTTGATGCTTCTTATGATCTTATCTCTCGCAGTTTCAAGCTATATTATAAATAAGCCTTATTATACAGCTTCCATCATATGTTTATTTTTTGCAGGATTAGGGCTTTTGTGGAATGTGATTTTCTCCAAAGAGGAATTTTCTTTTGTAAAAAATATAGACTGGCGGACGTTTTTCTTTTTAATAGGCGTATTTATTCTTATAGGAACGCTTTATCATGTAGGAGTATTAGGGAATATAACAAAGTTTGTATTAAATTTATCAAATGGTAATCCATTTATTGCATTTACATTGATTGTTTGGGGTTCGGTTTTAATCTCTGCCTTTATTGATAATATTCCTTATGTTATGGCAATGATACCTGTTGTTAAGCTCCTTGCCTCGCACATGGGTGTACAGCCAGAATTATTTTTATTCGGGCTTTTGATAGGTGCTACTTTAGGTGGAAACATTACTCCTATAGGTGCATCAGCCAATATTGTCTCAGTAGGTATGTTAAGAGATAAAGGATATAAGGTAAGTTTTAAGGAATTTGCTAGGATCGGCTTTCCGTTTACCCTCGCAGCAGTATTTTCAGCCTACCTATTTTTGTGGTTTGTCTGGCGTTAAAAATATCTTAGGATTTCTAGGGGGTTTCTTTCGATAGAAGGGATGTCTTTTGGGTCAAAGTAGCCTAAAGCGAGAGGCGCTACGATGTTATAGCCTTCTGGGATTTGGAATTTTTTCCTAAACCATTTATCTTGATCTAAAACCTTCATCATTCCTATCCAGCAGCTACCTATATTCATTGAACAAGCTGCAAGCATTATATTCTGAGCTGCCATGCTGCAGTCATTTTCGTATGAGAAACTTTCTTTTTTACCAAGGATAATTATTACGCATGGTGCATGGTAAAATATGCTGAAATCTTTTACTCTCATACGTTTTTTATATCGGATGAGTTTTCTATCTTGTTCTATGAGTTTATTTATGTAGGGAATAGAGCGATCAGATAGTTCTTTTATAAGATTTTTATCTTGTACGACGATAAAACCCCATGGTTGATGATTCATGCCGCTTGGGGCGTATTTAGCGGTCTCTATAAGGGTATTGATGGTTTCTTTTGAAAGCGACTTATCTAGATATTTTCTGATACTTCTTCTGGATTTGATTATTTCAATAATATCATTCATGGGTATATTTTTTCATATTAGATGAAATGTGTCAATAGTCTATATAAATTTCTTGATTCTCATGTATAAACTGACTATACTAAATATCTATGGTAGAGAATAGATATGAAGCTATTATTTGTGATCTTGGGAATGTACTGATTAATTTTGACCATAATATTGCAGTCAAAAAACTCCTAAAACACACACCCAAAAATAAAGAAGATATCTATAATCTTTTCTTCGATTCTCCTTTTACAAAATTATACGAAGAGGGTAAAATCTCCTTAGATGAATTTTTTAAGAGGATAAAAGACGCACTTAATTTAGATATAGATTGCGCTCATTTTCTACCTATATGGAATGATATATTTTTTGAAATACCTTTAAATATCAAACTACATGATTTTTTAAAAAGTGTAAAATCAAAATATAAGTTAGTTTTGTTATCTAATATTAATAAGACTCATTTTGAATTTGTACGTAGAAAGATGAGTATTTTAAAGGAATTTGATAAATTAATTCTTTCTTATGAAGTAGGTTTTAGAAAGCCCACCCCCGAGATCTATAAAGCTGCACTGGAATCTGTAAATGTATTTGTTTCAAAGGTTCTTTATATAGATGATAGAAAGGATTTAATTGAGAAAGCAGGAAAGTTAGGGCTAAAAGGTGTAATTTTCAGAAACGAAGAAAGCCTTGAAGAGATCAAAAAGGAATTAGGAGAATGATTTTAGTAAGCGCGTGCTTATCGGGTAAAAATTGTGCATACGACGGTAAGAACAGATTAAATCAAGAAATAAAAGATATGGTGGATAAAAATCTTGCTATACCAATTTGTCCTGAAGTTTTAGGTGGAAGAACTATTCCAAGAACAAAGACAGAGATTAAAGGTGGCACTGGAAGCGATGTTTTAAATGGCAGGGCAAAGGTCTTTGATGAGAATGGTAAAGATTCAACAGAAGAATTTTTAAAAGGAGCTAGATTAGCTTTAGATATTGCAAAAAAACATAATATAAAAAAAGCTATCTTAAAATCAAAAAGCCCTTCGTGTGGGGTTGGGAAGATCTATGATGGCACTTTTAAAGGAAAATTAATAGATGGGGATGGAGTGACTGCAGCCTTATTAAAGAAAGAAGGAATTACATGCCAAAGTATTTAATTATTGACGGCTATAATGCTATAAATAAGATAAAGATACTTTCAGAAAAAAGAGATTTAAGTCTTGAAGCCTCCCGTTTATTTTTTATAAAAATAATTAAAGACTTTATGGCAAAAAAACGCATATTCGATAAGACTTTTATCGTATTTGATAGTAAAGAAGCCGAATTTGACGTAAGAAAAGACTCTTACGGAAACGTAGATGCGATTTTTGCCACAAAGGATAAAGATGCGGATAGGGTTATAGTAGATATGCTGAAGAAGACATCTAGTAAAGACAAAGTAACTATCTCATCAGATGATAATTTTATAAGGAACCACGTAAGGGCATTTGGTAAGGATGTGATTTCTATAAGGGAACTAGAAAATATAATTATGTTGAAGAAAAAAGGTGATAAGAGTAGAATAAAGAGTAAAGATATAGGCAATAATATTAACAATATAAATGAAGAGCTAAAAAAACACTGGGGTATTAAATAATGGCACAAAATGAACTTACACCTGTCTATATAGAAGCATTTGATCTGGATGATGCATGGTTTCAGTGTTTATCAAGGATTTTAGATCATGGCCATGTCTATAAAATAACTAGAGGCAGTTATAAAGATCAAAAACGCCTTGAATTTGACTTTGTTACAGTAAGGATAAAAAATCCTTCCCATCAGATAATCCCTATAATACCTGAAGGTTCTAGTATCCCTGCCCCTACAAGCATGGAATATATACAAGGTTACCTTTCTTATTTATTAACTGGCCAAAAAACTGAAACAGAAGACTATACCTATGGAGAAAGACTTGTTGATGCAAAGGTCAGGATAAAAGAGAAGACAGGTTCTAAGGAGATGGTAAAAGAGATGCCCTTAGAGGTAAATCAGGTAGAAGAGGTAATAAAGATATATAAGACTCAGGGGCATGGTACTAATCAGGCAGTAATGGAAATAGGCATGCCTTCTGATATAAAGCTGAATGATCCACCTTGCCTACGTCTCATAGATACAAGAATTCGCTATGGAAAACTACATTTTTTCCCTTATTTTAGATCCTGGGATTTATGGGGAGGATTTCCGTCAAATCTTGGAGGCTTGGAACTTGTAAAGCAATATATGGCAGAAGAAATAGGCGTTGAAAATGGAGAGATTATAGCAGTGAGTAAAGGATTGCACCTTTATGATTATAGCTGGGATATGGCCAAGCAAAGAACTAATAAGCTTGATATAGAAATAAAATAATGTTAAAAGTTTCATCCATCCTGATTTCTTTATTCTTATTAGTTACAACTTCATATGCAGAAGAAATGATAAAACTCCCAAAGCCAAAAGAAAAAGGTCTCATCTCTTTAGAAGAAACCATTAAAAAAAGGCGTTCCGAAAGAAATTTTTTAAAAAAAGACTTAACATTAGAACAGATTGGACAGCTTCTTTGGTCATCTCAGGGAATTACGGATGAAAGAGGTAGTTTTCGTAGTGCACCTTCGGCAGGTGCAACATATCCTTTAGAAATATATCTTGTAACCTCACAAGGATTTTTTAGTTATATTCCTTACGCGCATAGTTTAAAGAAAATCAAGGCCGAAGATTTACGTAGAGATCTCGCTCGAGTCTGCTATGGACAATATTCTATAGAAGAAGCGCCTATAGATATAGTTATATGTGCTGATTTTAAAAGAACTACCCAGCGTTATGGAGAAAGAGGCAATAATTACGTTTATATAGAAGTTGGCCATGCTGCAGAAAATCTACATCTACAGGCAGTTGCAGAGGGATTAGCATCTGTCCCAATAGGTGCATTTTCCGACGAGAAAGTAAAAGAATTATTAGACCTTCCAAAAGATCAGGTTCCTATATATATTATACCCGTTGGTTACATTAAGGATTAAGTAAATGTATCCTATAATAGCTAAATTTGGACCCATAACGATTTATAGTTATGGACTTATGGTTGCCTTAGCATATCTATTAGGTCTTTATGTTGCTAGATATGAGGCCATAAGAAAAGGCATAAAACTCGATTTATTATATGACCTCGCGTTTTATTTAGTAATAGGTTCTTTGATAGGCGCACGGCTCTATTATATTGCATTATTTGATGGGGCAAGTTTTGTAAAAAACCCTATATCCATATTTAAGATATGGGAGGGAGGCCTAGCTATACATGGTGCAATCATAGGAGGGATATTAACAGGGATTTTATTTACAAGACTGCGTAAAGTATCTTTCTGGAAATTAGCTGATTTAATAGCACCTTCTATAATTTTAGGGCAAGCTGTTGGTAGAATAGGGTGCTTTTTAAATGGCTGCTGTTTCGGCGTTCCTACGCAATCTATATTTGGTGTAAGGTTTCCAGAAGAAAATTCTGCTCATATCGCATATCAAGATTTAGCTCTCCATCCAACACAACTTTATGAATTTATTTTAAACCTTATTGGATTTTTCGCACTTTGGTCTATGAGGAAAAAGATGAAGCGAGAAGGGAATCTATTTTTACTCTATTTAATGATATATAGTTTTATAAGAGTGTTGGTTTCCAGTTTGCGCGGCGATAGTTTATATATATGGGGTACTGATCTAAAAATAGCCCAGGTTATAAGTACTGTAATTTTTATAATAGCCCTCAGTATCTTTATAAAGAGGCATAAAAGTGCGTAAAGACGCAAGAAAAATACTTATTTTTGCTTTTATAGTATTTTTACTCTCCTCTCCCAACTCTTTTTCTCAGGAAATACGTAAGCCCGCCGCAATAGGCACATTCTATCCTGAAAATAAAGAGATTCTTTCAGGAGAGATAGAAGAATTTTTAAGCAATGTCGAAGAATCTGACATTAAAGGAAGGATTTTAGCTATAATCGTACCTCATGCGGGCTATAGATATTCAGGTTCTATTGCTGCGCATAGCTTTAAAGAGCTACAAGGCCGTAAAGTTAATTCAGTAATAATAATTTGCAATGCGCATTCAGGGTATTTTTCCGGTATTGCCATTGATGGATCTGATGCATGGCAGACCCCGCTGGGTTTAATCAAACTGGATAAGAAATTATCAGATAAATTAGTAAAAGGCGATGAAAGAATTAAATATAATAGTAGCGTTTATAAAGACGATCATACTATTGAGGTACAGTTACCATTTTTACAGACTGTTCTTAAGGATAATTTTAAAATAGTCCCTATTCTTTTTGGGAATACTAACCCTGATAGTTATAAAAAATTATCGCAACTTTTAGATCGTCATTTACACAAGGATGATCTTATAGTCATCTCTACTGATATGTCGCACTACCCTCGTTATAAAGACGCTAATAATATAGACCGCGGAACATTAGAGATAATAAAAAGGAGAGATATATCTGAATTAGAAAGATATATAAAATATATTGAAAATCAGGATGTGCCAGGAGAAAGGACTCTTCTCTGTGGTGTTGATGGGGTTAAGGCTATAATGGAGTTGTGTAATTTACGTGATGCCAAGATAGAAGTTTTAAAATATGCCAATAGCGGGGATGTTGCAATAGGTGATAGATCAAGGGTAGTTGGTTATGGTAGTGTAGTTATGTATATCTCTGATGATTATGGAAAAAGGGAGGATGTAGCTATGAACGAAGAATATCTAAATAAAGAAGAGAAGAAAAAACTTATGGCAATTGCCAGGGCCTCCATAATAGAGGCGGTTACTGGGAAAAAACAAGATGAAGTTAAAGTTACAGAAGAACGTCTTAAGGAAAACTGCGGGGCATTTGTAACAATAAAGAAGCATGGTAAGCTTCGTGGCTGTATCGGATATATAATCGCAGTTAAGCCTCTCTATGAGACAGTAAAAGATGTTGCAGCCTCTGCTGCGATAAACGATTATAGGTTTAGCCCTGTGAAAGAAGAGGAGTTAGAGAAGTTAGAATTAGAAATATCCGCACTTACTCCACTTAAGCCCATAAAGAGTATCCAGGAGATAGAAGTCGGCAAACATGGCCTTTATATAAAAAAGGGTTTTAATTCAGGACTTTTACTGCCACAGGTCCCTATAGAATATGGATGGGATAGGGATACTTTTCTTGAGCATACCTGTCAAAAGGCAGGCCTACCAATAGATGCCTGGAAGGATAAATCTACAGAGATATCTATTTTTAGTGCAGAGGTTTTTGGCGAAAAAGACCTCCAATAAAAATAGAATTACCAAAATTATGCAAGATTGACCCTTTGAGCCTACCTTGTTATAATATATAGACCTATGAAAAGAGTTAGTGTCAAAGAAATGAAAGAATTAGACCGTAAGGCGATAGAAGAATTTGGTATTTTATCCATTACCCTTATGGAGAATGCAGGCCAGGGCATAAGTAAAGTGGCAGTAGATATGTTCAAAGGCGCTTCTGGAAAAAAGGTTGCAATATTCTGTGGCACAGGCAATAATGGGGGAGATGGATTTGTAGTTGGTAGATATCTACTAGAACAAGGTATAGAGGTTTTAGTATATATAGTTGGAGATAGGTTTCGTATAAAAAACGACCCATTAATAAATCTTAATAAATTAGAAAAAATGGGCGTTGATATAAATGAAGTCTCTTCACCTATAAAGATAGATGTAGATTTAATTATAGATGCAATATTTGGTATAGGGCTTAAGGGTGAAGTTAAGGGAGTTGCAAGAGATATAATAGTAGATTTAAATAAAACTAATATCCCTATTATATCGGCTGATGTTCCTTCAGGTTTAAATGCAGATACTGGTAAAGTATTAGGAGAGGCTATTAAAGCCAAAAAGACAGTAACAATGCAGCTTCCTAAGAAGGGGTTTTATATAGGAAAAGCTTCAGAATATACCGGTGAAGTTATAACAGTAGATATAGGGATACCTCAAAAATTATGTGTGGAATAGTAGGTTATATAGGTAAAAAAGAAGCCTTACCAATTCTTTTGGATGGCTTGAGGCAGCTTGAATATCGCGGATATGACTCGGCAGGAGTTTGCATGCTAGAGGAAGGTAAAATCAAGATTGCAAAACGTTCAGGTAAGATTAAAGATTTGATATCTTCTATAAAAAAAGGTGACTTAGATGGTTCCAGGCTTGGCATAGGTCACTCAAGATGGGCAACTCATGGAGCCCCTACGAATCTAAATGCCCACCCTCACACAGATTGTTCAGGTGATATAGCAGTTGTACACAATGGGATAATAGAAAATTTTAATGAAATAAAAGAAAGACTTTTGCATGAAGGACACCACTTTAAATCAGAGACCGATACAGAAGTAATAGCCCACCTTATTGAAAAATATTATAGAGGAGATCTGGTAAAGGCAGTTTTAAAGACGATTAAGAATCTAAAAGGTTCTTTTGCTTTAGGAGTTATTTGTAAGAATGAACCAGATAAATTAATCGGTGCAAGAAAAGAAAGCCCACTTGTCGTAGGACTAGCTAAGTCAGGTAATTTTATCGCATCAGATATCCCTGCTATATTAAAGCATACCAAAAAAGTGATGTATATTGATAATAACGAAGTAGTAGTCCTTAAGAAAAATAAAGTGCGTGTTCTCGGTATAGACGGTAAGAAGAAAAAGAAGGCTATAAACACTATTAAGTGGACCATAAAAAGCGCACAAAAATCAGGCTTTCCACATTTTATGTTAAAAGAGATTCATGAACAGCCTAAGATTTTAAAACACACTATATCTTCTCGTGTAAAAGGCTCTTCAAGGATTTCTTTGGAGGGGTTAAATCTTTCAGATAGGGATATAAAAAATATATCAAATATCATTATACTTGCTTGTGGTACCGCGTATCATGCAGGTCTCGTAGGAAAGTATCTAATAGAAAAATTTACTGATATTCCGGTATGGGTAGATCTATCGTCAGAATTTAGATATAGAAAACCCATTGTTGATAAAAATACACTTGTTATAGCGATTTCTCAGTCGGGCGAGACTGCTGATACCTTAGCTGCTGTTAAAGAGGCAAAAGAAAAAGGAGCAAATATTTTATCTATATGTAATGTTGTAGGTTCAAGTTTAGTAAGGATATCAGATAGCGTTCTTTACACTTATGCCGGACCTGAGATAAGTGTTGCATCCACAAAGGCGTATACGGCACAGCTGACAATACTTTATTTATTATCTTTTTATATTGCAGATAAGAAAGGTTTACTTAAAAAGACAGTTAAAAAATATCTAATAAGGGAATTTAAAAAACTCCCTTCAATATTAGAAAAAATACTAGATAAGAAGAACTCTCTTCAAAAATTAGCTAATAAACACTTGCATTTTGGTTCATTTTTATATCTTGGAAGGAATTTGAATTTTCCAACAGCATTGGAAGGCGCATTGAAATTAAAAGAAATCTCTTATATTCCTGCAGAAGGTTATGCAGCAGGGGAGATGAAGCATGGACCTATTGCATTGATAGATGAATATAGGGCAGTTGTTTGTATTGCCCCTCAGTCGGATACCTACGAGAAGATGGTTTCAAATATTCAAGAGATATGCGCAAGAAAAGGTAAGGTGATTATAGTAGCAACAGAAGGAGATGATGAGATAAAAGGTTTTACAAAAGAGATTATCTATATTCCAAAGATAGAAGAAATTTTTTCTCCTATAGTTTGTGTCCTGCCATTACAACTTTTAGCATATTACATTGCAGTTAAACGTGGCTGCGATGTTGACCAGCCCCGGAACCTTGCAAAAAGCGTTACTGTAGAATAAATTATTATGCCAGGAAAACTTTTCATAGTTTCAACCCCAATAGGCAATCTTAAAGATATAACATTTAGGGCTATTGAAACACTTAAAGAAGTGGATCTTATTGCCTGTGAAGATACGCGTCATACAAAAAAACTCCTTTCTCATTATGGGATAACTAAAGCTACAACAAGTTATTTTGAACATAATAAATTTAAAAAAGGAAAATATCTGATAGAGTTACTCAAAGAAGGTAAAAATATAGCACTTGTTTCAGACAGTGGTACACCTGGAGTGAGTGATCCGGGTTTTAATATTATAAGAGGAGCCATACAAAATGATATCCCACTTACAATCATTCCTGGTGCGTGCGCATTTGTATCAGGACTTGTTTTATCAGGCATGCCTACAGATAGCTTTGTGTTCGAAGGGTTTTTGTCATTTAAGAGTGCAAAAAGACGTAAAGAGTTGCAGGCCTTGAAGGATGAAAAAAGAACTATTATTCTTTATGAATCCCCACATAGACTCTTAAAGACCTTAGGAGATATCTTGGATGTATTAGGGGATAGAGACATAGCTATTACCCGCGAGATCACAAAAATCTTTGAAGAATGCCTACGTTTGAAAGCCTCAGAAGCAATAAGACACTTCACTAGTAAGCCTCCCAAAGGGGAATTTGTCTTACTTGTCAAAGGAAAGTAGCTTGAAAATCCCTTGACAAATCTCCCCAAATCGTTTATTATGAGTAGATTATGAAAGAAATCATTATATTCAATATAAAAATCCCTGCCTTTATATATGCACCTATAATATATTTTGTCTGGGTGAGCGTGCTCCTATTTATCAAGAAGATCGTATATCACCGGGTGGAGAAGCTTGCCAGCCATACAAAGTCCAAGCTGGATGATATTATATTGGCTGCATTAAACTTCCCATTGGTACTATTAATATTTGTAAGTGGTATATTTATACTAGAAAAATTCTCACCTATTCTTACAGGAAGTGAGCTATCCGGGTATTTCCTTGTAGGCTTAAAGACAACTACAGTTATAGCCATTATCCTATTCATGGATAGGCTCTTTAATAACCTGATCCAGACATATTCTTATAAGATAGATATATTAAGGACTTCAGGAGGTGTTGCAAGGACATTTGTTAGAATTATAGTAATAGGCCTTGGGTTACTTATATTATTAGATAGTTTTGGGGTATCTATTACGCCACTTCTGGCATCTTTAGGTATTGGTTCTTTGGCAGTTGCATTGGCACTACAGCCAACTTTAGAGAATTTTTTCTCTGGGATACAGATTGTTATAGATAAACCTATAAAAGTAGGCCAATTTGTAAAGCTTGATTCAGGAGAAGAAGGGTATGTCCAGAGAGTTGGATGGCGCTCTACATGGGTAAGGATGCTTCCTAATAATATAGTTGTAATACCTAATAAGGTTTTAGTAAATTCAAAGGTATTAAACTATTATTACCCTCAAAAGGAATTGGCAGTTTTGGTGCAGGTTGGCGTACATTATGATTCTGATCTAAAACATGTTGAAAAAGTTACTTGTGAAGTTGGAAAACAAGTCATGAAAGAAGTAAAAGGCGGGATTCCAGAGTTTGATCCTTTTATTCGTTATCATACCTTTAATGATTTTAGTATAGATTTTACAGTTATCTTAAGAGCAAAGGAATTTGTAGATAATTATTTAATAAAACATGAATTTATAAAAAGATTACACGAACGGTTTAATAAAGAAGGTATTATTATCCCTTATCCAATAAGGGCTATAAATAATGCTCAAGAAAAGGCAAAATAACAATGTTTATGATTTCAAATCTATTTGCAGCAGTAGCTGCTTTATTAAATATCATATTAACTATCCTTTACTGGCTTATATTGATAAGGGCATTAATAAGCTGGATAAATCCTGACCCTAATAACCAAATAGTACAGTTTTTATATAAGACAACAGAGCCAATTTTATACCCGATAAGAAGTAGACTTTCTTTACAGATCGGGCTTGATATTTCACCGATAATAGCCTTTCTAATAATCATTTTTCTAAGAAGCTTTTTAGTAAAGACCCTCCTCGATATAAGCTTGCGTTTGAAATAAAAGGAAGTAGAAATGTGGACAAAAGAAGATCTTAAAAAAGTCGTACAGGAAAGTATGGGTGACTATCTATTGATAGTAGTCTCTAATAGGGAGCCCTATATCCACATGCATAAGAAGGCGAAGATTGCCTGGTCTCGTTCAGCAGGAGGGGTAGTTACTGCCCTTGACCCTGTTATGAAGGCATGTAGCGGTTTATGGATTGCACATGGAAGTGGAGACGCAGACAAAAAGACAGTCGATAGCAATGATAGAGTCCAGGTCCCACCAGATGATCCAAAATATACCTTACACCGTGTATGGCTTACAAAAGAAGAAGAAGACGGTTATTATTATGGCTTTGCAAATGAAGGCTTGTGGCCACTTTCACATATATCGTATACCCGTCCAAAGTTTGAAGAGCTGGACTGGAAGATGTATGAGAAGGTTAATCGAAAATTTGCAGATGTTATATTAAAAGAATTAAATGGCAGGAAGGCCTTTGTTTGGATACAGGATTATCAAATGGCGCTTCTTCCAAAATTTTTAAAAGAGGCAAAAGGGACTAATATTATAACTGCTCATTTTTGGCATATACCATGGCCTAATCCAGAAGTATTCAGGATCTGCCCTAGAAAAACCGAAATATTAGAAGGTCTTTTGGCAAATGATCTTTTAGGTTTTCATATAAGATATCATTGTGAGAATTTTATGGCAACTGTAGAAAAAGAAATCGAAGCAAGGATTGATAGAGAAAGATTTTCTATTATCAAAGGTGGTCATGAAACCCTTATAAGACCATTTCCCATAGGAGTGGACTATGAATATGTAGAAAAACTTTCAGAATCTAACCAAGTAAAAGAGTATACACAGAATCTCAAGGAAGAATTTTTGTTGAATTATGAATTTATTATGTTAGGATTAGATAGAATAGATTATACAAAAGGAATTCCTGAAAGACTTAGAGCAATAGATAGGTTCCTTGAAAGGCATCCTGAATATAAAGGAAAGTTTGTTTTTGTACAGATGGGCAGGCTCTCAAGGATGCATATACCAGTCTATAAAAACCTCAATGATGAGATAAATGCATTGGTTGAGGAGATAAACTGGAAGCATTCACATGAAGGGTGGAGTCCTATAGTTTTTGTAAGAAGGCACCTTAGTTATCATGAAGTCATGGCCTTTTGTAAGCTTGCAAATATATGTATAGTTAGCCCTCTTCATGATGGCATGAATTTAGTAGCAAAAGAATACGTATCGACGCGCACCGATAATACAGGAGTACTTGTCTTAAGTCAGTTTACAGGTTCTGCACGGGAATTATCCGAGGCAGTCATGATAAATCCATACGATACGGATGAATTCGCAGAAAAGATATACGAAGCAGTGACTATGAATAAAAAGGATGCTTCTCATCGTATGCAGAAGATGAGAGAGCATGTCTCAAGGAATAATATTTATAGGTGGTCAGGTAAACTTCTAGCAGAACTTTTAAAATTTGAATTTAAGGAATGAAATATCTTTTTACTAGCTGGAGAGAAGTTTTTTCAAGAATAAAAAAATCCCCCAAAGTATTTATATTTTTTGATTACGATGGGACGCTCACACCCATTGTCTCAACGCCCGAAGAGGCGCTATTCCCCAAAAAAACTAAAAAACTAGTAAATAAATTAAAGAATCATTCTAAGTTTCTTATAGCTATAGTAAGTGGCAGGTCCTTAAAGAGTGTAAAGAGTATGGTTAATTTAAAAGGCCTTATCTATGCCGGAAACCATGGCCTGGAAATAGAAGGTAGGGGAATTAAATTCTCAAAGCCTCTCACAGTAAATTCCTTCAAGCCTTTGATGAAAAAGATCTCCAAATTCTTACATAAGACATTAAAGGATATTAAGGGCTCAAGGGTAGAGGATAAAGGTGCTACATTGAGTGTGCATTACCGCCTTGTAAAATCCAAAGACGTTAATTTACTTAAAAGTAGATTTAATAAAATAGTTGCACCATATATCGATTCTAAAAAAATAAGGCTTTCAGCAGGTAAAAAAGTCTTAGAAGTTAGACCCAACCTTGATTGGCATAAAGGAAAGGCAGTTTTAACCCTTCTTAAAGGGGTAAAAAATACTCTTCCTATATATTTAGGAGATGATGTTACGGATATGGATGCCTTTCGTGCAATAAAAGGAAAAGGTATATCGATATTTGTAGGTGGTAAGAAAAAAGGTATAAATGCAGATTATTTCTTAAAAGATACTCGTGAAGTAGTAAGTTTTATTGAAAAATTACTTAAAGGAGACTTATGAGTAAAATGAAAGCAGGTATATTCGATCTTGATGGGGTAATAGTAAATACAGTACCGCTTCATTTTGGGTCATGGAAAAAGATGTTTAAAGAATATGGCAAGGATTTTACCTTTGAAGATTATAAAGAAAAGGTAGATGGTATCCCTCGTATAGATGGGGCAAGGGCAATTTTGACTGATATTTCAGATGAGGAACTTAAAGAAGCAAGCGATAAAAAACAGGGGTATTTTCTTGAATATCTTAAGACTAAAAAAATCCCTGTGTATCAGACAACAGTAGACTTGATAAAGAATATTAAGAAGGCTTCCTTAAAGGTAGGTGTGATTTCATCAAGTAAGAACTGTTTACCTATATTAAAGAGGGTAAAACTGGTAGATTTATTCGATGTTATTATAACTGGTAATGATATAACCAAAGGAAAACCAGACCCCCAGGTGTTTTTTATGGCTGCTGATAAAATGTCTGTTGAAAGAAGCAGCTGCTGTGTATTTGAAGACGCTGTTTTAGGCGTAGAGGCAGCTAAAAGGGCAGGCATGAAGTGTGTGGGAATTGATAGATATAAACATCCAGAACGCCTTAAAAAGGCAGACTTAGTAGTAGGAGATTTAGACGAGACTAATCTTGATAAGATAAAGGCACTGTTCTAGTAGTAAAAAGCCTTGACAATATAGGCTAAAAGATGTATAATTAAGACACTAAAAATAACCTTTAAATTAGCCCTGAGAGGCTGGCAAGGTGATCAAAATGGATATTTTATGGAAAAATTCTATACCTTCAAGCTTAAATAAGCAAGAAGGTATTTTTTTTGACTAGGAGGCTCAAGTGGCATCTAAAGAAAAAGCAAGCGTGTTAACAAAAGAGGAAATCGCCCGTTCCATTACAAGGATCAGCCATGAGATCCTTGAAAGGAATAAAGGCTCAGAAGGCTTAGCTATAGTAGGTATTAGAACTAGAGGCTATTTTATTGCCCAAAGGATTGTTCAGGCAATAAAAAGAATCGATGGTAAGGATCTGCCTGTAGGAGCGTTAGATATAACGCTTTATAGGGATGATTTGAGTGTTATAGCCGAGCAACCAGTAATACATAAAACAGAGATAGATTTTGACATAGAAAATAAAAACATAATCCTTGTGGATGATGTTTTATATACAGGAAGAACCATAAGGTGTGCATTAGATGCCCTTATAGACTTTGGAAGGCCAAAGGCAATTCAATTGGCAGTCCTTATAGATAGAGGTCATAGAGAGCTTCCTATAAGGGCCGATTATGTAGGAAAGAACATGCCTACTTCACAGAATGAGCTGGTACAGGTAAAACTAGAGGAATTAGATAATAAAGATGAGGTCTGGCTGGAGGAGAAGATATGAGTACTAAAAAGATAAAATGGCTTCGTAAAGACCTTTTAGGGCTTGAGGAGCTTTCAAAAGAAGAGATAGAATTGATTTTAGATACAGCAGAGTCTTTCAGAGAAATCTCAGAAAGAGAGATTAAAAAAGTCCCTGCCTTAAGAGGAAAGACTGTCGTAAACTTGTTTTATGAGCCAAGTACAAGGACTAGGATTTCATTTGAACTGGCTGCAAAAAGACTTAGTGCAGATATCTTAAATATATCAACTAGTTCATCTAGTGTTGTAAAAGGTGAGACCCTAAAAGATACTGCAAAGAATATAGAAGCAATGAAGGTAGATGTGATAATTATGAGACATTCTGCAGCAGGGGCACCGTTACTTCTATCAAAATCCATAAAACCATCTGTTATAAATGCAGGAGACGGAAGCCATGAACACCCAACACAAGGACTTTTAGATATATTTACCATAAGAAGGAAAAAAGGAAAAATCAAAGGGCTAAATGTAAGCATAATAGGAGATATTACTCACTCTAGAGTTGCCCGCTCGAATATCTGGGGCCTTACAAAGCTTGGTGCAAATGTAACAGTATGCGGTCCACCAACATTAATCCCGCCTTTTATAGAAGCTCTAGGTGTAAAAGTAACATATGATCTTGAAAAGGCCTTAAAAGATGCTGATGTGGTAAATCTATTAAGGATACAGCATGAAAGACAGAAAAAGAATCTCTTTCCTTCTGTCAGGGAATATGCATTGGAGTTTGGTATAAATCTAGATAGACTGAAAGATGCAAAAAAAGACATATTAATAATGCATCCAGGGCCAATAAATAGAGGGGTGGAGCTTTCTCAAGACGCTGCAGATGGGAAGAATTCAGTTATACTCGAACAAGTTACAAATGGCGTAGCAGTGAGGATGGCAGTATTATATCTAGTAACACAAGGAGCTGGAAAATGAACCTTTTAATCAAAAATGGTCATGTAGTTGACCCAAAAAATAATATTGATAAAGTTATGGATATCTTGATAGAAGACGGAAAGATATCTAAAGCAGGAAAGATCTCTGAGGCAAAGGGTGTTAAAACTATAGACGCAAAAGGTAAGTTTGTGTTACCAGGTCTTGTAGATATGCACGCCCATTTAAGAGAGCCTGGCAGGGAAGATGAAGAGACTATTAAGACAGGAAGTCTGGCTGCTGCAAAGGGAGGCTTTACTACAGTTTGCTGTATGCCAAATACAGAGCCAGCGATGGATAACCAGGGAGTAGTAGGTCTTGTAGTCTCTCAAAGTAAAAGAGTGGGTATTATAAATGTATATCCAATAGGTGCAATTACTCATGGACGTCTTGGCGAAAGCCTTGCAGAACTTGCTTCTATAGCTGATGCAGGCGCAGTAGGATTCAGTGATGATGGTAGTTCAGTAAAAAATTCCCAGATCATGAGAAGGGCCCTTGAATATTCAAAGATGCTTAAAAAAATCATAATATCTCATTGTGAAGATGAAGAGTTATCCTCTAATGGCGTTATGAATGAAGGATATATGTCAACATTTCTAGGATTAAGCGGGATTCCATATACAGCTGAGACAACTATTGTTGCAAGGGATATTGAACTTGCAAAAATGGCTGGAGCTAAAATCCATATTGCACATGTTAGTTCTAAAGAATCCATTGAGATTATAGAAAAGGCAAAGAAAGACGGAGTTAAAGTAACTTGTGAGACATGTCCTCATTATTTTACACTTAATGAAGATAGCCTTAAGGATTTTAATACAAATTTAAAGGTAAATCCTCCATTAAGGACCGAAGAAGATCGTAAGGCAATAATAAAGGCCTTAAAGAGCGGAGTAATAGATGCAGTAGCTACAGATCACGCACCTCATGCTGAAAACGAAAAAGAGGTTGAATTTGATTGTGCACCTTTTGGCATGATAGGCCTTGAAACAGCCCTATCTTTAGCTATAATGGAACTTATAGATAAACATGTTCTAAGCTGGCCAGATTTGGTAGATAAAATGTCGCTAACACCCAGTAAGATATTGGGCTTAGATAGCGGTACACTTTCTGTCGGGAAAAATGCAGATATAATAATTATAGATCCTAGTAAAAAGTATAAATTTACAAAAGAATCTATTATGTCCAAAAGTAAAAACACCCCATTTTTAGGAAAAGAACTAAAAGGTTTAGTAGAATACACAATCTTTAAAGGAAAGATAATTTATAATATCTAAAATGAGATTTATCGCTGATTTTCATATACATTCTAAATATTCCCGCGCTACAAGTCCGCAGATGGAAGTAAAGACTCTTTCAGAATATGCAAAGTTAAAAGGTATGTCTTTATTAGGGACAGGAGATTTTACTTATCATTTATGGCTTGAAGAATTAAAAGATATCTTAAAGGATTCAGGGAATGGTTTATTTGAATATAATGGCATAAATTTTATGCTTACAGTAGAGATATCTAGCATTTATACAAAAAATGGTAGGGGAAGGAGAATTCACAATGTTATCTTTGCTCCTAGCTTTGATATTGTAGATAAAATAAATTCAGCCCTTTCTGGCTATGGAAATCTCTCAAGTGACGGTAGGCCTATTATAGGAATAGATGCAAAAGATCTGGCAGAGGTATTATTTGGTATAAGTAAAGAGATATTCCTTGTGCCAGGACATATATGGACGCCATATTTTTCATTATTCGGTTCTAAATCAGGGTTTGATACTATAGAAGAATGTTTTGAGGAATACTCAAAAGATATCTATGCGCTTGAGACGGGTTTATCGTCGGATCCTAGTATGAATTGGCGCTTAAGTAAACTTGATAGATTTTCTCTTATATCAAATTCTGATTCACATAGTCCAAAAAAGATCGGAAGGGAAGCCAATATATTTGATACTGAGATGAGTTATAAAGGAATAACTGATGCATTAAAGATAAAAGACAATAAAAAATTCCTTTCTACTGTAGAATTTTTTCCAGAAGAAGGAAAATATCATTATGATGGACACAGGAGTTGCAATATGAGATTTGATCCATCTGAGACAAAGAAAAATAAAGGCATCTGCCCTAAATGTGGAAAACCCATTACAGTAGGTGTAATGAATAGGGTAGATGAACTTGCAGATAGACCAGTTGGCTTTATCCCAAAAAATAATATTCCTTATAAAAGGATGATTCCTTTAGCAGAGATTATTGCAGATGTCCTTAGCGTAGGAGATGCTTCTAAAAAAGTAGATGCAGAATACAAATCCATAGTTCCAAGGCTTGGTACGGAATTTGAAGTACTTATGGAAGTTAGAGAATCCGAACTTTTAGAAAAGATTCCTAAAAAAATAGCAAAGGCTATTATAAACGTAAGAAACGGTGATGTAAATATCTTGCCGGGTTTTGATGGAGAGTATGGTAAGATAGAAATATTAAAAAAAGACGATTCAATTACAGAAAAACAGCTAAATCTATTTTAATATGAAAGATATAAGAGCAAAAATTTTATCTAACGAAAAAGTTAAACCAAGATATTTTAAGATGCTTTTGGAATCCAGTTATATTGCTAAAGAAGCTCTACCCGGTCAATTTGTAGAGATTAAATGTAGCGATACAATGGATCCTTTATTAAGGAGACCCTTAGGTATACATAGAGTAGGCACAAAAACTATCGAAGTGTTATATGAGGTTGTAGGTAAAGGGACGGATATTTTGTCTAAAAAGAAAAAAGGGGATTTTTTAGATGTATTAGGCCCTCTTGGAAATGGCTTTAAGATTTTATCAGGTTCATCTATTTTAATTGCAGGAGGTATTGGAGTGGCACCTTTAGTCTTTCTTGCAGAGGCATTAGCTGATAAAAAAATAAAGCCCACTATTTTAATAGGTGCTAAAACAAAAAAAGAGATTTTATGCGATAAGGATTTTGGTAAAGTAAGCCCTGATGTTTATATTACTACTGATGATGGTTCACGCGGAAAAAGAGGATTTGTATCAGAATTATTTGAAAAACTTTTAGAGAATTCCAGACCTAAAGTGGTATATGCCTGTGGGCCTTATGCGATGCTTAAGACAATCGCAGGGATTTGTAAGAAGAAAAAAATAACTTGTCAGGTTTCCATGGAAGAGAAGATGGCATGCGGTATTGGTGTATGTCTAGGATGCGGCGTTAAAGTTAAAGACGGCGGCTATAAACTTGCATGCAAGGATGGGCCTATATTTGATACTAGGGAGATAGTATGGATTTAGAAGTAAGAATAGGAAAACTAAAATTAAAAAATCCTGTAATGGTTGCATCAGGTACCTTTGGATACGCGAAAGAATTTGAAGGCCTAATGAATCTTAAAAAATTAGGCGCCATTGTCACAAAGACCATTACGCTTAATAAAAGATCAGGAAACCCCATGCCGAGGATTTGTGAGACGTCTTCAGGTATGCTTAATGCCATAGGCCTTCAAAATGATGGGGTAAAGGATTTTATAGATAAAAAATTACCTTATTTATCTAAGCTTAATACCCCTATTATTGTAAGTATATCAGAAGATACTCCAGAAAAATTCTCTAAATTAGCCAAAATCCTTGATAAAGAAAAAAATATAGATGCATTAGAATTAAATATCTCATGTCCGAATTTAAATAAAAAGACTTTAGTTGCTCAAGATAAAGAGGCAACATATAAATTGGTAAAAAAAGTAAAAAAAGCCACTTCAAAAACACTTATTGTAAAACTTTCTCCTAATGTAACTGATATTGTAGAGATTGCTCAATCTGCATGTAAGGCTGGTGCAGATGCAATTAGTTTAGTTAATACATTTTCTGGAATGGCGGTAGATATAGATACAAAAACGCCTAAACTTGCAAATATCGTGGGTGGATTGAGTGGACCTTCAATAAAACCTCTTGCCTTAAGAATGGTTTGGGAGGTTTCTAAGAAGATTAAGAAGCCAGTTATAGGAATGGGAGGCATAATGACTACGGAAGATGCTATTGAATTTATGATTGCAGGTGCAAAGGCCGTACAAATAGGGACAGCCAACTTTATAAATCCAAATATTTCTGAAAAAGTGATAAAAGGTATTGATGATTATTTAAAAAAGAATAAAATAAAGGATGTTAATAAAATAATAGGAAGCCTAAAATGTTAAAAGATAAACTTATTGTAGCTTTAGATACCAGTACCGTTAAAGAAGAGAAAAGACTTCTTGATATTTTAAACCCTCATGTAAATATTTTCAAAGTAGGAATGGAACTTTTTTATTCTTGCGGGGTAAAGGCAATAGATATTATAAAAGAATACGATAAAGAGGTATTTTTAGATCTAAAGTTTTACGATATACCTAATACAGTAGCGTCTAGCTCTAAAGCTGTTACACGATTAGGTGTATATATGTTTAATGTTCATGCATCAGGTGGTGTTACAATGATGAAAAAGGCTTTAGAGGCTTCAGAAGAAGAAAGCAGTAAATTAGGTATATCAAGGCCAAAGATTTTAGGAGTAACTGTTCTTACAAGTTTAGAGAAATCGTCAGATGAAGATATCTTAGAACTTGCTAGAGACGCTAAAGAAGCAGGGCTTGATGGTGTTATCGCCTCTCCCCAGGAAATCACCCCCTTAAGGAAAGAATTTGGTAAGGATTTTCTGATAGTTACACCTGGTATAAGACCTGAAGGGACTGATATGGGGGACCAAAAAAGAACCCTTACCCCAGAAGAAGCGATTAAAAAGGGTGCAGATTATATTGTAATGGGCCGTCCTATTACAAGGGCAAAAGATCCCGTTAAGGTCATTAAGGATATAAAAATATGAATGATAAAGAAATCCTAGAAATTTTTAAAAAAACAGGTGCTCTTTTAAATGGCCATTTTAAACTATCAAGTGGCTTACATAGTGGAGACTATTTACAGTGTGCAAGAGTATTGCAATATCCTCGATATGCAGAAAGTCTTTGTAGTCAATTGGTAGATGCATTTAAAGATGATAAAATTACCTGCGTAGTAGGGCCTGCCTTGGGAGGAGTAGTGGTTTCCTATGAGGCAGCCAAGGCTTTAGGTGTAAGATCTATATTTACAGAAAGAAAAGAAGGTAAAATGGTTTTAAGAAGGGGTTTTGAGATAAAACCAGATGATAGAATCTTGGTAGTAGAAGATGTAATTACAACAGGACTTTCAACAAAAGAAGTATTAGAGGTGATAGGTTCTTCTGGTGCAATAATAGTAGGAGTAGCAAGTATTGTAGATAGAAGTGGAAAAAATATTGATTTTGGTGTAAAATCAAAGAGTCTTTTAAAGTTAGATCTTCCGGTATTTTCAGAGGAAGATTGCCCTTTGTGTAAGAAGGGAGTAGAGGTAACTAAACCAGGAAGCCGTGAGTAGGGGTGTATTATGGCAGAGAGATTAAAAGAACTCCTTGAAAAAATAAATCAGGAAGGCATACAACAGGCAGAGAAGAATAAACACAACATAGAATCTAAGGCTCAGGCTAATGCAGCAAAGATCATTGAAGATGCAAAATCCGAAGCTAAAAAAATCACAGAAAATGCCAAACTCCAGGCAAAGAAGACAAAAGAGTCTTCAGAAATGGCTATTAAGCAGGCGGCAAGAGACTTGATACTTGCCCTTAAAGATGAAGTTAAAAAGACCTTAACTAGAATTATAGCGATAGAGACGAAGAAAACTCTATCTAATGAAAAAGAACTTTCTGATATCTTAAAAGATTTAATAGAAAATTACATTGAAAAAAATGGAACATCATCTGATCTAAAAGTATTACTAAAAAAAGATGATCTAGAAAAACTCAAGAACACTTTTATCTCAAAATTAAAACAATCTCTTAAAAGTGGCATAGAATTTAAAGCATCTAGTAATATAAAAGCCGGATTTTCTATAAGTTTTGATAAAGGAAAGTCTTTCTTTGATTTTACTGATGAAGGATTAGAGGAAGCATTAACCAGCTATCTTAATCCAGAGCTTTCTAAGATTCTAAAATGAAAGAACAATACTATTATTTAGCATCAAGCTTACCAATGCTAGAATTTGGTATGAATGTATCTTTTTCATATCAAAATTTTCTTTCACTTTGTAAGATCCAATTGACCCCAGTCGATATGGAGACTATTGAAAGAGCAATTATTTTACCCACCGAAGATATAAAAGATCCTTCACCCACATTAAAAGAATGGAAGATGTTTGATATTACCCTCAGGAATGAATTAGTAAAATCCCGAGCCCATAAACATGGTAAAGATCCTGTCCAATATATGCGGGAAGACCATCAGGATCCTTTTATAAGTCATTTTACACAATATATTGTTACTGAAAATTCTCCACTAGAAGCAGAATTGTCTTTAGACCGTAAGAGATGGGAAAAAATAGAAGAATTAAAAATTGGTCATTATTTTGATATTGATTTTTTAATTAGCTATGCACTTCAGTTACAGATTCTTGAGAGATGGAGTAGAATAAATTCTCCTGGAGGCATGGAGATTTTGCAAACTTTAGTCCAAAAAGGATAATATGGCAAGTAAGAGATTTGGAAAAATTGCAGGCATAAATGGAAACATGGTTATTGTTGAATTTGATGATTATGTTATACAAAATGAAGTAGCCTTTATTTTACATAAAGGAGAAAAGTTAAAATCAGAAGTTATACGCGTAAGGGGTAATAAAGCAGAACTTCAAGTTTATGAAGATACAAAGACATTAAAAATAGGCGAGAAGGTAGAATTTACAGATGAACTTTTATCAGTTGAATTAGGGCCAGGGCTATTAGGGCAGATCTTTGATGGTCTTCAAAATCCTCTGCCACAGCTTGCCGAGGAATGCGGGTTTTTCTTAAAAAGAGGTGTATATCTTGAGGCTCTGCCTGATGAGGCAAAATGGGAATTTATACCTTTTACAAAAAAAGGAGCTAAACTTAAAAAAGGCGATAAGCTTGGTTTTGTATATGAAGGAACCATTAAACATTGGATTATGGTTCCTTTTTCTTTAGAAGGGGAACTAGAACTAGAGACCATCGTTCCTAAAGGTAAATATAATCTTAAAAAACCAATTGCCAAACTTAAAGATCTAGAAGGAAATCTTCATAATGCTACTATGCAGCAGATCTGGCCTGTAAAGATTCCTATAACTAGTTATGCTGAAAAACTAAAACCTTCTACGCCACTTGTTACAAAGATTAGAATCATTGATACCTTGATGCCAGTTGCACGAGGCGGTACTTATTGTATACCTGGTCCTTTTGGATCTGGAAAAACAGTTTTACAGCAATTGATCTCAAAACATGCTGATGTAGATGTTGTTATAGTAGCTGCCTGTGGTGAAAGGGCAGGAGAGGTAGTAGAGACTTTAAGGACTTTTCCTGAACTTATAGATCCAAAAACCAATAAACCATTGATAGAACGTACTGTTATTATCTGTAACACTAGTTCAATGCCTGTTGCTGCCAGGGAATCAAGTGTGTATACAGCTGTTACTATTGCAGAATATTATAGACAGATGGGGTTACATGTACTATTACTTGCTGATTCTACATCAAGGTGGGCACAAGCAATGCGCGAAATGTCAGGTAGGCTTGAAGAGATTCCTGGAGAAGAAGCATTTCCTGCATATCTTGAAACAAGAATAGCATCTTTTTATGAAAGAGCAGGATTGGTAAAGCTACATGATGGTGAGGTAGGTTCTGTAACTATAGGAGGGGCGGTTAGTCCTGCAGGAGGCAATTTTGAAGAGCCGGTTACGCAGGCTACATTAAAAGTAGTAGGGGCATTCCATGGTCTTTCAAGAGACCGTTCAGATGCCAGAAAATACCCTGCAATAGATCCATTGGAGAGCTGGAGTAAATATAAGAGTTTTATCGACGATAAAGAAATAGATACCGCTCAAAAAATCTTAAAAAAGGCCCACGAAGTCTCTCAAATGACAAAGGTAGTAGGAGAAGAAGGTGTGGCTATACATGATTTTATTTTATATTTAAAAGGTGAATTTTTAGATGCAGTGTACTTACAGCAGAATGCCTTTGATGAAGTGGATGCAGCTACTATAGGCGAAAGACAAAAGTATATTTTTCATGTAATCCATGAAATCCTAGAAGCTATATTTAATTTTGACAATAAAGATTCTGCCAGAAAATTCTTTCAGAACCTTATTCAGCAGTTTATAGAATGGAATTCTATTAAATGGAAGTCTAAACTATTTTTTGAAAAGGAAAAATGCATAAGATCTACAATCGCATAATACAAATCGCAGGAAACGTTGTAACTGTAGAAGCCAAGGGTATAGGCTATAAGGATCTTGCAGAGATTTCTTCTAAGACGGGTAAATCTTTGGCTCAGGTTATTAGAATAGACGGAGAAAAAATATACCTTCAGGTATTTTCTGGTAGTCGTGGTGTTTCAACAGGGGATAAGGTAAGATTTTTAGGTCACTCGATGAGAGTATCTTTTAGTGAAAATCTTTTAGGTCGCATATTTAATGGGGCGGGCCTTCCCCGTGATAATGGTCCTAGTCTAAAGGATAATATGATAGATATAGGAGGCCCTCCTGTAAACCCTGCAAAAAGGATTATTCCTTCAAAGATGGTTAGAACCGGCATCCCCATGATAGATGTATTTAACAGCCTTGTAGAATCTCAAAAGCTTCCTATTTTTTCAGTACCAGGAGAGCCATACAATGAACTTCTTGCCCGCATTGCAATGCAGGCAGAGGTGGATTTGATAATATTAGGCGGTATGGGGTTAAAATATGATGATTATCTTTTCTTCCGCGAGATACTGGAAAAACACGGTTCTTTATCAAGATCTATATTTTTTGTACATACTGCATCAGACCCAACGGTTGAATGTCTTTTAGTGCCTGATATAAGTTTGGCTGTTGCAGAAGGGTTTGCCCTTAAAGGTAAGAGAGTATTAGTACTTCTTACTGATATGACAAACTTTTCAGATGCCTTAAAAGAAATCTCCATTACTATGGAACAGATTCCTTCAAATAGAGGTTATCCTGGAGATTTATATTCTCAACTTGCTTCAAGATATGAAAAGGCAGTTGATTTTGATGTAGCAGGTTCTATTACAATCCTTGCAGTTACTACAATGCCTGGAGATGATGTTACTCATCCAGTACCTGATAATACAGGTTACATTACAGAAGGACAATTCTATCTTAGGAATAAATCCATTGAGCCATTTGGTTCCTTGAGCCGCTTAAAACAACAGGTAAATGGGAAGACCAGAGAAGACCATAGAACTATTATGAATAGGATGATACAGCTTTTTAGCGACTATAGATCTACTTTGGAAAAACAGGCAATGGGTTTTCATATGGGTGAATGGGATAAAAAACTCTTAAAATACGGCAATTTATTTGAAGAGAAGATGATGGATATATCTATAAATATTCCTCTTGAAAGTGCCTTGGATCTAGGATGGAAAATTATGGCTGAATGTTTTGAGCCATTTGAAACAAGTATAAAGACATCTCTAATAGAAAAATTCTGGCCTAAGAAAAAATAATGCCAAAGATTAAATTTACAAAGGGAGAACTTAAAAAACAAAGAGATTTATTAAAGCAATTCGAGCATTACCTACCTATCTTACAGCTTAAAAAACAACAGCTCCATATTGAAATACAAAATGTCCATAAAAATCTAAGCCTTAAAAGAGAAGAGATAGATAATTTAGAATCTGAGATAAGTGACTGGGCAGGTCTTTTAAAAGAATCGCAAGATTATGTTTCCAGATGGGTTAAGCCTAAAAAAATCCTTACGACATCTTTAAATATCGCAGGAATAGATATTCCTTTATTGGAAAATATAGAATTTGAAGACGCTGAACACGATTTATTTTTAACGCCTTTATGGGTGGATATTGCTATTGAAAAGATTAGGCTTTTTGTTAAGTTACTCGAAGAAGAAAAAATATTAAATGAGCAAGCTAGGATTTTACAGCATGAATTAAGGATTACAACACAAAGGGTAAACCTCTTTGAAAAAGTAAAAATACCCGAATGCAAAGAAAATGTAAGGCTTATAAGAGTTTATTTAGGGGATCAACAGACTAATGCAGTAGGTAGGTCTAAGATTGCCAAGAATAAAATTGAAAAATTAGCTCTGGAGGCTTTAGTCGTATGATAGTACCAATGAAAAAAGTAAGTATTTTGATCCAGTCAAAGGATATTGACTCTACGCTGCATGCATTGGGAAAAGAAGGGGTTTTGCATATAGAGCATGAAAAAGTTCCTCAAGGTGAGGATATAACTATTCTTAAGGATAAATATAATTTTTTATCAAAAGCTATAGAAGAATTATCTGATACTAAAGATCAAAAGAAGTTATCCGAACATCCTGAAGCGTTTGTTAGCCAGATTTTAAATCTCGTCGATAAAAAAGAAGTTCTCTTGGAAGACATAAAAAAGATTAAGAAAGAAATAGAAATATGGAAGGACTGGGAAGATTTTGATCCAGAACTTATAGATGATTTAAGGAATAAAAATATCTGGGTAAGGCTTTGTAAGATAACCAAGAAAGAACTTAAAAAAATACCAGAAGGTGTAATTTTAAAAGAACTTTTTAAAAAAGGAAATATCATATATGCTGTAGTTATATCAAGAGAAGAAACAAAACTACCTTTTCAAGTGCTTTCCTTGCCAAAGAAGAGTTTAAACCAAATGTTTAGTTCTCAAGAAAAAGATTTAACCATGCTAGGCAAAGTAGAAAATAAATTATTAAACTTCTCAAAATATAAAAAAGCATTATCTATTTATAAAAATAAGCTCATATCTTTAATAGAATTTAATACTGCAAGAAGTGGAATGGGTAGTTTTGAAAAACTTTCATATGTAAAAGGGTATTGCCCCATTCATAATGTCAGTTCCCTTGAAAGCTTAGCAGAAAAAGAAAAATGGGCCCTTCTTATCGAAGATCCAACTGATGAAGATAATGTCCCGACTTTGGTAAAGAACCCTCGTTGGCTAGAAATCATAAAACCCGTATTTAACATGATAAAAACTATACCAGGTTATAAGGAAGTGGATATAAGTTTTTGGTTTTTATTGTTCTTTTCAGTATTTTTTGGAATGCTTATAGGTGATGCTGGTTATGGAGCGATATTTTTTATTATAAATCTATTATGTCATATAAAATTTAGAAAAAGAGTTAAAAATAAATCTTTCTTTTTCCTTATGTATGTTTTAAGTATTTCTGCAGCAATCTGGGGAGTCTTAACAGGTACACTTTTTGGACAAAGTTATCTTGCTGGAAGAGTAAAGCCACTTTTACCTTATCTAAGAGAAAGCACAAATGTCCAAGCTCTTTGTTTTTTTATAGGAGCAATTCATTTAAGTATTGCACATTTGTGGAGGTTTTTAAGGAAGTTTCCGTCGCTAAAAGCGTTTTCTGAAATAGGCTGGGTATCTATGATATGGGCAGCGTATTTTTTGGCAAAATTATTGATATTGGGTAAAAGTTTTCCTGAATATGCCATGTGGCTTTTGATAGCAGGAGCAAGTTTAATTATTTTATTTACAAATCCCAGTAAGAATATCTTTAAAGGCATTGGTTCTGGTATAGGAGATTTTCTTCTAAGGGTTATAAACAGTTTTACAGATGTTGTTTCCTACATAAGGTTATTTGCAGTAGGGGCTGCTACAGTAGCAGTAGCAGATGCATTTAATCAAATGGCTTTTGGAGTAGGTACTAATAGTCTTATAAATGGCTTTCTCGTAGCGCTTATACTTTTATTTGGACATACATTGAATATTTTATTAGGAGCCATGGCAGTTTTAGTACATGGCGTAAGATTAAATGTCTTGGAGTTTTCAAGTCACTTAAATATGGAATTTTCAGGTGTAGAATACACCCCATTCAGGGGAGAAGGAGACTAAAATGGAGACAAATGCATTATTACAGCTTAAAGATTTAGGTATTGCAGCATCACTTGCATTCGCAGCAATGGGTTCTGCCTTAGGAGCTGGTGCAGCTGGTATGGCTGCTGTTGGTTCTTGGAAAAAATGTTTTGCACAGAATAAAAATGCTCCTTTTATCCTTACTGTATTTGTAGGGGCACCGCTTTCGCAGACAATTTACGGCATGATTGTAATGAACGCACTTATAGAATATGCTCTAAAGGGTCAATACATGTGGGCAGCAGGTATATTAGGCGGCATGGCAATGGGAATGTCTGCTTGGATGCAGGGAAAAGCAGGTGCATCTGCTGCAGATGCAATGGCGGAGACAGGCAAAGGCTTCGGAAATTACCTGATAGTCCTGGGTATTATTGAAACAGTCGCCCTTTTTGTAATGGTCTTTATATTAATGGCTGTAGGGAAGATGTAAATTAGTACTTGAAAAGTAGACGGTATTGTTATATTATATACCTCCTATGAAAAGGGCGGTTGGCTCAGTTGGTAGAGCGCTTCGTTTACACCGAAGAGGTCACAGGTTCGAGCCCTGTACCGCCCACCATAAAATTTGGGGACGTAGTTCAGTTTGGATAGAACGCAAGATTGTCGATCTTGAGGTCGC
>CAZMID010000004.1:0-90197 GCA_964566255.1 uncultured Planctomycetia bacterium | reverse complement strand
CAAGATATTATTTTTGCTGATAAGCTAGCTGTGTGGGGTGGATATGTAGCAAGATCGCTCAAGTCTTATGGTAATCCAGATTCTAAGATTGTCATTACAGGTAATCCTGTATTTGACATTTGGAAAAAAAAGGAAAAAATATTATGTAGAAATAATGACATTAGGAGTCAACTTAAAATACCGCCTAATAGGAAAATAGTCACCGCTATAAGTCAAGTGGTTTTAAAGACAGACTCTCACCAAACAGATGATGAGATGAATTGTTTTATGTTAGATTTTATAAAATCTGCAAAATATTTTCCGGAATATTCTTTTATTTTGAAGCTTCACCCCTGTGAAAATATAGCTACTGAGAGTTTATTTAAAGTACATCGGACTTCCAGAAGCAACATAATCGCAGTTAGGAATTTCGATATATTTGAACTTTTAGCAATATCAGATTTGGTAATTATAAGTAGCTCTACTACAGGACTCGAGACTAATTTACTTAAGAGACCAGTTATAATGTATAAGATCAATCAAAGAGATTATTCATTTGCACCTTTTGAAGAGTATGGTGCAGCTGTAACAGTTCGTTCATATGAAGAATTGATAGATGCGATCAGGAAAATTTTTGATGATGGGGATTATTATAAGAATCACCTTTTTGTTAATAGTCAGAGGTTTATCAATGATTATCTTTCTAATAGAGACTCTTCTGCATCCGAAAACATTCTCTCGGTAATCGAAGGGATGGTAAAATGAATAAATGTTTAATAGATTTAGGCTGTGGGTCTAGAAAACAGGATGGCCATATAGGAATAGATAGGCATTGTTTTAAAGGTGTTGATTTGATAGCTGATATAGATAAGGCTATACCCTTGAAAGACAATACAGTCGAAGGAATTTATTCAAGTTATTTTTTAGAGCATACGACAAATCTTATACTTGTATTTCAAGAGATTTACAGGGTATGTAAAAATAAGGCCTTTGTTGTTATTACGGTTCCTTATTACGCCTCTATTAATGCATTTAAAGATCCTACGCATAGGAATTTTTTTACTGAAGATACATTTAGATATTTTTCAAAGGAAAAATGGTATGGTTCAGATTATAAGATCAATACTAATTTTAAGGTGCTGAATATAAAGTATCACTATAGTCGAATTGCAAGTCTTTTTCCTTTTTTAAAAAAATATATAAGGAGGTATATTATTAATTCTGTTGGAGCTATGACAGTAAAATTAGAGGTTGTAAAAGAATGAACAATAAGAAGATATTATTTATAACCACTGGTACTAAGATCACAGCAAGTTCCAGGACGAGAGTTTATAACTATAAGCCATTTCTTGAAAAAAAAGGGTTTATAGTTGCGATTATTCCATACAATAGTTCTATTGATGCGCAGTTAAACGCAATGTCTAGAGAAAGAAATTTTTGGATAAAATTATTTAATAAAATTAACCATTTCTTCAAAAACATAATTTATTTAATAATTTCATCTCGTTATGATGTTATTGTCTTGCAGAGAGTTTTGCTGCCCATGGGTATTTTTATGCTTATAAGAATGTTGACTAGGAAGTTAATATTTGATTTTGATGATGCTATATATATGGCAGACCGGA
The DNA here is from genome assembly GCA_964566255.1 of uncultured Planctomycetia bacterium. Lineage (GTDB taxonomy): Bacteria > Omnitrophota > Gorgyraeia > Gorgyraeales > Gorgyraeaceae > CAZMID01. The sequence goes on along the minus strand of CAZMID010000004.1, from coordinate 88,593 downwards.
AGAAAAAATCTTTTTTAAAGAACGATAAATTCCTTAGACGTTTCGAATATACGATAAAAAAGTGTAATTTTGTTATAACTTCAAACGAAGCGTTGAAAAAAGTAATTTCTAATTTAAATTCAAATATAGTTAGAGTTCCTACACCTGTAGATACAGATATGGTTGTGCCTAAATATATACGAGACAACAATGGATCTTTGGTAATTGGATGGATAGGCTCTCCAGGAGCTACTAAATATGTCAAGTCCTTAAAGGGAGTTTTTGAAGATCTATTAAAAAAATATCCCTTTTTAAAAGTAAAATTAATAGGTGCCATTCCTTTAAAAGGATGGAATACAGGTGTAATTTTCAAAAAATGGTCGTTGAATGAAGAAGTAAAGGATTTACAGAGTTTTGATATAGGCATAATGGCACTAGATAATGATGAGTGGTCAGCTGCCAAGGCCGGATATAAACTACTTCAATATATGGCAGTTGGGATACCTTGTGTAGCTTCCCCTGTAGGAGTTAATAGGGAGATTATAGAAGATGTAACAACTGGCTTTCTATCTTCGACACATGAGGAATGGAAAGAAAAACTTTCTATGTTGGTAGAAAACAGCAATTTGAGAAAAAAAATGGGAGCAGAAGGAAGAAAAAAGGTTGAAAAATTTTATTCTTACAAGGCCAATATCGGTAAGTTGGTAAGTGTTTTAAAATGAATAGACAAAATTTCCCTAGAATATTGATTGTTTTTTTAATATCATTATTTATTCAACTAATATTTATTTTTGTTATTGTAGACATCCCTTTACATGGAGATGCTGGCGTTTACGATAGAGTTGCTGTAAATTTGATCGCAGGAAAGGGATTTACGAGTGATGGAGTTAATCCATCACCAGGTTTCGTTAAGCAAGGGTATGTTTTATTTTTAGCAATTATATATAAAATCTTTGGTCATTCAATTTATATAGCCAAAGTTATACAATCCTTGTTTATATCGCTGACTGTTGTCATGACATATAAAATTGGAAAGGAGCTATTTAATGAGCACATCGGTTATTATAGTTCGTTGATTATGGCTTTTCATCCTATTTTTTTTATTATTTCTAGCCACATAATTTCCGAGAGTATATTTACATTTTTATTGGCTGTTACTATTTTTTATTTGATAATGGCAATGAAAAATAGATCATTAAAGTTATATTTAATTTCAGCGATTTTTTTAGGGATAACTACACAAGTTCGTTTTACCCCAGTGTTTTTCCCTTTTTTTATAACAATAGGGCTGATGCTATTTTATAAAAATAGACTATACGCACTTAAACTAGGTAGTCTTATTTTTTTAATTTTTGTAGCAATACAAGTCCCATGGATTATTAGAAATTATGTCCATTTTGGACACCTTAATCCATTTGTGGAATATGGAGGCGCATTGTGGTTAGGTAGTTATACAAAGGGCAAGGCTGATGACTGTAGTCCGATAGTTAAGAGAGCACTCTTTGACAGTATCAGAAGTTTATATTTAGAGAAGCGCTATCCAATGAATAAAATGGATTCTAGAGTTGAGATGCAATGGCAGGAAGCTTTATTAAAGTCGGCATTTGATAATATTAGAAAGGACCCATTGGGATATTTAGCTCTTATTCCAAAAAAGATTTTGAAATTATGGGTAGGCAGCTATAGTGGTCTTTTTATGATTGATAGGGCATTTTCAGATTTCCTGCACAATAAAAACTTGATCAAAGATCACCTTTTTATTTTGATGTGGAAATCATATGTACTTTTATTTTCATTCGCAACGTTCTTTCTGAGTATGTTAGGAGCAATAATAAATGTTAAAAGATGGAAGGAGACACTTCCTCTTTATTTAATAGTGTTTTACTTTATATGGCTGCATATAATTATCTTTTCCAATACCCGCATGGGTATACCAGCTTTACCTTATATGATTATCTTTGCCTCATTAGCTTTATCGAAGCTTCTAGAAAGAAAGAGAGGCATTAGCTTATTTTAAGCATAAGGGTGATTTTATGGAGAGCATCGTTAAAAAGGGATTGGCATCCATTATTGTAGTTAATTTTAATGGTATGCATCTACTTGAAGAATGTTTGGATTCTTTATTAGACCAGAGTTACAAAGAGATTGAGATAATCGTGGTTGATAATGGTTCTCAGGACGGCTCATGCGAATTTATTGAAAAAAGATATTCTGATAAAGTAAAGTTGATGAAGAATAAAACTAATCTTGGATGTACAGGAGGCAGCAATATAGGGATTTGCGCTTCCAAAGGAGAATTTATAGTTCTAGTAAATAATGATACAAGGTCGGATAAAGAGATGGTGGGACATCTTATTGAAGCTGGTAAGGCAGATGAAAAGATAGGTATGTGTGCTACAAAACTTCTAAATTATTTCGAACCTAATGTAATAGATGCAGCAGGTATGGTTATTTATAAAGATGGTCTTAACCAAGGTAGAGGTCGGTATGAAATTGATAGAGGGCAATATGAAAGCATTGAAGAGGTGATTTATGCAACAGATGGAGGATGTCTATATAAAAGAAAAATGTTAGATGAGATTGGATTTTTTGACGAAGACTTCTTTGCTTATGGGGATGACACGGAACTTGGCTTAAGGAGTAGATTATTAGGTTGGAAGGCGCTTTATATGCCAAAGGCAATAGTCTATCACAAGATATCACAAACGGCCGGACAATATTCAATCTTTAAACTTTTTTTAGTAGAAAGAAATAGAATTTTTATTATTATTAAATATTATCCGCTGTTATTTTTACTAAGGAGTTTTTTCTACACTGCTTTAAGATACTGGTTTCAATTTTTATCTATACTGCAGAATAGAGGAGCTTCTAAGAGATTTGTAAGGAAGGCTTCTATTATGATTGTGATAAAGACATTGATACATGCCTATCTTTCAGCTCTAGTCAATATACCTAAATTATTGAAGAAGAGATTTGTAATTAGAAAGAAGAAAAAGATAAACGATAGAGAATTTGTAGATTTATTTAATAAGTTTGGTATAAGTGCAAAAGAATTAGTTTATAGGGATTGAAACTTTAATATTATCATGGATAGAAAAGAGTTCAATAGAATGGGTATTATTTTTTCTATATCGTTAATTATTCAGTTGCTATTTATATTTATAGCTCGTATCGCTATGCAAGGGGATGCAGTGACATATGACATTGTCGCTATGAATCTAATCGAGGGAAAGGGATTTAGTGAAGACAAAGTTGCTCCTGCATTACTAGGCCATATTAAGTATGGGTATACTTTATTTTTAGCTCTTATATACAAAATATTTGGACATTCAATTCTTATAGTTAAGATTATACAGGCCTTTTTGGTATCATTGACTGGTGTTATCACTTATAAGATAGGTAAAAAATTATTTGACGAACGTATAGGTTATTGTAGCGCCTTGATCACAATATTTCACCCTGCATTTCTTATTATTTCCTCTCATATAGTTTCTGAGAGTTTGTTTACATTATTATTGACTCTTAGTATTCTTTATCTAATAGTAGCTATGAAACGAAAATCTTTAAAACTATATTTAATTTCAGGTATTTTTTTAGGAATTAGTATGCAGATACGTTTTACTCCTGTATTTTTGCCATTTTTTATCATCGCAGGACTTCTATTATTTTACAAAGATAAATTATATGCATTCAAGGCAGGCGTTATTATCTTTTCAGCAGTCATAGTAATAACAATACCATGGGCTATTAGAGATTGTATTCATTTTGGATATTTTAATCCTTTTATAGAACAGGGTGGTTCATTGTGGATAGGTAGCTATACAAAGGGAGATGCTCACCAAGATAACCCTGGGCTTAGAAAAGCAGTTTCTGAACTTATAGATGGAGTAGATAAGCGCTATGCATATAAAAAAACAAGTCCAAGTAGTCTTTCGATGGAACTTCAGAAAGTTTCTTTAAAGCTAGCGTTCGAAAACATAAAAAATGACCCATTAGGATATATCAGTCTCTTTCCTAAAAAGGTTTGGAGGTTATGGATAGGTAGTTATAGCGGGCTTTTTAATATCAACGTCACATTTTCAGAGTTTGTACACAGTAGAGATTTAATTACGAAGCATCCCTTTATTTTATTATGGAAGATGATTGTATATTTATTTTCATTGGCAGTATTCTTTCTTGGGTTGGCTGGGATGATAATAGGTGTTAGAAAGTGGAAAGAGATTTCGCCTCTTTATATAATAGTAGTTTATTTTACATTATTACATATGGCTGTTTTTGCTAATACCCGCCTGGGTATACCAGCTTTACCTTGTATGATTATTTTTGCCTCATTAGCTTTATCGAAGCTTCTAGAAAGAAAGAGAAGCATTAGCTTATTTTAAGCATAAGGGTGATTTTATGGAGAGCATCGTTAAAAAGGGTTTAGCATCTATTATTGTAGTTAATTTTAATGGTATAAATCTACTTAAAGAATGTTTGGATTCTTTATTAGATCAAAGTTACAAAGAGATTGAGATAATCGTGGTTGACAATGGTTCTCAGGACGGCTCATGTGAATTTATTAAAAAGAATTATTCTGGCAGAGTGAGATTGATCAAGAGTGAGACAAATACTGGCTTTGGCAGTGGTAATAATATAGGGATTCGTCATGCACGGGGGGAATATTTATTGTTAGTGAATAATGATACGCATTCAGATAGAGAATTTGTTAGTGAACTTATCGAAGCTAGCAAGACAGATGAAAAGATAGGTATGTGCGCTACAAAACTTCTAAATTATTTCGAACCTAATGTAATAGATGCAGCAGGTATGGTTATTTATAAAGATGGTCTTAATCAGGGAAGAGGGCGATTTGAAATCGACAGAGGACAATATGAAGATATAGAAGAGATAATTTACGCTTCAGATGGAGGAGCATTACTTAAAAGGGCAATGCTGGACGATATAGGCTTGTTTGATGAAGATTTTTTTCTTTATGGTGAAGAGGCAGATATGGGTTTAAGGGCAAGATTGCTAGGTTGGAAAGCCATTTACGTACCAAAGGCAATAATATACCACAAGATATCGCAGACAGGTGGGCAGTATTCAGCCCTTAAGCTTTTTTATGCAGAAAGAAATAGACTCTTTGTGGTTATTAAGTGTTATCCAATATTATTTTTATTTAAGAGTTTTTATTGCACGATCCTAAGATATTGGTTTCAATTTTTGTCTATATTGCAAAAGAGAGGAGCATCTATAAAATTTATAAAAAATACCTCCATTTTGATTGTAGTGAAAACCTTGATACTTGCGTACTTTTCGGTTTTGGTCAATTTTCCTAAGTTGTTAAAAAAGAGGACTCAAATTAGAAAGAATAAAAGGATAAATGACAAGGAATTCTTAGATTTGTTTAATAGGTTTGGTATCACTGCAAAAGACTTAGTCTATCGTGACTAGATTTTTATTATATGCCAGTAGATCATAGACTCAAAAAAGACGAAATAGTATACCAAAGAGATCTTTATTCAAAGAGTTTTATTACAAAGACCTTTAGGGATTTTCTTGACCAAAAGGCTTTAAAAATACTAAAGGATTCAAAAAGCATCCTAGAAGTTGGATGCGGAGAGGGTCTGCTTTTAGAGAAGATTGTACGCATAAAAAAGGATGCCTTGGTATGTGGTGTTGACCTAAGCCCTGAAAATGTTGATATATGTCTTTCTCATGATCTCCCAGCGATATTGGCCAATGGGAAAAGATTACCCCTTGCCAATGAAACATTTGATACATGCATTATGACAGAGGTAATAGAGCATCTAGAAGAAGGGGAACCGCGAGAGGTTATTCGGGAGATTGCAAGGGTTCTTAAAAAGAACGGACAACTATTTTTAATGTTTCCAAATGACAGGAATTATAAGATTTCAAGACTTTTGGTATTCAAATTTAAAGAGGCGTTTTATGATCCGCATCATACTAGACAGTGGATCCCTAGAGATGCAAAGAAGCTTTTAGAGGACGAGGCCTTTTCGATTACAGGAAGTTTTTCTGTTCCAATAAATATTTGGCCTTTTTCATTGAACTATATTATTGTAGCAACTAAAAGATAAGAAAGAAAGGGTGAAGTAAATTATGAAGATAGCATTAGTAAATCCAAGGATTGAGACCTATTCTAGCTATATGCCTCCCTTGGGTCTTTTTTATTTAGGAGCAGTATTGGAAAAGGAAAATTTTGATGTCCGTATTTTTGATCCATATCCGGATGATGATGTAGATATTGAAGATATAATTGATTTTCAACCTGACGTTATAGGCGTAACTATATTAACCTGTTATGTGCCTAGGGCTAAACATATAATTTCCTTGATTAAAGGGCGCTTAAAATCAGTAAAAGTGATAGTAGGAGGAGTTCATGTTACAGCATTGCCAGAGGAATCTTTAGAATTTTTTGAAGCAGATTTTGCAGTGTTTGGAGAAGGAGAGTTCACGGTTAGTGAGCTATGTACAAGACTTAGAGATAAGGAACCTTCCGAAGACATTAAGGGTTTGACTTACCGTAGGAATGGACAGATTGTAAGGACGGAACCACGGCCTCAAATTCAAGATTTAAACGAGTTGCCTTTACCAGCTAGACATTTGGTTAATTTTGATAATTATTTATTTCCTCCTGGAGTAATTAGAGGGTTTTGGACGGAAAGATGCACTTCTGTGATGACTTCGAGGGGGTGTCCTTTTCAATGTATTTGGTGTGGTACGCAGACAATATTTGGACACAAGGTCCGCAGGAGATCAGTAGATAACGTTATTCTAGAGATAGAATCATTACAGGAAAATTATAATATAGATTCTATTTGGTTTGTTGATGATACCTTTACATTGAATAAGAAATGGATTTTAGAATTTTGTAATAAGTTAATAGATAAAAAGATCAAATTAGTGTGGGGCTGCCAATCTCATGTTACAACTATAGATGAAGAGATGTTGGTTATCATGAAAAGATCAGGATTGGTTCAATTGGATTTTGGTGTTGAGAGTGGTTCTAATAAGGTTCTAAAGGCATTAAAGAAGAACTCTAGTGAGGATTCAATAAAAAAGGCTTTTGATATGACTAAGAGACTGGGGATAAGAAGGATGGCGACAGTCCTCTTTGGAAATCCTCAAGAAGAAAAAGAGGATATTGAAAAGACGTTTAAGATTACAAAAGAGATCAAGCCAGATTATGTTAGTTCATATTTTATTACACCTTTTCCTGGAACGGAATTGATGAATATGGCCAAGGAGAACAAATGGTTAACGGGTACCGACTATGACACTTTGGGCCTCAAGAAAGAGCCGATGATGAAAATAAATTTTTCAAGAGATGAGCTCTATGATTTTAGAGAGAAGTTTCAGGCACTGTTTGCATGGACCAACTTTTTTAATTTATTTTTTGATTTAAGTTATATGCCGAAATTAGTAGGTGTTATGCTGCGTTATCCTAGGGGCATTTTAAAAGGGGTTAGGACATTTTTAAAGACCAAAGTTATTGATGATTTTGCATTTGATTTTTTAATATATTATGCAGGTGAGAAACAGAAAGAGAATAGATATCTTTCCCCAAAAATTATTAAACTAGACACAGGAAAACTTACTACTAATAAAAAGTTTATTTTAGTAGTAGTACCGACAATGGAAAACGCTTACCATAATTTTAAGGAATTTCCAGCCATAGCTATGCCAGTTGGCTTACTTGCTGTTGCTGCTGTATTAGAAAGAGAAGGCTATGAAGTCAGTATAATTAATGCAGATGCTGAAAGGCTTACATTGGATGAAACAGTCTTGCGCGTAGCTGAGGAAAAGCCCGATTATGTTGGTTCTACATGCATGACGGCAACTGTGGACGTAGCTTATAAATTCTACTCAGAATTAAAAAAGCAACTTCCAGAAGTTAAGGTTATTGTAGGTGGTCCACATGTATCTAGTCTACCAAAAGCAACCTTGGAAGAATCAAGGGATATAGATATAGTTGTTAAAGGAGAAGGAGACGATACTACCGCCGAATTAATGGAGGCGATTAGAAATAACCGTTGTTTATCTACAGTAAAAGGTATTGTATTTAGAAAAAATGGAGAAATATTTGAAACCCAAGATAGAGGATTGATAGAAGATTTAGGAAGATTGCCCTTGCCTTCATATCATTTACTCAAACATGATTTATATCGTTCTTATATGTGGAATCATTGGGTAAGTGGTCATAGAAAACCTATTGGGGCAATTTTTACAGCGAGGGGATGTTTTGGGAAATGTTCTTTTTGTGCCGCTAAAGTGATTTTTGGACATGGGATACGCTATTTTCCTCTTGAAAGAGTAAAAAAAGAAATAGATCTTTTGGTTAATAAGTATAAAGTTAAAATTTTATATTTTCAGGATGATACTTTTACAGCAAATAGAAAGAGAGTTAATGAAATCTGTGATTATCTTATAGAGAAGGGTTATAATAAAAAATTAGAAATTGATGTTTCATCTAGGGCAGATATTTCTCATTACCCTACTTTATTGAAAATGAGAAAGGCTGGTATCAGATGGATATTTTTTGGAGTAGAAAGTGGCAACCAAAAGATTCTTGATGGAATGTGCAAGAATATATCAATAAAGCAGGTAAGGGAAGCCTTTAAAAGAGCTAACAAAGCGGGGCTATATGTCGGTGGAAATTTTATAATAGGTAGTGTGGGAGAGACTTATGAAACAGTTATGGATACTATAAACTTAGCACGCGAACTTAAACAAGATTATGCATCTTTTACAGTAGCTATTCCTTTTCCAGGCACAAAGCTGTATCAACATTGTGTTGATCGAGGTACAAGATTTCCTTCATGGAATGACTTTGGCAGCGTAAATTCTCCACCTATCCCCTTGAATGACGCACTTGATGCTGAAGAGCTGATGAAGCTAAGAGGGATTGCCACTAATAAATTTTTTAAACGGCCTAAGTATCTATTAAGGATGCTTTTGAGGTTTCGTACTATCTCAATTATTGAGGATTTCGTAAAGATGTACATTGCACTTATAAGAGAGATAAAAGAGAAACGTTATTAGAACTGGGATGTAATAAAAATGAAAGTGGGATTAAAAAGTTTAAAATTCGTATATCTTTATTACTTAAGACCTAAGCAAATGGAGGAACAGCTCAAAGGGAGAAAGGGAGAATGTAAACAGTGTGGAAAATGTTGTTTAGATCTAGGATGCCCGTTTCTCAAAAATAACCTATGTGGAATATATAGGTGGAGAAAATATATTCCTATTATAAGAGAAGTGTGTACTCTTTGCCCAACAAAGAAATATAGAACTCCAATTAGAGACTGTGGATATTATTGGGATGAGGATAAAGACTAAATAAAATTATATAATATATCTATGATAAACGCCTTTTCTATAGACCTAGAAGATTGGTATTTTCCAGAGTTATTGAGGGATAAAATTGATCCTCAAGATATATATTCACTTATAATGGATTCTACGATGCCAATTTTAAACTTGCTAGATAAGTATAATACAAAGGCTACCTTTTTTGTATTGGGAGAAGTTGCTCGTAGGCATCCAGATTTGATAAGGTTGATATATTCAAAAGGACATGAGATAGCCTCTCATGGTATGTCGCATAAACCTCTCTGGAAAATAGATAAAAACGCTTTCTCTCGAGAAATTGACGAATTTGACTATCTAATGAAGGATATATTAGGAGATAAGATTCGCATTAAAGGTTACCGCGCACCTAGTTTTTCACTGGATAATTCTACTAAATGGGCATTAGAAGTGTTGAAGGAGAGAGGATATCTTTATGATTCGAGTATTTTCCCTTTGCAGAATAAACTTTATGGATTAAATGGTGCCCCATTTGAAATTTATAGACCTTCACTTAGTGATTTAAGAAACACCGACCCAAATTTTGAATTGAAAGAATTTCCTTTAACTGTTTGTGATATTTTTGGTGTTAAGATACCGGCAGCAGGTGGTTTTTACTTTCGTATTATGCCGTTATGTTTTTTTAAGAATTGCCTTAAAAAGATAAATAAGCTTAATAGAACATTTGTTTTCTATCTTCATCCGTGGGAGACCAACAACCGCATTCCACGAATAAAAGGACTTTCTCCTGTAGATTATTTTATAACCTATTGGGGTATTTCTGGAGTATTAAGAAAGTTAGAAGACCTTTTAAGATCTTTTTCTTTTGGACCTATATGTGAGGTATTAGGTATATGAGCGAGCTTTCCTATTATTTTGATAGAATAGCAGACGAATTCAATGGGTACTACACTGGTTGCAGACCTTCTTTAGTCCAGGAGATTGGTTATAGGATTTTTCGAAGACCTGGCCTTGAAAAGAGATTTTCTGATACTGTCAAGATAGTGGGAGGGTGCAAAGATGTAGAGATTCTAGATGTAGGATGTGGCCCAGGAATATATGCACAGTATTTTTCTAAGAATGGAGCAAAAGTAACAGCAATAGATATTTCCCAGAACATGATAAAATTAGCCAGGGAAAATTTATTGCGCTCAGGCATTGAAAATTGCAAGTTTATACTGGGAGATTTTTTAAAGCATGACTTCGAAACTAAATTTGACTGTGTATTGGCCATAGGGGTTTTTGACTATGTAAATAGACATGAAAGAGATGACTATTTTTATAAATTAAAGTCGACAGCCAAAAAGAAGATTATAGCTACCTTTCCCAGAAGATTTGTTTTTCAGGCTCCCATTAGAAAGACATTATTTTTAATAAAAGACCAACCAGTATTTTTTTATACAAAGAAGATGATCGTAAATATAGGTAAAAGGCACGATCTTAAGGTCTATTTTCATGATAGTGGTCCTATTTGGACAGTGGAGTTTATAAAACAGTGAAGACATTAATTGTAATCCCTGTTTATAATGAAGAATCAAATATTGGCGGTGTGATTAAGGAGATAAAGGGCCATTATCCAGGTCTGGATATTTTGGTAGTAGATGATGGTTCTTGCGATGCTACGGCTCGTATAGCCAGGGATTTAGGTGTCTTAGTAATAGAGCATCCATTTAATATGGGATATGGAGTTAGTCTCCAAACAGGGTATAAATATGCGGATAAAAAGGGATATAATTTTATAGTTCAAATGGACGGAGATGGCCAACATGACCCAAAATACATAAAAGAGTTGATTAGGGAGATAGAAGATGATTCGGCAGATGTGGTTGTTGGTTCAAGATTTATATCTAATGTAAAATATAAGGCCCCATTAAATAGGCGAATAGGGATGTTTCTATTTAGTAAATTGGTTTCTTTGATTGTAAAACAGAAGATTACCGATTCTACTTCAGGTTTTCAGGGTTTGAATAATAAGGCTTTCAAGTTTCTTACTAATGACATATATCCCTGCGATTATCCGGATGCTGACGTAATTATAATGCTACATCGGACTGGTTTCCGGATTAAAGAAGTTTCATTATCTATGTATAAGAATCGTACTTCTAAGTCGATGCATAGTGGTTTAAAACCTATTTATTATGTATTCAAGATGACATTGTCTATATTTGTAACTATTTTAAGGAAAACACCAATACCAGAAAGGTAGGGTTATAGATATGCCTGGTAGAATGAGATTATTTATGTTTTTAATAGGTCTATTTTTGCTTGTGTTTATAATAGAGCTTGTTCGTAGGAAAAAGATAAGAGAAGAATACTCATTTCTTTGGTTGTTGTCAGGTGTTGTAATTTGTATTGTTTCTTTATGGTATGAGGCTATAGTATGGATTACAAAGATAGTAGGTGCAGTTTATCCACCGTCCATATTATTTTTCTTAGGGCTTATATTTTTGGCTGTAATAAGCATTTTCTATTCTATTAAGCTTTCTGATCTTTCTAATCATGTTAAGAAGCTGGCCCAGAAGATAGCCATTATGGATGCAGAAAAAGAAAAACACGACTAAGGAGAAAAAGTACTGATGAGAGTTCTTTTAGCCAATATGCCTGTAAAATTCAATAAAAGAGAAAATTTAGAACCACCCCTGGGAATTTTGTATTTAGGAACAATGCTTGAGCAAAATGGTCATAAGGTTTTTTTAAAGGATTATGAAATAGAGGATTTCTCAAAAGAGGAGTTAATTCGATTCATAAAAAAGGAAGATATTAAATTAGTTGGTGTATCTTTCAGAACAGCCTCTTATATGTCAGCCAGGACTTTTGTCAATGGCCTTGCAGAGATAAGAAATAGAATTTTTATCGTTGCAGGTGGGCACCATGCTACTGCATTTCCTAAGAGGGCGATTTTAGATTTGCTTTGTGATGTAGTCGTAAGAGGAGAGGGAGAATATACTATTATAGAGCTGGTTAATGCATTGCAAAATGACAAGACCCTATCCGATATTAAAGGTATAACCTATCGTAATAGAGAAGAGATTATTGATAATGAAGATAGACCTCCTATAGTAAATTTAGATGAATTGCCTCTTCCAGCAAGAAATCTATTATCATATGATAGTTATACAGTAAGTACCATTATAACGAGCAGAGGTTGTCCTTTTAAATGCATTTATTGCGACAAAGGCGTTTCTACGCGCCAGGTTAAATTTCGTAGTCCTGAAAATATATATAGTGAGATAGTAGAGATAAGTAAAAACTATAATGAAAAGAAAATCTATTTTGTAGATGATCACTTTTTTCTGGCAAAGGTACGCCTAAATAAGGTTTTTGATTTGATCGAGAAGAATAACCTTAGGTTTAATTGGATTTGCCAAGCGCGAGCAGATGAAGTTGATTTTGAGATGCTTAAGCGGGCAAAAAAACTCGGCTGTGAATTAATAATGTATGGTGTTGAAAGTGGCGATCCAGAAGAATTAAAGTATATGAATAAAGAGACAACAGTGGAGCAAGCACGTACCGCACTTTTGTTAACTAAAAAGGCAGGCATTAGAGTAAGGGCAAATTTTATGTTAGGCTTTCCAATATCTACCCATAAGACAATAAGGAATACAATACGGTTTGCAAAAAGCGTCCCTTTAGAGGTAGTTCGGTTCTTTTCAGTCACTCCATTGCCAAATACTGAATTATGGGATCGGGTTTATGGAAAGGATATTGACTTGGGTGAAATAGATTGGAATAAGTTTGATTTTTATACTCCTAATTATTCTACAAGTGAATTAAGTCGAGAGGATATTTTAAATTATGTTGGAGTTGCCTATATCCACACATTGACTAAAAAGTCACTTATAGAGCTTTCTTTTACTTTTTTGCCTCGTTTTATTAGGTTTTTATATTTAGTTTTTAAAAAGAGGCGTGTTAGAGGTAATATTTCTATGGCATTCCCTTCGACTGTAAATTTATTCTTAGATCTAAAGTTGATAGTACCCCCAGGAAGTTTATATAAAAAAATTCAATTTTTAGTAAATATATTGCGGCTTAAGAACAAGCTCTTCAATGGTAAATAATATGAGAAGAAGAAAAAATATTCTATATATCTCATTTCTTGGCATTCTTGAACCAGTTGCCTTTTCGCAGATATTTTCTTATTTAATAAAATTAAGTAAAGAAAATGATTTGAAATTTACGCTTTTAAGCTTTGAAAAGGCAGATTTTTTAAAGCGAAAGGATTATTTAGAATGCAAAGATATCCGCAAGACACTCAATAAAAATAATGTGGATTGGTATATCTTAAAACACCACAAAGGAGTAGGAAAAATTTACGATCTTTTTATAGGTTTTTTATTTGGTTTCTTTTTAACATTAAAAAACAAAATAGATATTATTCATGCTAGATCTAATGAGCCTATTGTTTTGGCATTTCTTATCTCCAAAATTTTAAAGGTAAAGGTTATTTATGATAGGCGTGGTATTATGGCAGATGATTACTCAGATGATGCAAATACGAATTTTAGAATCAAAAAAGGTGGATTTATTTACAAGATATTAGAGGGTTTTGAAAGGCGACTCATGCATTCCTCCGATGGCATAGTTGTTCTTACACGTAAAATATCGAATCATATTACTCAAGAACCTTACTTTAGGAAAAAAAAGAATGTTTTTGTAATTCCATGTTGCGTAGACCTAACTAGATTTAATAAATTTTTTAAAAATAATTCTCCAATTTTGTCAGAATTAAAAATAGAAGACAAGTTTATTTTTAATTATACTGGCTCACTCTATAATATTCACTGTATTGCCGAGATGCTAGATTTCTTCAAAATTGCGAAAAATATTATACCGAATTCCCATTTTATGTTTTTGACATTAACAGACAGGAAAACCATCGAAGCACATATCAATATCAAAGGATTGGATATGGACGATTTTACGATAACCTCAACGACACCGTTAAAGGTTAATGAATGTTTATCTATATGTGATGTTTCTATAATGTTTTTCAAGCCTACATTTAATAAATTAGCAGCTGCTCCAACTAAACTTGCAGAAAGTTTAGCATCAGGTTTACCCGTTGTTATTAATAAAGGTATAGGAGATACTGAAGAATTAATAGAGAAAAGCGAGACAGGAGTAGTAGTCAGTGATTTTTCTGAGGCGACCTATAAAAGGACATTAGATAGATTATTAAGACTATTAGAAGAACCTGATATACGTTTAAGATGCCGAAAGGTAGCAGAATCAAATCTTTCATTACAATATGGCGCAAAAAAATATAAAGAGATTTATCATATTGTATAGTAAATATAGGTAGATACATAATGGCAGACACTTTTTCTTTAAAAACTATAGTACCTATTAATCAGAAATTTCTGTTATTTGCTTTATTCATCGCGTTATTTCCATCATTAATTCCTTTGGCAGTAATTGCACCTTGGTTGATTGCGTTATTAGGTTTAGCAGTAGGGATATTAATAATAAATTTCATAGAGAAAGAAGAAGATAGAGAATTTTTATTAAAACTCTTTATTTATGCATATCTTTTAAGGATTTTACTTGCCTTTATTTTACACATAGGTTCACTCCATTGGGAATTTAATCCGGGGTTTTTTATCGACGATGGTTGGGGTTATAGCGAAAATGGTAAACTGATTGCCGGCAGATTAGAAAGAGGACTTCCCATCGATCATGCTATTATTAGGTTCATAGAGGGTAGCCGTTCTGGCGCATTACATGAATATGATTATATAAATGGTATAGTTTATTTTTTAGCAGGCAGAAACCCACTTAATATACTCTTTTTGAACTGTGCTATGGGAGCATTGTCGTCTATTTTTATGTATCTTATTGTTATGGTGGCATTTGGAAATAGGCAAATAGCCAGACTATCTACTTTATTGTGTACATTTTGGCCATCATTGGTTTTATGGTCGACTCAGAATTTAAAAGAAGCCCTAACTATTTTTCTCATAATTCTATGTTTTTGGGCATTTATTTCTTTAATAAAAAGTTTCAACCCTCTGTATCCAATGGTTGCTTTTTTTTCAATATTTTGCTTATGGAAATTTAGATTACCTATTGCCCAAGCGATTATAATTTCGATCTTTTTGCACTTGATTTTTTTAGTATATAAGGCAATAAAGCCGGAACCCCCTACGATTTTAGCAATCCTCCTAATAGGTTTTTTTGTTTTATTTAAATTTTTAGCCATTAGTTTATCTCAAATTACTGATATTTTAGCAAAGATAGATGTCCTTAGGGGTTCTCGTGCAACTGCCAATCTAGCTATACTTCCAGGTTATCGCATGGTAAGTTCGAAGGCATTATTATTATATATACCGATTGGCTTCATAGCTTTACTGTTTTCTCCGTTTCCATGGCAGCTTTTTAGTGCTTCGCAAATCATGGCTGCGCCTGAAATGCTAGTATGGTATCTTATGTTCCCCTGCACAGTTAAAGGACTAATCTTTATAGTAAAGAATAAAACGAAATATTTCTTTTCAATATTTACTTTTATTATTCTTGTTTCATCAGTCATGATAGTTGTAGAAGGGAATATGGGTACGATGTTTAGACATAAGTCTTTAATAATGATTTTCTTTTTAGTATTTATGGCAACAGGCATAATTGGCAATAAACAAAGAAATACTAAGGTGGCAACATGAAAAATTCTAAAATCCCAATAGCTAGACCTTCCATAGGTTCAGATGAATTGGAATCTATTAGAAAGGTTTTTGAAACAGGATGGCTCGGCCTTGGTTCAGTTGTATATGAGTTTGAGAATGACCTAAGGAGATTTTTGGGTGCAGATAATGTTATAGCAGTGAATACGGGTACTTCAGCCTTACATGTGGCCCTTGAGGTACTTGACCTCAAAAAGGAAGACGAAGTGATTGTTCCTTCTTTTACTTTTATAGCAAGCATTCAAGCTATAATTTGTTCTGGTGCAAAGCCTGTCTTTTGTGAAATCAAAAGAGATACATTAAATATTGACCCGGAGGATTTAAAAAAGAAAATAAATCCTAGCACTCGAGCTATTATTCCAGTACATTACGGAGGTTTTCCATGTGAAATGGATGAAATATTAAATATTGCCCATAAACATAGCATAGTAGTTGTAGAGGATGCAGCACATGCTTTTGGCTCAACATATAAAGGCAGAAAAATAGGTAGTTTTGGTGATATTACTTGTTTTAGCTTTGATCCAATAAAGAATATTACTTGTGGAGAGGGAGGTGCTTTAGTAATAAGAGATTCTGATATAGCCCAGAGTGTTATTAAAAAGCGAAATCTAGGTATAGATAAAGATACATGGCATAGGTATAAAAATGAGAGAAGTTGGTTTTATGAAGTGACAACCAAGGGTTTTAGATATCACATGAGCAATATAAATGCAGCGATTGGCATAGTTCAACTTAAAAAGATCGAAAAGTTCATACAGAAAAAAAGAGATATATGCCTTCGTTATGATTCCGAATTTTGCAATCTAAAAGGAATAGAGATTTTACAAAGAGACTATCGACAAATTGCCCCATTTAATTATGTTATTAAGGTTAAAGACGATAGAGATGGTTTGTTGAACTATTTAAGAGAGAAAGGAGTGGATGCAGGTATCCACTATATCCCCAATCACTCACAGCCATTATTTAAAAAGTTTTATACGCATCTTCCTGTAACCGAAGAAATTTATGGTGAAATACTATCATTACCTTTATATTTTGATATGGAAGATAGAGATATTTCTAGTGTAATTGAGGCTGTAACTAGTTATTTTAAATATGGCTGCAGAAAAAAGATTTAACATATTATTTATTCCTTCTGGGACTAAATCTTCCCCTGCTACAAGATATAGAATTTATCAATATCTCCCATTTTTAAAAAAAGAAGGTATTGACTATAAGATATATTCTGTTATCTCCGAGAAAATGACCACTCGAATGATCGGATCCCCTAGATTTAATAAATTACAAAAGATTATATATTATATACAGGTTATTATAGAAAGATTTGTAAGAAGCTTGAAGATTATTCTTTTGGCAAATAAATTTGATTTAGTGTTTCTCCAAAGGACAACCTTCTTGTTTGGACTAGAGAGACTGCTTAAGAGAAGAAATAAGAATATAGTTTTTGATATTGATGATTCTATATATATGCCGGATAGTGAAGAAGGAAGAGCCTTAAGATGGATTAAAAAGATCATGAAGAGGAAAGAAGTAGAATCTATTTTAAGAATAAGTAAATGCGCGATAGTTGAAAATAGCCATATAAAAGATTTTGTCAAACAATATTGTGAAAAGATTTGTTTTATAACAGGCCCTATTGATAGTGTAAAAAATTACCAGAAAGAATATAAGCAGGATTCGAATAAGATTACGATTGGTTGGATTGGCTCACCCTCTACTGCTATATACCTTAAGATGTTGGAAGAAGTGCTAAAGAAATTAAGTAAGAAATATAAACTTAAACTTAGGTTAATTGGATCAGGTTTTTACTCAATAGATGGCGTTGAGGTAGAAATGGTTAATTGGACTGAGCAGACAGAGGTTTCTGAGTTGCATAAATTTGATATTGGTGTAATGCCTATGCCTGACAATGAATGGACAAGGGGTAAGGTTGGATGCAAGATGCTTCAGTATATGGCAAATGGAATTCCGGCAGTAGTTTCTTATACGCCAACCAACGTAGAAATAATCGAGGATAATAGAGATGGTTTTTTGGCTAGGTCAGAAGCCGAGTGGATTGAAAAACTGTCATTGTTAATTGAAAATGCAACCCTTAGAGAAAAAGTAGGGCGGGCGGGGAGAAAAACAGTAGAAGAAAGATTTTCTCTAGAGCTTAATGCACCAAAATATTTAGATATCTTGGAAAGAGTTTATAAAGGCAAGTGTTAGCAAAGAATTAGCTGATGTTATTACATTTAAAGCGATCTATAAAATTATTCTTTTTTTTGATTTGTTTCAGTTTAGGGCTGTATCTTATTCTTAATTTGCCTATGACATCGAAGCAGGGCATAGATTATTCAGTTAGAACCATAAGGACGCCACTTTACATCAAACTTATAGGGTTTTTAGCCAGAGATTATAATTATAGCCAAAAAGTTAAATTGATTACTGAGGGATGCAGCTCTGATGTAGAAAAAGTAATGGCTATATTTGATTGGACTCATAGCAATATCAGAAAGGATATTCCAAATGGATGGCCGATTATCGATGACCATGTATGGAATATAATAGTACGTGGGTATGGCAGACATGATCAATCGGCAGACGTTTTTAGCACTCTCTGTACATATGCAGGTTTTCCAGCGGTTATGTATATATTACAGTCGGAAGACTCAAAATTCAAAATCTGCATAAGTGCTGTATACTTCAAAGGGAATTGGCGGTTAATGGATAGTTTTAATGGCGTGCATTTTCGTAATGATAAAGGAGAGATCGCTTCTATAGATGATATCAATACTCATCCGGATTTAGTCAAAATAGCTATAAACAATAAATCCATGGATATGGATAAGGATCTGTATATAGGCTTATATGGGAATTTGGTACCTATCAAAGAAGTGAGAATAACAAGGGCAGGATTACAGATACCTTCAAAAAGGATTATCTACGAAGTAAAGAGGAAGTTGAATTTGAATGAAAAAGTGATTTTATTCTACCAGGGATTTTACCCTTAGCCCTCCTTAATTGTTTAAATAAGAAGACAATAGAAAAGTACAAAACATATTGACATGGAAGATGCGTAGTGTTACCATTGTTTAGAACGTTTTAAACGTTCTAAACAATGGTAACTTAACAGTAGTAAACCATGTAAAGGAGATATACATTATGAATAATAGTTTAGGAGAAGCGCAGGATGTTTTTTTAAACGGAGTGAACCAGATATGCAACAAATTTGGACTCAATAATATCATGGCTCAGCTTTATGTCATACTTAATTTAAATAACAAGCCTTTATCTCTTAATGAGATGGCTGAACAGCTTAAGATTAGTAAGGCAAGTGCAAGTATTAATATACGGACACTTGAACGTTATGGCGCTGTTAGAAGGATATGGGTTAAGGGGTCCAGGAAGGATTATTATGAAGCAGAGATGGACATCTCTAAAGTAATAACTGATAGGATTAAGTCAATAGTTCAGAGTAGGCTCTCAGAGGTTGAAAATATGATAAATAGTTCGTATCAGGTTCTTAATTCAATCAGCCCTTCTGATTTAGAGGAAGAAGCCGCCATAAAGGTATTTAGGCAAAAATTAGACAGATTAAAAGATCTTCGAGGTAAGGCGCAATCCCTATTTAGTTTATACAACACAGGACTTTTAAGCAATCTGTTTAATTCAGGCACTAATGGAAGTAGTAAGACAGGGGATTTAGTATTAAAGTAAGACTATCTTTTCAGTAAATATAATTATATGGATCAGTATAAGTTAATGAAGAATTCTATAAAGATGAAAATCCCATGGGTAAGGCCTTATATAGGTACAGAGGAATGGGAAGCAGTAAAAGGGTGCTTTGAGGCCAATTGGTTATCAATGGGAGATAAGGTAAAAGAGTTTGAAGGTCTTATGTCTAATTTGGTCCAGTCTACTTATGCCATTGCTGTTAATTCTGGCACTGCGGCCTTGGATATAGCATTAAACCTTATAGGAGTCAAAGAGGGTGATGAGGTTATTATCCCTGCCTTATCTTATATTGCTACAGGTAATGCAGTGTTATATCAAAAGGCCACACCTATATTTGCAGACGTTGACCCGCATACATATACCATATCTCCAGAATCAGTCCAACAGAAGATTACTTGTAAAACAAAGGCCGTTATTGTTATTGATTATGCTGGTCTGACAGTAGATTATGACGCCTTAAGAGATGTTTTAAAAGATAAGGAAATCTCTCTAATTGAAGATGCTGCTTCTGGGCTGGGAGGTAAATATAAAGGTAAGCCACTCTGTTCAAGGGGCGATATTGGGATTACTAGTTTTCATATGGCTAAGATATTTACTTCTGTTGAAGGCGGGATGCTTTTCACCGAAGAGGAAAAATTTGATAGAATGGCAAGGATGATAAGATCTCAAGGCGAAAATCCTTCGCTAAAATATTTTTATCCTGTTATAGGTCATAATTATAGGATGAGCGATTTACATGCAGCAATTGGCCTAGAACAGGTCAAAAGATTCGAGATTATCTTAAAAAGAAGACAAGAGATAGCTAATTATTACTCAAAAGCCTTGTCGGAAATCAAGGGTATTGTAGTACCTAAGGTATCAGAAGGCAATAAACATGCGTGGTTTCTTTATTCTATTTTAGTTCCTCGTAGAGATGAGGTCGCTTTAAGGCTGAAAGAAAAAGGCATAGAGACCAATGTGTGCTGGCCGACGCCTATCTATGAACAGGAAATATATAGGAAATACTTTAAAGAGGAATGCCCATGTGCAAAGAGGGTTACTGAAAGCGTGCTCTGTCTACCAATTTATTATGAGATGACAGAGACCGAACAGGATTATGTAATACGACATTTAAAAGATTCTATTTAGGGTTTTTGTTATGGATTTTAAAAATCTCAAATATTTAATAGTAGGATCAGGCTTTTTTGGTTCTGTAATTGCTGAACGAATAGCCAATGATCTAAAAGAGCGTGTCGTAATCATCGATAAAAGAGATCATTTTGGTGGCAATTGTTTTTCCACAATTGATAAAGAAACAGATATCGAATATCATGAGTATGGCACTCATATATTTCATACATCAAACGAAACAGTCTGGAAATATATAAATAGATTCACATATTTTAATGGATATAGGCACCAGGTTCTTGCCGTACATAAGAACAGGACTTATCAGATGCCTATCAATTTGGAGACAATCAATTCTTTTTATAATGTTAACCTAAGGCCATTTGAAGTATATGATTTTTTACGGGCTGAGATAAATAAGGGAAAGATTACAGAGCCGAAAAACTTAGAAGAAAAAGCAATATCGCTGGTTGGACGCCCCCTATATAAGGCCTTCATAAAAGGATACACAGAAAAACAATGGCAGAGAGATCCCAGGGAACTCCCAACATCTATTATTGATAGATTGCCTGTTAGAAGAAATTACAATGAAAACTATTTTTTTGATAGATGGCAAGGAATACCTTTTGATGGATACAGTCAAATATTTAAACGGATGCTGGATCATAAAAATATAGATTTACGTCTCAATATTGATTTTTTTGATATAAAAGATAATATCCCTCCAAATTGCCTTATTATATATAGTGGCCCAATTGATAGATTTTTTGATTATAAATTTGGCAAACTTGAATGGCGGACTTTAGATTTTGAAAAAGAGATATTAAAACTGGAAGATTATCAAGGAGTATCTGTTATGAATTATACAGAGTTATCTATTCCTTATACACGTATTCATGAGCCGAAACATCTACATGTTGAACGAAATTATTCAAAAGAGAAGACTTTAATTGTAAGGGAATACTCTAAATTGGATACAAGAGGTAACCCATATTATCCAGTTAATACTCTCAGAAACGAAGAGATTTTTAATAAATATTCAGATGAAAAGGAAAGACTCAAAAATGTTATTTTTGGAGGAAGGTTAGGAGACTATAGATATTATGATATGGATGCTACAATCCAAGCGGCCCTCAAGTCTTATGATAGAGAAATAAAAAGAAGGCATTCAAAAGAAAAGGAGCAAGGGTGAGAGTACTTCTGACGCGTCCATTTAATAAATTTTCTTACTCATTTACGCCTCCTTTGGGCTTGGGCTATTTAGCTTCGATGCTTAAACTTAAAGGTGGGCATGATGTTTTTCTATGTGAGGCAATCCGAGATAAAATTTCAACAATAGATTCTTTTTATAATTTTTTGAGTCATGTAAAACCAGGCGTTGTAGGTATACAAGTCTATTCTGTTGATCTAGCTACAGTAAAAGGATACCTCCGCTGTATTAAAGCATACAATCCGCAGATAATTACAGTCATAGGTGGACCTCATCCTTCTGCATTACCGGATGAGACGATGGATTATTTAGGTCCTGATTTGGATTTTATTATTGTAGGCGAAGGTGAACAGGCCTTTTTGTCCCTGGTAAATATGATAGCTGAAGGTGGAGCCTCTTGGCATGGTATCCCAGGTTTGGTTTGGCGGAATAGAAATGGAGAAATTGTCAAGAATGCAAAAGAATCCATAAGAGACATTGACAAATTGCCCTGGCCAGATTGGGAATTACTTAAGCCAACATTATATCCTCATGCGCCACAAGGTGTTTTTGCTAAGAGATTTCCAAATGTCCCTATAGCTATAAGCCGGGGATGCCCCATGAGATGTAATTTTTGTACTGTAAAGTCAGTTTATGGTAATGGATTTCGGTATCGAAACATAGATAATGTTATTGCTGAGATAAAGTATTTAGTTAAGCGGTTTGGTGTAAAGGAGATTATAATTCAAGATGACAACTTTACTTTTAAAAAGAGCGCTGTTTTAGAATTTTGTGATAAAGTGAGTAGTTTAAATATACTCTGGAATTGTAATAACGGGATACAATTAAATTCGATTGATGATGAAGTTGTTAAGGCTATGAAGGAGGCTGGGTGTTATGCGGTTGCTGTTGGGATTGAATCTGGTTCTCAGAGAATTTTAAATGATATGAACAAGGACTTGAATATTAGTCAAATAGAGGAAAAAGTTAATCTTTTGGCTAAATATAAAATGAGGATAACAGGCCAGTTTATTATTGGCTATCCTACTGAAACGCGTAAGGATATTTTAGATACGATAGAATTTTCCAAAAGACTACCTATAGAACGTGGAGGATTTGCCAGTTTTTCGCCATTCCCTGGAAGCCAGATCTTTTTTGATTTAAAGAAAGACAGGCAGCTTGATGATTTAGACTTCGGTGATATGTCTTATTATAAAGTAGTGAAAAGCTTCTCCCCACATCTTTCCAAAAAAGAGGTAGATATTCTGTTAAAAAAAGCCATACTGTTATTTCATTTACGTCCTTTAATATTATCAAAGATACTTTTAAATTTAGGTTCCTTTTCGAATTTTTGGAACATAGTAAGAAGGTTTATAGGGAATTATACCTGATGTTAAGGATTTAAGGAGGAAGTAGGCAAATGATCTTAAAAGGTGTGGATCGGAGTAGGATAGTAATAATAAATCTTCCGACATCCCATTTAAAATCCGACACTGAGATTATGGCAAGGGGCCCTTTGTCTATCCATTCTTATTTGCGAAAGAACGGTGTTGATTCCACGTTGGTAGATTTAGCTGGAACCAAGCAGGAATCATGGGATGTAATTCCAGATGCCGATCTCTATGGCATCTCCGCCGTAACCTGTCAAATATTTTATGCCCAGGAATTAGCGACATTTTTAAAATCTAGAAATCCATCGGCGCGGATAGTTATCGGAGGCGCTCATGCTATAGCGCTTCCCGAGGATTGTTTACGTAGTCGTAATGCTGATATTGCAGTTAATGGTGAGGGCGAAGAATGCATATTGGAATTAATGACCAGTCAGAAAGATATCTCGAATATTCCCGGTCTTGTCTTTTTAAGTAAAGATGGAAGTATTATTGATACAGGTAAACGGCCACTGGAAAGAGATATTGAAAAATATTATCCATTACGGTTTGAAGATTATGGCATCTACCGTTATCTAAAGCCCGGTGTATACAGCTATCTGAACAAACATAAAGATGATTTACAATTTAATGTAATGGTCAGTCGTGGATGTTATAGCAGATGTAAGTTTTGCATGAGTGGTCAAGCCGGTCATAAATGGATTCGCCATCGCAATATAAAAAATGCCGTAGATGAACTTATACAGCATAAAAAGCGATGGGGAATAAATAGGGTATATTTTGATGATGATGACATGTTGACCAAGAAAGATATGCTTGATGAATTATGTAAACAGATGTCTCGGTCTGGGTTGGATTGGCTTTGCCTGGGAAGAACAGATCATATAGATGAGAAGAAGTTGCAGATGATGGTAGATTCTGGATGCGTGGGGATAGTTTTTGGTGTGGAACATTTTTCTGATCAGGTATTAGCGGGTTTGAATAAGCAGAATACATCTGAGCAAAATTACAAGGCCTTACTTTTAACTGCAAAGTATAATTTGAAGGTCAGGGCCCAGATGATAACAGGTTGCCTACCTTATGAGACGTCAAGTGATGTTAAGCTGACAGGCGAATATGTAAAGAGGATCATTAGTGAAACAAATGGGAAAGTGAAATTTAGTTTTCATATCTTTCAGCCTTTGCCGGGGACAGTTTCGTACCAAGAGGCCTTGGCAGACCCTATACATTGGGTACCTGAGCGCCTGAAAGACTTTTCAGAATTTCAGACAATAGGTAATTTTCAGCGAAAAGAGGAATGTGGTGGTTCCAAGCGTCCTCGGATCGCCCATCGTAATGCAAAGGAAGTTTTTGGCTGGTATGATTATTTAGTTGATTTGGCAGGAGAAGCAGAAGTTGCCGGTATTTAATTTTTATAAAAGAGGCTCTTTATGAAACCGTCATTAAGTCTTGTGGTCCCGTGTTATAACGAAGAAGATAATATTCAGCGTTTTACGTGTGATTGGCATGCTGAGCTTAGTAGGCATTTAGACGATTTTGAGATAATTATAGTTAATGACGCTTCAACAGATTCTACATCACAGATACTAAGAAAGTTAAAAGGACAGTTCTCCCAAGTTGTTGTATTAAATAATGAGAAAAATAAAAGATATGGCGAAACAGTTTTTAAAGGACTTAAGTATGCCTCTAAGGATTATGTTATGTGGGCAGATGCCGATTATTCACATTATCCTAAGGATATCTGGAAGTTATGGAAGTATCGCGATGATTACGATGCTATATGGGGAGTTCGAAATATAACCCATAGGGATAGCAGGGAGCGTATTTTTTTCACGATAGGGAATATTTTATTAACCTTGATTCTTTTTCGCATATTCTTAAGAGATCCTAATTGCGCCTTTAAATTATACAGGAGGGAAAAGCTCTTACCTGTTTTAGGCATACTTGATATCCACCCTATTATGACAACAACAAAAGTTGCTATAAAAAGTAAAAGTATGCAATTATCTATAAAAGAAATCCCTATAGCTTATTTGAAGCGCGTAAAAGGCAGAAGGTCAATTAGGCATATCCCCGCTGCTTTTTCTGGATTAAAAGAGATGTTTTACTTCAGGTTGAAAGGAAGATGATTTATGTTTTTTAAAGCGACATTACAAGATAAGGCTTGCCGTAGAGATTATATCAAATACGCCATTTTATTATTTTTAGGCGTGTTAATAAGATTGGCATTTGCTTATCTTTTTAAAGGGCATGGCGATCCTTCGAACCTCGAATCTTATAATGAATATTTGATTGATGGTCAAATACCTATAGGGATACCATATTTTCCTTCAATTTATGTATTTGGGTATATCTTTGGAGTCTTTGTAGATCATTTTGGACTCTTTTACTCGTTTTGGATGAGATTAGCTGATATTTTCGCAGACATAGGAATTATGTTCTTATTGTTTAAAATCACAAGACAAATGGGAAAATCTGACAGATTTTCATTATTTGTATGCGCTGCTTATATTTTTAATCCCATGAGTTTTCAGCTTACTGCACTGCATGGGCAATTTGATCAGCAGGTATTCTTTTTTATCCTGCTAGCAGTCTATATTGAATTATCGCATTCCTGGGCAGAAAGACATAAAAATGTAGCTATTCCATTGACATTGTTGTTAGCTACATATTTTAAGCCGTATGTTATTTTCTGTCTCCCGGCTTTCTTTTTCAAGAGGCCTCATGCAAAAGATAAAAGAGGTTTTCTTTTGATCTATATATTGGGGTGTATCTTGCCTTTTTTGCTGTTGTTAGACCAACTTTTGATTATTAGAAGCATTAGGTCAATGCTTGGTTATAGCGGTGGTGGACATCTTGGATGGGGGATTCCTTTCTTTGAGTTAGCTACCATCGGAGATTTAATAAGAGTTTATGCTAAATTTTCAAAATTTATTATAATTATCTCTGCAGTTATTATTGGGTATGTTGGCAGAAAAACAAATATCTTGGCATTACTTTTGATAACTATACTCGTTGTTTATATTTTATCTCCAGTTTTGGCATCGCAGTATTTATATTGGGTTATTCCGATAGGTGTTATCTTTATAGATAAACTTTTTTGTCTATATTCTGTTTTAGGGTTTATATGGCAGTTGAATTTCTCTCAATACTTGATTTTCGAAACAAATCAATATGCAAATTATCATCAGTTTGTTCCATTGACATCCATGAAGAGTTTTTATAATTATTGGCTTTATCCAGAATGTTTTGTTAAGTCTTTTCAT
This sequence comes from uncultured Planctomycetia bacterium, assembly GCA_964566255.1. Taxonomy (GTDB): domain Bacteria; phylum Omnitrophota; class Gorgyraeia; order Gorgyraeales; family Gorgyraeaceae; genus CAZMID01. The sequence goes on along the minus strand of CAZMID010000004.1, from coordinate 61,922 downwards.
TTTATAGGAGGCGTAGCACTTCTTCCGGCACTTATATTGATCTGGCTAGTGTCTTTAGTGAAGAAGAGCAATTTTTTAGTAGTTACTAGATAATTAGGAGTTTTAGATGTTAGAAGATACGCGTATTATCAAAGGCCTACCGCTCAAGAACATCATAGTTATTATTACTTTGATACTATTGACCGTAACATGGTCAGTTTTTACTGGGATAATTTTTTTAAAGGTCGATCGCTATCCTTTTTGGAGCGAATTCAAAAATATTTTGCTAAATAAGGAAGGAGACAATAATAGGATAGCTGATTTATACGATTCTTACCATGCATACGCAAGGTCTATTAGGAGGCGGCATTATCCAGAGAATATAGTGTTTGATGGGAATAAGGTTGACCAGTATTTTATGCACGGAAGGAATTATGAATTGTCCGGACAGATAGAGATAGATAAAAGGGATAAGTATTTTATGCGTATCAAGACGCAAGAGCTTTACAGGCTTTACATCAATGACAATTTTGTAGAGTTTAACTGGGTACCTGATTATAACAAAACATTTGGCACTAATCGCGAATATAAAAAAGACTTCCCAGTGATAGAAATTACCAAATTTTTACAATTAGGGCTGAATGAGGTAAGGGTACTTGCCAATTTCAGTTTTGAAAAGCCAGGCAGGAATTATATATCCTTTGATATTATGGATGAAGATAGGCGAGTTGTCTTTTCTGAGAAGGAAGATCTGCCATTGATTCCAGAGAAGACATTTTATAAGTCTATTTCTTTATGGCTTTTCATCTTGTCTTTTTTATACTTAGTTGCATTTAAAAATAAACATATCATTAGTCATGAAAAAGTTATATAGAAAAAATTGTCCCTTATGTAAGGGGAGTGACTTTAAGTTTACTTTTTATGATTGGCAAAATAACCAGTTTGTCGAATGCGTTAATTGTAGTCTTATTATCCAGAACCCCTATCTGGAGATGGAATACAAGGAAGACTATTGGCAGCAATCACTTGATCCTGATGGGAAAAAGAGAAACATGCTTTTAGAAAGAAGTCCCAAATTAAAAAATTGGTATGGTAGGATACCTTCGTTTATCAACAGACAGTCTTCGGGGAGACTTCTTGATGTGGGGTGTGGCCCAGGTTTTTTGCTTTCCGCTATTTCTAATAAACATGAAAAATACGGCCTTGAGATTTCAGATGTATGCGTAGAGTATATAAAAGACAACTACCAGGAAATTAATATATGCAAGGACTTACTAGATAAGAACACCTTTCCAAGAGAATATTTTGATATAGTAGTGCTTTATCATGTAATTGAACATTTAGTGGATCCACTTGAATTCATGCAGATGATCAAAACGATCATGAAGAAGAATGGCATTGTAATTATTGGATTACCGAATGTGAGTAGTTTCTGTGCAAAAAGATTCAAGGGTAACTTTAGATTATTAGGAAAAGAGCATTTAACGATGTTTTCAGAGAAGACCGTACAATTATTGTTAAATAAGATTGGATACAGGGTTATAAAGAAAGAAACCCCCTTTTTTACAACAGATTATTTTACTATTAAAAATCTTATTCGATTATTTGATAAGGGTAAAATATCACCGCCTTTTTATGGCAATATAATGACAACGTATGCCAGAAAGATGGAGGCATAGAATGAAGAATGTCCTTGGTTTAATACCTGCACGTGGAAAATCAAAAGAGATAAAACGCAAAAACATTAGGCTTTTAAAGGATAGACCTTTGGTTGCTTACGCGATTGAAGAAGCATTAAAGAGTAAATTTATAAGTAGGACTGTAGTTTCTACTGAAGATCAGGAGATAGCTGATGTGGCCAAGAAATATGGTGCTGAAGTTCCATTTTTGAGACCCGGTGAACTCGCAGAAGATACTGCTTCTGATTTTTCTGTGATTGAACATGCCCTACTCTGGTTTGATGCGCATAATTGGAAGCCGGATTATATTGTTTTTTTACGACCTACTAGTATATTTCGTACTGCTGATGAAATTGATAAAGCGATAAAGAGGATTTTTGAATCTGATTTTGATTCTATTAGGGCAATATCAAAAGCAGTTTATCCGCCATATTGGATGAAAAGGATCGCTGAAGATAGGCTGGTAAATTTTATTGAGACAGGGTATGAACTGACGAGACGACAAGATCTTCCTAAGGTATATCAGGGCAATGGGACTATTGAGGTGATAAAAAGGGAGACTATCTTAGACAAGAAAAGTATATATGGAGATAAAGTCGGTTTTATAAAGATGGGTGATATAGCCGCTGTTGACATAGATACTGAACTTGATTTCAAGATTGCTGAACTTTTATATCCATGGTGGGAGAAAATGAGTAAATGAAGAAGATAAAGATTGCTAATCGAATTATTGGTGAAGGAGAGCCAGTATTTATTATTGCAGAAGCCGGCGTTAATCACAATGGTGATATTGAACTGGCTAAAAAGATGATTGAACTAGCTAAAGAATCTGGTGCAGATGCTGTGAAATTCCAGACTTTTAAAGCAGAGAATCTGAATACCAAAACCGCTCCAAAATCTACTTATCATATTGAAACCACAGGCATGGAGCAGTCTTGGTTTGATTTGCTGAAGAGTCAGGAACTCGATAGATATGCTCATGAGGCATTGATAGAACACTGTAATAAAATGAGAATTATGTTTCTTTCTACGCCTTACGATGAGAAGAGTGCTGACATGCTGGAGGATTTGGATATTCCTGCCTTTAAAGTAGCATCTACAGATGCCAATAACATCCCTTTTCTTAAATATTTAGCACGCAAGAAGCGTCCAATCATTTTGTCCACCGCCATGTGTACGCTGGAAGAGGTTAAAGAAGGCATTGATACTATAAGAAACGAAGGTTACCAAGACCTGATACTACTTCATTGCACAGCAAATTATCCTGCCAAATTGGAAGATACAAATTTGAGAGTAATCTCTCTATTGAGGGAGGAATTTAACCTTTTAGTGGGGTACTCTGACCATACGCCAGATTATATTAATCCAATTGCTGCTACTGTATTAGGAGCTGTTTTATACGAAAAACATTTTACACTTGATAAAAATCTACCGGGTCCTGATCATAAAAGTTCACTAAATCCTCAAGAATTAAAAAGGCTTGTTCATGATATACGTACTACAGAGCTAACACTAGGTAGTTCTATCAAAAAACCTGCTGAATCAGAAAAAGAGAATCGTATAAAATTAAGGAAGAGTGTAGTTAGTAAAGTAGATATAAATAAAAATGAGACAATAACTCGAGATATGCTTGTTACAAAAAGGCCAGGAACAGGAATCCAGCCAAAATTCATTGATTCTCTTATAGGTAAAAGGGTCAAAGCGTTTATACAAAAAGATAGCGTTATAGACTGGAAGATGTTAAAAACTGAAATGGAAAAATGAAGATATTACTATTGGGTTATAGAGATGTAGGAGCTTATTGCTTAGAATATCTACTTAAAAGCAATAAAAATATTGTTGGGGTTGCTGTGTCTCCAGATGATAGAGGTATAGATACATGGTGTCGTTCTGTTAAGAAAATCGCACTAGAGAACAATTTGAATATGCTAAACTCGATTGATTTAAAGAGTGAGAAATTTATAGCTAAAATTGATGCTTTAAAACCTGATATAATCTTTTCTTGTTATTATCCAAAGATTATCCCAAAGGCTATATTGGATATACCTTGTTATGGTGCTATTAATTTACACGGTGGATTATTGCCTAAATACAGAGGTTGTTATTCAGGAGCCTGGAGCATTATAAATGGAGAAAAAGAGACAGGTGTTACAATGCATTATATTGAACCTGAAATTGACGCTGGAGATATTATCGATATAAAAAAAGTGACGATTTCTAATAGAGATACTGCATTTTCATTGTATCAGAAAGTAGGCGAACGAGCGATAGATTTATTTAAAGAAAAGCTGCTACTTTTTGAAAAGCGCGGTAAGGTTCAAAGTATCAAACAAGATCATACTTTGGCTCAATATTACGGAAGACAGGTTCCTTTTAGAGGAGAAATTGATTGGAAAAAAGATAAAAGAGAAGTTGTTACTTTAATACGAGCGTTATGTTTTCCTCCATTTAAACCAGCTTTCACTATGTATAATAACAGAAAGCTTTTAATATGGGAGGCAAAGGAGTGCAAGACTAATGTAAAACCTTCTAAAAAGAGAATAAATGGTGAAATTGTAGAAGTAACGCAAGGAAAAGGCATTGTTGTTGCCGCATCAGATGGTTATGTTAGCCTGATGAAAGCTGGTTGGGAAGATAAAGGCGATAGTTCTTTAGCATATAATTTTTTTAAAAATAAAGATTTAAAAGTCGGAATGATTTTGTCCTAGATATGTCTATTTTTGTGTCTACAACATTTATATCGAATCAGATAAAATAGGAAGTTTATATGAGAAATGTTGTTATTTTAGGAACTGGCGCTTTTGCTCGAGAAGCCCTTTCTTTTTTACAACCTAGCAATGAATATAGAATTATTGGTTTTACTGATCCCAGCTCAATTAGAAAGGGGATATTGATAAATGATATACCTGTTCTAGGCGATGATAATTTACTGGAGCGTATTATCAGACAAAATGTGACTTATGCCTTTGTTGCAGTGAGCGAGATAGCTACGCGAAAGGTTTTGTTTAGAAAAATATGCGATATTGGTTTCAAGCCAATAAACATAGTGCATCCTTCAGCGGTTGTTGCTTCGGATGTTTCTTTGGGCCAAGGAGTCGTGATTTATCCGAACGTTACGATTAATACGAATGTCAATATCGGAAATTCAGTAATAATAAACTCCAATGTTTCCATAGGTCATGATGTGGAAATTGGAGATTTTGTAAATATTAATCCAGGAGTTGATATTGCAGGTAAAGTGAAGATCGAAGAATCAGCCTTTTTAGGTATGGGGGCATCTATTTTAGAGAATGTAGTTATCAGGCGCATGGCTATAGTTGGAGCTGCGGCACTCGTGAGGAAAGATGTCCTGCCTGAAACTACAGTAGTAGGAGTGCCAGCTCAAGAAATTAGACACAAGACTGATCTACAAAAATAAGATTTATTTATATTATGCCTGTTTACGTTTCTACGACATTTATGCAGAATCAAAGTTCAGTTATCAAAGCGGTAAGTCTTCTTACTGAAAAGAATATTTTTAACATAGAATTGGGATCTATACATTGTTGTGAAAGGAGATTAGGGCCTTTACTTAAGGAAATAAGATGTAGTTATATTGTCCATAATTTTTTTCCTCCTCTTTCGGAACGCATTATATTAAATATTGCCTCTTGCAATGATCAGATACGCCGAAAGAGTCTGGAGTTTATCAAGTATTCCATTGATTTTGCTGAGGCAATAGGCGCCAAGATTTACACAATACATCCAGGTTTCTTAGTTGATCCGATAGGAGAGGCCCGATCATCAAAGAATTATGACTTTGATTTTTCATTACCAGATTCATCTGTTCCGCTCCCTGATTATATGCAATGTTTTAATATTTTTCTGGACTCTCTAAAAGAGATTGCCCGGTATATAAATGATAGAGCGATTACAGTAGCTGTTGAGACTCAAGGGTCTGTCTCAAAAAAGGATTTTGTTCTTTTTTCAAAACCAGATGATTTCTTTATTTTTCTAAAAGAGGTCCAAGATAGAAAGATAGGCATAAACCTTAACTTAGGACATTTGAACCTGGCAGCTTATGCCTGGAGTTTTGATAAATATAGAGTGATTGAGATGTTAAAACCTCGAATAGTAGCAGTTGAACTTAGTCACAACGAAGGATTGGAAGACGACCACGAGGCCCTAAGAAGCGATGGCTGGTATATGGAGGTTTTGCGAGACAATTTTTTCAAGGATATCCCAGTGATTTTTGAAGGTCGACATTTGGATATTGATAAAGTAGTCCAATCGTATCAATTTTTACAAGATACTCTAAAATATAAAGAACAATATTAAAGAGTTATATTATGAAAGAAAAATCTAATTATAAAACAGCCTGTATTTTAATTGATGAGAATGATTTTGTAGCTTTTAAGGGACTCTATAAAGAGGTGCTTCCAAAGGAATTTTGCTGGTTTCCTATTACTTTTTTGCCTATGATGCAGCTTATGTGGCAGGAAGTTGAAAAAAATTATTTTCTTCCTCGCATAAGCGAAAAGGTTGATTGCTCTATTCTTACGCAAAGACTTTATGGGGAATCTCAAAAATTCTTAAAAGAGCTATGTTTGAATAATAAGGTTGTCGATAATGCATCAGAGGGTTCTTTTCCACTGGAATATTTTTGGCTATCTATTTGGGTCGCAACCCATAGAATCATTTCATTTTGCAATGATTTGTTAAATCAATGCCCAGTGGAAGAAGTTATTTTGATACAGAGAAACAGGGTGTTGAATGAAGGTGGTCTATTGCTCGAAATGGCTTCATTTAGTAGTTTAGTTAGAGATTTTTTTGAAAGTAAAGGCGTAAAGACCAGATGCCTGAATCGTGGAGACCTTCGAAAGAAACCCAGGACGATTTTTTATAATCAGAGATCTGATTTAAATCCTTTTTTGCATACGTTAAAATTTATTTATTGGAAGGTGTTATCATTTAACAGAAAAGACCATGATTGTATTTTGGTTAGGCCCGGATACGATAATAAAATTAATTATAATAGGGTCTATTCTTCTCGCAGTTTATTTCCTCAGGTTTTTCATGGCGGGCGAATGCCATATCTACATTCATGGAGTAAATTATTCCGCTTTCTGATTACTAGGAGTTTTCTTAAGAAGAGTAGTTCTGATTGCACTACGTCGGTAACCAAGCCTTATCGCTGCAAATTCTTTGACTTTGAATTTGATTTTGCCGAAAGGTTTCATAATACTATTGTCCAATATTTAAATGATACAATGTGGATGCAAGATTATGTGGATTTATTTTGGCATACCTGTTTGGATAGTCAGAAGCAATATTTGATGATTTTCAGTTTAGCCCCTGTCCACTTAAGCTCATATTTTCTTATTAAAAAGACAAAAGAAGCTAATGGAAAAATAGCGGTATGGCAGCATGGCGGGTTTTATGGATATAGCAGTCATTTTCTGCAGCATGTTTCGGATTATAAGGCCGCTGACTATTTTTTATCTTTTGGAAGGAACGATTCCAATGGTATAGCGGGATCTAAAGAAGATAGTTCTTTTGTTTGTGTTCAGGTTGGGTCAAATATGTTTAACAGGAAGCTAGTTCGAGATGGTTCTGAGGTAAATAGCTTACCCACTTCAAAGAAGGGACTTTTTATACCAGCTGTAATTGGTAATTTTTATAGTCAAGGTCGGGTTAAGTGGAATAGTGTGTTGCAGTTCGAGGCAACTAGACAAATAATCGATTTTTTTGGCTCTAATACCGAGACAGAACTAGTAGTTAAGGGATTAAAAGGTCATCAAGCGCATCTTGAACTGAGTAGATATATAAAAGAGAAAGGCTATGGTTCGGTTTCGTATAGCGATATTTTAATAAATAAGGCCTTAGTTAGTAATTATGATTTCGTTATCCTTGATAATCCATCAACTGTACTCTTGCAGGTCCTTAAACAGTATGTTGGACCAGTTTTTCTGATGGTTAATCAGGAATCATGGTCAATAGGGGAAGATGCCCTTATTCTCCTTAAGGAGAGGGTAGTTTATTCTCAAACTATAGATGAGCTTAAGTCGCAATTAGCAGATTTTTTAAAAACAGAATCATTAGAAGGGGTAGATGTAAGGGCCCGTGGATTTATTGATACCTATGTAAGACAATTTTCTTATACTGAATATGAACGTTTTGTGCAAGGAGAAATAAATGTCAGTAGTAGATAGATTAGGTCGCAATTTACAGTTTTCGGCTTATTCCCAGTTCATTTTGGTTTTGACTAGTTTTTTTCTGATACCCTTTATCCTGAGACATGTTGATTTAGGATTATATGGGTTGAATGTTTTGATATTATCTATTGTTGGTTATTTTAATATATTGGATTTTGGATTGGCTTCAGGGATATCGCGATTTACTGCAGTATTTTTTGGCGAAGGAAAACAGGATCGAGTATCAGATATCTTACATTTCGGTATTAAGTTTTTTGTAGTTTTGGGAATTTTAGTGGCTATTTCCTTATTTGCCCTGTCCTTTTTTTATGAGAGGTTATTCCATATAGAGGCAGAATTAGTTGTGAAGGGTCGGATTTTATTATTAATATATGCAGTTTCATCTATGTTTGTATGGGTTGTTATTCCATTTCAGGGGGTACTCAAAGGATTTCAACGGATGGATATTATAAGTAAGGTCAGCCTGGTCATTTCAATTTTTAACATTCCGCTTGCCCTGATAGTATTGACATATTCAGGATCATATTTATTTTACATAGCCCTATTGCAGTTTATTACTGTTGTAGTTTCTTGTGTGAACATCGTCGTTGCAATAAAGCTCATACCTAACTTTCGTTTCAGATTAAGACCTATTCCAAGGTCTTTAAGGGATAAACTTATTAAATTTAGCGGATGGTATTTTGTCGCCAGTATTTTTGGGCTTATTATATATCAGATTGACAACCTTATAATCGGGGCTATTTTAGGTGTTAATGCTGTTGCAGTATATTCTATTGCTTTTATCATTCATACTTATATAAGAAGGCTTAATGCCTTACTCGGCAGCCCATTATATCCTGTTATAGTAGCAGAATTTGCCAAGCAGAATAAAAACAATAGAGACGCTATGGTGATTAATGCGACGAGGATTCATTCAGGCATATTAATCCCTATTGTTATCATTGCATTGATAAGCGTGGATGACTTTATTTTAGCGTGGGTCGGTGTAAGGTTTTCAGGTTCTATATTACCCTGTAAGATTCTTTTAAGTTATTGGTTTTTTAATATCATGATAGCAATATTAAGTCAGGCTGTAGTCGGAGGCAAGGGCAAGATTATTGAGCCCGTAAGGATCAATGGTTTTGTAGCAGTGGCCAATTTAGGCTTGAGCCTTTTACTTATAAGATTTATAGGTATTACAGGAGTAGCATGGGGTACAGCTATTCCATGGATTTTAGCATCAAATTTTTATGTATTTCGTTATTGTAGGATTCTATCGATTTCTGTTCTGGACTTTCTTCGTAAGGCTGTTGTGCCGAATGTACCACATTTTTTCTTATGTTTCTTTTTATCTTTTATAGCACAAAGATTCATGAAGGGTATAAATGTATTTCAGATTATTACGATAATGGCGTTTATTTACGGAATAACTCAAGTAGTTGGGTATAACTTATTATCTCCTGATAATAGACGCATTATTAAAAGACTCGCCCTATTGAGGTTTTAGGAAGGGATAGTTATGGCGAATATATTACTGTTGGGTCCAACATATCGCAGTCGGCCAATGAACGAAATACCCCATGGCCTTTTAGCAGTTGCCGCCGTACTTAAAGCAAATGGACACAAGATACAAATAGTTGATTCTCACATAAAAAAACATACTCCTTATGAAACTTTTCAGGATATAGCTGCGTTGGATTTTGATATACTTGGTATTACAGGAATTTCCACATCTTACTATTTTTGGAAGGAATTTGTCCCGCTATTCCGCCGGAAATACGGAGATTCTATCCCAATTATGGCAGGTGGATCTGTTGCCTCGACAATGCCAGAAACTTTCTTAAAATTCATTGATGTAGATGTCATAGTTACCAGTGATTGTGAACCTATAGTTTCTGAGTTGACAGAACGCCTTCTACACCATAAGGCTTTAGATGACCTTGATGGGATTGGATATCGCAGAGATGAAAAGGTTGTCATCAAGCCAGGTCTTCATGTGAAAGACATGGATTTTGAGGTTATGATTCCGCCATATGATTTGATAGATATTGATTATTATCGCAATTTTATCAACCCCAGTAGTACACAATGGGACTATATTAGACAGAAGGATAAACGCAAAAAGATTTTTGAGTTTGTATTATTTTCCAGTAGAGGATGTCCTTACAATTGTTTCTTCTGTTCTAGGAATTTTGGACAGCATTTTGTGCAGCATTCCGTAGATAGATTTATTGAGCATATGGTTATTGTAAGTAGAAAATATTCTCCTGATTTATTTTGCATAGCAGATGAATTAATGACTATGCATCGTGATTGGGTGATAGATTTTTGCGCAAAATACAAAGCAAGCGGTTTGGATATACCATATCGGATAAATGCACGTGCTAATAGTTTAGATAGAGAGCTTTTGAGGATTTTAAAAGATACCCATTGTTACGAGATAGATGTTGGAATTGAAAGCGGTAGCCCAACTATCCTAAGGGAAATGAATAAGCAGATTACTGTAGAAGAGAATAGAAAGGCTATTAGATGGTGTAATGAAGTTGGTATTTATGCTAGTCCTACAATGGTATTTGGGATGCCATCAGAGACAATTGAAACAATTGAAGAAACAAAGGAATTTTTAATCGGAGAAGACGTTAAGACGATAGGTACTTTCTATGCTACAGCTTATCCCGGGTCAACACTTTTTGAATATGCTTTGTCAAAAGGGATAATTCAAAATGTTGATGAGTATATGGTAAGGCTTGAAAATGCATCTCGTTTGGTTATAAATTACTCCAGTCTTAGCAATAAGACTCTGCAGAAAAGGATAGAGGCATTATCTAGAGACATTAAATATGCATGGTATAAGAAGAGGAAAATGATATTGGCCATGCTGAAGTTAAAATTACAGTTTCAGAAACTAAGTGATTCTATAAAGGTAAAAATTAATATTTTTTTAAACCAGAAGCCTATTAGCTTAATGAATAGAATTATTAGGAAAGTCAAAGGAGATCAAAATGAAAACAACAAAACTAAGAAGCCTTTTTAACAGACGAGGTTTAATAGAAATAGTAGGTGCACATGATGGCTTGAGTGCAAAATTAGTAGAGCGGAATGGATTTGATGGAATATGGGCGAGTAGCTTAGAGATATCTACTTCTTATGCTGTCCCAGACGCCAATATCCTTACGATGTCACAATATTTAGAAAGGGCTTGTGAAATGAACGATGCTGTTTCAATCCCAGTTATTGCTGATTGCGATACAGGATATGGAAACTCAAATAACGTGGTTCATATGGTTAAAAAGTATGAGACAGCGGGTATAGCTGGAGTGTGTATTGAAGATAAACAGTTTCCAAAAGTAAATAGCTATATCCCTGGCAGGCAAGAGCTTGCTTCTATACCTGAGTTTGTAGGGAAAATTATGGCTGCTAAGAATGCACAGGAAAACCAGGATTTTATGGTTATAGCTCGAGTAGAAGCGCTAATTGCAGGTTGGGGCATGGAAGAGGCTCTAAAACGAGCCCATACCTATATAGATGCAGGAGCAGATGCTATACTGATTCATTCTAAATCAAGTGAGCCCAATGAGATATTTGATTTTGCTAGGAGATGGCAAAATAGAGTTCCTTTAATAGTTGTTCCTACTACTTACTGTAAAGTTACCTCCAAAGAATTAGAAGACATTGGCGTGAAGATGGTGATCTATGCAAATCAGGGAATAAGGGCAGCTATCAGGGCTATGGAGGGGGTGTTTGATGAGATTAAACGGACAGGAACAGTGGGTAGTGTAGAGGAAAAAATCACTTCTATGAAGCAGGTGTTTGAGCTTCAAGGTATGCCACAGATGAAAAAGGCAGAAAGAGTTTATTTGCGAGCGGAAAAAGAAAAGGTAGCAGCATTTATTCCTGCAGCAGGAGACCATATAGAAGAGTATTCTATGAAAGATGTTTCTAGTGAAATTCCTATAGCTATGTTAGACATAAATGGTAGACCTTTATTAAAGAGGCAGTTAGAGGTCTTTAATAAAGCAGGGATATCAGAAATTTGCGTAATCGGGGGGTATAAAAAGGAAAAGATAGATATGGATGGTATCAAGCTTATCAGTAATCCTGATTATAAGACAACAGGAATATTAAATTCTGTAATGCGTGCTAGTGAATATATGACAGGAAAGACCTTTATTGCTTACTCAGATATACTTTTTGACTATTTTATCTTAGATCAACTTTTACAGAGTAAGGAAGATATTACTATTCTTCTAGATTCTACCTTTGATTCGAAAAATTATGGACCTAAGAAAAGAGTAGATCTGGTTATATCAGATTCAAAACCTATTAATACAAGAAGAAGACTTAGGGGTAGCTCTACAAAAGAGATAAAGAAGATAGGTTTGGATATTGAACTTAAGAAAGCTCACTATGAATTTCCTGGATTAATGCTCTTGTCTTCAAGAGGGACAGAGATCTTCAAGGATATATATTCTAGATCAGCTCATGATTATCGAGGGAAACCGTTCCACAGTGCCCCTATTTTTGAAAAAGCAAACTTGTCAGATCTAATCCAGGAAATCATAAACTGTGGACATAAAGTAAACGGGATAGAGATTAATTCAGGATGGTTGGAAATCCATTCGTTTGAGGATTACAAATTGGCTTGTTCGCTTATTAAATGAGGCAGAAATAATATGATTTCGTATTATAATTTTTGGGACCATTTAAAAAAGAAAGGGTTTACTTTTTTTTCCGGAGTCCCTTGTTCTATCTTAAAAGAGATATTAAAGGGTTCGTTAAGTGATTCTGATATAGACTATATCCCGGCAGTTAGAGAAAATGCGGCTTTAGGTATAGCTAGCGGCGCTTATCTAGCAGGCAGGAAAAGTGGTATATTAATTCAAAATTCAGGCCTGGGAAACATTATTAATGCCCTTACATCCTTTAACCTTATTTACAAGGTTCCTGTATTAATGTTTATTACCTGGCGGGGGTATCAGCAGCAAGACGAGCCCGAGCATATTATTATGGGGAAGAAGATGTTACCTTTACTTAAGGAATTAGGTATCCCGACTCTAATATTGACTGAAGATTTTACAAAGGATATTGATTGGGCAGTTGAAGAAATGAATAAGAGCTCCAGGCCTGTTGCTATTATCCTGAAGAAAGGAATGGTAGGATGAAGAGATTCGACGCTATAACGGTAATACTGGATTTATTAAAGGATGAGGATGTAGCGCTTTTTACTACTGGCATGATTAGTAGAGATGCTTTTTGCGCCAAAGATAGAGAGGCCAATTTTTATATGCTTGGATCTATGGGTCTTGTTTCAGCAGTAGGTCTAGGGATTGCGTTGAATACTAATAAGAAAGTAGTAATATTCGATGGAGACGGTAGTATTTTGATGGACATGGGGAGCATGGCTATGACAGCTTCATTTAAACCAAAAAATCTCATACATATTGTTTTGGATAATGAGTCTTATCAATCGACAGGCAATCAACCAAGCATTTCAAAGGACATCGATCTTTCACGTATTGCTAGTGGGGCAGGATATGATCATGTGTATAAAATCGATAAAGAGAATGAGTTGACTAGGATATTTTCGCATGTCATAGAAGAGACTGGTCCTTCTTTTTTACTCTTAAAAGTCGAATCAGAGAGTTTAAAAGATGCTGCCAGAATTTCTCTTATGCCAGAGGCATTGACTCGACGTATAAAAGGAGTTATTGCATGAATAGCCATGGAAGCAAAAAGAAACGGATAAGAGTGTTGTTGGTTTTGGCTAATAGCTTCATGGATAATCTGATTCCTTTGGGCGTATCTATATTGTCAGCTTGTCTTAAGCAGGCTGGTCATGAAGTCAAGTTATTCGATACTACTTTTTATAAAACCCGGGAAGAAACAGGAGATGATGCCAGGGTGAAGACATTGCAGGTAAGATATACCAATCTGGCAGATTTTGGTATTCGTCCTAAACAGACTGATATGGTCAGCGATTTTAGAAAATTGATTAATGAATTCAAGCCAGACCTAGTAGCAGTCTCGGTTGTAGAAATAACATATTTGATTGGGTTAAGATTGTTAAATGCAATAAGAGATTTAAGGATTCCGACAATAATAGGTGGCATCCATGTTACATTCTCAGCCCAAGAGGTTATTCGCGAAAAGGCAGTTGACATGGTATGTATCGGAGAAGGAGAAGGCGCTATAGTAGAGTTAGCAGATAGGATCAAGGATAGAAAAGACTATACGCATGTTGCAAACTTATGGGTAAAAAAAGGACGCAAGATATACAAGAATCCAGTTAGACCTTTGGTAGATCTTAATAAGCTGCCGGAACCCGATTGGAGTATATACGAAAAAGAACGTTTCTATAAGCCAATGGGCGGCAAGGTTTATATCGCTGGCTCTTTTGAGATGAATCGAGGATGTCCTTATAATTGTGCATTTTGTTGCAACAAGAGTCTTCAGGATATATACAAACATCACGGTCATTATTATAGGTATAGAAAGATAGATACCTTGATGAAAGAGATACGATCGAAGAAAAAACAATACGGCCTGCAATATTTATATATAGTAGCTGAAAATTTCCTTTTAATGGATAGTGATAGATTCAATGAATTTATAGAGGGATATAAAAATATAGGATTACCGTTTTGGATAGAAACAAGGCCAGAGGCTGTAACAGAAGAAAGGATTTTAAAATTGGGGAAGATTGGATGTGAAGGGATGAGCATTGGTGTTGATCATGGAAGTTATAAATTTAGGAACAGAGTGCTTAATAGGAAGGTAACTAACCGTTCTATTATAAAGGCATTTTGTATAGCAAAAAAGACAAAGATAAGGGCTTGCGCGAATAATGTTATAGGATTTCCTACGGAAACAAGGAGGCTTATTTTTGATACTATTGAGTTAAACAGGAATATAGATGCAGACAATATCATCGTGAATATATTTAACCCATATAGAGGAACAAAATTAAGAGAGCTTGCTATAGAAAAGGGCTATTTAGATAGAGATGCCTTGGCTGGCGACTATAGATCCGAGGCTATAATAAAGATGCCGCATCTGGGACAAAAGCAGATCCGAGGCTTACAAAGGACATTCGCGATGTATGTTAGATTTCCAAAGGAAATGTGGCCTGAAATTAAAAGATGCGAGAAATTCGATAAAGAAGGTAATCAAGCTTTTAATCGACTAACAAAGATATATTTAAAGAGGGAAGGTCTATTATGATAATCTTTTCACCTGGCCCGGCTAATATCTCTGAAAATGTAAGGCGTGCCCTATTAGGACCTGACATAAACCATAGAGGTCTTGATTTTAAAGCGCTACTTGAAGAAACACGCAATCTATTGCTTAAGATATGTCCTGGCTCAGAAGGTTATAGTCCAGTGATATTTACAGGTTCTGGAACAGCAGCTATAGAGGCTTCTTTATTATCATTAAAAAATACACTTGAACCTATTCTGGTAGTTTCTAACGGAGCGTATAGCGAGAGGACATATGAAATATCATTATTAAATGGATTAGATGTGCATAGAGTGAATTTTCCAGACTCTGGTGCAATTGATTTAAATATAGCCTCAGAGGCAATGGGTAAAGTAAAACCAGCAATAACTTATCTTGTCCATCATGAAACAGGCACAGGGATGCTTAATCCTTTGAAGGATTTAGCAAGACTTGCTAAAGAAAAAGGTTCTTTGGTTATGGTAGATGCAATATCTAGTATTGCTGGTGAGGAACTTAACCTTAAAGATTGGGGTATTGATTTTATAATAGGAAGTGCAAATAAATGTATAAGGGGAACAGCTGGTCTTTCTTTTGTATTGGCATCGAATAAATTTATTCAATTATGTTCAAAAGGTACAGAAAAAGGATATTACCTTAGTTTAATTAGACACCTTGATTATGAGAGAAAAGGTCAGACACCTTTTACTCCAGCTGTTCAGACATTCTATGCATTAAGGGAAGCGTTAAGAGAACTAATAGAAGAGGGTATGGATAAAAGGATAAGGCATTATGCAAAGATAACGAGGCTTTTGAGAGATGGTTTGCTAAATCTGGGTTTAAAGTTATATTTAAAGGAAGGTTTATTCTCTAATACAATGACGACTGTTTTTCTGCCCGATGGGATTACTTATGAATATCTTTATCAGGAATGCAGAAGAATGGGGTATGAGATATATGTTCCTGTAAAGGGATTGAGCGATAAGACTTTTCGCATTGGGACAGTCGGCCTTATTTCAGAAGACGACATTAAAGGTTTTCTTGAAGTATTGAAATCTATCCTAGAGAAGAAAAGAAAGAACTTATGAAGGCTATAATTTTAGCTGCAGGGATAGGGAATAGGATAAGAGATTATACTGATAAGCCAAAATGTTTAATTGAAACGAGAAACAAGACTCTTATTGAAAGATATTTAGAGCATTTTGAGGAGCTTGGCATAGAAGATGTAGTTGTTGTAACAGGATATAGGAAAGATTTGGTAGAACAAAAGATTCAGACTATTCCTTTTAAGGGTAGCATTAGAGTGATAGCGAATTCTGATTATTCCAGGGGTAGTATTCTTTCTTTATGGACGGCAAGGGAGGAATTGGATGATACTATTCTTTTAATGGATGGAGATGTCTTTTTTGAAAAGGAGATATTAAGAAGATTGATGGAAGCAAAGGGAGTTAATTCTATTGTTATTGATACTGTTTCTCCAAATGCTGGAGAGGAATGTATAGCAGGTATAAAGAAAGGAAGAGTCTGTACTATAGAAAGAGGCCTAAAGGGAGATTTTGACCTAATGGGTGAGTGGGTTGGTTTTTTAAAGATGGAAAAGACGACAACAAATATCCTGCGAAGGATTGTAGAAAATAATATAGAAAAGGGCAATCTTGATATTGGCTATGAGGATATATTGCCAGATCTTTTTAAGAAAGTGGATTTTAGTTTTGAGGACATTAATGGCTTAAAATGGGTAGAGATTGATTTCATAGGAGATGTTGAAAGGGTTCGTAAATATGACCAATAAAAACATAACACTCAGGCAGCTTAGATTAGAACAATATAAGGATAAGATTAGTGATTGCCCATATATTAACAACTGGAAAAAAAATCCTTATACCTTTTTAAAAGCAAGGTTGTATATGGAATCAAGTGCTGTATTAGTATATTTTTTGTTAAAGACAAGAATTAAACCTAATACCTTATCAATTATTTATGGTCTATTGGGCTTAGCTGGGGGCATTTTGTTAGCGATCTCTACAAACAAGACGGTTTTTATTGCAATTTTTATATTTTTCTTAAAAGCAATATTAGATTGGAGTGATGGACATCTTGCAAGAATAAAAAACCAGACTTCTATTACTGGAGTCGTGCTAGATCCTTATGGGGCTTTACTGGGGACATTGGGTTTTCAGGTAGGACTGGGCCTTTATGTGGCTCAAAAATCTGGAATGATGCTATTTTATTATTTAACATTATTAATCCCATTGTTTTATGCAGCTAACCTGATCTCGTTTGGCTATAAAATTCTTTTTCAGAGCTGCCTTAAATCAGAAGAACTAAAAGAATATAGGACTAAAAGTGAGAAAACCCATAGGATTGCTAATAAGAAAAAGAGTATATTTTATAATCTAATCAAGAATTTCTTGGATGATCACGCTAAGACTGTCGATTTTGTATGTCTTTTGCTTTTACTGGAAATCTTCACAAGTATTTTTATCACATGGGTTGTGTTTTTGGGATTTGTAGCAAGGCATTTTTTGCTCTTCTCTGCCTCTTTCTATATTGTGGCAAAGGGGGGTTGGGCAGAGAAGAAAGTGGAAGATAAAATAAGAGATTTGTCTATATGAAGAATATCCGTATTTTTGACGATTTAGTTTGTCCAAAGTGCCATTCTTTTTTGAGTCACGATCATAATAAATTGATCTGTTCATCGTGCAGAAAAGATTACCCTGTTATTAATGACACACCTGATTTTAGAGATAGAGCTGGATATTGGTGTAATGTCAGTCGGGAAAAGATGCAAGAACTAAATAGGCTTGCTGATATTAGCGGTGATTGGCTTGGAACAGCTAAAAAGACAGTACCTCAGTATATGGACCATTTTGTATCTTTTAATAGGGCAGATTCCCAATTTTTATGGCCTTGCACAAAAGATTCAAAAATTTTAGATGCTGGTAGTATGTGGGGTGGTATCGCAGTCCCGGCAGCCCAATTTCATAGTGAAGTTTATGCCGTTGATAAGACAGTAGAAACCCTTGAATTTCTGAGAATCCGTGCGCAACAAATGGGTTTTTCTAATATCCATACTGTAGCCTCCGGGCTTGAGAAATTACCTTTTGCTGATGATTTTTTTGATTTAGTTGTTCTGAGTGGGGTTCTAGAATGGGTTGCTCTTGAAGAAGAAGTTGTTTTAGAAAGACATTGGAAGAAATTTGGACGCGGACTTCGAGCTGAAAAAGCTCTGAGATATTCTGAAGATCCAAAGACAATCCAGCTCCGAGTTTTACGGGAAATAAGGCGAGTTATTAAGCCAGGAGGGTGTATCTACTTGGCGATTGAGAATAGAATTGGATACATATATTTAGCAGGCTATCCCGATGATCACATGAATATTCCATTTATATCATTTATGCCGAGATCCATAGCTAATCTACTTACAAAATTGATTCTGAAACGTGAATACAGAACTCATGTCCATGGTATACCGGGATATAGGTCATTACTGAAAGAAAGTGGATTTAGGAATATTGATTTTTATGGAGCTTTTATGCATTATATAACACCATCAGAAGTGATCCCTTTGGATTTGATCAAGAATTTAAAAAAAGAGATATCATCTACAAAAGGAATCTTGAATAGAATCCTATTAAGGTTTCTTCCAAAGGGTTTATTGAAATGGTTGTCGCCGAGTATAATTGCTATTGCTGTCAAAGGCTCTTCTATAGCAAATAATGAGCCGAGGTTGATTAAATTATTGAGGCTAGCAGGCTTAATAACTAATGAATCTTCCAACGTAAAGATTGTAAAATGTGACAGTCGCCCAGGAAATGACCTTACAGTCAATTATTGGGTTTATAGTGACAATAAAAATAGGCCAAGATATTTTTGCAAAGTTTGTCGCAATAGAGAATCTATTGACATTTTGGATGCTGAATCGAAAAATTTAAAAAGAGTTGATTTTTTGCTCAAAGATACAAGGTTAGTTTCAAATATCCCAAAATTGTTATACTATGGCACCATAGATGATGTTACCTTTATGGTGACAGAGTTTGTCGAAGCTAAAAATTCAGTATTCACTTTTAACGATCGTTTAAAGACAAAATTAGAATATCTCGATCGAGAAATTAAGATGGCGATCAGGTTTCTTGCGAGCTTTCAGAAACATACGATAAAGACACAGGTCGAGTCAACACCATATCTGATATCATTTTTAGAGGATCAGAAAAAAATATTAGAAAAGCATAGCCTATTAACAGAAGATGCAAAAAAATCTATTGGTGGATTAAAGGAAGAGTTATGTAGGCTTAAAAACTTTACTATACCACTATGCGCCCAACACGGAGATTATGATTTTTGTAACACTTTATTCACTAAGAACGAACTGAAGATAGTAGATTTTGAACATTTTCAAGAAGGGTGTTTACCTTTTCTTGACTTAGCGACTCTTATATTTAATCCAATATTGGTAAGTTCTGAGCGCAAAAAAAATACTCTGCCTCTTTGTGTTTTATTGGATAGGTATAATTTAACAAAATATATAACTAGTTGGATCAGTCTATACGCTGAACTAACGGGAATACCGAAACAAATATTACGACTAGTTCCACCTCTTGCAGCTTTGGAGCAGAGGACAAAAGAATATGCTTACTATAGAAATCCGGAAACATTCCCTATCAATGGGGCATTTGAAGAATTTTTGAGATCAAGGATCAGTTTTTAATTAAGAGGAAGATAGATGAATAGAAAAATAGATAGGATTATGTTAATTCAGCCCCCAGCTTTTGTGCTGAAGGACAAGAGCGATATGAATCCGAATGTTCCCTTAGGATTGGCTTATATTGCAGCAGTGTTGGAGCGCAGTGGATATGAAGTTCGATTACTAGATGCCTTTGTTGAGGGACTGGAGAATGAAAAAGAGATTGATGATGAAAGAGTATTAGTGGGCCTGACACCTGGTCATATAAGGAAAGAGATCGAACAATTTTCTCCTCAGGTAGTTGGAGTATCAAGTCTTTTTACAATGCAGCGCAAAAATGCACATATGATTTGTAGAATAGCTAAGGAGATAAGCAACAATATAATAACTATTATGGGTGGGCCGCATCCGACTGTAGAGCCTCTCATGGTTTTTAATGATCATGCGGTAGATTTTGTGGTTCTAGGTGAAGGCGAAAGAGTAGTCCTTGATTTGTTGCAGCATTTAGAGGAGGATGGGGATGTATCTAGAATAGATGGCTTAGGATTTCGTTCTAATGGTAGGACAGTGATAAACGAGAAGAAAAGATTTATAGAAGATTTAGATTCTCTTCCTTTTCCAGCAAGACATCTTTTACCCATGGAGAAATATTTTAGGTCCAAAATGGCACATGGTCTAAATCGAAAATCCCCTCATGCATCCATATTGACTTCAAGAGGTTGCCCTTTTAAGTGTACGTTTTGTTCTACCCATAAGGTCTGGAGTAGGAGATATAGGACTAGGTCAGCGGCAAATATATTAAATGAGATAAGGTATTTGGTAGATACTTATGGTATAAAAGAGCTTCTTTTTGAAGATGATAATATGTTGCTGGATAGAAAAAGGGCCTTTGATATTTTTGAAGGGATTATAAGAGAAAGATTTGATTTAATATGGCGGACTCCTAATGGAATAGCAGTTGCTACTCTTGATGAGGTTCTACTGGATAAAATGAAACTAAGTGGGTGCTACCAGATTGGTCTAGGCGTTGAATCAGGAAATAAATCTGTATTAGAAGCTATTATAAAAAAACCTGTAGATCTGGAGAAGATTCCACGCTTGGTTAAACATGCTCGGAAGATAGGAATAGAAGTTATTCTGTTTTTGGTTGTTGGTATGCCAGGAGAAACTTTAGGACAAATAAAAGAGACCTTTCGCTTTGCCAGGTCTTTAGGACTTTGTAATGCACAGCACATATCCATGGCTACTCCATATCCAGGTACCGAACTTTACAATATTTGTAAGGACAGAAAATATTTTAAAAAAGATTTTGATTTCGATCACCTATCTATTCGTAATCCCAATATAGATACAGAAGACTGGAGGGGAGAAGATGTGATTAGGTTGGTTAGTCAAGAGCGAAAGAAGAATCAGCTCCGATGTATTTTTAAGGACCCTATGTTGTTTTTTAAGTCGTTAGTTCCTAATCAAATCAAGATAAAGATAAAAAAGAGAATTAGACACAAGAAGGCACAAAATGTATATATTGGTTTCAAGGCTTCAAAAAATGAAAAGATAGCAAAGACAATAATTAAGAGGGGATTTTTTACCAGCAAAAGATGAAGATACCAAAAGTCAGTATTATAATACCTGCTTATAATGCAGAACAATTTATAGACAAAACCCTAGATAGTGTATTTAACCAAAGCTATCAGGATTTTGAAGTAATAGTAGTTGACGATGGTTCTTGCGATGGAACAGGTAAAGTCATTTCTAAATATAAGGATCGGTTGACTTATATCCTGAAGGAGAATCAAGGCTTATCTCTTGCCAGAAACACGGGGATTGCAGTAGCCAGAGGTGAATACATCGCCTTTTTAGACCATGATGACATCTGGCTTCCTGAAAGACTTAAAGTAGGATTGACTTTATTGGAAGAAGATAGAGGTCTTTACCTTTGTTTTTCCGATGCTTATATAATTGATAAAAAAGGAAGAAGAAGGAATAACACACTATTTGAGATATATCGACCACATAGGGGAATGGTTTTTAGAGAGTTATTGAAAGAGAATTTCATTCCTATTATAACGGCTGTAGTCAGAAAAGATATTTTCAAAGAGATAGGACTCTTTAATCCACAATATAAGATTGTTGAAGATTGGGATTTTTTTCTTAGAATGTCAAGGCGGTATCCAATGACTTTTATTAATCAACCTCTTGCGGAATATAGGATTCATGAAGGGAGTTTTTCTAGAAGAAAGGATATTGCACTTACGGAATCAGTTAATATAATAGACAAAAATATAAATTTTGTAGATAAGATTACGACAAATATGCTTAAAAAGAAAAAACAGAGATTTCAATTTGATCTGGGTATACTATATTTACAAAGGGGTATGAAGATTAAAGCAAGGGATTATTTCTTTGTTAAACTCAAAGAAATGTCCTTTTGTTTGTATTTTTATCTAGGATTTCTTGTGACTTGTCTACCATGTAGCTATACGAATTTTATAGGAAAGTTTCTATTTTCAAGGGGACAACACGATATATGAAAACTATTAGATATGTGGTTTATTTACTTATTGTTATATTTTTAATCCCTGAAATCTCATTAAGGATAGCGGGGTTTCATGGAGAGAGCGATAAAAGAGAGTTTATTCAATACCATGAAAAGTTGGGGTGGTCACTTATTCCAGATATAGATGCCATAGACAGTGGATTTGAATGGAAAGTGAAATATCATATAAATGAAGATGGAATTCGTGGAAGATTGGATATAGGGAATAAAGAAGATTCTGTATATCGTATTTTAATATTGGGCGATTCTTTTAGTGAAGGGTTAGGGATTCAACAGCATAAGAGGTTTTCATATTTGACAGAGACCATGTGTAATAAAAATAATAAAGATGTAGAGGTGATTAATGCTGGTGTGAGAGGTTATAATTTAACACAGTATCATATTTTATTTCAATCGTTATATAAAAAATATAAACCAGACTTGCTTATTATCGCTGTAGTGACTGGCGATTTGGATGTTGTAAGTGATGGGACTTTTCTCGCAGCTGATATAGTGCAGCGATATTATAGACCATATTATAATTTGAAAGATGAAAAGCTGATGTTAAAAGGGGTTCCGGTTCCTAAACCCGATAGGGCCATATATGTGAAGGATAAAATTGAGTTTTTAAAGAGAGGCTTGCGTAAACATTCAGCATTATATGGTTTTTTAAGGATAGCTTCTGATGGAAATATCTTTTTGAGAAAAATAGGGGTGTCGCTGGGTTTTAAAAAAGGTATTTTAAAATATCCTCAGAATAAAAGATATCTTTACATTGACAATAAAGAATTGAACGAGAGGATTTCCACTTTTGTTATTAAGGACATCCTTGATACCTTAAAGCAGAATGGAGGAAGCCTTTTAACCTTTTTATTAAAGGATGATAAGTCGGAAAATAATGCAGATTATTTTAGTAAATTAAGTAATGATTTAGGCTTTTTTTACGCCAGCTTTTCTGAAATTAGCCATGAATATAGGCAGGATAAAAGAAAGTATTATTTCAGGTTTGACCCTCATTTTAATGAAAAAGGGAACAAATTAGTCGCGGAAGCATTGTATAGTTTTTTAAATGAGAATGTTTTAGAAAGAAAAAGATGAATAAAATACGGATATTATATATTATAGCATCTTCTAATATGGGAGGCGCTGAGAATTTTGTTTATACGTTCTTGGAATCTTTGGATAATGCCAGATTTGAAAAATATATTGTCTGTCCCGCCGGAGGCTATTATACAGAAAAATTCAGCCTCTTGACAAAAAAGGTACTTTTGGTAGATCCCCGAAGGAGTTTTATGAATCTCGGGATTATTCTGCGCGTAGCAAAGTTTATAAAGGAGAACAAGATCGATATTATACATACTATGCTTTATACAAGTGATTTTTGTGGCATCGTAGCACGGAGGTTTTCTGGAAGACCTTGCATTTTGAATACTATAAACGGGTTTAATTTTATGGTTTTGGAAAAAGGTAGTTTGCGATTAAAAAGAAGGATTGCTTCCTTTGTTTATAGATTTATCTATCGATATTCAGATAGACTAATAGCTGTTTCAGAAGCTGTAAGGCAGGATCTTATTGATCGTAATGGCATTAAAGCAGATCCCAAAAAGATAAAAACAGTATTGGCTGCAGGAATAAATGCATCTCATACTTCTTCAGGAGGGGATATTAAGGATTTTCGAATTAACTCTTCAGGAGATAAGAAATTGATTGTTTCGGCAATTGGGACTTTAAATGAAGTAAAGGATTATGATAATATCTTAGAAGCCCTTTCTTTAGTACTTACGAAATACTCAGATGTAAAACTCTTTATTGCTGGAGATGGACCGGATAAAGAACGATTAGAGAAGAGAATGTCAGATCTCGGCCTAAATGCGAATGTTTATTTCTTAGGTAATTTAGAAGACAAAAGGAAGAATGACCTTTTATCTATAACAGATATTTTTATAATAGGTTCTATATCAGAAGGGTGTCCGACGTCTTTACTTGAGGCAATGTGTTTTGAAAAGCCAATTGTCGCAACAAAGGTAGGAGGGATACCAGAAATTATCAAGCACGATGAATCAGGATTATTAGTGCCAGCGAGAGATCCGGTGAGACTAGCAGATGCAATATTGGATTTGGTTAAAGATGAAGAAAAGAGAATGCGTTTTGGAAAAAAAGCAAAACAAATTTTTCAAGAGCGTTTTACTCAACGCCATATGCTTGAAACCTACGAGAGTATTTATAATAAGGCATTGGCAACTTTTACAGGAGTGGATTAATGTGTGGTATAGCAGGGATATTAGCTTTTGATAATAAGAGTATAGAACCTTCTCTTATAAAGGCAATGGCAGATGCCATGGTTCATCGTGGTCCTGATGATGAAGGATATTATTTGCGTAATAACCCAGGTCTTTCTATTGCTTTAGGGCACAGGCGATTGTCTATTATAGATCTTAAGACTGGTCATCAACCCATGCATAATGAAAAGAAAAATATCTGGGTGATTCATAATGGCGAGATATATAACTTTAGACAATTGAGGAGATCCTTAGAAGAAAAAGGCCATGTTTTTTCTACGTATTCTGATACAGAAGTAATTGTGCATGCATATGAAGAATACGGAGAAGATGCGGTAAGACATTTTCGAGGGATGTTTGCATTTGCTATATGGGATGAAGAGCAGAAGAAATTAGTTTTGGCAAGAGACAGGATAGGGAAGAAACCTTTATTGTATTCTCAATTAAATGATAAATTGGTTTTTGCCTCAGAATTCAAGGCAATTCTTAAACACCCTGATGTTGATAGGGAAGTAGATTTAGAAGCTATACATCACTACCTTACATATTTGTGTGTCCCTGCACCTTTAACTGGCTTTCGCAGTATAAAAAAGCTTCCTCCTGCTCATATCTTGATATATCAAAATGGTAAGGTAATCACTAAGAAATATTGGGAGTTGGATTTTTCTAAGAAGATAAAGATAACCGAGGAAGAAGGTATAAGCCAGATACAGGCACTTTTAAAAGATGCCGTTGATGCGAGGTTAGTTAGTGATGTTCCATTAGGTACTCTTCTAAGTGGAGGCGTTGATTCAAGTTGTGTAACAGCATTTATGAGCCAGTCAAAAATAAAAAGTCTTCGCACATTTTCTATAGGTTTTGGCGAAGAGCAATTTAATGAGCTCCCATATGCTAACTTTATTGCTGATTATTTTGCTACAAGGCATTCCCAAAAGCATATAACTCCAAATGCCATGGAGTGCTTACCCACGCTTGTTGAGCACTATGGTGAACCATTTGCTGATTCTTCAGCCCTTCCTACTTATTATGCATGTAAGGTAGCTAGGGAAGGAGTAAAAGTAGCACTGAATGGAGATGGAGGTGATGAGATTTTTGGGGGATATAGAAGGCATTTAGCAGGACACATGGCAGAGGTTTTTGGACCTGTATCAAAAATGATAAATAGGTCCCCCTTAAAGATGTTTTTTAATGCGTTTCCAGATAAACCTACCAACCCAAGATCTCCTGGCAGTATAAGACGTTTTTTAGACGCCACAGAACTCAATAGGGCCCATCGCCATATGCACTGGATAGGATTTTTTTCAGAAGACTTTAAAAGAAAATTATATACAGATGAGTTTAAAAAGAAGACTAATACCTTAGATTCAAGCAGGTTCCTGACGGATGCATTCTCTATTGCTAGTAGGCTGGACAGTATAGATGCAGCATTATATGTAGATACTGTATTTGGATTACAAAATGACTTATTGGTGAAGATGGATATAGCCAGTATGGCAAATTCATTAGAGACAAGATCTCCATTGTTAGATCAGCACCTTATGGAATTTTTGGCATCTCTTCCGTCTGATTTTAAGATCCGTAATTTTTCTTTGAAGTATATCTTTAAAAGAACCCTTAAAGGCTTAGTGCCTGATAAAGTTTTAAAGCGAGCAAAAAGAGGTTTTGCTGTTCCAGTGGATGAGTGGTTTAGAGGTCCTCTAAGGCGTTATTTGGTAGATATTGTCCTTTCACCAAGGGCATTGGAGAGGGGTTATTTTAAGCGAGATTCGCTTTGTCAGGTTATAGAGGCACATATAAAAGGCAAAAATAATTATGGACAGCATCTGTGGGGTCTTCTTATCTTGGAATTATGGCATAGAAGGTTTATAGATAGAGATTAATGCTAGTAACAGCTTCACAATTAAATTGGGTGTCTTTTCTGTTTTAATCAGTGTATAATATATACCTTATAAATAAGGGGGAAATATGATTAATATAGGTGTAATAGGCTATGGATATTGGGGCCCCCATATAGTCCGCAATTTTAGTTCGATTGAAGAGGTAAGGACTGTCTCAGTTTGTGATGTAGATCCTCATGCTTTAGAACGCGCTAAAAAGACGTATGAGCATTTAAAGATTTTTACTGATTACCGCGATATAGTAACTTCTAAAGATGTAGATGTTGTAGCTATTATCACTCCTGTAGTTACTCATTTTGCTTTGGCTAAGGAGGCACTTCAGAACGGAAAACACATCTTTGTTGAAAAACCATTTACATTAAAGGTGAGCGAGGCAGAAGAGTTAATAGAACTAGCCGATAAAAAAAGACTTAAGATCATGGTTGACCATACCTTTCTTTTTACCGGAGCCGTAAGAAAAATCAAAGCATTAATAGATGATAATATGTTAGGAGGTTTATGTTACTATGATTCTACTAGGATAAACTTGGGACTTTTTCAGCACGATGTAAATGTAGTTTGGGATCTTGCCCCTCATGATTTGTCTATAATGGATTACCTCATAAAAGAAAAACCTGTTGCAATTTCAGCGATTGGTGCGAGGCATTTTGGTCAGAAACTGGAAAACATTGCATATATTGTGGCACATTTCAATAATAATATGATAGCTCATTTTAATATAAACTGGCTGTCACCGGTTAAAATTAGGACTGCTCTGATTGGTGGTGAGAAAAAGATGTTGCTTTGGAATGATTTGGAGACAAATGAAAAGATTAAGGTATACGATAAAGGCGTGAGGATTGAAAACAAGGAAGGTATATATAAGCTGTTGGTTGAATATCGTTCCGGCGACATGTGGTCACCGCGCATAGACCATACAGAGGCCTTGAAGCTCGAGACAGAATATTTCATTGACTGTATTTTGAACAATAAAACGCCAATTAATGATGGCGAGGCGGGTTTGAGGATAGTGAGGATGCTTGAGGCAGCAGATAAGTCATTGAAGGATAAAGGAAATCAGGTTAAGTTATGAATAAATATATGTCTATATCTAAAGATGTTAAATTAGGAAAGAATGTAAAGCTTTCAAACTTCATTAATCTTTACGGTTGTTCGATCGGTGATAATACGAAGATAGGCGCTTTAGTAGAGATACAGAAAAATGCGACAGTTGGCAAGAATTGTAAGGTTTCAAGCCATACATTTATATGCGAAGGGGTAAAGATAGGGGATAATTGTTTTGTAGGACACGGCGTAATGTTTATAAACGATAATTATCCAAGGGCAACAAATAGAGATGGTAGTATTGAAAACGATGCAGATTGGGCAGGTAGATTAGTCAGGATAGACATTGGGAATAATGTATCAGTTGGTAGTAATGTAACTATCTTAGGTAATGTGGTTATTGGAGATGGGGCGATTATTGGTGCAGGAAGTGTTGTTACGAAAGATATTCCTTCTGGAGAACTTTGGGTAGGCAATCCAGCAAGATTTATGAGAAAAGTAGAAGGGGATACCGATTTTATCGGTTCACAATAAGATGAATGAACTTAAAGATAGCAGAGTATTAATTACAGGCGGGGCAGGATTTGTAGGATCTTTTATTGCAGATCAACTTTTAAACCAAGGCGTTAAAGAGATTATAATTTTAGACAATCTTAGCCGTGGGTCAAAAAACAATATTAAGAATATATTGTCATCAGAGAAGATAAGGTTTAGGGAAGGAGATATAAGGGATCGTGTTTTATTACATGAACTTTTTCAAGGTATAGATTATTGCTTTCATATGGCCGCACTACGTATAACTCATTGTGTTGCTGAACCCAGAGAGGCAATTCAGGTGATGCTTGAAGGGACATTTAATGTATTAGAGGCGTGCGTAAAATATAACATAAAGAAAGTCGTTGCGGCTTCTTCTGCTTCAGTATATGGTTTGGCTGATGCATTTCCAACAAAGGAAGATCATCATCCTTATAATAGTATTACGTTATATGGTTCGGCTAAGATGGCAAATGAGTTAATGTTACGTTCTTTTTATCACATGTATGGCTTGAACTATGTAGCCTTGAGATATTTTAATATATATGGGCCTCGCATGGATATACATGGTAGATATACTGAGGTAATGATACGATGGTATGATTTAATAAAAGATGGCAGAGAGCCTTTAATTTATGGTGATGGAAAACAAACCATGGATTTTGTTTACATCGAAGATGTTGCTCGGGCTACTATTTTAGCACTCAGAACAGAAATTAGTGATGAGGTTTTTAATATAGCCAGCGGCATCGAAACATCTCTAGAAGAATTATGTCGTTTATTGATAGAAGCAATGGAAGTAAATCTAAAACCCAAGTATGTACCTATTTCCGAAAATATTAAAAAAGTAGAAATACTAAGACGTTGGGCAGATATTTCTAAGGCATATAAAATTATGGGATTTAAGCCAAAGTTTCATTTAAAGGAAGGGCTCGTAAGATTAATCGAATGGTTAAAGACACAAGAAAAAGTTGGAAGTCAAACCAGATGATACCTATTTCAAAGCCATTTATTGACAAAAAAGATATAGCTGCTGTAAGCAAATCTCTTTGTTCTGGCTGGATAACGCAAGGTCCAAAAGTACGGCAATTCGAAGAAGCCTTTGCATCTTATGTCTCTTCTCGCTATGCTTGTTGTGTTTCAAACTGTACGGCTGCTTTACATCTAGCTCTTATTGTAATAGGAGTTAAGCCAGGCAATGTAGTTATAACCCCAAGTCATTCTTTTATTGCAACAGCTAACAGTGTACGGCATTGCGGGGCAGAGCCAGTTTTTGTTGATATTGATTTAAATACTTTCAATATGTCTGCCCAATGCCTAGAAAGTTTTCTTAATGGAGAATGTGAAGTTCGAGATGGTTGCTTATATTATAAAAAAATTTCAGAGGTTATAACGAAAGAGTCCCCATTACGATATTTTTCCAATATTAAAAATTCTAGTCATTCTCTTAATTTGGGCCGTGTAGCAGCTATTATGCCTGTTCATCAAATGGGGATGCCTTGTGATTTGAATAAAATCTTACCCCTTGCCCGCAAATTTAATCTTCCTGTTGTTGAAGATGCTGCATGTGCTGTTGGAAGCGAGATTTCTATGGATAAAGGAAAGACTTGGGATAAGCTTGGTAAGCCCCATGGAGATATTGCTTGTTTTAGTTTTCATCCCAGAAAAATAATTACCACTGGTGAAGGAGGAATGATTACTACCAATAATTCTGATTATAATTCTAAGATTAAATTACTCAGGCATCATGGTATGAGCATATTAGATACAGTAAGACATAACTCAAAGAAAGTTATTTTTGAGGAATATGTGACTACTGGTTATAACTATCGAATGTCGGATATACATGCTGCGATAGGCATTGTACAGTTAAAGAAGGTCTCCCGCATGATATCAGAGCGTAAGAAAATAGCCGATATTTATCGTAAGAAGCTTAAAGATGTACCGTGGTTGAAATTGCCCCAGGAAGATATTTATTGTAAGTCTAATTGGCAAAGCTATCCGGTAAGAATATTAGATAATGCCCCATTAAGCCGCAATGAAATCATGCAACGTCTGCTTGATAATGGTATTTCGACTCGACGTGGAATCATCAATGCTCACCAGGAAAAGGCCTATACATCAAATATTTCATTAGAAAGCTCTGAATTAGCATTGAATTCAGTTATTCTTCTTCCTATTTTTAATGGGATCACCAAGAAAGAGATAGTATATATAATAAATCGCATAAAGGAGATAGCCTGATGAGCCAGAGGATTTTATTTATAGGAGGGACAAGGCGAGGACTTAACTTAATGGAAATGTTGATAGCCTTAGGTAAGAATATTGTTTATGCGTATATATTGGAAGAGGATAAACATGAGATTATTAAGGTTTCAGGAGATCTGAAAGAACTTTGCAGTCAACATAATATTCCAGTCACAGTTTGTAAGCGGCTTGATTCTGGAAACCTTTCTAAGATACTAGAATTTAAACCTGATGTTGCTTTTGTTTGTGGATGGAGGACATTGATCCCGTCATTTATTTATAAAAATATTCCTATAGGGTGTATAGCTGCCCACGATTCGCTTCTACCGAGATATCGTGGTTTTGCCCCATTAAATTGGGCAATCATCAACGGCGAAAAACAAACAGGCGTAACTCTTTTTAAGATTGATGATGGCGCTGTTGATTCAGGAAAAATATTCAAGCAGAAGACTGTTGAGATAGGAGACGAGGAGGTAGCTACCGATGTTTATCCGCGTATTAACAAGGCCACTGTGGAACTATATAAAGATTTTCTCTGCACTTTAGAGAAAGGCACATTAGAATGGCGTGATCAGGATGAAACGCAGGCGACTTATACCTGCAAAAGGGTTCCAGAAGATGGCGAAATTAATTGGACTAAATCTGCAGCAAATATTTTTAATTTGATAAGAGCGCTTTCACCTCCATATCCGTGTGCATGGACTAAGTACAATGGTGAAAAGTTTATAATCGAGAGAGCTTCTTTGCCTCGTAACCAGTTAAGATATGAAGGGAACACCCCGGGTAGGGTGGTATCTGTTCTGGATAATGGCATTTTGGTGTTATGTGGTACAGGTCAAATCATCTTAAATAGAATTGCATCTACTACAGAGGATCCTGTCGAAGCAAGGGAAGTTTTTTCTTCAATAGCAACTACCCTAGGCAAGTAACTAAGGAAGGTTATTATGAAACTATCTGTTGTAATCCCCGCTTGTAACGAAGAGAAAAACATCAAAGGCACTATCGAAGAATTAATATCAGTTTTTGGATCTATTTCAGATATTGAGGAGTTTCAGATTATAGTAGTAGATGATCATTCTTCGGATAATACATTCGATATTATTAGCAAGATAAATGATTTAAGGATATCGTGTTTGAGGTTGAGTAGGCGATGTGGCAGTCATACTGCATTGCGCGCTGGAATAAAAGAAGCCACTGGCGAAGCAGTATTATGTATTTCAGCTGATGGACAAGAAGATCCTAGCTGTCTTAAAGATATGCTAAAGAAGTATAGCAGTGGAGTTAATGTTGTTTGGGCCCTTAGAAAGACGAGGGGCAAAGAACCGTGGCATATTCGAAAACCAGCTCAAGTTTTTTATAAACTTTTGGCATGGCTTGGGGGGGCAGGAGAGACTGATATTGATATATCTAGAGCTGATTTTTGCCTATTAGACCGTATGGTTACAAATGCAGTTAATAACTGTCTAGAGCGAAATACCTCTCTTTTTGGTCTTATAATATGGCTAGGTTTTAAACAAGATTCCGTAGAGTACGAACGTCGCATTCGTAAATCAGGAAGATCCAAATGGAATTTTAACTTTCAACTACGCCTTGCAAAGGATTGGCTAATGGGATTTTCTGGTTTACCTTTGAGTTTGATGTCTATTATAGGAGTGTTTGTTATATTAATTAGCCTTTTGTATGCAATATCTATGATGGTAAAGGCTATTATGGGTAGTCCACCAGAGAGCTGGTCATTAATAATGTTGGCAATTTTACTTATTAGCGGTATACATATGCTAATGTTAGGTGTAATAGGCGAATATCTATGGCGGAATCTCAATGAGTCGCGCAAACGTCCGTTATTTTTTATAGAAAAAAGGTCAGATGCATAATAAGGAAAGGGTATTCTGTTCAAGATGTATAATCGACACAACGGTACCGGCAGTTAAATTTGATGATAAAGGAGAATGTAATTATTGTAAACTACACGATAAACTGGACAAAGAATATACTTTAAATAAAGAGGGAGAAAAAAGGTTTAAAAAAATTATTGAGAATATCAGAAGAAAAGGTAAAGACGATAAATATGACTGCATATTGGGTATTAGTGGAGGAAGAGATAGTACATATACACTTTATTTATTAAAACAGTTGGGCTTAAGACTACTGGCAGTTCACTTTAATGATGGCTTTGGGAATCCAATAGCAGTCGAGAATATGAAAAAAGCAACTAAAAAACTAAATATAGACTTACGGATTGTTACATCAGACTGGCGTGAGTCAAAAGACATAAGGATTGCTTTTTTAAAGGCCTCTACGCCAGATCTCGAAGAAGGTGCAGATATTGGTATTGCGACAGCATTGTACGGTGTTGCCGTAAAAGAGAATATAAAATACGTTCTTATCGGACAGTCATTTAGGACAGAAGGAATAAGTCCATTGGAGTGGAACTATTTAGACGGAGTTTACTTAAGAAATGTACATAAAAGATTTGGAACCATTAGACTCAAAAAGTGGAGACCTGAAGATCCAGGGTTTAATTTGGATATTTTCCATATGTTTTACTATTCAGTATTGAAGCAGATAAAAACCATCCCCATACTTTATTATGTTAATTATATTAGAAAGGATGCTGAAGAAATTATCAAAAGAGAACTTGATTGGGTATATACTGGCGCCCATTATTACGATGACTTATACCA
Organism: uncultured Planctomycetia bacterium; assembly: GCA_964566255.1. Lineage (GTDB taxonomy): Bacteria > Omnitrophota > Gorgyraeia > Gorgyraeales > Gorgyraeaceae > CAZMID01. Next base: position 28,970 of record CAZMID010000004.1, on the reverse strand, counting down.
GAGCTTGATGACTTATGTTTATAGAGTTAAATTCAATATAGATAGACGCAGATTTAATTATTCTGCATTAATCAGGTCGCATCAGATGCCAAGAGACGAAGCCTTAAACAGGGTTAAAGAAGTTTATGTTATTGAGGACCCTAAGGTTATAGAGCTTTGTATTAATCGTCTAGGGCTTAGCCGTGAAGAGTTTGATAGGTATATGACAGAGCCAATAAAAACCTTTCGAGATTATCCTACAAGTTATAATTATATTAAATCCATGAAACCTGTAATAAGAATGTTATCATGGCTTAATATTTTACCACGTGTTACTTATGATAAGTATTTTGAATGCGGTTAAATAGAATTATTGTTAGAAAGATTTATGAGAAGAGTTTTTAAGACTAAAAATTTGATATTTTTTTTATATCTTATTTTAATTGCTTATCTTTTGATCAATACAGGCATTATCTCCGATGATTTTGATGCAATGCTGAGACTCAAAGGTAGGGGCCTAAAGGATGTATTGATTCCAGATGGTTATTTTATTACGACGCCGATGCAACATCTAGCGCATTATATATGGTACTATTGGTTTCGACTAGATAATCAAATAGCTGTTAATATAGTAAAAATATTTTCTATTATCTTAGGTTTTTGTTTGATATTGCCGTTCTTTAGGATTTTTCTGGATAAATATACTGCGTTTTGGATGTCTTTTCTCTTTATTTTTTTTCCTTCGCACGACGGTACTGTATATAACTTTATGTCGCAATATATTGCCACATCATTTTGTTTATATTTATTTTCTTTTTATTTAGCATATAGTAATAAGCTGATACGAGCTTTTTTATTAGCATTGGTCGCGTCATTTATGTCTTATGGCTCTACTCCAATTGCCTTATCGCTCTTTATTTTGTTTGCATTAGATAAAGAGTTTAAAAAAGGAGCTGTTATAATTATTCCCAATATTATCTATGCATTATATTTTATCTCTATCAATATGATATTTCATTTAGGGGCTCCTCGAATAATTGAAAAATTAACTGTCCTCGCTGCAATTAAACAATTTGCATTACAGGCCCTGACCTTTGTGGATTCGATGTTTGGTCCTTCAATGTGGCTAAAGATATATTTTTCTTTTTCTCAATTATCAATACTGTCATTTGTAATAGGAGTTTTATCTGTAATAATTTTTTATAGAATAGCCCAAGAAGACAATAAAGAATATAATTCAAAGCTTATTATAAGCCTGTTAGTTTTGTTGTTTTCTTCTTTTTTGATGTTTGCTGTTACCGGCCGCTACCCTCAGCTTGCTTTTAATCTTGGTAATAGGGTTACTATTTATGGATCATTATTATTGTCATATCTTATTGTCTTGATACCTGTATCAAAAAAGATAAAGACATTGGTTTTCACTCTAGTGATCTTTACAATTTTAGGCATCTCAGACCATTGGAAAAATTGGAATCTCCACCAGCAAATGGTTATAGCTAATATAAAGGACAATCAAGACCTTAATAGATACCGAGAAGATAAGATTATTTATGTATCAGGCAGTCAATATAGCAAATACGGTCCGATCAGCCATATAGAGTTTTTATCTGAAGACTGGGTAGTAGATCGCATATTCAAGCTAGTAGTAAATAAAGATATTTCGGCAAAATCTTTGAATAAAAGACATAAATATATAAATGGCTATTTAATAGATACAAAATATAACATAAAAGACAAGGTAACAAGTTACATCAGTATATATGATTCTGAAAAGGATATTCTTTTTAAATTAAGAGTTGGTGAAGTAAATGATTATATAAATTCTTTACCTCCGGATAATCGCCATTGGGTACAGATGTTAGATGCTAGGCTAATGAAGGGTATAGCTGTTAAGCTAATGCCGAGATTAAAATATGCTTTATGATATCAATTGAAAAAAGGATTGATAGAGGGATTATGGATAGTGCAAAAAAGACAGAAAAGATGTATGGATTTATGTGGAAAAAAGATAAGGATACATCGCCTCCTGAAAGATGGCATTTTAATAGTGTGCAGGAAGTAGTTACCGAATCATTGGTTAGAGGCAGAAGGGGTATAGAAGTGGGCTCAGGATGTGGATATGATACTTATATCATGGCGAAGAACAATCCTTCTGTTAATATAGTAAGCATAGATATAAGTGACGGTGTATACAAAACCAGAGAGTTAACTTCTAAGTTGGGTAATGTCAATGTGATAAGGTGTTCTGCTTTAGATATACCCACAAAAGGTGACATTTTTGATTTTGCGTACTCCTTTGGCGTATTACATCATGTTGCTAGCCCCATAAAGGGACTTTTAGAGATAGCTAGAGTTCTGAGAAAAGCAAGCCCTGTTTTTTTATATCTTTACGAGGATCATTCCGAGAATATTATGAAATATATAGCTGTGAAGATAATAACCAAAATAAGGAATATTACAGTTAAGATACCTCCGGCAAAATTTTATGTATTGTCCTGGATCTTTTCCCCTTTTGTTTTTATCTTATTTTCATTACCATCAAAGATATTGAGATGTTTTAAGGTTACGCGATGTCTTGCTGATAGAATACCTTTTAATTTCGGAACTAGTCTTTTTTCATTGCGAGGAGATCTCTATGATCGCTTCAATGCGCCGATAGAACATAGATTTAGCAAACGAGAACTTTATGATATTTTTGCTAAGTGTGGATTTCGGGATATTAATGTTACAAGAATAAAAGATAGAGCTGGTTGGGTTGCGTGGGGGTATAAAAAGTAATGGCAGATGTAATTTTATTTCGGCCTAAGATGTCCAAAGGGGAGACTATAACGTTGGATTATAGACCTCCTTTGGGTTTATTATCTATAGCTGCTCCTTTGACTAAAAATAATTATAAGGTAAAGATCGTAGACGCAGAAACAAATCTTTATTGGCTTGAGGATTTAGATAAAGAGCTGGATGAGTCGACTGTTTGCGTAGGGGTTTCTTCGATGACCGGAAGACAAATTTCAAGAGGATTAAAATTTTCTAAAATTGTTAAGGATAGATTTAATATACCGGTTATTTGGGGAGGTTTGCATGCAAGTATGTTGCCAGAACAAACAATCAAAAATGACCTAGTTGATGTTGTGGTCAAAGGTGAGGGAGAGGAAGCTTTTTTAAAAATAGTAACCACCATGAAATATGGCAACAGCCTTAAGAATATACCAAATGTTTGGTGGAAAGAAAATGGTAAGATTTGCTCAAATCCAATGGCTCAATTTATTGATCTAAATAATTTTAATTCGCTGCCTTATCATTTATTAGATTGTGAAAAATATATCAAAATAGAACGGGCCTACTTTCCTGGTTGTAGGCGTACATTTGAACTACATACGGATAGAGGATGTCCTCATAGATGTGGCTTTTGTTATAATATCAATATAAATGGACATAAATGGAGATGTTTTACTGCATCTAAAGTGATAGAACAAATCGAGTGTCTTGTCAAAAAATTTTCACTAGATGGGATTAATTTTGTAGCTGATAATTTTTTTGTAGACAAACAGAGAGTTGCCGACATTTGTAATGAGATTATAAAAAGAAAAATTAAGATTGCTTGGCATGCTGACTGCAGAATAGATTATTTTGCTGGATATGACGATTCATTCATTGCTTTATTAAAAGAAAGTGGTTGCAAGGTATTGACTTTTGGGGTGGAAAGCGGATCTCAGAGAATATTAAATTTAATACACAAAGACATAAACTTAGACAAGGTTTTTAAAGTAAATGAAAAACTGAAAAAATGGCAGATGGGAGTTTATTATCACTTTATGGCTGGTTTTCCGGGAGAGACTAAAGAAGACCTGCTTGAGACATATAGGGTTATGTTGGAATTACATGATAAATATCCACGTGCAAGATTTTATGGTCCATCTATATATACGCCATATCCTGAAACGCCCTTATATCATAGATGCATTGAAATGGGGTTTAAATCTCCAGAAGATCTTGGAAGCTGGGCAAGGTTTGAATGGGATGAAAAGACATGCTTACCATTCATAACGCCTGGTCATTCAAAATGGTTAATAAAAAGTGTTGATATAGTCAGGCGGATTTGTATTCAAGCTAAAGCCTTACGGTGGGTAGGATGGTGGTTTAGGCTTAGGACAAAAGTAATGATTAAGTTTAATATAATTGGACCATATCCTGAAGAGAAATTAATTTATTTTGTTAAAGCCATACTTATATTTACCAGAAAATTATTTAGGGTAAAATATCAAGGTTCAATTTTGCGATGAAAGAGCTCGTGTCTATTTTAAAAAGAGAATATTCATATTTAAGAAATACGCCTTATTTGGGAGTTTTGGAGTTGACTTATAGGTGCAATTGTCGGTGCCTTACTTGTGATGTATGGAAACTTCCAAAACGAGAAGAACTTAGCTTGCGAGAACTTTTTTTGGTAATAGACCAGATGAAGGAGTTGGGCATAGATGAGGTTCTGTTAGCGGGGGCAGAGCCTTTTATGAGAGATGATATAGTGTCAATTATAAGGTATATCAAAAAGAAGGGGCTTAACTGTAGCGTTACAACAAATGCTACTATTATAGATGCCAAGGTTGCTAAGGAGCTTTGCGAATGCGGACTTGACAATGTGATTGTATCGATAGATAGAGTTGGGAAAGGCCATGATCTTATGAGGTCGCACGAAGGAGCATTTGATAAGGCAGTAACTGCTATTAGCCATTTAAAGAAAGCAAGAGAGGACTTAGTAAGGACAAATCCATTTATATCTATCCATGTTACACTTTCTAATTTGAACGTAGCTGAAGTAGGAGATATGTGGCACTTAAAGAAAAGGATAGGCGCGGATAGCATAGGATATTCTTATGCATGCCAGACCAAGGAGGAACATTTCCGTAGCACTCTTTATAAGGGTAGGCGTATTGCTTCCTCGAGGATATTATTTAAAGAAAAGAGCTTGAGTTTTAGCGATTCGAATATTAGAGATCTAGAAGATTGCGCTAAAAAGATGAAAGAGAGAGATTTTAAATTACCATTTTCATTAAAATCACTAATTCGCTGGAAGCATTCTAATTTAAAAGAGAGCACAGTTCCTATAAAGAGGTGCTACGCTGCAAGGAACATAGTCACCATAGATCCTTATGGAGACGTATTGCCGTGTCCAAACCTAGATGGTTTTAAATATGGAAATATAAGGGAAGAAAACCTCATATCTATTTTAAATAGTTCCAGAAGGAAATATTTTTTAAAAAGGATCTTCAATAGTCTATTTCCTGCATGTAGAAGTTGTACTAATTTCTCCCTAACTCCAATTCAACTTATCAGGGTTCTTCTTGGTATGAAGTTAAGGGACAGAGGTAATTTTGTATGATAAAGGGAGAAAATATAATTTGCATATCCAGTATTGACTGGGATTTTATCTGGCAGGGGCACCAAGAGGTAATGGCGACTTTTGCCAAGAATGGCAATAGAGTTCTTTTTATAGAAAACACTGGGGTGCGTTCACCTGGAATAAAAGACATCTCCCGCATCAGGAAAAGAATAAAGAATTGGTTTAGAGGCGTAAAGGGCATAAGAAAAGAGACCGAAAATCTATATGTATTTTCTCCTTTGGTTTTGCCGTTTCCTTATTTACGAATAGCAAGATGGTTTAATCGGTATTTGATTTTATCTATTCTGACGAAATGGACGAAGGTGATGGATTTTAACGACCCGATTATATGGACATTTTTACCAACACCTTTGAGTTTGGATATAGCCAATAATGTTATAAAAAAGGTCTTTATTTATTATTGTATCGATAGCTTTTCTGTTAGTTCGATATCAGCTAAAAAGATAGAAAGATCGGAAAGAAAATTATTAAAGAATGTAGATTTGGTTTTCGTGACTTCAAAAGAATTATTTAATCATTGTTCTAAATATAATGATAAGGTTTATAATTTTCCGTTTGCCGTTAATTTTAGTGAATTTGAAAAAGCAAGATTAGAAGAAAATATTACTCCTAAAGACTTTAAAAATATTAAACCCCCTATAATCGGTTACGTAGGAGGTGTGCATAAATGGATAGACCAGGGTTTAATAAAGGAAATGATAGAGAGGCACTCGGATTATTCTTTTGTATTCGTAGGGCCTATACAGACGAATATAGCTTCGATATCGCCTTATAAAAATGTTTATTTTTTGGGAAATAAAGACCATAAAGATCTACCTCTCTTTATAAAGAATTTTGATGTATGCCTTATTCCATATGTTATTGCTGATTACACAAAGAATGTCTATCCTACTAAATTAAATGAGTATCTTGCATTAGGAAAGGCTGTTATATCGACATCCTTACCAGAGGTAATTTCATTTAATAATGAATATGGAGATATAGTATATGTGGCAAGCGATAAAAAAGAATTCAGCAAATATATCGATAAGGCTGTTGTTGAGGATAATCAGATTTTAAGACAAAAGAGAGTCGAGGTAGCTAGACAAAATAACTGGGAAAATCGCATTGAAAAGATGGATAATTTAATACAAAAAGAGATGGAAAGAAAAAAAACAGATATGGAAGCAAGGTGGAAAGAAAATCTAGTTAATTTTTATAGAGTTATAAGAAAAAGAACACTACGTTTAGCCATAGTTTGTTTCTTGTCGTATTTTTTGTTATTTAAAGCACCCTTTCTTTGGTTTTTGGCCAGTCCTTTAAAGATTTCTGAACCACCGCAAAAAAGTGATGCTATTGTTGTATTTGGAGGCGGTGTGGGTGAAACAGGTTCACCTGGTAAGAGTACTATGGAGAGAGCAAGATACGCGACAGAGCTATATAACGAAGGCTATGCAGATAAGATAATATTTTCATCTGGCTATACTTACAATTACAATGATGCAGAAAATATGCGGCTATTCGCTATTTCTATGGGAGTTTCTAATAGGGATATTATTTTAGAACAAAAAGCAAATAGCAGCTATGAAAATGTTCTGTTTTCAAAAGATATATTAGATAGGCATAAATGGGATTCAATATTATTGATTTCCTCACCTTATAATATGCGGCGGGTATCGCTAGTATTTAATAAATGTGCTGAAGGCATAAAGGTTTTTTATACTCCAGTAGAGAAGAGCCAGTTTTATTATAGGGGAGAAGGGGTAAAATTGAAACAGATAAGAGCTATTATGCATGAATATCTGGGTATAGTCTATTATTGGCTTAAAGGATATATTTGATTATGATACCAGTATTTAAACCTTCATACGGAAAAGAAGAATTTGAAGCAGTTAAAAGAGTTATGAATTCAGGATGGGTAGGACTCGGCCCAAAGACCCAAGAATTTGAAAATTCCTTTGCAAAATATATAGGTGCAAAATATGCGGTGGCTTTAAATTCCTGCACTGCTGCACTTCATCTTGCATTAAAAGTTATGGGTGTAGAGGGAGGAGAGGTCTTGACAACCCCTATGACATTTATTTCCACAAATCATGCTATTTTGTACAATAAGGCTAGACCTCTATTTTGTGACATAGAGCCAGATACCTTGAATATCAGCTTAGAAGAAATTGAGAAGAAAATTACCAGGAAAACAAAGGCAATAATTACAATGCATTATGGTGGACACCCGTGTGATATGGATCCTATAAGAAGGTTTGCAAAGGCTAAAAATATAAAGATAATAGAGGATGCAGCGCATGCTTGTGGAGCCGAGTATAAAGATAAGAAAGTCGGTATTTTAGGAGACATCGCTTGTTTTTCTTTTCATGCAGTAAAAAATCTTGCTACAGGTGAGGGTGGTATGGTAACGACAAATGATAGAAAGGTTTACGAGAAGCTTAAAAAATTGAGATGGCTTGGGATTACAAAAGCTACATGGGATAGAGAGAAAGAAGAAAAAAGTTTTATTAAAAAATACTCTTGGTATTATGATGTCGAGGAAGTAGGTTTTAAATATCATATGAATGATATCCCAGCTGCGATAGGAATTGTGCAGTTAAGGAAGCTTGACAAAATGAATAATAGAAGACGGAGGTTAAGTTTTCAGTATAATAACCTATTGAAAAACATGCCTTCAATAGAAGTTCCTGTGGTAAAAAGATATGTAAGAAGTTCTCATCATAATTATGTAATAAAAAGTGATGAAAGGGATAGATTAAATATCTACCTTCAGAAGAAAGGTGTATCTACGGGAGTGCACTATATACCTAATTATCATTACAGAATGTATAAAAAATTCAAGGCAGATTGTCCTGCAACAGAAGCTGCCTGGAAGAAACTCTTAACCCTTCCTCTTTATCCCGACTTGACTTTAAAAGACCAGGATCGAATAGTAAGTTACATAAAGGATTTTTTTTGAATGAGCTATTATGAATGCTAAAGTTTTAAGGATAATCGCGAGACTTAATATAGGAGGCCCGGCGAGGAATGCAGTACTTTTAACAGAAGGATTGCATAATAAGGGATTTGAGACAATTCTTTTATGTGGTGAAGTCAGTGAGTCTGAAGGCGATATGATGTATCTGATAAGGGAAAAAGGAATTGAGCCAATCATTGTGAAGGAATTAGGTAGGGAATTATCTATCAGGAATGACTGGAGGACCTTTTGGAATATATACAGGATTATTTGTAGGGAAAAACCAGATATTATACATACACATACTGCGAAGGCAGGGACATTAGGGAGACTAGCTGGAGTTCTGTATAATTTTTTCTTTGCCCTTACTACAAAGAGGAAAGAGAAGAGAATTATTTTAGTGCATACCTTTCATGGTCATGTATTGCATAGTTATTTTGGAACGATTAAGACCTTTTTTTTCATATGGATAGAAAGAATATTGGCGCTTTTTACAGATAGGGTTGTTACAGTAGGTGAATCTCTAAAAAAAGAGCTCGTTGAAAAATTCAAAATAGCACAAGAAAAAAAATTTTCTGTAATAGAATTAGGATTTAACCTCAGTGAATTATTAAAATTGCATGCGAGAGAGAACTCGGATTGCATAAATATCGGGATTATAGGAAGATTGGTGCCAGTGAAGAATCACAGGATGTTATTCAGGGTAGCTAAAGGCGTGAAGGATAAAGGGCTAAAGGTGAAATTTCTGATTATTGGAGATGGAAAGTTGAGTCAAGAGTTGAAAGATTACGCTAAAGAGTTAAATATAGAGGATATGGTAGAGTTTAAGGGTTGGATAAAGGATTTGCATGGGATCTATAAAGAGCTGGATATTGTAGCATTGACATCTTTGAATGAAGGGACCCCGGTATCTATAATTGAGGCTATGGCTGCTGCAAGGCCAGTTGTGGCAGCTAAAGTAGGTGGGGTTTCAGATATAGTAGAGGACAATAAGAGTGGATACCTTATAGGTCCTAAAGATGATGAGAATTTTTCGAAGAAACTTCAAGATTTGATAGATGATCGTAATAAAAGAGAGAGATTTGGAGAATACGCCAGAGAGGTAGCGAAAAATAGATTTTTAAAAGAAAGGTTGATAAATGATATAGATAGGTTGTATAATACCCTTCTATCAAATAGGAGAAGAGTGTTGTGAAGATATTGATTACAGGTGGCGCAGGGTTTATTGGGTCTCATTTGGCAGACGAACTGATTACAGGTGGAGATGATGTTGTCGTACTAGATAATCTATCAACTGGCAGATTTGAAAATATTGCTCATCTGGAAGAGAATAAGAGATTTCGTTTTGTTGAAGGTACTATTTTAAATGAGATGTTGGTGGATAAACTTGTTGAAAAATGTGATGTAGTATATCATTTAGCTGCTGCAGTAGGTGTGGATTTAATAGTAAAAAAACCTCTGGAATCGCTGGTTACAAATATAAAGGGAAGCGAAGTTGTTTTGGACATGGTGTATCGCTATCATAAGAAAGTCCTTATAACTTCTACTTCAGAGATATATGGTAAAAACAGTAATGGTCCTTTAAAAGAAGAGGATGATAGAATTTTAGGCTCTCCATTGAAAGCAAGGTGGGGATATTCTACTGCAAAGGCCTTAGATGAGATGCTTGCTTATATTTATTGGAGACAGAAAAAAGTACCTGCTGTAATAGTAAGGCTTTTTAATACAGTGGGCCCGAGGCAGACTGGCAATTATGGTATGGTTGTCCCCAGGTTTGTAAATCAGGCACTCAAAGATAAGGAGATAACCGTTTATGGCAATGGAAAGCAATCAAGGTGTTTTTTGCATGTTAAAGACGCAGTAAGTGCGCTTATGAAGTTAATGAATAATAAAGATGCTGTAGGTAAGGTGTTCAATATAGGCAGTCAGGAGGAAATAACTATAGAAGACCTTGCTAAAAGAGTAATAGGAATTACAAAGAGTAAATCAGAAGTAGTTTATATACCATATGATAAAGCCTACGAAGAGGGATTTGAAGATATGCAGCGCAGGATGCCTGATACTGCAAAGATTAAAAAAGCAATAGGCTTTAGTCCAACTATAAATCTCGAGGGGATTATTAAAAGTGTAGTAGAGTATTGTAGAGAAAATTAGCCTTCTTGACCTCCTTTATGTTTAAAACTTACCTTATTCCATTTCTTACCTCATTTGCTATGTCCATACTTTTAGCACCTGTTATTAGAAGGATAGCTATAGTTAAAGGTTACCTTGCTAAACCAAAAGAAGACAGATGGCACAAGAAGGAAACAGCGCTTTTTGGTGGCATAGGTATTTTCTTTTCATTTATTATTCCATATATTATTTTTGTAAAGCCTACTTTTGAAACTGCTAGTATTATATTATGTGGGAGTATTATTTTTGCCCTGGGACTTTTTGACGACGTTATGCATATAAAGCCTTCTACAAAGCTTATAGGGCAGATAATCGTTGCATCTTTATTAGTTAGCTTTGGCGTGAGTATAAAAGTAATACCTTACCAGATAATAAGAATGCCCCTTACAATTCTATGGATGATAGCAGTTGTCAATGCCTTTAATTTACTTGATAATATGGATGGCCTTTCAAGTGGAGTTGCGGTTATTGCGAGTGTTGTTCTATTTTTATGGGCATTTTTGAATGGGAATTTCTTGGTTGCATTACCGATGTTAATTCTTGCTGGAAGTCTATTGGGATTTTTGAGATATAACTTTTCTCCTGCCCAGATCTTTATGGGTGATTGTGGTAGTATGTTTATAGGTTTTATGCTTGCTACAATGGCATTACAGGGTAGCTGGAAAGAATCTACCCATTTAATTATGATGCTTGCTATCCCTGTTTTAGTGTTAGCGGTTCCTATATTTGATACAGCATTTGTTACGTTTATAAGAGGCATCAGTTCTCGCAAGGTTTTTCAGGGAGGTAAGGACCATATTTCACATAGAATGGTAGTATTAGGGCTTTCTGAAAGGAATACCGTAATAGTTCTGTATATCATAAGCATATTTTTTGGAGCTGTGAGTGTTTTGTCTATGTATGCAAATCCAGTTGTGACAGTCATGCTCGTTTTGCTTGCTTCTGTAATCCTGATATATTTTGCAGCCTTTTTGGGCAAGGTAAAAGTATATCCAGTTGGAGAAGTAACTAATTTAAAAAATAAAAATGGTAATGTTGTATTGAACAATGTGCTGATGCATAAGAGAAGGATTTTAGAAGTAGGCGGAGATTTTGTGTTGATATGCGTGGCATACATATCAGCATATCTTTTAAGGTTTGAAGGCATGTTATCTATTAAAAACCAGGATATTATTGTAAAATCTCTGCCTTTAATAGTAATTATAAAGTATATTGTATTTTTTAAATGTGGACTTTATAGAGGTGTCTGGAGATATGTGTCTATACCTGATCTTATAAACGTATTTAAAGGGATTTCTCTTGCTTCGATTGTATCTGCAGCAACCATTCTTTTTATGTGGCGTTTTCAGGGATTCTCAAGAGCAGTTTTTGTTATAGATTGGCTTTTACTTTTTGTTTTAATTTCAGGATCAAGGATTCTCGAAAGGGTTTATAAAGAGATATTTGACCAGGTTAGTTTAGATGGCAAGAAGGTTTTGATTTATGGTGCAGGGGATGCAGGAGAATTTACTTTAAGGGAAATAAAGAATAATAAACTTTTACATTATAAGCCTGTTGGCTTTTTAGATGATGACGAAGAAAAGATAGGTAGAAACATACATGGTGTTCCTGTTCTTGGCCCAAGGAAAGATATTGAAAAGATTGCAAGGCATAGCAGGGTAAATGAATTAATAATAGCAATACCGCGCCTTTCAAAGGATATTTTTGGAGAAGTAGTGGATTCTTGTAGAAGCTTGGATATAAGCTGTAAAAAGATGCAAGATATCCTTCCAAAATAATATGAGAATTGCAATAGATATCCGTCCCACCCTTAAAAAATCTACAGGTATAGGAAAATATACTTCTAATCTAATTAATGCCCTTGCAGAAGTTGATTTAAAAAATAACTATTTTTTATATAGTAGAAAAAAGATTTTAGATTTTAAAAGAAAACTGCCTAAACTTCCGGCCAGGAATTTCCATCATGCTGTAGATTACTTTAAAAAGGGTCCTAATAGAATTTTGTCAGATATAGATATATTTCATACTTCATCCTATGATTTAGCAAAACCCAAAGGTTCAAAATTTATACTTACAGTTCATGATGTAATTATAAAGGCATATCCATATGGCCATAATGAGCACACGATAAGCGAAGTTGATCAAAAACTCAGGAAATCTTTATCCGAGGTAGACATAATAGTAGCGGATTCTTATAATACAAAGTCTGATTTAATAAAGTTTTATGAAGTAGATGATTCAAAGGTTTCTGTTATTTATCCAGGTGTAAATCCAATACTTAAAATTTCTACACAAGTAAAAGAAGATCGTAGAGAAAAAGAAGATTTTATACTTTTTGTAGGGACTTTGGAACCAAGAAAAAACGTAGATGGGCTAATAAAGGCATTTACATGGTTAAGAAAAAATTCTGATATAAAACATAAATTATATATTGTAGGTATGAAAGGATGGATGTTTGAGAATATTTTTAAGGCGTACGATGAGTCTGAATTTAAGGAAGATATAATTTTCAAAGGTTACGTAAAAGATGAGGAATTGAGGAATCTATATAGGGATGCGGCTATATTTGTATATCCATCATTTTATGAAGGGTTTGGTTTTCCAATAATAGAGGCATTTGCATCAGGTATACCCGTAGTTACATCTAAGACATCATCCTGTGGTGAGATAGCAAAAGATGGAAGTTTATTAATAAATCCTGATAATTATAAGGAAATCGCTGAAGCAATGTTAAAAATTATTAATGATAAAGATCTTAAAGAAGAGTTGATTAGAAAAGGCATTGATAAAGCTAAGCATTTTACATGGTCAAACACAGCAAATGAGTTTTTAAAGTTATTTATACGTTAGTTTAATAGCTATTGACAGGTATTTTGTAGTTTGTTATAATAATTCTAATAAAATTTGATCTTCGGGAGAGGGTGAAATTCCCCACCGGCGGTAAAGTCCGCGAGCTCTATTAAAGGGCAGACCCGGCGCAATTCCGGGACCGATAGTAAAAGGCTAGATGGGAGAAGATGATAAGGATATAATCCTTTATACCCGAAGAGTAACCTTCGGGTTTTTTATTTTTAAGGAGTCGATAATGAAATTCAACACAATACCAGAAGTCCTAAAGGATTTAAAAAAAGGCAGGATGATCGTTGTTGTGGATGACGAAGATCGAGAGAATGAAGGGGATCTTGTCATTGCAGCAGAATTTACTGACCATGAGGCAATAAATTTCATGATAAAGCATGGTAGAGGCCTTGTTTGTTCTCCTATGGAGGCAAAACGCTTAGATGAACTGGGATTACATCCCATGTTTGAAAGCAATGAAGATCCTTTTAAAACTGCTTGGACAATTTCTATAGATGCTAGGGATGGGGTAAGGACAGGTATATCTGCACATGATCGTGCAATTACTGTAAAGACTCTTATAAATCCTAAGACAAAACCAGATGATTTAGTTAGGCCAGGGCATGTATTTCCTCTTAGAGCAAAAGAAGGAGGAGTCTTAACGCGTGCGGGACATACAGAGGCATGCGTAGACCTCATGAAATTATCAGGACTTTACCCTGCAGGTGTTATATGCGAGATAATAAATGAAGACGGTTCTATGTCCAGAATGCCTGATCTAGTAAAGTTTTCAAAAAGGCACAATCTTAAGATTTGTACTACTAGAGACCTTATAGAATATAGAAGGCGTTCAGAAAAATTAGTAACTCGTATTGTTTCAACTCAACTCCCCACAGAATTTGGTATATTCAAGATGTATCTTTACGAATCTAGTATAGATAAATCTCATCATATAGCTCTTGTAAAAGGAGACGTCTCTGGAAATAGAGAAGTATTTGTTAGGGTTCATTCAGAATGTCTTACAGGAGATATCTTTGGTTCAAAAAGATGTGACTGTGGAGAGCAGCTTCATCAGGCAATGAAAAATATCTCTGAAAAAGGAAGAGGAGTTCTACTTTATATGAGACAGGAAGGAAGAGGTATTGGCCTTATGAATAAGATTAAGGCCTATGCTTTACAGGATAAAGGCCTTGATACTGTAGAAGCCAATGAGGCGCTTGGTTTTAAGCCAGATTTAAGAGATTATGGTATAGGTGCACAAATACTTGTAGATCTTGGTTTAAAAAAGATACTTCTTATGACAAATAATCCAAAGAAGATCGTAGGTATCGAAGGATATGGTCTTAAGGTAGCAGAAAGAGTTCCTTTAGAGACAGAACCAACGCATACAAATAAAAGATATCTTAGGACTAAAAAGGAGAAAATGGGACATAAATTACTTAGGGTAACTAAAAAAGGAGGTGTAGGATGGTAAAAACCATTCAAGGTCAACTGATTGCAAAAGGTAAGAAGTTCGGTATAATTGCTTCCAGATTCAATGATTTTATAACGAATCGTCTTATGGAAGGTTGCACTGATACACTTTTGCGACATGGAGTAAAGGAAAACGATGTAGAAGTTGCATGGGTTCCAGGAGCATTTGAGATACCTTTATTAGCGCAGCGTATGGCAAAGTCTAAAAAATACGATGCAGTAATATGTTTGGGTACTGTAATAAGAGGTTCAACACCTCATTTTGATTATATTGCCTCAGAAGCAGCCAAAGGTATTTCATATGTATCTTTTAATACAGGAGTACCTGCAATATTTGGGATCATAACAGCTGATTCACTTGACCAGGCAATAGAAAGAGCAGGAACAAAAGAAGGTAATAAAGGTCGTGACGCAGCTTTATCTGCAATTGAGATGGCAAATCTAGTGGATGAGTTCTAAATATGCGTAAACGTACATTAGCGAGAGAATGCGCATTAAAGATCCTCTATAGAGTTGAAATTTCTAGGGAACCCTTAGAATCCAGCATAGAGGATTTTTGGAAAAGGGAAGATGCTAGTAAAGAAGTAAAGGATTTTGCAAATCTTCTTGCAAAGGGAACTTTAGATAACTGTTCAAAGATAGATGAAGTTATTTCAAGCTATGCAGACAACTGGGAAATCAAAAGAATGGCTGTTATAGATAAAAATGTCTTACGTATGGGTGTATTTGAGCTTCTTCATATGGATGATATACCTTATAAGGTTTCCATAAATGAGGCAATAGACCTTGCAAAAAAATACGGAGATGTGGATTCCGGGAAGTTTGTGAATGGGATTTTGGACAAGATTAGGGATAAAGAATGCAAAAAGTAGCTGATTTACATGTTCATACTTATTTTTCAGATGGGACCTTTTCGCCTGAAGATGCAGTAAAGCATTCGAAGGAAAGAGGACTTTCTGCAATAGCAATAACAGATCATGACTCTTGTTCTGGAATTGAACGGGCCATTGCAACAGCAAAAGATCTTGGTATAGAAGTTATATCAGGAGTAGAGATGAGTGCAGAATTCAATGGAGTAGAGGCGCATATCCTGGGGTATTTTGTAGATTGGAAAGACCTTACTTTTATTAAAAAACTAGAAGAAATCTCAGCCGTAAGAAGAAATAGGGCAAAGAAAATATTAGAAAAGTTAAGAGAGCATGGGATGGATGTTTCAGAGAAAGAATTCTTTGAATTTAGTGGGTTTGGTTCTGTGGGTAGGTTACATATAGCACAGTTTTTAGCTAAAAAAGGGCATGTTGGATCTATAGAAGAGGCCTTCAGAAAATATCTAGGAGATAATGGATCTTGTTATGTTAAAAAGTTTAAATTATCTCCCAAAGAGGCAGTAAGTATGATAAAGCGTGTTGGCGGTGTCGCTGTTTTAGCACATCCAAAGACGATTCGCATGGATGTAGATAAAGCTTTAAAAATGTTAATCGAAGATGGCATACAGGGTATAGAAGCATATTATTATAATCATACCTCTTCTGATGAAAATAAGTTCAAAGAATTAGCTGAAAAATATAGTTTACTTATAAGCGGTGGATCAGATTGTCATGGACTGGGTAAAAAAGAAGTTTTACTAGGTAGTGTAAAAATTCCTTATGAATTGGTTGATAAGATAAAAGAAGCTAGTAAATAATATGAATAAACATGAATTTTTTATGAGAATGTGTTTGGAGTTAGCTAGAAAAGGAAAATCCTCCACTAGTCCTAATCCTATGGTAGGTGCTGTAGTAGTGAAGAACGGAAAGGTTATATCTTGTGGTTATCATAAGAGGATAGGTAGTTTACATGCAGAGGCGATTGCTTTAAAAGAAGCTGGTAAAAAAGCAAAAGGTGCTACTTTATATGTTAATCTTGAACCATGTAGTCATACAGGAAGGACTCCTGCTTGCACTGATAGCATTATAAAAAGCAAAATAAAGCGTGTTTATTGTGCAATGATAGATCCCAATCCTTTAAATAATGGCCGCAGCATAAAAATACTAAAGAAAAATAATATTGATGTTAAGGTCGGGTTATTAAAAAAAGATGCTGAAAAGCTAAATGAAGTTTTTATAAAATATATAACAAAAAAAATGCCCTTTGTAACATTAAAGGCTGCAGAATCTTTAGACGGGAAGATTGCTACTAAAATTTACGATTCAAAATGGATAACTTCTGATGAGTCTAGAGATTATTCTCATAAGTTACGCAGTGAAGTAGATGCTATCCTCGTCGGGATTAACACTGTTATAAAAGATAATCCCTTACTTACTTCTAGGAGATCTCAGTCGCCTATTAAAGTTATATTGGATCCTAATTTAAAGACTCCTGAAAAAGCAAAGATTTTCTCAAAATATTCTCCTAGTTTAAATATCATTGTTATTTTAAAAGAACCTTTGGATGATAAAGATATTTTAGAAAAGATTAAACGTTTAAATAAAAGAGGTATTTTAGTTATAACTTGTCCTAGTAAAAATAGTAAGATTGACTTGAGATTTCTTTTAAAGGAATTAGCTGAACTTGAGATTAGTCATTTATTGGTAGAAGGAGGGGGTCAGACCCTAGCAGGTTTTATAGAAGGAGGCTTTGTAGATAGAGTTTTATTTTTTATATCCCCTAAGATAATTGGTGGAAAGAATGCTATTACTTCAGTTGAAGGAAAGGGTGTTGATAAAGTCAGAAAATCTTTAAAATTAAAAGATATAAAGATTGAAAAAATCGGAGAAGATATATTGGTAGGTGGTTATGTTTACAGGAATAATTGAAGAAAAAGGTATTGTTATAGCTATAAATAAGACGAGAGAAGGTGTTTCTCTTAGAATAAAGGCAGATAGTGTTTCTGTGGATGTAAAATTAGGAGATAGCATAGCTGTAAGTGGTGTATGCTTAAGTGTTACTGATATAAAAGAAAAATTTCTTAGTTTTGATGTTATAAAAGAATCCCTTAAAAAGACTACGCTTTCAGAGTTAAAGATAGGAGATTCTATCAACTTAGAGAGAAGCTTGAAGGTAGACTCTAAAATAGGAGGTCATTTTGTCTCTGGTCACATAGATTATAAAGCTAGGATAGAGAAGATTTTAAAAGGTTCAGAAGGTACAGGCTTTAAAGTGTTTTTACCAGAGGAATTTTCAAATTTAGTAGCAGAAAAAGGTTCTATTGCTTTAGATGGAGTGAGTTTGACAGTAGTCAAAGTGGAAAAAAAGAGTTTTACAGTATATTTAATACCACACACTCTTAAGATAACGACCTTTAGCAATAAGAAAAAGGGTGATTTACTTAACGTAGAGATAGACATCCTTTCAAAATACCTAGCTCGTCACGCCCAAAAGACAGATTTACAACATCTTCTTAAGAAGTACCAGTATATTTAAACTTCCCAAACATTATATATTTTAGTATAATATAACCAATATAGCCCACAAGGAGACTATCATGAATATTATACTAATAAATGTAGTGTGGATTTTTGTAACTATTACTTTAGTAGTGTTTTTAACGCGTAAAGGTAAAGATTCTACTTCAAGAGAAAATGAAGAAAAGATTAATGTCCTCCGCTCTGAATGGAGCGACACCCTTTCAAAGAATACAGATCTTATCTTAAAGCAGTTAAATAATATGAGTACGTCTGTAGGTTCGCAGCTTAATAATACGACTAGGGTCTTTGGAGAGGTTAGAGAGAGTCTAGGTTCCTTAGATCAAAGGACACAACAGATCTATGAAGTAGGTAAGGATATATCTAGTTTACAGGAGATCTTAAGGGCTCCAAAAATGAGAGGTGGACTTGGAGAATTATTTTTAGATAATCTTTTAAGTCAGATAATGCCAGATAGGGATTTTTATGAACTGCAGTATTCATTTAAAAGCGGAGAAAGGGTAGATGCCGTAATAAAGATTGGTAAAAAATTAGTACCTGTAGATTCAAAGTTTCCCATGGAAAGCTTTAGTCGTTTTATAGAAGCTACAAGCGACGTAGATAGAAAGCGCGCCAAAAAGGAATTTGTAAAGTCCCTCAAAGAACATATAAATTCTATTGCAGATAAATATATCCTTCCTGATGAGGATACATATGATTTTGCTCTTATGTATATACCTGCTGAGAATGTTTATTATGAAGCTGTTATAAAAGATGATGATTTTGCAGGTGAAAAATCCATATTCTCCCATGCTATATCCAAAAAGGTAATTCCTGTCTCCCCAAATAGTTTTTATGCGTATTTACAGGTTATTATTCTTGGCTTAAAAGGTTTAGGCATAGAAGAAAAAACCCAGGAAGTTATAAAGAGAATAGTTACTTTAAAAACTTCTCTTGAAAAATTTAGAGTGGATTTTGATAAGATGGGTTCACACATCGGAAATGTCAAATCCAGTTATGATAGGGCGGAAGAACGCCTTGATAAGTTTGGCAATAAGCTTTCAATGATAGATTCTCTGGAACGGAAAAGAAAAATACAAAAATTGGATTGATATTCACGGGGCGTAGCGCAGTTTGGCTAGCGCGCTTGCTTCGGGAGCAAGAGGTCGACGGTTCGAGTCCGTCCGCCCCGACCATGATTTATGACTTTAATTAAACGTATTCACATACTTTATTCAGGTAAAGTTCAGGGTGTAGGGTTTAGATATACTGCACGTAGTGTTGCATCTCAATTAGGCTTGGCTGGTTGGGCCAAGAATTTAAGAGATGGCAATGTAGAAGTTGTTTGTGAGGGTGAAGAAAGCAAACTAAAGAGATTTCTGGATGAAATGAGTAAGGAATTTCCAAATCATTATGTCGATAATACAGATGTTACGTGGGAAGAGCCGATAGATAAGTTAAATGGATTTGAAATAAGATTCTGAATGATAAAAAAAGACATAAAGAATAAAATCAAAAAACTCCGCGAATTAATCAATCATCATGATAGAAAATATTATGTTGAGGATAAGCCAGAGGTCTCTGATCAGGAATATGACCGCCTGATGCATGAGTTGAAGAAACTCGAAGAGGAGAATCCTAAATATATCACACTAGATTCACCTACTCAGAGAGTAAGTGGCCAGGTTTTAGAAGGATTTAAAAGTGTTAAACATAGAATTCCTATGCTAAGTATGGATAACACGTATTCAGAGGATGAAATAAGAGAATTTGACGAACGAGTTAAGAAAAATCTTAAAGTAAATAAATTAGATTATGTTGTTGAATTGAAGATAGATGGAGTAAGCATTTCGCTTCTTTATGAAAAAGGGATGTTTTCTCAAGGTGCTACACGCGGAGATGGATTTACAGGAGATGATATTACTTTAAATCTAAAAACAATAAAAAGCCTCCCTCTTAGTATTAGTTCTAAAAAGGCGCCAGATTTATTTGAAGCAAGAGGAGAAGTATATATGCCGCGTAAGGCATTCAATAGGATAAATAAAGAAAAAGAAAAAATAGGTGAAGAACTTTTTGCAAATCCCAGGAATGCTGCAAGTGGTTCTTTAAAGCTCTTAAATACTTCTCAATCTGCAGAAAGACAGTTAGATGTGTTGATATATGGTCTGGGATATGTAAATAAAGAAGTTTTTGATACACAGTCTAAAGCGTTACAGTTTTTAAAAGATACGGGATTTCGTACGAATCCATATATAAAAAAATGTCATTCAATAGAAGAAGTTATTAGATATTGTAAGGAGTGGGAAAAGAAGAAGGATACACTTCAATACGATATAGACGGTATGGTTATAAAAGTAGATTTATTTTCGTATCAGAAAAAATTAGGTCATACCACTAAAAGCCCCAGATGGATGATAGCTTATAAGTTTCCAGCAGAAAGAAAACAAACCCTTTTACAAGATATAATCGTTCAGGTTGGTAGAACCGGTACACTTACCCCGGTCGCTATCTTGAAACCAGTTGAATTATCAGGTTCCGTAGTAAGTCGCGCAACACTTCATAATCAGGATGAGGTATTACGTAAGGATATAAGAATAGGTGACCATGTAATAATAGAAAAATCCGGTGAGATCATTCCACAGGTAGTAGAATCAGTAAAGTCTAAAAGAAAAGGCAATGAAAAAAAGTTTTCAATGCCTAAGAAATGTCCTATCTGTAATTCTACAGTAAAAAGTGTTGAAGGAGAGGTTGCTTTACGCTGCGAAAACCTAAGTTGCCCTGCACAGTTAAAACAAACTATAATCCATTTTGCATCAAGGGAGGCTATGGATATAGAAGGATTGGGAGATGCTATTGTATCTCAATTAGTGGATAAAAAAATGGTAAAAGATTATGCAGATTTATATTATTTGAAACATGATGAGGTATCTAGCCTTGAAAGGATGGCTGATAAATCTGCAATGAATCTTATAGAGGCAATAAAAAAGAGTAAATCAAACACCTTGAATAGGCTTGTATATGGACTTGGCATAAGGCATGTTGGCGTAAGGGCTGCATGGATACTTTCTACAAGATTTGGTTCACTTAATAAGATATCTTCAGTAGGAGTGGAGGAACTCAAATCAATCAATGAAATAGGACCTATAGTAGCACGGAGTATATTTAATTTTTTCAGGACAAAGGAAAATAAACGCATTATTGAAAAGTTAAAATCATCAGGTGTTAAGATAGAAGAAAAATCTTCTTTATTAAAAGGTAAATCTTTAGAAGGAAAAACCTTTGTTATAACTGGTTCTCTTAAGGGTTTTTCAAGAGATCAGTTAGAAGAATTAATAAGGACTCATGGAGGAGGAGCATCAACAAGCGTCAGTAAAAAGACAGATTATTTAATTCTAGGTGAAAATCCAGGTTCAAAACTCGATAAAGCAAAGAAATTAAACGTGAAGATTATAAATGAGACTCAATTTAAAAAAATGATAGGATGAAAACTATGTCTAAAAGAAAATTCATAACATGTATTCTCGTTTTAATATTATCAATATCTTTTACAGGCTGTGCAGCTTTGCAGAAAAAATTCGCCCGTAAAAAGAAAAAAGAAGATAGACCCGTAGCTATTATAACCACACATGATTATTCAAAGGAATTAAGAGTGGACGAACTTTATAAGAAACATTTCCTGTTCTGGCAGAGCTGGCAGACAGAGCTTATGGATAGGATGGATGCTACTCGCAAAAAGCGTATTACATGTTATGACTATACGATTTCAAGCTTGATGGAAATGAAAAAATATCTAGTTGGTCCTAAAGTTGAAGAACTAGAGGGATTTATAACCGAAATAAAATCTATCGAATTAGATATAAGAAAAAAAAGATTGTCTAAAAGTGGACAGTATAGAATTATAAGGTTACTTGAGAAGACAAAGCGGCAGATAGATAGAAAATTTTCTTATCATAATGTTAAAGGTTCGTTGGAGTTAAAAAAATAATATGATTATTGAGACTATTGTTGTAGGAATGATGTCTACAAATTGTTATATAGCAGGAGATGAATCTACTAAAGAGGTTTTTATTATAGATCCAGGAGGAGATTACAAAAAGATAAAAAAAATAATCGATACTGAGAAGTTAAATCCCAAAGCTGTTATAAATACCCATGGTCATGGAGATCATATTGCATCAGACAGTGAATTCAATTTACCTGTCTGGATACATAGCTTAGATGCTGAGTTCTTACAGGATCCTTCAAAAAACTTATCAGGTAGTTTTGGATTTTTAATGAGGACCAAGACAGCTTCAAGGCTTTTGAAAGAAGGGGATATTTTAAAAATTGGTAAATATACTCTAGAGGTCTTACATACGCCTGGACATACTCCTGGTTCTATATCTTTGAAAGGAGATGGGGTTATTTTTACTGGTGATACACTTTTTTGTGAGGGTATTGGTAGGACAGATTTTACATATGGTTCGGAAGAAGATATAGTTAGTTCCATAAAAGAAAAACTATTTACGCTTAGCGATAAATATGTAATTTATCCTGGACACGGCCCCAGCTCCACCATAGGCAATGAAAAGACAAACAATCCATTTATATCATGAACGAACTTATCGAAGAATTCTTAAATTATCTCTCCGTAGAAAGAGGATTAGCCAGTAATACCCTATCTTCCTATAAAAGAGATCTTGCGAGATTTTTTGAATACCTCAAATCCCGACATATAGCTTCTATCCAGAGGGTGTCAAGGCAGACTGTAAATTCCTTCATGCTTTCTGAAAAAGATAGGGGGCTTTCTGCAAATTCTATCTCAAGAGAATTGGCATGTCTAAAGAGTTTTTTAAAATTTCTTCTAATGGAAAATAAAATAAAAGAAGATGTTACAAGTGTTATAGAATCTCCAAAGCTTTGGAAAAAACTTCCATTCACTTTGAGCATAGATGAAGTCGATTTATTGTTAAAATCTCCCAATGTGAGAGATGTTATGGGCACAAGGGACAAGGCATCATTAGAACTTATGTATGCTACGGGTATGAGAGTGACAGAACTTATCAGTTTAAAGATGAATGATGTAAATATGGATGTAGGTTTTGTAAAGTGTCTTGGAAAAGGTGGCAAGGAAAGAATCATTCCTTTTGGTAGGAAGGCAAAGGAGAGTATAGTAAGGTATTTAGCTAAGGCAAGGCCATCTTTTTTAAAGAAAAAGGTTTCGAATTTTCTGTTTCTTACAAGGTTGGGTAAACCTATGTCGCGTCAGTCATTCTGGAAGACCATAAAAAAGTATGCTCGTCTTGCAGGTATTAAAAAAGATATCACACCTCACAGCTTGAGACATTCTTTTGCAACTCATATCCTTGAAAGAGGAGCTGATTTAAGGGTGGTTCAGGAGATGCTGGGGCACTCTGATATATCGACTACGCAGATATATACACATGTAAATAAAGATAGGCTTAAATCTATTCATCATAAGTTTCATCCAAGGCCCTAATATAAGATGTCAGAGAATTTATTAAGAGATATAAAAAATTATTTTAAGATGGAAAAGGAAGGCGGTATCTTTGAGTATCTTTTTTCATTAAAGAGCAAAGATTCTAATATTTTATCATTAAAAAATCAGGTTCTGGATTGTAAGAAGTGTTCTTTATCAAATACTAGAAAGAAAGTCGTCTTTGGCGAGGGTAATATACATGCAAGATTGATGTTTGTTGGAGAAGCACCTGGTCATGAAGAAGATATCCAGGGATGTCCTTTTGTTGGGGATGCAGGAATGCTTTTAACAAAGATAATAGAATCTATGGGCATGAAGAGAGAAGATGTATATATATGTAATATTTTAAAGTGCAGACCTCCTCAAAACAGAAACCCTTTACCCGAAGAAATACCTCTTTGCCTAGATTATCTTTATAAACAAATAGAATATATAAAACCAGAGATAATTTGCGGTCTTGGAAAATTTGCAAGTCAGACTCTTTTGAATAGTAATATTTCAATAAGCAAGTTAAGGGGTAATTGGCATAGTTTTAGAGGTATAAGATTTATGCCGACATTTCATCCTGCGTATCTTTTGCGCAATCCTAAGGATAAAAAACTCGTCTGGCAGGACATGAAAAAGATAATGGAGTTATTGTGAGTAGTAAGAATTTTGCAGATATTGTTTTTAACCGTCCCCTAGAGAAACCTTTTACATATTCTGTTCCTTCTGAATTAAAAGACTCTATAGATATAGGGAATTTGGTAGAGGTATCTTTTGGAAATAAAAATATTAAAGGATATGTGGTAGGGTTTTCTTCAGAATGCAAATTAAACACTGTTAAACCTATACTAAAATCTCTTGATAAATCCTCTATGCTTGATAGTCATATGCTTAAACTTACAAAGTGGATATCGGAATATTATTATTCTTCATGGGGAGAGGCGCTTTCTGCAGCAGTTCCTAGTGTTTTGAAGCGATCTACGAAAACAAAACGCCACACAAAGAAAAAAGAACCAGATGAATCTGAAATAGAATTTATAGATGGTTCAGACACTAATTTATCTCCTACACCTGAGCAGAAAGAAGCTCTTTCTGCAATAAAAAAATGTATAGATGATAGTATTCATAAGGTTTTTTTACTTCACGGTGTAACAGGAAGCGGAAAGACAGAAGTCTATTTGCAGTCTATAGAACATGCCTTAAAGTTAAATAAATCAAGTATAATACTTGTTCCTGAGATTTCACTTACACCTCAAACAGTAGCACGCTTTAAGGCAAGATTTAAAGATAGTATTGCAGTCCTTCATTCAAGGCTTTTAGGTTCAAAAAGGATGTCTGAATGGGAAAGGATTCGTTCTGGAGAAGCACATATCGTAGTAGGTGCAAGATCAGCCATATTTGCACCTGTAAAGAATTTAGGTTTAGTAGTTGTAGATGAAGAGCATGAAACTTCTTATAAGCAGGAAGATGTTCCCAGATATAATGCAAGGGATGTTGCAATAAAAAGAGCTGAGATATCAGGTGCAAGTGTCATACTTGGGAGCGCTACACCTTCTTTAGAATCTTTTTATAAAGCGAGGAAAGGTTTATATGTACTTGTAGAGTTACCTGAGAGGATAGATTCTAAGCTTTTACCTGAGGTGAATATCGTAGACATGAGGGAGGAATTAACCAGATCAAAAAAATTACCTATTTTTTCACATCCGCTTAAGACATGGATAGAAAAAGATATTTCCCAAGGAAAACAAGTAATACTTTTTTTGAATCGTAGAGGTTTTTCTACATTTATAAGTTGCAGAAAATGTGGTTATGTTATTACTTGTAAAAGGTGCAGCGTATCTTTAACATACCATTTTCATACAAAAAAACTTACATGCCATCATTGTAATTATAAAATGTCACCTCCAGATATATGCCCACAGTGTCAGTCTAGTTATCTTAGATATTGGGGGATTGGTACAGAAAAAGTCGAAAGTGAAATTCATAGGTTATTTCCTAGTGCACGGATATCACGTATGGATACAGACGCAACACATAAGCGCGGTACACATGAAAAGGTCTTAAGTAAGTTTAAAAAAGGCTTACTTGATATCTTAGTAGGAACACAGATGATAGCAAAGGGTCTGGATTTTCCAAAGGTTACGTTGGTAGGAGTGGTATCGGCAGATACTGCATTGAATTTACCTGATTTTAGATCAGCTGAGAGGACATTTAATCTATTGACACAGGTTGCTGGTCGTGCTGGAAGAGGAGATTTAGGAGGCAGAGTTATTATTCAAACATATACACCGGGTCACTATGCTATTCAGGCAGCAAAAAATCATGATTATAATAGTTTTTATGGTAAAGAGATATCTTTTCGTAAAGAATTAAATCTTCCTCCGTTTACTCATATGGTTAGCCTTACGTTTAGGACCTATAATGAAGAAAATGTCTTAAAGGCTGCAGAAAAATTAAAAAAATCCCTTGAGAAGAAAGATACTTCTAAAAAAGTAAAAGTTTTAGGTCCAGCACCTTCTGTTATTCCTAGAGTAAGAGGTATGTACAGATGGAATTTATTTTTAACTTCAGATAATGTAGAAAATATTACATCTTTATTGAAGAAAGTATTAAAAGGCCGTAAGAAAGAAAAAGGAGTGATGATAGCAGTCGATGTAGAGCCGTATTAAAAATCCTTCTTTACGAATGACGGCTACTTGAATACAATATTATAGATATGGCTAAGCTAGATATTAAGATATATCCTGATCCTGTATTAAAGAAAAAGGCAAAATCGGTAAAGAAGATTACCGAAGATATGCGTAAGCTCGCATATGACATGATAGAGACTATGAGGTCTAATAATGGAGTTGGTCTGGCAGGTCCACAGGTAGGTATTAGTAAGCGTATAATAGTAGTAGAAGATAGCGAAAGTAAGTCAGCATTAGCTCTTATTGACCCTAAGATAGTAAAAAAGAAAGGTAAAAGTCATTTTTGTGAAGGTTGCTTATCTCTGCCAGGAGTGGATAGTGATATCGTAAGACCAGAATCAATCGTAGTAGAATTCCTTAATGTGGATGGTAAGAAAATAAAGATAAATGCATCAGGCCTTCTTGCAAGGATTGTGCAGCATGAGATAGATCATCTGGACGGAATTCTATTTATAGACCACATCAGCTTTTTTAAACGTAAAAGAATCCTAAAAGAAATCTCAAAGAACGTGTGTATACAATTATGAAGATAATATTTTTTGGAAGTTCTGAATTTGCAGTACCTATGTTAGAAGCACTAAAAGAAGAGATTATTCTTGTAGTTACTCAACCTGACAGAAAAAAAGGTAGATCGCAACAATTAACTCCTACCCCAGTAAAATCTAAATCAGATGAGTTGGGCTTAAAGTGTTTTCAGCCGGATAATGTAAATTCAAAGAGTTCGCTTATGTACCTAAAAGGACTACCTGTGGATCTATTTATCGTAGTAAGTTTTGGTCAGATCTTGAGTAAGGCTTTGCTGGATATACCAAAACTTTATTCTTTAAATGTACATGCCTCAATCCTTCCTAAGTACCGTGGGGCAGCACCTATAAACTGGGCACTTGCCAATGGAGAAAACCAAACAGGTATTACCATTATAAAGATGAATGAAAAAATGGATGAAGGAGATATCTTATTAAAGGGAGCTATTTCTATAAAGAAAGACGACGATGCTGTCTCGTTAAGAGATAACCTTTCTAAAAAAGGTATAGAATTGTTATTAAATTCAATAGAGCTTATTAAGACAAAAAATGTAAATTTTGTAAAACAGGATAATAAAAATGCAACTTATGCGCCAAAGCTAAAAAAAGAAGATGGCCTTATAGATTGGTCTCAAGATGCAGTTTTAATTTGTAATCGTATTAGGGCATTTGTGCCATGGCCAGTATGTTTTACGCATTTTAATAAAAAGATTCTTAAGATATGGAAAGCTTATCCTGAAAAGACTTCATCAGATTTAAAACCAGGTACTATATCAGAAGCTAGTAAGGAAGGTTTATTAGTTGCTACTGGAAAAGGCGCTATCAGGATAAATGAACTGCAGTTAGAAGCAAAGCGCCGTATGAATATAGAAGAATTTATAGCAGGTCATAAAGATATTATAGGGAGCGTTTTGTAATATGCCAGAATTAAGAAAAGATCCTATAATGGGAAGATGGGTTATTATATCTACTGAGAGGGCAAAACGACCCAAGGATTTTAAAGTTTCACATATCGATAAAAAAGAAGGAGATTGTCCTTTTTGTACAGGAAACGAAAAAATGACTCCTCCTGAACTTGAGGCTGTAAGAGATTCAAGCTCAAAACCTGATACACCAGGTTGGTCTGTAAGGGTAGTACCTAATAAATTCCCTGCGTTTGAAATGAAAGGTAATTTAGATAAACGCAATATAGGTCTATATGATGTGTGTGATGGTGTAGGTGCACACGAAGTTGTTATAGAAACCCCTGATCACAATAAAGATTTAGCTGATTTAACAGAAAACGAAATAAAAAATGTTATTTTTAAGTATCGTACTAGAAGCGTTTATTTAGCAGAAGATTCAAGAGTTAAATATATACTTATTTTTAAAAATCATGGAGAATCAGCCGGGGCATCTTTAGAGCATACTCATAGTCAGTTGATAACACTTCCTATTATTCCAAAAAGGGTTAACGAAGAAATAGAAGGTGCATCCGATTATTTTAGTGAAAAAGAAAGATGTGTTTTTTGTGATATGATACATCAAGAGTCTTCTGATAAAGTAAGGATTATTTCAGAGAATGAAGATTTTATAGCATTTTGTCCTTTTGCATCACGATTTGCATTTGAGACCTGTATAATGCCAAAAAAGCATAATTATGATTTTAAGTCTATAAATGATAAAAGTGTAGAAGCTCTAGCATCTATATTTAAAGATTCGCTTATAAGATTAAAAAAAGCCTTGAATGATCCGGCATATAATTTTATAATACACACTGCTCCGGTCAGAGACGGAGTAAATAAGGAGTATCACTGGCATATTGAGATAATGCCAAAATTAACAAACGTTGCTGGTTTTGAATGGGGATCAGGGTTTTATATAAATCCTACTTCACCTGAGGTGGCAGCAAAACATTTAAAGGAAGTACAACTTTAGAGAGGGGGAGCAACATGACAGTAAAGGTCGGCATCAATGGTTTTGGAAGGATCGGCAGAAACATCTTCAGGGCAGCAGTTGAGAATAGGAACATTGATTTTGTGGCAATAAATGATTTACCTATGCCACCTGTATCCCTTGCCCATCTTTTGAAATATGATTCTATATTAGGAGAGCTTAAGGTAAACGTAGAGACT
>CAZMID010000003.1:0-92277 GCA_964566255.1 uncultured Planctomycetia bacterium | reverse complement strand
TACTTATAAGCGATACAATGAGGCGACATATAACTAATAATGTAGTCCAGGTTTACAGTGAATCCTTAGATAAGTTCTTTATTCCTGTAGAGATGAGGATGAAGTATGAGGCAGTCAAACACTTTGAAGAAGGCTTAGAAGAAACTGTGACTTGTAAAACTCCTCTAGCCTCCAACGAAGGTATTATGTCTTATGAAGAAGAGGACGTTCTTATTATAGATCAGGAGGATGTATCGGCCTTGCCCCCGATAGAATCCCAGGACGTCCTATCTTCTTCAGTTTTATTGACAGAAGATTTGCATGAGGAAGTAATAGATATAGGAGATAGGCAGATTGATATAGATGAGGCAATGGAGCATGCAAGGAAGGTACTGAAAGAATACATGCCCGAAGCCAAGCTAGAGAAAAAAGGATCAGATGAAGATGAAAAAGAGGTTTCTGAAGATGCCCCTGAAGGTGAAGTAGTTTCTGAAGAAGGAGTTATTGCTGAAGGCCAGATAGCAGCTGAAGCACCTACCGAAGATCTTAAAGCAGCTGAAGTAACAGATGTAACAGTGCCTGAAGAAATACAAGAAGGAATTACTTTAATACCTGAGGCCAAAGGAAGAATTACTCCTTCTAACTGGTCTAAAGGAATGGTTAAAAGCTACGCAGCGGTAATAGTAGTAGGTGTATTATTTCATCCAGTAATTGCTGTAATTTTGGCGGCAATTATTGCTACTTACCATTATAGAAAAGTAACGTATGCTACCAGAAAAGCCAAGAAGGCTTTAAAGGCCGCTCTAATACTAATTAAGAGAGGAAAGAAAAATAGGGCTATCTCATTACTTAAACCAATTATAGAATCTCGCAATATACCTGCTCAGATCCGCATAGCAATTCATTCACTTAAACAGATACTTCCACAGGAACTGGAAGATAAGAGTCCTAAAGATATAGACAAATTAATTGATAGACAATTTAAAGATGCGATTGAAGTAAAAGATATTTCTATAGGAATCTTTAAGAAAGAAGAAGACTTCTTAAGGTTACTTGGCCTTGAAGGAAAAGATAGCGGCCTTAGCCATACAGATCTTTTAAATGCCCTTGATAAAAATATAGTAGATTCTATTAATTGCGCTGTAGTTTCACTTAGAGAGATGCTTAAGGGTTATGGCAAGGATGTTCCAGAGGATAAGGAACTTGCTGCAGAATTTGCCGGAGAAATAGGTCTCTATATTAAGCAATCATTAAGATATTCATCCAACCGTAAGGAATTTAGACAGGCCTGTAGAGTAATTAAGGAATTAGGAGAAAAAGGACTCGTATCTAGCGTATTCTTGATAGAGGTAGCTAAAAAGCATGACCTCGGTCTTAATGTTGGAGAAGTTAAAACATCAA
The DNA here is from genome assembly GCA_964566255.1 of uncultured Planctomycetia bacterium. Lineage (GTDB taxonomy): Bacteria > Omnitrophota > Gorgyraeia > Gorgyraeales > Gorgyraeaceae > CAZMID01. The sequence goes on along the minus strand of CAZMID010000003.1, from coordinate 90,897 downwards.
AATTACATGATATAGATACATACTTTATAGTTGCAAGTCAGGAAAAGGGATTTGAGCATTACATGACTGTGGTTGGAAGGTTTAGTGGAGAATTAGATGGGGTAATTGGTATAGGTACTACTGGAGAAAAAATCGGTGTTTCATTAAGTGAACTTATCAATAAGTCAGGTACTTCTTCTGACTCAATATATATTATTATTCCAGAGGAAAAAGGAGAGGAAATAGAATTATTTGATACTGATTCCAATGATATCTTTGGTGGTGCAGTTACTTCTCCATTTATAACAACTGATTTAAATGATCTAGAAATTGTTACTAATATTGAAGATTTCAGAGTGGGCGTCCAGGTAAAAGATGACATCGGCCTTGCCCCCGAGACTCATCCGGATATGGGCGCCCCTCTAACATCTGATATAGGTCTTAAGAAGGAATTTACTGAGGAAGAAAAGGATTTGGTAGAAACCCTTAGAAGACAGGCAAAAGACGATGGCTACCAGTTGGGTGATAAGGAAATCAATCTGGAAATCTTAGTAAGACGCCTGATGCAGAGGGCTCAGAAAGATCAAATGGTAAGTATTGATCCTAAATGGAAAATTTTCAAATGCATTAAAGGAATTAAACGTGATAGTGCATTTAGACTTGGAGCTATGCCAAGCCGCGAAGAAATCCTTAAGTGGTTTGAGTTGAACTTTGGTATTAATAGTATAGAACTCCGTACTATGTTAGAAGCACGCGGGTTTAATGTAACAGAGTTATTTGACTCTCGTTCAGCCAAGGTTACTAGGACATGGCGCCTTATTGCACGTAAATTCCAGAAGCAACAGGAAAAGGTCGCAATCCAATGGGATGAATTAAAAGGCCATCAAAAGAAAGATAAAGACATATCTTTTGTACAGAGATTATGGCAGAACAAAAATATCTTTTTATGGTTAGGATTTATTGCATTGGTAGCTACTCAAGAAGGCAGACAGTATGCTATGTATTATTTACCTCTTCTTATACCTTCTTTATATCATCTGTTGCGTAATTTCTTTATAAAGTATCCTATACAGGCATTTAATTTCTGGGTAAGGGGACAAAAGACCGATTATATGAGTAGACTCGGAAACCAGAAGTTAGGTATCAAGAGTTCTTATCAGGGATTGGCTGATGTCTTAATGGAGATTTCTCCTGAGAGAGAAGAGCTTTTAACTCAAAGATGGACAGTTAGGTTCAGCAATTGGATGAAAGTAAGTTGGATAGGGACAATGTGGGCTATGATGGCTTCATCATGGGTAGTATCGACATTATTTATAGTACCAATTAGCGCTTTACGTCGTTTTCTAACGAGACGTGTAGTCATGCATTTGATTGGAGCTATAGTTGGAGGTATTTTACTTGGCGAAGCAGGGTTAGCTCAGTATGCCAATGCAGATATTGTAGGGCCAGTTTTGGAATGGATTTCAGGCTGGTCACATTTAAACCTAACTGATTTAATAGTCCAGGGTAAATCAGGTCCAGGTATAGGTATTTTGGCTAAAGATTTCCCTGTAATCAATAAAGATTTTATATTACCTACAACTGTTCAGGATATTACTAATGCATTTATGATGTCAATAGGCCTTACTATTCCTGGTATGCTAAAGGCAAGGAAAGAGCAGTTATTAAGACCAAAAGATGCACTCCTATCATATCGCAGGAAGGTATCATTGAGCGAGACTTTAAGAAAATACTGGCAGGCATTTGGACAATTCTTTAGTGTAGTTGCTATGGTAGGTTTATCATGGAAATTATTCAAGAGCACATTTGGCCTATTAGCTGTTCAGGCTGAAATTAATACAGGTGTTGGGTTTGCTGAACAAATAGGCGAACATATTCCTGGTGGTCAGCTTATCGAATATTCTGTACATTTTATTGAAGGTGATGAAGAGAGACTGGAAAAGATTCGTGCTGAAATTACAAAGCTCGAAAATGAAACTGATCCTGATATACAGGAACTTCTAAAGCTTCATATACGGGAATTCCATGCGTCAGGTGCACTGGGATGGGTCAGTACTGTTGCAAGGTGGATAGAGGGTGATGCCTTAATACTTTCAGAGGTATCTTATGACATTACAAGTGGAAGATGGGTGGAATGGTTAGGAAAAGATACTGATATCCCAACTTATGAAGAAGCGCAACGTGCTCAAGATCTTGATATGCAAATAAGGGCTATTGAAAGAGCTATTGATAGGGGTGAGACATTAGAGGAGATATTTGATAGAGATAAGCCAGATGTTGCTGTAAGAGAAGATGATAAAGAAGTTCAGGGGCCACCGCCACCTCCTGAAGATGAAAAAATAGAAAAGTCTTTTATGGCTACTATAACTGATTTTATACTGCCTCCAGCAGTTGTGGCAGGAGATAGAGACAACATTGAATATACGCAAGATAAAGGCATACTAACCTTTACTTTATCTCCTGATGAAGAACTAGTAATTGATAGAAAGACCTATCTTGATAATGAATTAAGGTATCTACCTAGAGGAGAACACACTGTCTCTATAGGTAGTAGAACAGGTAGTTTTACAGCAGAGTCTTCTACAATAGATATAGCCATAGATGAGATAACACAAGCTACTACTAAATCTGAATTAGATAATATAATATCTAATTACAGCAATGATCTAAGAGGCCGATTAAAGAGTAAGATTAAGGAAAAAGAACTTCTATTAGAGGCCAATAAAATAATGAAGTCCTTAAGCGTAGATAATACACAAGACGTACTTAATAAAGTAGGAAGATTAAATGACAGAATTGAAGAAGAACAAGAAAATTCAAAACAAATAACACTACCTACTTTAGATGTACCAGCACTAGAAGCTAATGGAATAAAGCTAAATTGGGAGATTGATGAAGACGCTACTTATCCAGACTTCTATGAGATAGATATTGATTCAAAGACCTATGTTAGTGAAGATTTAGAACTAGTAATACCAGTTTTGGATTCAGGTAAGTATACCTGGAGTGTTACTGCAGTAAAACTGATAGATGGTACTAGATATACATCCACTGAAGTAGAAGGAAGAGCATTTGCTATATTTACAGCCCCTGAAGATCTTACAAGATCAATAGATGTAGATAATGAACAAGTAACTTTTAACTGGGATTGCGATCCTGAACAGGAATTCAAAAGATATGAATTAAAGATATTTGATTCTAGAGGTAATAATATATTTACACCTACTAAGCCTATAAAAGAAACTACAATAACAGTTCAACTATTAACTCCAGGTACATATTCTTATGAACTGTATGCAGTGTATGAGTTTGAAGGAAGAGAACAAACTTCCAGCACAATAGAAGGAAAAGACTTTACTATATTTAATGCCCCTGAAAGACTTACTAGAGAAGTATCTGGAGGAACAGTAGATTTTACCTGGGAACATGAGCAAGAAGATGGTTTTAATAGATATGAACTAACACTAACTGATTCTGAAAGCTATGAGATGTTTTATAATCCAACTGAAACCGAATTTACAACCGAATTACTTCCAGAGACATATGGATATACTATAAAAGCAATATATGATACTCAAGATGGAGAACAGGCTACTAAGTTAGTAGAAGGAAAAGCCTTTACTATCTTCCCAGCACCAACAGAACTTACAACAGCAATAGAAACCACAAAAGCTACCTTTACTTGGAAGCATGAAGAAAAGGATAACTTTATTGATTATGAATTAATAGTTACTCCTTCTGAAGGCGAAGCAACAGTCGAAAGAACAAAAGATACTAACATCACACTAGATTTAAATCCAGATGAATACACCTGGACAGTAGCTGGTGTATATAGAGTTGAAGAAACCGAACAAAGAACTATATTAGAAGACGATGAAGAATTTATTATATTGAAAACACCAACTGATATAGATATAGATGTAAAGGGTACAGAAGCTTCTATTACATGGATAGGTGATGATAATGCTACTGGCTATAAGGTATTTATTGATGATAATCCAGAGCCTATAGAGTCAGATACCAATAACCTTAATATAACTGAACTATCCATAGGAGAACACAAGATAAATAAGATAATTACTGTAAGGACTGTTGATGATATAGAACAGGTAAGTAATCCTTCAGAAGAGATATCCTTTACAACACTCTCCACCCCAGAAAACCTCAATGTAACTGTAGAAGATGGAATAGCTACCCTTACTTGGGATAAGATAGAAGATGTAAGTTATTATGATATATATCTTGGAGGTGAATATTATACTAAGACTGAAGATAATACCAATACCTTTATTATAGAAGAAGGTTCTTTAGATCCAGATAAACATGCTTTTACAGTAGTAGCTGTAACAGAAGATGGAGATAGGACATATAGAAGTAGTGAGTCTCAAGAAGTATCCTTTATTATTCTTTCTAAACCAGAAGGCCTTAATGTAGATGTAACTTCTGGTAAGACAACTATTGCATATAATACAATAGAAAATGCAACCCGTTATGATATATACATTGATGATAAAAAGCATGATCTTGAAGAAGGTATTATAGCTGAAGGTACCTTAGAACCAGGAAAACATACAATTAAGGTAATTGCTGTAGCTGAAGAGGAAGATAAAGAATACACAACTAAACCATCTAAAGAACAATCCTTCATAATCCTTCCTGCCCCAGAAGGACTTACTTCAACCAGAGAAGGCGATATAGTAACATTTGATTGGGACTATAAATATGAAAAGATAGATAATATAAAATTCAAGTACTTTATGTTAAAAGTCTTAGATCCTGAGACCAATAAAACTGTACTTAAAAAGAAGATAAAAGATATAGATGCCAGTACCTTTAAGACTGATAACTTAGATTCAGGTTCATACAAATACACCTTACAGGCAGTATATAGCGATAAACACACAAGCCACTTAATTACATCAGAACTTACTGTATTTGCTAGTCCAACTAAATTTAAACCAAATGTAGAAAAAGGCATAGTGACATTTGAGTATAGATGTGAAGGTACTCCTAAATACTATGAACTGGTTATTGATGGAAAGACATATATTGATGATGATAATAGCCTAGAATATCTCTCTAAAGGTACTCACACTGCCTCCATAAACGCAGTATATCTTAATGAAGATAATGAAATTATAGTCATGTCTTCAAAGGAGGCTACTTTTGAAATAGATTCTTCTAATATTGAACTCACCGCAAGAGATATACAATCAGGCAAGACAACTGGCTATAAAGATACTCTTCTAAAACGAGTTAATGGAGATATTGAATTAAAGGAACTAGAAGAAAAAATACTAGATATAAGAAATAAACCTGCTGATAAACTGGCTGAATCCCTTGATGAATTAAATAATATAAACGAAGACATCGCAAGGGTTAAAGAAGCAGCCAAGATAGTTACTACACCTATTCTCAATGACCCAGAACTAGATCAAGACAGACTAACCTTAAGCTGGACCATAGATGAAACCATCTATCACCCTCATTATTATGAAATAACACTTAACAATAAGACATATATCAGTGAAAAAGAAGAGTTAGTCATACCATATATGCCTGAAGGAGACTTTACTTGGTCAGTTACAGCTATAAGGATAGTTGATGGTAATGAATCAAGGAGTAAGGTTAGGGGTAAAGAGAGAGATCGCCTTGATATTGTAATAGAACCTCAAGAAACAACCACTACTCAAATAGATACTCCTACTGATCAGGAGACAATTAGAACTGAAGATGAGACTCCTGGTGCAGTAGAAGTAGATGCACCTATTGAGGATACAAAAGACCTTGATAAGAAGATAGAAAAAGAAGATCTAGAAAAAGAGGTTTCACAGGAAGAGTTGGATCAATCACAATTGAAGCAATTACGACAGGATATAGAGGGAATAAATCAGTTATTGCACCAGGCCTTAGAAGGTAAAGATATAGAAAATATTTTTAAATATATTGAACAATTAAAGAAAAAGAAACAAGAATTAGAGACATTATTAGAGAGAATAGAGGAGAGAAGAAAGAAAGACAAACAAAGTAGTGGAATCGGATATTTCCATTCTACGTTTGCAGGAGCTTTTATAGCCAATTTTATATTAAGTTCAACCTTTGGTGCTTTTCCAGTAGACAACATTGAATATACGCAAGATAAAGGCATACTAACCTTTACTTTATCTCCTGATGAAGAACTAGTAATTGATAGAAAGACCTATCTTGATAATGAATTAAGGTATCTACCTAGAGGAGAACACACTGTCTCTATAGGTAGTAGAACAGGTAGTTTTACAGCAGAGTCTTCTACAATAGATATAGCCATAGATGAGATAACACAAGCTACTACTAAATCTGAATTAGATAATATAATATCTAATTACAGCAATGATCTAAGAGGCCGATTAAAGAGTAAGATTAAGGAAAAAGAACTTCTATTAGAGGCCAATAAAATAATGAAGTCCTTAAGCGTAGATAATACACAAGACGTACTTAATAAAGTAGGAAGATTAAATGACAGAATTGAAGAAGAACAAGAAAATTCAAAACAAATAACACTACCTACTTTAGATGTACCAGCACTAGAAGCTAATGGAATAAAGCTAAATTGGGAGATTGATGAAGACGCTACTTATCCAGACTTCTATGAGATAGATATTGATTCAAAGACCTATGTTAGTGAAGATTTAGAACTAGTAATACCAGTTTTGGATTCAGGTAAGTATACCTGGAGTGTTACTGCAGTAAAACTGATAGATGGTACTAGATATACATCCACTGAAGTAGAAGGAAGAGCATTTGCTATATTTACAGCCCCTGAAGATCTTACAAGATCAATAGATGTAGATAATGAACAAGTAACTTTTAACTGGGATTGCGATCCTGAACAGGAATTCAAAAGATATGAATTAAAGATATTTGATTCTAGAGGTAATAATATATTTACACCTACTAAGCCTATAAAAGAAACTACAATAACAGTTCAACTATTAACTCCAGGTACATATTCTTATGAACTGTATGCAGTGTATGAGTTTGAAGGAAGAGAACAAACTTCCAGCACAATAGAAGGAAAAGACTTTACTATATTTAATGCCCCTGAAAGACTTACTAGAGAAGTATCTGGAGGAACAGTAGATTTTACCTGGGAACATGAGCAAGAAGATGGTTTTAATAGATATGAACTAACACTAACTGATTCTGAAAGCTATGAGATGTTTTATAATCCAACTGAAACCGAATTTACAACCGAATTACTTCCAGAGACATATGGATATACTATAAAAGCAATATATGATACTCAAGATGGAGAACAGGCTACTAAGTTAGTAGAAGGAAAAGCCTTTACTATCTTCCCAGCACCAACAGAACTTACAACAGCAATAGAAACCACAAAAGCTACCTTTACTTGGAAGCATGAAGAAAAGGATAACTTTATTGATTATGAATTAATAGTTACTCCTTCTGAAGGCGAAGCAACAGTCGAAAGAACAAAAGATACTAACATCACACTAGATTTAAATCCAGATGAATACACCTGGACAGTAGCTGGTGTATATAGAGTTGAAGAAACCGAACAAAGAACTATATTAGAAGACGATGAAGAATTTATTATATTGAAAACACCAACTGATATAGATATAGATGTAAAGGGTACAGAAGCTTCTATTACATGGATAGGTGATGATAATGCTACTGGCTATAAGGTATTTATTGATGATAATCCAGAGCCTATAGAGTCAGATACCAATAACCTTAATATAACTGAACTATCCATAGGAGAACACAAGATAAATAAGATAATTACTGTAAGGACTGTTGATGATATAGAACAGGTAAGTAATCCTTCAGAAGAGATATCCTTTACAACACTCTCCACCCCAGAAAACCTCAATGTAACTGTAGAAGATGGAATAGCTACCCTTACTTGGGATAAGATAGAAGATGTAAGTTATTATGATATATATCTTGGAGGTGAATATTATACTAAGACTGAAGATAATACCAATACCTTTATTATAGAAGAAGGTTCTTTAGATCCAGATAAACATGCTTTTACAGTAGTAGCTGTAACAGAAGATGGAGATAGGACATATAGAAGTAGTGAGTCTCAAGAAGTATCCTTTATTATTCTTTCTAAACCAGAAGGCCTTAATGTAGATGTAACTTCTGGTAAGACAACTATTGCATATAATACAATAGAAAATGCAACCCGTTATGATATATACATTGATGATAAAAAGCATGATCTTGAAGAAGGTATTATAGCTGAAGGTACCTTAGAACCAGGAAAACATACAATTAAGGTAATTGCTGTAGCTGAAGAGGAAGATAAAGAATACACAACTAAACCATCTAAAGAACAATCCTTCATAATCCTTCCTGCCCCAGAAGGACTTACTTCAACCAGAGAAGGCGATATAGTAACATTTGATTGGGACTATAAATATGAAAAGATAGATAATATAAAATTCAAGTACTTTATGTTAAAAGTCTTAGATCCTGAGACCAATAAAACTGTACTTAAAAAGAAGATAAAAGATATAGATGCCAGTACCTTTAAGACTGATAACTTAGATTCAGGTTCATACAAATACACCTTACAGGCAGTATATAGCGATAAACACACAAGCCACTTAATTACATCAGAACTTACTGTATTTGCTAGTCCAACTAAATTTAAACCAAATGTAGAAAAAGGCATAGTGACATTTGAGTATAGATGTGAAGGTACTCCTAAATACTATGAACTGGTTATTGATGGAAAGACATATATTGATGATGATAATAGCCTAGAATATCTCTCTAAAGGTACTCACACTGCCTCCATAAACGCAGTATATCTTAATGAAGATAATGAAATTATAGTCATGTCTTCAAAGGAGGCTACTTTTGAAATAGATTCTTCTAATATTGAACTCACCGCAAGAGATATACAATCAGGCAAGACAACTGGCTATAAAGATACTCTTCTAAAACGAGTTAATGGAGATATTGAATTAAAGGAACTAGAAGAAAAAATACTAGATATAAGAAATAAACCTGCTGATAAACTGGCTGAATCCCTTGATGAATTAAATAATATAAACGAAGACATCGCAAGGGTTAAAGAAGCAGCCAAGATAGTTACTACACCTATTCTCAATGACCCAGAACTAGATCAAGACAGACTAACCTTAAGCTGGACCATAGATGAAACCATCTATCACCCTCATTATTATGAAATAACACTTAACAATAAGACATATATCAGTGAAAAAGAAGAGTTAGTCATACCATATATGCCTGAAGGAGACTTTACTTGGTCAGTTACAGCTATAAGGATAGTTGATGGTAATGAATCAAGGAGTAAGGTTAGGGGTGCTGATGATGTAGGGTTGATTTCTATTGTTGAAGGAGATGAGAAGAAGACTGCTGATCTAGTTGAGGTTACTGGTATTGGTGAAGGAGAAGAAATCAATGAAATTACTGTAGATTTTAAAGAAGTAACGATTGAATTTAGAGTCAAAGATAATATCAAGCGTTGTGAGCTATATAGAGAAGGGGAGAAAGAATCAATTTCTAAAGTAGAAATCGATGACTATACTGAACCTGTTAAAATTACTATAGGAGATTTATTACCTGGAACTACTACAGAATTTCTTATTATGATGGAAGGTGACGACGGATTTACTTGGAAAGGATTCAAAATAACAAGGTCTCCTTTGGAAGTAGAGACTGAGGCTATTGAGCCAGAAGAAGATATGGGTTTAATTCAAGAACAGGAAATAAATAGTATTATAGACGAGATGCTTCCTATATCTACAATGCTTCAGTCTGAAAAAGATTTGGATAAGATAAAGGGATATATTGACAGCTTAGTTCAAAAGGGCGAAGAATTGGCAGGGGTATTGGAAAGAGAACCTATGCCTACATTTATCGGTACACCTGAAGCTACTTTGACTGATCATGGAGTAATATTTAGCTTTGGAGTCAATAAGGATAACCTTGAATATGAAATACTTGATGGAGATCTACAAGTTCTAAGAAAAGATACTATCAAAGACTACACTAAGCCTGTGGAAGCCCTAGTTGATTTAGCATTAAAGCCAGGCGTTGTTATGATGTTTACGGTTAAGATTAAAGATAAAGCAGGCAACATTGATACAAAGACCCTTAGGGTAGCGACTCCTGTCCCAGAAGTAATAACTGAAAAACCTGTAATTTTACAGGTTATATCCGAAGACGACAGTAATCTTATGAATAGGGCAAAGAATGACCAGATCCTTAGTGTTCCAAATGGTCTTGGTAATGTAGTTGTAAAAAGCGATCAATTTAAAGATGCCTCTATAATCGCAGGATTTAGATTTGATGAAGATAGGTTTATGCGTGAATTCCGCGAAGGCAATGTACATTTTGACTTTGAGATTATAGTTGATGGAAGAGTAAAAGAAGAAGGATCTTACTATTATTCACATGAAGATGGAAGGACTGTTGGAGATTTGAAGGCACAGCCATGGTTTGTAAAAGGAGATTATACACCAGTAGCAGATAAGGATTTAGATGGAGACGGAAGACCTGATGGAAAACTCGATACATTAGAACGATGGATAAAGAAGGGAAGAGTCTTTTTCTATGACAGTGAGTCTGAAGAGCTCATAGAGGATAATTATGAACTTAGTATCCGCGAGCCAGGGACATTTAGGACATTCTTAATACCAGAAGGCATAGAGATAGATAATGAAGGACTTGGTACCATAAATGAAATCTTGGTACAAAGCGGGAAAGAAGTCATTGGTGGGCAGAATGCTATTAAGGCAAGGGCAATTACAGCTATGCTTGATGAGCATACAGTAAAAAATTTAGTCAATGTATCAGGAAAACTTAATGATAGAAAATCCTATAGGATACCTTTGACATTAGGAGAAAGGGTATTTGATACCCGCGTATTAGCTGTAAAACTCGATGATGTTAAACGTCCTACTTGGGTTTGTTATGAGGATCCTAGAAGAATAGGTACATTTAGAGTTAGCAAGTGGGATAGAGATAGAAAGACATGGCATGATTTACCTGAAATATATAAGAGTGAATCAGATGTTATTGATGAATTAGATAAGGTATCAAAGGTCTTAGGCGAAGATGGTAAGTGGTATGATGCCAATAAATTTAGTGGCAGGAAAGCAGAAAAGACTATAGATAAGAATACTGGCGAAGAGATACAGTATCATGTAGACGTATTAAAGAAAGAACTTATTATTTTATTGAAGGCATTAAAGGAAATAGATAGGGAGATACTGTGGGCGAGAGATAGATGGAGTGAATTAAGACGAGAAGCAGTGGTAAATAAAACACGAGAAGAGGCAGCCAACGTAGCAAAGACATATATTGATATATTGAGCGACTATGGAGGAACAGCCCGCGATAGCTTTGTCCGCGGTGATAAATTGAGTGAAGATATGCCTGGAGGTTTAAAGGTATATGGATCCTTAAATGAATTGTATCAGATAGATATGCATATAGAAGGACCATATGGCGAAAGAAGATATTATGATACGCATGACAAAAAGGAAAAGAGTGAATGGACTGATATTACTCATGGAAAGAAAGCAATTGAATCTAGAATAAAGATACTTAAGTCTCAAATCAGAAATTCCATATTAATGTCCCGTTTATTTGAATACGGTGGAGTAATAGATACAGATAAGGAGACAGGCATAGATAGGATACTTATAGGCCAGAACCAGGTTGAAAAGTTTAATATAGGTAGGCTTGAGGCAATAAAATCTGGTGAAGTCAGCGATAGAGACATGGCTACTAATAGCTTTACATATGAAGAAGGTGGTAAGATTCATCGAGCTACTCTTATTTGGGGCTTGCCTGCTGCAGAAAAACAAGTTGATAAGATCAAAGAAGAGTTTAAGAACGGTAAGATTTATAGCCATAAATTTGTAAATGGTGGTGTTACTGTAGAAAAAGGACCTTTTGGAGAAGATATAGTAGAAGCTAAACCAGTAAGTATGGGCATCAAGAAACCATTAAAAGATGTATTCTTCCCTAAGGCATTTGCACCAGTAGAAGACACCAAGCCAGGTATATCCATAGCCCCATCTATGTCATTAAGCATGGAGACTATAGAATTAGATAAAGATACTGAAAGTTCTGTATTGGTTTTAGGTTCTGGACTTGGCATTAAAGGGCTTGAGAAACAGTTTAAGATAGGTTCATATAAGGGATATATAGATATTGGTTTTGGAATTAAGGGAGATTTTAATTATCCAAGCCGTGTAGAAGATAAAGAAACTTTAAGAAGAATACTTGAACAAAGAGAAAGAGAATTAGGCATTCTTAGAGGAAGACAGACTCCTGAGGCAGAAGAGAGGATAGAAGAATTAGAAGGAAAAGGCCCCAAGAGCATAGCTTATATAAGGGATCAGCTTGATGCAGGATTTGTAAGGAACTGGAATATGGATCCAAGGATTGGTATTAATATACAGTCACCAGAAGGATTCGAGTTAGGAGCCTTAGGAACTTATACGTTTGGAGACAATAGGACTCTAATACCATTTGGAACATATGAAAGTAGTAGTTTTAGGTCTGAACTGCGCCCACCTAAGGATAACATAGTAGATACTATAATGGATAATTTCTATTTTGAGACTGTCAGAGGAGATGTATTTGATTATCATGATTGGCGTTACTTAATAGGTGATGATAATACATCATTTGGGCTTTTATTCGGACCATATAAGGCTTATGGCATAACAGTTAGACCAGATGTATTTTATATGGATAAATCAGGACTTGGACTTGATTTAGAGGCAAAGTGGGAGGCACCTCTTATTAAAGGATTAGGATTTAGACCTAGCGTAAGAACCCTAATGTTTGAGAAGGATACAGAAAGAATTCCTGAAATAGAAGCCAAGGGTGAATTATACCATGAGTCTGGAGTAGGACTCGCTGCAGGAGGAAGTACCTTAGGAGATATTGAATTAGCCTTGAAATTTGATAATGTAAGAAAAGGTTCAAGCGGAAGTGTTGAATTTAAGATACCCGGCAAGGAAAGATTTGGCAGATTAGAATCAGATGTAATTCCTAGCCCAGCCTTGGAAGCTACTATAATTGGCAAAAAAGATGTTTCTCTGCGTTATGTGATGGCATTAGATGTTCCAGGATACAGTGATAGTTATGTACCTTATTGGTCAGTTAACATTACCAAAGGAGCTACCTTTGACTTAGGAGAGATATTTGGCAAGAAGAAAGATGTATTTAAAGTGCCTACACAAGTTTCCCCTAGAGATTTAACTACTATACCTACTAAGGTAGATAAAGAAAAGAAATATACATATCCTACTAAAGTAGCAAGGATAGATTTAGAACATGAAACCAACAGGCTCCTTAATATTCTTTATAATACTGATAGCCATAGACAAGCAAGGGAAAATCTTAATCTATCTATAAAGAAGGAATTAGAAAAGGCAAAGAAAACAGTTCTTGAATTAGCCAGTAAAGATAAACGATTTGCCATTAGTGAAAGAGATAAGAGAAATATGGATAAGCTGATTGATTTCTTTACAGGTGGGGATATATCAGATAATGAAGCTTCTAGTCTTTTACTTTCAGAATATGCCCTTTTATTTGCAGCAGAGTATTATAAGGCACTTATTTTAAAACTTACAGAAGTTCCAAACTTTGATTATAAAAAAGTGTTTAAATTATATAAACTATTCATGAATGCTTCACTTAAGGAAGAAAATATTGATGAAGGTGTTTTACGTGCAAAGAAGGCACTGGATGACAAAGGTGTGAGTAAGAGGAGGTTAGGTGTATTTAAATCAAGACTCCTTATGACGCATCCTGAGATGTTAGACTGGAAATATTATGATTTTACGAATGATAGAACACTCAAGATGCAATATGGCGTTAGTAGGTTTATACGCTTAAGGCAGGAAGGCGATGCAGAATATCTTGAAAAAGGAAGGGTATTAAACAATGGAAACGTAATGAAGCTCAAGATAAGTGGAAGGGATTTACCTGCCTATGAATATGAGATCTTATATAGTGGAAAGATACATAGTGAAGATAAAAAAGAAGGTAAAACTTATGACGAGTATATTTCAGGTACTAGACATGAATTCCAGGAGTATTATATAACCGATAGAAATACAGAAAGTGTAAGAAGAATCTTAGATTGGGAAGATAAGGAATATAGTATATTTAGGGGAGAAGCAATTCCTCCAGAGGAAGGCCTTAAACGTTTAGGTCTACCAGGAAATGATTGGCTCTTTAGAAAAGGAATAGGTAGGTACGTTACTATTCATAATTACATCCCTGGTACTAATATAGAAGATTATTATCATAGATTTTTAAACACTGGAAAGGAAAGTACTAATGAATTGATTAAGATGGGATTTGGAGATAAGTATGAATTAATTGACTTTGGCTGGATAGAAGTGGACCAAAATAGGCAGGCCCTGGATAAAGATGGCTATATGATTATGCATGTAGTTACCTTAAACCAGGATATCAATAAGATATGGAAGCATAACAGTTATACTAAGAGAATGGATTTTGATGGTAGTGATGAGAGAGTTAGAAGGTATGATAAAAAATCTCTAAGAGCAGATTATGAGCCAGAAGGTTATCCAGAATTCGATCCAAGCTATGATGGTAAGTCAATACACACCCTTGCGAAGGTAATGCAGAGTAAGCTAACATCTAAAGGCCCATCTCCTAGCCTTTCATTTTCTATAAAAGGAGAACCTGAACTTACTGCAAAGGTCTTTCCGACTAAGCCGATAGATGTTACTATGTATACTCCTTGGGATGATATTAAGGTAACAAAACCTACTGAAGTCAGCAAAACAACTTTAACTGTAGATGATGCAATTGAATATACAAAATCCAAGCAAAATGCTACAACAGGCCTTTTTAAGAGTCATGATTATGTGGATCCTTCTTTAGATGATAAGAGGGGGTATACTTATGACCAGGCGCTGGCAGTAATCCTTCTTATAAAGAACGGAGATTTTGAATTAGCTAAAAAAGTTTTGGATTTCTTTAAAGATAGGGCAGCAAAGAAAGAAGGTCTTTATTATGATTCTTACTATGTAGATGACGGTTTAGTTAGTGAGAAAAAGAATTTTGCTGGCACTACACTCTGGATAGGTATTGCAATGGCACATTACACAGAAGAAACAGGAAGTTCAAGATATATGGATGAAATGAAAAATATTGCAGATTCTATTTTGAAGTTGCAAAGAAAAAAAGGTGCTATTGAAATAGGTTTTGATGAAAAATTAATAAAGACAAAAGGAAGAAATAGAGGTATTTCAACAGAGCATAATCTAGATGCTGTGGTATACCTTAATTATATGGGTGAAAGATTTGACGGTGTAGATGGCAAGAAATATAGAGACGCCAATAATGATATTAGAAATTGGTTAAGGACTAGAGCATATAAAAGCAGTAGGTTTATAAGAGGTATATGGCCGGATGGCAGAACTGATGATGGTATGTCTACAGATGTTCAGGCATGGGCATTATCAATAACAGATGTTTTAGGTATGTCAACACCACAAAAGGCCTTTATAATTCAAAGCATCTATTCTGATAGGTGCAATGTGACAGTTGATTATAATGGCTATACAGGTATTCAGGGATTTGATTTTACTGATGCAGGCATGAGGATGACATTCAGGCCAGGGCAGAGGATGATTTCTTCAGAATGGACTGCTCAGATGGTGAATTCATTCAGGTCAGCTGGCAGGACCAAAGAGGCAGAGATATATAGGAAAGAACTTGATAAGCTTACTATTGAAAGAGATGGAAAGAAGGGTCTGCCATATGCAACATTGCCAGGTGTACAGGTTTCAGACGATGGATTATGGAAGACTCCTTTTGGAGATAATACGATTTCAATATCTGGAACTGTATACAAGGGCTTCATAGAAAATAACTTTGATCCTCTTATCTTGAGGGTAAAAGTAAAGAAAGATAAGTTGATAGGGGCTATTCTAGAGCCAAAGAAGGGTACTGATACTGAACTTGTACAGGGAGGATTTGGGCTTCATCCATGGATTGGAAGTGCAATTATGTCAATGTCTATGGGTGCATTACCTCAAGACTTATCTAAAACAGGGCTTGAGGTAAGTTATGATTTTGTAGAAGGCGAAGAAGATCAAATCATAGAAAACTGGGCATTTACTTATGATGAAGCACTTAAGGCTATGGGGTATATCTTGGATGGAAATAAAAAAGCTACCCAGAGGCTATTAGATTTCTTTAAGGAGAAGGCAGCAAAAGAAGCAGGTTTTTATTATACCTCTTACAATGTAGATACAGAGTTGATGGGTGAATGGAACCTCCATACAGGTCCTGTAGTCTGGATGGGTATCGCAATGGCACATTATACAGAGAAGTTTAATGACAATCGTTACCTGGAAGAAATGGTAGGACTTGGCAATGCTATCATTAAACTTCAGAATAGAGATGGAAGCGTGCCATTAGGACCAGCAGTAAGGACTATAGCTACAGAACACAATATTGGTGCTTATGTATTTTTGAAATATTTAGGAGAAAAGATTAAAGAAAAGGATGCCTATGATGTAGGTGCTTTAAAGGTCAAGGAATGGCTGAAGAGACCTGCTTCAGATAAAGGCGCATATGTTGCAAACCAAAAGAGGTTTACACGTGGTATAAGAGAAAGCGGCGAAGTTGATTATAGTGTAGCTACAGATGTTCAGGCATGGGCAGCCTCTATTGCAAAAGACCTTGGATTAGATCCAGAGAGCTTTGTAAAATTTGTTGAGAACGAAGATTGCGATGTAGAAATTACATATAATAATCAAAAAGTAAAAGGATTTGATTTTACAAATAAAGATATGAGGGATACCTTTAGACCTAATAAGCCAATGATTTCTATAGAGTGGACCAGCCATATGTATAATGCCTATATGACTGTGTATGAAGCCACAAAAGATAAGTCCTATTATAAAAAGGCACAGAACTATAAAAAGGAACTTAATAAGCTTATTATTGAAAGGGATGGAAAGAAAGGCTTGCCATATGCAACATTGCCTTATATGCAGAAGATAGACCCGCTTTCTGGCAGGACACCTATAGGAGATAAGACTATTTCTATTGCAGGAACAAGCTACAAACATTTTATAGATAAAGATTTTGAACCTTTAAATATTAGTCCACGAAGTACGATTGATACGGTAGATATTAAAGGAGTAAAGACCTCTTATCCAGATAAGGCAATGATAAAAGTTCCTGATTTGAATAAATATCTAAAAGAGAATATCCCAGATGCCACTAGGGATTTATTATCTAATGATTCGTGGAAAGAAAATCTAGAATTGGCTAAGCATTTAGAGGGTTGTTCAGCCGAATATGGCCCAGACGGTGGTCTATATATAGGTAAGGATAAGCCTCTAAAAGTAGAACTTGCTAATATAAAGGGAGACATTGAAAGCGGCCAGATATTTACAGTTGTATATAGAGATGGGCAGAAAGAGACAGGCCGTGAAAGTTATATCTATTTTAACAGAGGGCTTGGCAAGATGATTTCTCGTTCAAGAGTGGTTGAGGGTTCTATGCCTATAATAGATGAGATTATTAAGAGTATGGATTCTCAACAGGATAAATTAATAGGTAAAAATAAGGTTTTTGATACAGCTTACAAATACGAGACATGGAAAAACAAAATGAGATCTTTAGAGCCAGATGAAAAGGGTGATCTGGTATTTAAGAAGGATCAATATGATAATCCAGCGACCAAATTAATCAGGATACAGAACCTTGACGAAAAAGGCAATATTATAAAAGATTATTTTACCTTCATATATGTAAATGAAAAAGATATGAAAGAAGAAGAGCTGGCAAGGATGGAAGGTGGCAAATTTACAATACCAAAAGAAATTAAAAAATCTAAGGTTGTAGAGATCTATCGTTTAAAGAAATCTATTTCTGCTGAAGATTATAAAGAACTTAGGAAGGGTTATGATAATGATAAGTCAAAGGCCTTACATATCATATCTTTTGATTCTGATTTAGAGATAGAAGATACATGGGATAGCATAATTACTCCAGATGGGAATGAGATAATAAGAAAAGATGCCGAAAGTTTGGCTGCAGTAATAGCCTTGCCAAATACTACCGAAAGTGAATCAGATATTATTAATGGAGAATTAAAGAAGACTATCGGAATAAAGGGTGCTTTATTTGAAAATAATGTTATTTATGCTGAGTGGATTAGAGATTTTAAACAGACTATGAAGAGAAAGTTATATGTATTTGATAATAGTTACAGAGAAAAGGACCGTTGGATTTCCTTTATGCATAAAGGCCTTGAGATGGCTAGTACAAGGGATGACCGTAGGTATGGCCATATATTTACTGCTGTACAGAGGGACGGCGATCAGGAATTAGGCAGAGAAACCTATATATATGACGTCGAAAATAAAGAATTTGGCTACAGGGTTTCACGTTCAGACATATTTGTTGAAAACACAATGCCTGAAAGGGAAGCGATTGTTGCTAAACTAGATGCTCAGAAAGATAAATTAGTAGGTAAGGATAAGATATTTACCAATGAGAATGACTATGAGATATGGAAAGAAAAATTTCTTTCTACAGAATTGAGCAGGTTTGATAATAATCCGTTATCCAAAAAGATTAGGATTCGAGAATTCGGAGAAGATGGAAAGGCTTTAAGGGATTATGTTGTTTTCTACTATGCTGGCGAAGAGATAGCTAGGATTCAGAATAACAAATTAGGCATATCCAAAGAGATTGATAAATTTATAGATACCTCTCGCCTAAAAGGCGTACTTTCCAATAAGGAATACAGAGAATTTATGGCAGATTATAGCGATCCTAAGACAGAGGCCTTGCATATTGTATCTTTTGATAGTGATTATAAGTTTGAAGATACATGGGATAGTATAATTAATGCAGATGGAGAAGAAATAGCAAGGAGAGAAGGCAAGAATATGTCTATAGTAACAGACTTAAAAGACTTTGAAGAAAGCGATGTAAAGCATATCGACGAAGTATTAAGAGAAGATAAAGGTCTAAGAAAAGGTATTGATAAAGGAAATGCCTTCTTCAAGGACCTTGCTACATATAATGACTGGTGGGAAAGATTTAAGAAGTCCGATAGGAAAAAGATATATGTATTCGATGCTGATTTTAAGGAAAAGAAGGAGAGAAGCTGGATATCCTTTATCTATAACACTGTTGAAATAGCCACAATAGACCAGTATGGCTTTAATGCAGTTGGCCTATCTGATGACAGAAAAGTAAGGCAGACATATAGATATGAAGATATAAAAGGCTCTGATATAGGTAATGTTGGAGAATTTATTACAGAGGCATGGACAGAGGAAGATGGCAAGGTGACTATAAGAAACGTTGTCAAGGTTATTGTATGGCAGGAGAAGAAGGATCCAAGTGGCGACAGATTAAAGGTATTGTATAATGGCCGATTAGATCTAAAAGGCAGTTTTATCGCAGAATCCGCCACTATATACTTTTATTCTTCAACTGATCCTGATATACCACTCGATATATCTTCTGATACTTATACTATTAAGTGTGATGAAGAAGGAATTGCTTGCCTTGCGAAATATCTTGAGAAATATATTGATACAAAGGTTTTGAGCTCTACTGAAATAGAAGACTTAAAATCCAAGCATCTATTACTTAGCGAATCTCATCTGGATAAATATGATAAAGAGACCAACGAGGCTTCCTATATCAAGGCAGACTATATGCTTGATGATGAAGGTAAATTAGATACCAAGGTTACGACTGAAAGAAGAAAAGGTGCCCGTCTTTTAGAAATAGATTTTATGAACGGTGTAAGGGATATATTTTACTACGGAGAAAGAGATAATCATTATGGTAGGTATGATATTGCAGATATAACTGTCAGAATTATAGATGATTACATACATACTATTTCTGTATCTCCTAACCTATATGATAATGGCTATATAAGGTATTTGAATATAAGGTTGCTTAAAGAGAGGTTTAGATTTGAAGATTATAATGACTTGGCGCTTGTAGAAGTCTTCCTTGAAGATGGGCTTTTTGAAAAACCTGAAAATATTAATCTATTTTCTGAATATATCAATGACAATAAGGGCAATCAGGCGGTTATATTAACAGGCCAATCTTCTATTGGATGGACTGATAATGGTATAGCCACTTCAGGTCCTGAATGGATAACCTTCTCTGCATTTGATGAATTCAGGTGTTCAAGAAAGAGTTATACGTTTGAAGTTGAGTTTGATTCTGAAGATAGACTTATTACTGGCATAACACATTATGTACCTAGTCATAAGGATGGAAATAAATATGTTCTTGACTGGGAAGACAGCGATTGGGTTGCTCGTGAATCGGGTTTTGTTATTGATGATGAAGGTATAATGATTTATAACCTTAAAGAAGAAAGGAGAAGCAGAAAGGGTATTATAGAAAGGGGAATGTATAAGGATGGCAGGATATATTTTAGGACATATAAGGGTTTGATATTAGATAAGAATAGTGAAAGGGCCTATTGCGACAAATATGAATTGCCAGAATATACGAATAAAATAACATCTTGGGGGAATTTATTTGAATTAGAAGAAGAAAAGACTGTTAGGGATCATGTAGTTGTTTTTGTAAAGGGCAAAACCGCAGAGATGTGGGTTTTTGATAGAGACATAGTAGGATCAGGCTTAGATTCTATATTGCATGATTTTAAAGAATTTGTAGATGGCAGAGAAATTGTAATAGATGGAGAAAAAATACTTGTTTTTTCTGAAGAGGAAGCAAAAGGTCTTGCACAAAGGCAGGGCGCATTCTTCAGGAATGGTGATATGATTTATTATAAGAAAGATAGATTTGCACCTGTTATGTGGGTGGCCTATAGAGCAAGAGGACCATTGTCATCCTTAAGAGAATATTTTGATATACAGATTCAGGAGCATTTTACTAATAGTACGATTACCAATGTATTCCTTGAGCCATTTGAACGGGATACGTTAGTACCATTATTTACATTAGTTGCAATCTCTGGCATATTGGTAACTTTTTGTTTGCCTCCGGTTCTTTTAGCAGTTACTGCATTTTTATCCTTATTGTTTAAGAAATTAGCCAGAAGAAGACCTATGCACGAGTCAAGTGCTGTGGCTGGTTCTGGCCCAAGAGGTAAACCGGATATAACCTTTATAGGAACAGCTGATATAGATCCTAGGATACGCCAGCGGATTACTGTAATGATTCCACTTTTTAGTGGTATTGGACAATTTACTTCTTACCTTAATGATTTATATATAGAAGGTGGATTTCTTGAAGAAAATCAGAATAAGAAAGAAGCATTAATAAAACGTTTCTATCAAGACGCAAAAATAGAATACCGCGGAGATAATCAGATAAAACGCCTAACTACATCAGATGGAAGGGTAATAGAGCTTATCTACGAAGCTAATAAGTTGATTGCCGTTGAAAGGGACGGCGTAAGGGAGGATCTGAAGCTTAGTTATACTGATGTATACGGTTTAGTCCTTAGTGACATAGAGGCATTGGTTATTGAGCCTGTTGCATATATGTTCTTTGCGGCAGTAGCTCAGGATAATAGGAGATTGGACAATTGGACGGCAGGTAAGGACTGGAAGGATGGGAAAAACCCATTTGTAAAATTTAAAGGAAGGAAAAATATCCTCTTGGTTGCAGATAGAGATTTTAGGCGTTATCTGGAGTATTGCAGTGAAGAGGGCATTGACCCATTTACTGGTGAGGCGATAAGTCAAGAAGCTAGAGAAAGACCTGAATTAGATCTTAGAGGATTACTTGTTGATGTAAGGAAAGATATAGTAAACAGGAAAGAGGACTCCAAAGATATTAAGAAAACAAAGGAAGACAATAGAGACAACATCATTCTTGATCCTATACGTAAATATTTGAAAGCTAAATACAAAGCTGATGGTTATAGACAATATACATTTCCTCATGTATTTGCACAAGGCACCCAAAGCCGCAAGTTACTGAAAATAGGCACAGCAGCCTTTGTTATTGCATTAAATGTATTACTTGCTATGACTCCAGGAGGCCTAATAAGCTTAATATGGAGCGCACCATTCGCGTTGTTATTCGGGTGGCAACTAGTCCAGACAGCTCCAATAGTTGCTTTCTTTGTAAAGTATAGGATAGGAGGATTGATAGATATCTATGAAGCAAGCAAGGAATATATTGGTAGAACTGACCCGCAAGCACAGGAAAGGATAAGCGAGAAGGTAAGGTTCTTTAAAATACTTGCCACATTATGGGTCGGGACATTTGCGGTATTGACAGTATTATGTGTATTATATTCATGGGGGGTCTTGCCTTTAATAGGGCTTGGTATTGGTTCTATAATCCTCTTTTTAAATGCTATGGTATCGTTACGCAGCTGGTGGCATCTGTTATCAGAAGCAGTAATACATGCGCTTGAAAAACAAGGTCACTGGAAGGATATAAATTCATATAACCAGATAAAACAGAGTGATATTGAAAAGATAAAGAATGATCCTTACTTGACTGACGTATATCATGAGATCCTAATAAATGAAACGCTGTTAAAATACCGCATGATTACTGAAGAGGAGGCACAAGGACTTAGGGAGGCATTAGGTAAGGGGAAAGCATTATCTGATGCTGCAGATATCCAGAACCCTCGTGCAAAAAAGAAGATCGTAGAATTCTTTAATAAGGTCAATCTTTATAGCAAAGAAGAATTTCAAGATATAAAGGAATTTATACGAACAAACCCAGGTCAGCTTTTAAGGGTAATAACCAAGGTGACTAGCTGGAAGCAGTTTGCTGTGGTTACAAGGATCTCTTTGGATGATGATACTCCTCATCCAGAAGGAAAAGGCGGTGGAGACATAAAAACACCTTTCAGGATAATTAAAGAGGCATATAGAGGTGATTGGTTATCATACCTTGATTATCTTGCAGGATTAGGTAATTTAACTGGAGATGCTAAAAAGGCCTTTATTAAAAAGTTTAGCGACCCTTACATGAGTTTTGAAGATACATTAGAAGGGATGTTGGAATATGGTATTTTACCTTTGGGACATGATGGAGATAATCCTATGTCTGCACGATATGATTTTAATGCAATGTCCAGAGATACAATTTTGCAAAACCTCGAGATAGAACTTAAGCATATTACAAATCCAGATCGTGCAATGTTGTCAGAGAAATACAATACGGATTTTGGAGCAGGAGATTTCTCAAGCATACAAGATGACGAAGTATTAAGAAAACTCCTTATTGAAATCATGCTTTCACGCCAGATTATCCATCAGTGGGTATTGTTTAGGGTTGATAACGTGGAGAAGACAGTAAGGACTGCTCACGAATCATCCCTTGTAGCATACAGGATATTCTTAAAACATGTAATGGAACTTGACCGTAATCCGACAGATGAAGAGATACTTGAATATTATCAGGGTATGTTTAGTTATCAAGTTGAGCTTGCTGGTAAGGTTAATGGCCCAGTTATGATGGAAGACTTAAAAGAACTCGGGTGGCAGGAAGGCAGCTGGGTAAAAGAAGGGGAAGGAGCTGGAGAAGGTTGCCCTGAAAGACACCTTGCAACAATAGCTGGATTTGGTGTGCCTCCTGATTCTGAATTTCATTCTGGCTGGGGATATAAAGTTGATAACTGGACACATGCCTTGAGGCATTTAGCAGGCGAAAAAGACGCAGTCATATTCAATACTGACTGGGAACATACTATATTCCCAGTTGATGTATTCATGCTTCCTTTTGTTGCATGGGATTTCACCCAACGACCTGATTTAGGTATAGTGGGTACTGACCTCAGGGATGCTGACCAAGGTATGACACCTACTGCGAAAGACCAGGAGATAGCAGAAGATGTATTCAATACCCGCTTAATTCCTTCTGAGACAAGGACTGGCACTCCAGCCATGTATGGTCCAGGCATTGTGCGCCTCTCAGCAATGAGGGATTTTGGCGTTCCTGCAAGTAAGATAGAAGACTCTATGACTGCTCAAGAGATATTAAAGGCAGGTTATAAGGCAGATTATGCGCCTGGTATAACAATGGGCAGAGGCAGGGAAAAGACGCAAGGCGGTATGCCATCTTTTGTAAATAGGTTCGGAGGATTAATAATTGATAACAATATAAGTATTCACTTCCAGCAGCTTTTGAAAAGTAAGATTATGCACTGGGCAGAAAAATTCACATTGCTTGCAAATGATGACCATTATATAAATCAGGTGATTATACCACGCTATAACCTCATGATTTACTCGTTTGCATTCTTTGTATCCTTTACACCTTTTGCATATCTGTCTATTCCTTTATTATTTATATCTATGCAATATGTATTTGCACAGGCAATAGCAGCAGGAGGCGTAAGAAAACTTGTAAAAGAATATGGATTTTTGAAGGGTTATGGCCTATACCTAATGAGGTTTTGGAGTCTGGTATTAACATTCTTGTCGCTTGTTCCAAATGATGCTCAGAAGACAATAGATGCTCTTGGCGGTAATAGCGGAGTTTTTATAGGAGGTGCAAAGGATGTTAAATATTCAACTGAGTCATTTGCCTCCCTATATGGTAAATTCCGCGAATCTATTAAATGGGGAGTTTTATTGTTAAATATATTCTTAGTTGCACCTATGCATCCTTGGGGTGTAATAGCACAGTTTTTCTTCTATGTGTTTCCATTTGCATTGATACTAGGCCCATTCATGCATAATGGTTTTTCTGTGAAGGATTCCTTTAGATATGGCCTAAAGCCTTTTAAGGCAAGGTTAAAGATCTTAGAAGGCAAGAAAAAGGCATTCGTAGATTATGTTGACTTGGTAACCAGTCTCCCTATCTTAAATATCTCAATTATAAAAGCATTGATTCATTTCTTAGTTGCAATACCTTACTTTATAATTGCAGATTTATTCTGGGAGAATCTCATAAAAGGGTTTATATGGAATAACCTTAAGACTATATTATTAAGAGAAAGCACTGTAAAAACCTTTGCCCCCACAGACCATACTGTAAAGTATTCTGATCTGGAAGGTAATTTTGTAGATTCATTAGAGGCAAGGCTTGATTTATCTCAGGCTAAAGGCCAGAGATTTACTCCTACAGGCAGTGAGGCAGGAGATTTGGCAGCGTTTTTAAATGATTCGCTTGATTTAATAGAAAATCTAGTAAAAAATGATACTAAATTGAGCATATATTTACAGGATCTTTTAAACAGTCAGGATAATAGAGCCCCTCCTATTGTAATAAGAGTAAATTCAAAGCTCCCAATAAATACAGTAAGATATTATAATTCTAAGACAGAACAGGTTGAAATAATCTTAGGAGAGGAATTTATAAGAGCATTATTGGCTTCTAATAATATTTATCCTGAAGCTACAAGAATAATCCTTGCTGAAAGGCTTTTCCATGAATTAGGCCATAATAATACAGTTGGCACAGAACAAGAAGAAAGACAAGAAGAGCATGACCTTATCCTACAGGACCTCAAGCTCCATCAATTATTAATAAATCTCAATAAACAACGACAAGTAGCAGGATATTTAAAAGAAGTAAACCCTGCTTTTAAATCAGGTTATTATTTCAGAGATTTCATAGAAGGACAGTTAATCCCAGTCATAAATAATCCAAATGAGTTAAATAGAAGGATAGAGAATTACCTTAGTAAGGTTTCTCACTGTATAGCTGGAATAGCTGAGACCCAGATTAGACCTACTGCTAGTGAGATAGAATTTTTGCATAGCAAGGCAAAAGAGATAGGTGTTGAGGATATGCTGGAAGATGTGGTTTTTTCAGATGAGCCTGGCGATCCTATAATGGCTATAAGGTTCATTTTAAACAGAAAGAATGGAAAGATTAAAAGGAGGATATTGCAAATACACCCTGTATTCTTAAGAGGAGTGTTTAATAACCAGGATAATGAAAGTTATATAACTATATTAAAGGCATTGCTTCTTAAGGAATATGGCCACTTTACAGAGAGAGAGTATGAAGACCTATTACAATTGGCATATTTAAAAGATGAATATATGGCCAATCCGGATGACATGGAAGCCGCAAAACGATTAGCAGCCATGCAGCTTTATTATGAAGGTGATAAATATAAGTTATTCTATGAATATTTAATATCCAATGGAATCGATATAGATGCTATTGATAATTTGATTGGAAAAGAGAAGAGTGAGTTTTTAAGGTCTATGTTAATAGGATTGAAGGCTATAGTAGAGGATTTTAAAAAGAGCGGTTATTTAACTATAGCTATTGATTTATCTAAGGGGTTTGGACATTATATCGGTGATTCACTAAATAAGGCAATGAGCGATATTGAATTCAGAGTAATGTTGAAAGTAAAAATCGATGAGAAGAATAAAGAGATGCTGCGCAATTTATTTAAGACCCTAAAGGTAAAAGATCGTAGTGTGAAGGAAGTTGCACTTGAACTTGGCAGGGTTGAAAGAGGTATTAATAAATTCGAGACTTATAACAGTAGATTGAAAGGCAGAACTATTACTAAATATAAGGGCAAACCTTTTGATAGTGTAGCACATTTCGGTAGAGGAGAGAAAATTGATAAGCATGGAAATTTACTGGCCTTCTCTGGTTTTACATGTGTTGCTCCTGTAGGGCAAGAAAATAAGTTGTCTAGGCTATTAATTGATTTACAAGATGAATTAAAGAGAAAAGGATTAGGGGATAGTGTTAAGTTTCTTAGGCCCGAGACTTTTCATATGACAATATGCGATGTAGACCCAAGTGAGAAATATGATTGTGCAAAAACTGGTGTTACCAGGGAACAATATGAGGAAAGGTTAGAACAATTAAGAAATTCTTTTGAAGATATAGGTACCCCAGGGAAGATAAAAGTTTTAATAGGTGAGATTGGGTTAAAGAGGACTATTTCCGTACTTGTAAGATTTTCAGAGCCCGAAGAATTAAATAGAGTTTTAGATTTAAATCAAGCTATAAATAAGCATACTAGCACATCAAGAAGAAACTTTCTAGGACATATTTCTATAGGATATATACATAAAGAACCAGAAGACTATGAAAGATTTCTTGAAATATTGGAAGAATGTCAAGATATAGCAAAAGGAGAGTTTGAACTTGATGAGCTTAATTTTGTATATTTTTCTAATGCAGATGATTACAGCCCTCTTTTAATAAAAGATTTGAATACTGGAGAGATTAAAGAAACAATAAATCAAAATGTTGTCGGTAAGTTAGGTAAAGAAAAATCCTCTGTTTCTTTAATAGGTTCTTTAACATCATTTTTTGCAGGCTTAATAACATTTTTTGCTCCTTCATTTATTGCCTATGGTGCATCTTCAGATATACCGATAGTAGCTACAATTGGTATAGCACTATTATCTTTGCCAGGCCTTATCGCTGTTACATTCTACTTATTACAGACCAGTCTTATAGCTTTTGTAAATATAATTCATTATTTTGTTAAGAGAGGTGTAATACGAGGCCCAGACTTTGGTCTTATAGAAGAATTTGCATCTAGTAAAGATGATTCTACATCAAAAGACCCATCCTATGTTTCCCCAGATGGAACACTTTATGTAAATAAAGATTTAATGAAGTTAATACCTAAGTGGTTCCAGAAAAAACTTCTAACCCATGAACAAGCTCACCTTGAAGATATAGCACATGACAAGAAACCAAGCGAAATAAAGGCATATATATCCCCAATAAAATCAATATTAAATCGTGTAATTAGAAATAGATCAACATTTAACTCTGTAAAATTAGAGAGGGAAGATTTAAATTCAACTGAAGTGCTTTTTGTTTCACCAAAAAAGAAAACGTTTTCAGGAAACGAGCAGGCGGGGCGCAAAAATGGTCTGACCTTGTCAAGTCCTACCTTCGGAGAGGTCGCCTCGCTTACTGCTTCTGTAGTTATAGTGTTTTTAATGGGAGTTTCTACTTCAATCGCATCAGAAAAAACCATTAAAGGCATTGGTAACTGGCTTGAAAATAATGTTGCAGATAATACAAAGGTTATCTTAAGCTTTCAGGTACCAGGAGATAGGCTGGAATCGATTTGGGAAGAATCTGAGAATGTACACGAAAGAACGGTTCTAAAAGAAGGACTTGTAATATATGACGGAGGTGTTGCGCAAATATTCCAGGCCCTTACAGGGGACTTAAGACCAGCAAAATTATTGGTTGATGTTATGTGGAGGGGCACATTGGGAGACCTTCGTGAATTACATGCATCAAAATCACCATTTGTTTATAGTGATAAAGGTAGAAGTAAGATTTCTTATTGGAAGGGCGAGAGGGGTTTTAGGTTTAAGATTATCAATGCCTTTGGTCATTGGAAGTTAAAAGACCCTCTTGCAGGAAATACAGTTGAATGGAGCCAGTGGCAGCCAGTAGCAGGTGAGAATGCATGGGCAGGAGTCTTAGGGCCATTACAGATTTATTTTAAGGAGAATGGAAAAGAATATTTACCAGATGCTATAGAGATGCAACTTGCAGAAGAGACTGCAAGGGCAGCTATTTTCCTGCAAGCTGAAAATGGTGGTATACGTATGGCTCCTAAAGGTACATGGTCTCCACAAGAACCTGGTAAAAATCCATTTAGATATAAATGGATGTATGATGAGATTTCAACAGAGAATAATCTATCATGGTATGCCGCATTCAGGATGCTTTATGAAATTACAGGAAAGACTACTTATAAGAAAGCAATGGATAATGTAGCAGGATATCTTAAACTAAGTTTTGATTCTGAAAGAGGCGTATTTAATCAAGGTATGCACTATGATGAAGATAAGGGGGAATGGATAGTTAATCCTATTTTTGCAACAGACTGTCAGACCTGGGCAATAGATGTATTAGGTGCAGATATAATAGATAAATGGTTTGGTGATGGTACCTCATACAGATTATGGAAAGAATCAAAAGAGCTTGCTGGAATATTTGATGATAATGGTAATATTATAGCAGTTGATTTTACTGATAGAGGAGATAATGGTATAAAGAGTGTTGAGTGGACAGCAGGTGCTATAGAGGCATGTGCTATTTTAGCTGATTATTATTCAAAATCTCATCCAGATTGGGCGGAAGAATGTGAAAAAGACGCTGTTACAATGTATGCCCATATGAAGACAATGGCTGTTCAGATCGGAGAAGAAATAGCTTACCCTTATGCTAATAGAAGGGCTCCTACTGGACATGGCTGGTTTGCTGCAGGAGGCGTATTAAGTACTGCGTCTACAGCATGGATGGGATTAGTAGAATTAGGATTTAATCCATTTTCATTAGGCGCCAGAGAAATCCCAGGACTTATTAGAGTTACAGAAAAAGCAGCAGAAAATATTGTAAAGCCAAAAACCAGAAAGGTAATTAAATTTCCGATTCAGGAAGAGAAGACTGCACCAAAACCCAAAAAAGAAATTAAGTTAAAGATAGATGTAGAAGCGATTGCCTGGGGAATAAGTGGAAGTTGGCCTGGTGGAGATGCTTATTCCTGCTGGGTAGATGGTCTATTTGATTTGTCAGATGCAAAGTCTTTACGCATAACCTTCCCAAGAAATCAATCTGGAACAAATATATTTGTAAGGCTATTAAAAGATAAGGCAATGGGTGCAGCTGATATTGGTCGGAGTCCTAAAAAATATACTATACCTGAAAATGGTATGGTTGAAATACCTATATCTGATTTTCCAGTGTCCAAGGCTACATTAAAGAATATAGAGCAAATCTCAGTCCATTCAGGTTCAAAGGCCTGGTATAGCCCATTAGATCAAGGCGAAAATAAACGTGCTCAATTTAACAAAATAGAAAAGGTTAAAGAAGTAGAGCTTCATGGCTCTTTAACACCGCAGGAACTTGAAGAAAAAACACTTTCTAGAAACACCCCTATAGAAGAAATAATGGCAAGATATCATGTTCCTTTAGTAGATAAGATATCTAGTGCTATAAAATCTGAGAAGACTGAAAAGGTTGCTGTTTCTGGAATTCTGTCAATAGGTATTCTTACAATCATATTTACACACTTTGGGCTACCTGGACTAATTGCTTTAGGTTTACTTGCAATAGGCAGTATATTTATAAGGAATAGCTTCAAGCAAGGGAATAGCTCTCTATTTTCTATTTCTATAAGGCCTGAGAATAGGAGAAGGATTGGTAGTAGGATTTCTCTGAAGAAGTTAATGAGTGTATTATTCGTAGGCTTCTTGGTATTTGTACCTCTATCACCTCATTTTACAAATGAAGGTTTTGTGGCTAGCAATGTTGCTTATGGCGCTAATTCAGGGACAAGGCTAGAGGATTATAGTTTTGAGAATGAAATAAGAAGAGGAGTAGAGGATACATGGGATGATGAGAGGACTTATTCTACATTGAAGAGACATTTTGGCAGCCTTGAAAAATTTACAGCATTTACATGGTTTATGATTCTTCAAGAAAGTTATATTAAGGGTAGTGTTAGGGTTATGGCCACTAGCCATAAAGATGCAAAAGGAGCTATGCAGATCAGGTCAACGCCGGATAATCCTTCTACAGATACATGGAAAGATATAAGAGAAGATTTAGGAGTGAATTGGACAGATGGGGATGTTTATGTCCCATATAAGAATACGAGAGGAGGGACTCATTACTTTGCAATGTTGTTAGAAAGATTCGAAAGCATTAGATTGGCAGTAGGAGGATATAATGCAGGTCCTCATAGAATTGAAGAGTATGGCAATAATATTCCTCCGTTCCGAGAGACTCAGAGATATGTAAAGATAATAATGTCTAACTATGAGGACTACATAGATAGGGTGGTGGTCAAACATTCTACAGAGTTGGACAAGGCATCTTTTCTAGAAAAAGTACCTCTAAGGAAATACTTTGAAGAGATTGTTAAAGAGACCTACAAGCTTTGCAAATTTGACAATATTAATGATGGCCAGTTGGATGCTGTCAGGAGAGGACTTGATCTATCTTGGTACATAGCTCGTGCTCGCTCAGAACAGGATTCAATATATGTTCATGATAGGATTGCTGAATTAGACCAGATTGTTTTTAGGGCTACGTATATCAATAAGGCCAAGAAGGCCATTGAAAAAGCAAGTATCGCTTTGAAAGATATCAAGAATTTAGATGTGAAAATCCTGCGAGAGGCACATAGATTAGCTATGGCTGTTGAAGAAAATGTTATAGGAGGCCTTTTGGAATATGACGATAGGGTCGTAGGATTTAGGAAATCTTATGAATCTTTACGCGCAGCTGCTAATGGATATACTAATGGACAGATTGGCATTTTAGAAAAGGCCCTTCAATATATTGAGAAAACAGAAGACCTTGATTTAAATAAAGCCGAGGAGGCTCTTAAGAGAGCAGAAAAGGCTGTAGATAATATTGTCTTTGAAGAGGGAAAGAGGTTTTATTACACGGTGCGCCTTGGAAAAGCCAAAGAAAAACTTGAAGCTGTCAGGAGTGGAACTGAGAATGTTAAGGGTAGCCAGGATATAAAGAGAGATTCAGAGTTTCATGGCCAGAGAATAGATAAAGACCAGGATAGGCCTAACCAGCAGCAAAAAGAAAAGCTTAGTTTAGTAACTACAGGGAGTTTCAGAAAGCTTAGTATTGCTGCGAGTATATTAGCTGCTATCTTTTTGCCAGGTACTTTATTTGCAGCTGTTGGAAAGGCCGGTGTACTTATTGCATCTCCTCTCTTGGGGCCATTGGGAATAACTATTGCTTTAATTTTGACTACTTTACTTATTGTCAAGTGGGTGGGACGCGAGAGAGATGAAACCTTGTCTTCATCTGAACCTGTCGGAGGGGCCGTCCCACTTATTCTACCAAATAAACAAACATTCCAATCAGTGAAGTTAAAAAAGAGGAGACATCTTTCAAATGTCCCTGCTAGGGATTTTCTTTCACAAAAAGGTGAAATGTTTTCAAAAGTTATAGAACCTATATATAACAGTGCAACAGTTCTTCCATTGTTTCAGCGACCAATAATAAAGATTAAGAAAGAGAGAGTTATAAGAATGCAACTTGGTAAAACTGGGGGGTTGTGGATAGATGGTACGAAACGGGCTAGATTTAGCAAAAGAGCAAATGCCTTAGTTGAAGTTACTATGATGGGAGACTTTGTTGATAAGGTTAAATTCTTAGAGGATGACTTAGTGGTTGAATTTTCTCAAATTTGGAATAATAAGACCGGTCAGTTAATTGAAACATTCTACGATAGCTACGGAAGGTCTAAGTTTAGCAAATTAGAGGATGTAACGATTAAAAGATTTTATCTGCGTGATGGTGGTGAATTACATATTGGCGGCAAGCGTTGGGCAAGATTTTCTCTCTATCAAAATGAAGAAGTAGAATTTATAGTTAGAAAAGGATTACCAAGAGAAGTGAAGTTTATAAAGGATGGTATTATTAGAAAGTTTTCTATCTTAGTAGATTTAAATAAGAGGAAAGAAGTAGATTCTTTTATAGGGATGAAAAAAGAAAGATTGGCTGGCCTGAGGAAAGCAGTAATAAAACATCATCACCTTGATGGAGACGGGAACCTACATCTTGGAGGAAGGAATTGGGCTAACTTTAGTAAATTTCCGAAGCATGATGACGTAAAGGCTTATGTCATTAATGGAATCGTGGTAAAGGCTAGACTTATTAAGGAAGGAAAGATATTTCTAGCTAAAGACTTAAGTTTAATCCTGGATACTAAAAGAAATATCATAGATTCATTTGAGAAATTCCCTCAAAAGAGACTTTTAGAATTAAAGGATAATATTATTTTACATCAGTTGGGAGGTGCAGGTGAACTAGAAATAGGTATCTATTGGACGAAATTTTCAAACTATGCAAATGAGTGGGTGGAAGTTGAATTTAAAAATGGCTTGCCTAAAACTATTAAATTCTTAAAAGATGCTAAGATTATTAGCTTAGAGGTTTCTACAAAAGATACTGGGAAGATTAAAGTCAAGCGCCAGATAGAAGCTGAAGATAGTAGAATTAGTAAACCACGATTAATAAAAGAAAAAAAGAAACAACTGATAAAACCATTAATAGAAATGCCTCCTATACCAAATGCCGTTTTAAAGGAAGAACTCAGAGAGCTTTTATTAGAAAATAGTTTTAGTATGGATTTCTCCAAGAAAATCACTAATAGTATATTTAATTTTTACCAGAGTTCAGAATTACACCTCGAGTCACTAAAGAATTTTACTAGAAACAGATTTCTGACTAGATCAGATGTAAAGAAAATAGTTTCTGGCCATTGGAGAGAGGAAGGCATGACAAGATTCGTATCTAGATTAAAAGAGGAAAGAAAGATATTTAAGGATAATGCATTTACAGAGTTGTACTATAGCTGGATGCTTTATAGAGGCTTAACTTATGAGTCTTATTTAGGTTTGAAGGAGAAATACAACGCTACAAAATCATTGATATTTAAGGCATGTAAAACCGATCATATGGAGAGGTATCTGGCTAAGCATGCGTTATCTAAAAAGAGGAGATTAGAAAACTCACAGTTTTTAGTAGATTCTTTAATTAATATTGGGATTGAGAAGAAAGTAGCTAAAGACTTAATTGGAAAATTGACAAATAAGAAGATTACAAGAGAAAGAGAAGAGTTTTTAAAGAAGAACTTCATGGAAAATTATCTGTTAAGTGCCAATAGCTGGAAGATTCTAAGGAATCCTGGGAACTACACGCTTTATAAGGTAGAGAAGTTTTTTGATATAGAAGGGTTTGGTGCAGGGGTTAAAAAGGCAATCGAGGAGTTTAAACAAGGTGATGAGACTGTTAAACCATTTATAGAAAATCATGTACACATGCTTCTTCTCAAAGGATTCACATTTACTGCATTTAAGGAGCTTATGGAGAAATACGGAGTTTCAAGATCTACTTTGATTCATGTAATTAAGAAATATGCAGATTTTGAGAGAGTCCTTAAAAAGATTTCATATAATTCAAAGAGGATTAGCGCTACATATAAATTACCTATTTCACTGATCACTGTTCTTATAAAAGATGGTTTTGAAATAGGAGATTTTGAAGCATTAAGCGACAATATTAGTGATTTAGCTACTAAGTACAACCTTCCAAAGTATATAATCTGTGATTTAATCAGATATAATGGGAATAGCATAGAGAAAAAGATACAAGACTTATTAAAATTAGCTAGAATAAAAGGATTGCCACCAGTAATTACCTTCCATTTATTTATTGAATCTAATCTGGATGAGGTAGAAATAAATAAAAAAATAAAAGAAATAGCAGAAGCGTATCAGGGTTTACTTATGAGAAAAGAGATAGAAGTTAGTGAGTTTAGAGAACAGATAGATTCTTTTAGGGATTCTATTGATAGCGCAATGACATTAGAAGAAATAAAGGCTTTATTGGAAGAGTTGGAAGAATTGAAAAGCTTTAGATTTTCAATGAAGTTAGATCAATTTGCTAAAAACACAAAATACTGGATCCAGAAAGCAGTCCTTTGCACTCTTGATTCAGAAAGTCAATTTGGGTATAGGCCGATATATCATGATCTAAAAGTGCAAGAGGCCTCAGGGATAATACTAGATTCTAGAAAAAGCCTACAGGCACTGAAGGATGATTTTACGAACATTTGGAATAAAAATGTTACTTATAGGTACGAAACTATGTTATTGGCAAAATTGGCCAAGAGGAAAAAGGTCTTAACAAAAGGGATTAAGCAGTCCCTTAAGGCATGTTTAAATGAACGGCTGAAAAAGACATTATATAACCTAGATGGTTTTACGTCAGAACGCTTTATTGATGATTTTGTTAATCTTTTATTTACCTGGAAAGAAAAGGAACGTAATCCTAAAATTAAAAGGATGGCAAGAAATAATATCTTGACTGAGACCCAATCTAGGCTGCTTCTAGATGATGACTATGAAGATTTTGAAGACAGTTTTGATTTTGATAGTTTAGCTACATCCTTAGAAGAAGAGATTAACAAGCTTTATAATTTATTGGGATTTAGATCACAGTTAGTGAGGAAAGGCCTATTGCGCGGATTTTCGTATGAAGCAATACAGGCTTTATTAAAAGAATACCCTGATGTTAATAGGAGGGGTTTTAAGGGAATTTTTGAGGCAAGAGATCCAGAAAGGTATATATTGGTTCATTATGGCCCGACAAGACAGCAGGTAGATAAGGCAGAGGTTATATTTGAGGATTATAAGAAAAAAGGTATAGGAGAGATTTGGCATTACGAAGATAACCATAAATTAAGCATCGAGGAAGAGGAAGCGCTTATTATTTTGATATTAAACGCCAATCTCAAGTCAGATGATGAAAGGGCAGAGAATTTAGGAAAAGAAGCAAATCGCATACTTATAGAAAGTCATTTATATATAGCGAATATTATAGCTAAGCAATATATAAAATGGTATGGTAGTCCCTATTTAAATTATAAACATGACTTCAAAGATATGGTAAATGCAGGGGTAGTTGCCTTATATGATGCAGCCCAAAAGACCAGATTGCGTTATAGTCAATATGGGAGGTTTAGCTCATATACCCCACATTTTATTAGAACAGCATGTTTAGAGTATATCCGCCTTAAAAAACCAATGCCGCTCCCACCGCATATGCAGGGTAAGATAAAGAAGCTAAAGAGGGCTATGAATAGTTTAAAAATATATAGTGTGGCAGAAATATTTGAAAAAGACATCGAAAGATTAGCTGAATATATGGGAGTTAGGCCTCAGACAGTTAGAGAATATGTAATAGGATTATTGAGTCAGGAACATCCAGTCTATTTAAGCAATTTTAAATATCGTGAATCTGACTCAGATTCAGAGAGCCTTGAAAACTTTATTACTGATCCAGATTCATTAGAACTGGAAGACCAGTTATTGGATAAGATAGATAGAGAGGAAAAATTAGAGTCAGCGTTATTGCAGTTATCACCATTAGAAAGGGAGATTCTTATCTATTCGATTATCCAAGAGAGGCCTTTGGAGGATATTGCCTTAGACCTTGAGCTTGAAGTAGACAAGATAGGACAAATTAAAGAAAAAGCACTTTTGAAATTAAGAAAATTAATGGGAGCGCCTGAGAGGCCGTATAAAGCTGATACATCAAGGTCTAAATCTCTCAAGCAATCCACTATTTCTAATTCAGTGATACTAAGAAGTTCCATTATTCCACTAATAATAGTAGGTTTAATTATAGGTTTTAAATCTCCTGAAGCTATACAATTTATCCTTCAGTGGTTTCAGGCAGCCAGTCCTATAAATAATCTCCCTGATGTTATATATGCAGGGATTGGTGGTTTAAATCCTATCTTTTCTATGATGATTAGTTTTCTATTGTTACTATCTATTTCTTGTAGTTCAATAATATATAAAATAAATCCATTCAGCCATCAATCTGTAGTTTATAAATCTGAAGATCAACAGAAGGAATACATGAAAGATTTTTTCAGAAAATATCTAGGTTGTTCTGAGGGTAAGGCAGAGCTAATTGTAGAAGAGTTATTCAAAGATAAAGATATAGATTTTTATAGTTTAGTAAAAAGTTCAGGAGCAAGTGATTATGATCTATTAAGAAAGTTTCCTAATGATCTTTGGTTATCAATACAAGAAAATGATTATTTATCTAATGGCCAGCCAAAACCTGTTATAAGGCATTTGGTAAATGCATTGATAGATAAGGATGAAGATATATTTGAGTTATTACAAAGTGTGGGCCTATCCGATGAAACTAAAAAGCAAAAAGTAGAAAAAGACCTTTTATTAGCTGCCAATGCTCAGCTATTTTATATGCTTTTGAACCTAGCTGGAATAGATAAAGAGAAAGTTTTTGAGATTACGCAGGAAAGAGTTGCAGGATATTATTATGAATCTAGTAAGAACGGGTATATGCCGATGTTACTTAATAATATAGGAAGAGTCTATTTAGAGAAATGTAGATTTGAAGAGGCAGCTAGGATTCTTGAACGAGTAACCAATCTCAATAAAAAATATGGAGAAGCTTGGTATAATCTTGGCTGTGCATATTATGCAATAGATTGCAAAGAGTTAAAGAGTTTCTCTAAGGCAATTGGAGCACTAGAAGAGGCTATAAAATCAAAATCTAATGCTGTAGATGCATATTATAAACTTGGTAGTATTTATTATACGAAAAGCGGTATTGATGAAAAAAATCTTAATAAGGCAATTGTACATTGGGCTATAGCACTAAATAAGGCAAGGAAGGAAAAAAGAGAAAAAGAAATATTGGACTCAATACCAAAACACATCCGTAATGAGGTAGAAAGTAGAAGCTATTTTATATTTGGAGCTAGTAATATTTCAGAAGAGTTTAATAGTTCAGCATTACCGCAGACAGCATTTGTAGGCAAAACAGTAATTAGAAAACCAGATGTTTCTGGAACTGATGAAATAGAGAAGTACATAGCTAGAATCAATGAATTTAAGTTCCTAATAAACAGCTTAAATCCGCTAATTACTAAAGCCATGGAAAAATTGATTCAAAAAGTAACTGAGCTAAAAGACAGAAGATTTATTCCTCATTTAAAGAAGCTTATGGAAGGAGTTAACTTGGAGGTAGCAGAAGAGGCAAGACAAGCGCTTTTAACGTTATCTTCAGAACTAGATATAGAGATTTCAGATATTCCACAAGGAAGCTTTTTAGATGAACCCGACCAAAAAGATATCGAGAAAAGAAAAAAGATCGTTGAGGAAGACAATATTGCCTTTGTAGATTATAGGACAGGGAAGTTTTTGGATAAATGGGAAGGTTCTATAAATAATAATGATTTTTACGAATTTTTAGATAGCTTATTAGAGGAGCATGGTTTGGTACTTGTTGAGGGTCGAAAAATACCAGGAGGCCGTAAGATGAAATTTTCGTTAAATGGAGATACTAGTTGGATAGTTCGTACTCCTGGCGAAAAAACGCGTATTTTAATACAAAGGATTAAAATTGGAGAAGGAAAGACTAAGAATGTGCGAGATGTAATAAGATTTGTTTCAGATATAGATGGAAGAGGAAAGAAAGTATATGAAGAAATTTTTAATGAAGCAGGAGATCTACATGAGACATTTCCACATAAGAACAGAAAAATAGAATTAACTGATACTTATATAGTAATAGGAGGCACCACAGATGAAGGTGGCAATTTTTTCTATATAAAAGCATATGTGTCTTCCTTTAAAAAGGATAATTTAATATTGTGGCGCAAGGGCAAAGATAACTATGTGACAGGGGCCTTTGGTATTTCTTCAATATTAAATCCAGAAGCCAAAAAGGATGAGTTTGTAACTGTAGATGTAGAACTTGAGGATAAAGATGAAT
The DNA here is from genome assembly GCA_964566255.1 of uncultured Planctomycetia bacterium. Taxonomy (GTDB): domain Bacteria; phylum Omnitrophota; class Gorgyraeia; order Gorgyraeales; family Gorgyraeaceae; genus CAZMID01. Next base: position 52,620 of record CAZMID010000003.1, on the reverse strand, counting down.
TTATAGGTAGTTTTTCTACCCAGGCTCGCGGAAAAATTAGTTCAAAATTTAAAAAGCTTACTAATAGGAGTATAATCAGAGTTAGAGGGTTGAAAGTTGGAGATAACAGGAGAGCGATATTCTTTTTTAACGACGATTATATAGTAGATGAGGATTTTTCACCAGGAACAGAGACAGTGGCATGGTTTGTAAAGGTAAACGAAGAAAAAGATGGAAATATTGAAGAAAAATTTTATCTTCTTAAATACGCCAAGCTTGATGATTATATTAAAAGAAGAGGCTATTGTAAGATGTATGAATACAATCGGATTTACAACGATGAAGGCAAAATAGTGTTTACCTATAATGAGGTTATGCCGGAATTTTCTGAAATCAAGAAGATTACGAAAGGAAATATACGTATAGAATACAGTGAACCTCTAAAAAAGAGTGGTTACATACGTTATGTCAAGTCTTTTAAGAAAAAGCACTATTATGTCAAAATATTCAAAAGGGAAAGAGTTGTATTGTGGACAAAAAATGGCATTCCCTGGGTTGTAATGCGTCTTAAAGATTGGCAAGATGGAAATCCCAATGCCAAGATAGTACTTTTGACCGAGGATAATTCGAAATTCAGACCACATAAAATAGTCGGTTTAAGAAAATTGCTAAACAGTAATGATGAATTACATAAAAAGATAGCTCGTTTAATACAAGAGAGATGTCTTGAATCAGGCAATGTATCTCTTACATTCTTGGCCGTCTCAAGGGATTACAAGACAGTCATAGAAAAGTTAATAGAAAAGTACAAATATCATATACCATCTAACAAAAGAAAGCGTCTATCTAACAGTCTTGGATTAAGACTATCAAAATATACCGAAAGCCATATCCAAGGTACGCCAGCACAGATTCTTTTTGAGGCAGAACGTTTAGTCGTAACATCCATAATTAATGCAGGAGGATTTAAGCTAGATTTGTTGCTGACAATAGGACTTAAAGATATTGAGTATGGGAATGATAGTTTTCTTTTTGATAGAATGGTAGATGATAGTCTGTATAAGATTGAAGATTCAAATAATGGTCAAGATGACTATGTAGATAATGATGGATTTGAAGATGATTTACGTGATCAGATGTTGGCAGAAGCGTTCTCAGAAGTTTTAGATGACACAGATCCTAGCTTTAATAATGGAAATAGTTTTGCCGCACATATTCAGGGTGTTTTAGAGAGATTATATGGTCCTTCTAAGACTATTAGACCTATGGCGAAAGGTCTAGATATAGGAGAACTCATGAAAAAAGAAAGCGGTATAAATCGAGACCTTCTACTGGAATTGCAGGGTTTAAAAAGCTTATATCCGCAGCTTACAGTAAAAACAACACTAGATGAAAAAGTGGGTTTAATAGATGTAGATAATATTGATATATCTGAAGATATTTGTATGTTTTTAAAAGGCATTGCTAATATTGTCAATGAAAAAGGAATTTTATCTATAAGTACGGAACGCAAGGAAGACATTATTACAATCACTACTTCTATAATAGGATTAAATAGACCCAATAATGCAATATCTTCTTTTATATCAATACTATCTTCAAGAGCTACAGCACTTAAGAAAGATTTCATTGGAAAGCCAAATTTTAATAGTAGTGATAGTGATGTAAAGATTACAATTAAATTGCCAATAGATCTTTTGACAGAAACTGAATATGATGCTGAAGACTTGCATGAAGAAAGGATGAATGTGCCTATTTATAGTGACACAGGTAATATGACATTTAAGAGACAACCTAGGACAATAGGAGCTAGTTTATAAAAAACTTAAAAAAAACCTTTAATTATCTAAGATGTTGTGGTATAATCAAAAAGGACAATGCCACAAAAGGAGGTGAAAATGAAGACAGGCGATTTTACAGAAAAGAGGAAATTCAAACGATTAGACCTGTCTATTCCTGCGAAACTCAAGCGTACTTCCTCAAGCGGGAAGGAAGAGGTGTTTTCTGGTGCTACAGGTGATGTGAGTTATAATGGGGCATATATAGTAGATATAAAGATAAAAAGTATTAAGCCAGAAGATACCATTCATATATCTCTATCAGTACCAAGAGAAGATGCAAGAGACTTTCCTTTTTCTCGGCTTATAGGTGATGCTACTGTAATAAGGGTAGAAGAAGATGGCATTGCAGTAGAGTTTAGTAAGGACGTAAATAGACTTTTTGTGGCCAATTGATAAAAATACAAAGTTTTCAGAATAAGGAGTAGTAAAGTGATGAATGATCGTTATAGGAAATTTCATCTTTTTTTTATCATTTGTTCGTTTACCGTTTTTTTAAGTGTTTTTTTAGTAAGCTGTTCCTCTCAGAAAACTTCTCAAGATGACGTTGTAACTATTTGGCACTGGATGAGTGATAGAGAAGACGCTTTATTAGAACTCGCCAAAAGATATGAAATTGAATCAGGAATAAAAATAAATTTTGAACTTTATGCACCTTCTAATGCATATACCCAGAAGATACGCGCAGCTGCACAAACAAACACCCTACCTGATGTATTTGGAATCCTCGGAGAAAAAAAAGACTTTGCAAGTTTTATAAAAGCAGGGCATATCTATAATCTTACATCTAGCATGAAAGAAAATAATTCCAGCTGGAAGAAAAAGATATTTGAAAAGGCCTTGGCTGTAAATGTGTTTAAAAGAAAGAATTCCTTTGAAGTAGAACCGGGTATATATGGAGTTCCTATAGATGTTACGAATATCCAGATGTTGTACAATAAAGATTTATTGGAAAAAGTAGGCTGGGATTCTTCTGAGGTTCCTGTTACATGGGATGAATTCTTAGAATTAAATAGACTTCTTCAAGCAAAAGGTATTCAAGGCCTAGTAAGTGGATGGGGAGAAATATGGATGATAGATTGCATGGTCTCTAACTATGCGTTTAATATAATGGGTGAAAAGAAGGTATTAAATACTATACGTGGAAAGGTGCCTTATACAGATCCTGATTGGATAAAGGTCTTTGATCTATTCCGCCAGATGCGAGATGAAAAAGTCCTTGCAACTGGTGTTGTAACCATGGTGAATAAGACTGCAGAGCAGCTTTTTGCAAATAATAGAGCAGCCTTTGCATTTAATGGTTCATGGTGTGTTAATGTATATAAAAGCATGAACCCAGGACTAAATTATGGTACAATGCTTCCTCCAAGGGCTTCAAATAAGTTTTCAATGATGATCTGGGGAGGTGCGGGATCTAGTTTTATAGTGAATAATAATTCTAAAAAAATTCAAGAGACAGTTGAATTTCTAAAGTGGCTTACAGATGACGTGCAGCAGACATTTCTATTAAGAGAAACAAAGAACCTGCCGGCAAACAGAGAGTCTGCCATAAATATGTCTAAGATCAATCAGGAGTTTATCTCGGGTATGGATTACGCCACTCATCCTAATGCCTGGGATGTATCAGAGTTTTTAATGGTAATTGAGACTTACACCAGGGGGATCCAGTCGATCATACTGGGTGAGAAGACCCCAGAGCAAGTAGCGGCCGAAACCCAAGCGGTTAAAGAAAGAGAATTGTCGCGCCAACAAAAAATATATAAATCCGAAAGGAGCAATTAATGGACCAATCAAAACACCACGTGACAGCCTCTAAAGATCGCATTCCTATTTTTCAAAAAGCAATATACAGTATTGGAGCTTTAGTCAATAGCCTTCAGGCTGCAGCCATTGGAGCGATGGTCATTGTTTTAAACCTCGGATTAGGTGTGAATCCTGCATTAGTTGGCCTTGTCGGATTTATTCCCCGTATTGTTGATGCGATACTAGATCCGATCGTCGGCTACAGTTCAGATAATATCCGCACCCGATGGGGGCGCCGCAGGCCTTTTATATTCTTTGGAGCAATTTTGGCAGGAGTCTTATATGCCCTACTTTTCCAATTATATACTGGTCATCCAGAAATATTCTATGTGCTTTATTTCTTAGGGATCCAGATCCTCTTTTTCGTTGGGTTTACCTGTTACTCTATTCCTTGGATTGCACTCGGTTATGAAATGACACCTGATTATCACGAACGTACACGTCTGCAAGGAGTGAGTAACTTTGTCGCCCAGATTGCCTGGGTAATCGCTCCTTGGTTCTTCAAGATCATGAACAATAAGAGCCTCTTTCCTGATCTTGTTTCTGGAGCAAGAGTCCTTGCAATATTTATAGGAGGCTTTATCATCATCGGCGGTATTTTGCCGGCGATATTCAATAAGGAGCATTTTGCTGACCTACCCAAGCCTAAGAGAGAAAAGGGGCGCCTAAATACCCTAAAGGACTTTCTTAAGGGGGTAAGTATTACCTTTAAATGTAAACCGTTTGTCAAACTGTGTGCTGCGACATTTCTGATCTTTAATGGGTTTATGTTGGCTTCGGCATTCTCTGCCTATGTTATCTTCTTCTATGTTTTTGGCGGCTCCGAGACACTTGACGCTGCCTATTCAAACGGCGGGACATTGCTTGGTTGGTTTGGATCAATCAGTTCAGTTTGTACTTTTTGCGTAATCTTTTTGATTACATGGATCTCGACCAAGATCGGTAAACGTAAGACTTTTTTAATTGCTATATCGCTTTCCATTATTGGTTATGCCTTGAAATGGATCGGCTATAATCCTGATCAGCCATATTCGCTGCTGATAGCTGCTCCCTTTATTGCATTCGGTTTGGGGTCGCTTTTTACACTGATTAATTCAATGGTGGCCGATGTTTGCGATTTGGATGAACTACATACTGGTACACGCAGGGAAGGGATGTATGGGGCGATTTACTGGTGGATGGTGAAACTTGGTCTTGCAGCTACATCCTTGATATCTGGATTTCTACTTAATGCCAGCGGTTTCAAAGTTGAGTTGGGCCTTAATCAATCAGCTAGTACTTTATTGAAGATGCGGCTCTTTGATATTGGCATCCCGATTGTAACTTCTCTTGCGGCAATCTTTATTATTATGACCTTCTCGATCACCGAAGCTAAAGCCTGTGATATTCGTGTGCAGGTTGAAAAACGAAGAGAAGAAAGACGCAGAGACCAAAGACGAAAAGCTTAATTAAATGAAGTTAAAAGATACGCTCGAAAATTATAGTTTTGTTCTGCCAGCGGTATTGATCTTTAGTATATTTTATACTGTTCCTTTGTTCTGGGTGCTGAAACTTTCCATGTATCACTGGGATGGGATACTGCCGACCAAGATCTTTGTGGGCTTAAGGAACTTCAAGGAACTATTGTTCCAAGATAGGGTCTGGTGGCAGGCAATGGGCAATGCAGGATACATCACCCTTATAGCGCTTACGTTTCAGAATGCCTTAGCACTTGCACTTGCCTGGGCGTGCGACCGGGATATAAAAGGCGGAAATATCTATAGAGTGATATTTTATCTGCCGCCTGTCCTTTCTGAAATAGTAGTCGGGCTTGTGTGGAGATGGATATATGATGGAAATTATGGTCTTTTAAATTACTGGCTTCAGAATATAGGATTGGGCCGTTTAGTAAGGGATTGGCTTTCAGATCCTAATACTGCCCTTACGTGCGTGGCTATTATTCATAGCTGGAAGGGTTTTGGATGGGGGTTTATTATATTCCTGGCAGGACTTCAGATGATACCGAGACAGCTTTATGAAGCTGCCAGAGTGGACGGGGCAAATTCATGGCAGACTTTTAAAAAAGTTACTGTTCCTTTAATGATACCAGTATTTATCTTGGTATCAATATTAACGATACTAGGAACAATGCAGGTATTTGTATTAATACTTTCTATGACAGGAGGAGGGCCTGGATATCATACAGAGGTCCCTGTAACAAGGATTTTAGCTTCTATGGTAGGTTCGTCTAGGTTTGGATACGCATGTAGTCAGGGTATTATATTCGGTGCAATACTTTTAGCTGTATCATTTATCCAGATTAGAATATCAAAACATATGCATAAAGGATAATTCTATGATAAATGTTTCAAGGTATAAAATAGAAAAGTTTTTTAAGAGTTCGCTGATACATATATTTCTTATGACAGTGGCTGCGAGTTGCCTTTTTCCTTTATTATGGATGGTTGGTTCTGCGCTTAAAACACAAGAGACTGTATTTTCAGATATGAGCATAATCCCTAAAAATCCTATGTGGATCAATTTTTACCATGCATGGACAAAGGGCGGATTTGGGATGTATTTTTTTAATAGCGTTATTTACACTGTAACAGTTGTATTTGGAATAGTAATCGTATCTTCTTTAGCTGCATTTGCATTTTCAAGGCTGAAGTTTCCAGGGAAGAATATTCTTTTTTATATGTTCCTTGCAGCTATGATGATACCTCTTCCAGGAAGCTTTGTTCCTTTATATGTATTAATGACAAGACTTCATCTAGTAAATACTAGGATAGGTTATATATTGTGCATGATAAATGTAGGGCTTTCTTTCAGTATTTATTTACTTAAGACATTTTTTGACAGAATGCCACCTGTCTTAGAAGATGCTGCTAGAATAGATGGCTGTTCAAAACTCGGTATCTGGAGGAACGTAGCTTTACCTTTAGCCAAACCTGCAATAGCAGTAATAGTAATATTTAATACCTTGAATGTATGGAATGAATATATATTGGCAACACTTATATTTTCCAGTAAGTCTTTGATGCCTCTTCAAAGAGGTCTTATGATATTCCAAGGTACGCATATTACAGAATACCCACTTCTTATGGCAGGGATTACCATAACAGTACTACCTATAATTTTAATCTACCTATTGATGCAGAAACATATCATTAAGGGTATAACAGCGGGAGCACTTGTCGGATGAAAAATAAGAAAATTACTTTTACAATTATTTGTCTTTTATTGTTGGGTCTTTGGGTGTTGGATACTACAGCATCTTCAGAGGAGATACTTTCTCCTAAGGAATTTATAGTGCGGGCATGGGAATCATGGAGTGCGAAAGATTATGAAAAGACTTTTTATTATACAGGTAAGTGTATAGAGTTATATTCTGAAAAGGCAAAGAAAGAACAATCTTTTTTACGTGCCTTGCCTTCTACAGAGGTAATGGATCAGTATGAGGCACTCAATGCTGTTGGAACAAGCTTTTTTATACAAGGGGAGGCATATCTTTCTCAGGGGAGAATAAAAGAAGCAAAAGAGAGCTTTCTTAAGGTTATAAAAGATTATAGCTATTCTCAAAATTGGGATCCACGTGGATGGTTCTGGAGCGTAAAAGAAAAGAGCCATGCAACACTTAAAAAACTCGAAGAAGAGAAAAGAGACTTAAGAAAAAATGGTCCAAAGATGAAAAGATTAAAGACAAAAATTACACTTTATAATCCAGGTAAAGAAGATATCGTAGATTATAAAAAATATGGATATTTTAAAGATGTTGACACTAATGATTATAAATACGTAGTAGAGGATCCGGAAGGTCTGGCTGAGGCAATTGGAGAGGGTATTTATCCAAATACGACCGGGGCCAGATGGGATCCACGTTATCAGATAGTTAAAAAAGAAGGAAGGCTAATAGGAAATCACTGGGATTTTGTAAATACAGATGACCTGGAGGCAAATTTTTATAAGTGGACACAGGCGCCAGAACCAATGGGAGTAAGATTATTTTACACTGCCTTGGCCCTTGAGAGATCAGGCCTATTAAAGCATGCAATAAAGGCATATTATGCTATAGTGGTGCACTTTCCTAAGACAGTTGGCTGGACTTATTTTCATACGCCATGGTATATTGCACAAGTTTCTATTGATAGAATAGAGTATTTGTTGAGGAAAAATCCTGATCTGGAAATGGAGTTACGCGGGGCCAATATATTTGTTGAAAACGGTTTTGATAATGATATCAGAAATGATAAATTTTTTATAAATCCAGGAAAATTAATAAATGTGGTTTTTTTTGATAACATAAAAAGGACTTTATTTAAAAAGGGAGTTATAAAGACAGGTAGAGTAGTAGAGCAAATAGGAGATGGAAAAGTAGATCTTGTAAAATACAAAAACGGCCATTGGCAGTTAAGAGTAGAAGGTAGACCTTATATGATAAAAGGCGTTGCCTATGCACCAAATAGAGTTGGCCAGAGCCCTGATGAGGGCACCTTAGATGATTGGATGCAGGCAGATTATAATAATAATGGAAAGATAGATGCCCCTTATGACAGCTGGGTTGATAAAAATTTTAATAATCTACAAGATCCAGACGAGATTGCTATAGGCGATTTTGAATTGTTAAAACAGATGCATTGTAATACTATCAGAATCTATCATCACGCATCAAATAAAGAACTCCTCAGAGACCTATATAATAGGTATGGGATTATGGTGATTATGGGAGATTTATTGGGTGCCTATACTGTAGGGTCTGGGGCAAGCTGGTACGAAGGTACAGACTATGAGAATCCTATACATAGAAAAAACATGATGGATAGCGTAAAAAAGATGGTCGAGGAATTTAAAGATGAACCATATATATTATTCTGGATGCTCGGAAATGAAAATAACTATGGTGTTGCGAATAATGCAAAGAAGAATCCTAGTTCGTATTATAAGTTCGTAAATGAGGTCGCAAAGATGGTAAAGTCCATAGATAGAGACCATCCAGTGTCTTTATGTAACGGCGATTTATTTTATTTAGATACATTCGGTGAATATTGTAAGGATGTAGATATATACGGTGCAAATGCATATAGAGGGAAATATGGTTTTGGTAGGTCCTTCTGGGACAACGTGAAAAAGATCTGCGATAAGCCTGTTATCATTACAGAGTACGGATGTCCTAACTATATGGATGGTAGATCAAGAAAATTTGCAGAAGATAAACAGGCTGAATATCTAAAAGGAAACTGGGAAGACGTTGTGTATAATTCAGCGCGCCATGGTGGAATAGGGAATTCAATAGGCTCAGTCTTATTTGAATGGATAGATGAGTGGTGGAAGGCGTATGAGCCATTCGTGCATGATGCAACAAAGAACTGGTCAGGTCCGTTTCCAGATGGATGGAATTATGAGGAGTGGCTTGGAATAGTCGGTCAGGGGAATGGAGAGAATAGTCCTTTTTTGAGACAGCTTAAAAAGGCATATTTTATTTATCGAGAGATGTGGGAAGAATAGAAAGGAGGTGTAACACATAGGACAAGAATCCTAAAACACTAGATTTTGATTCACAAAATGTGCAGATAAGATGTTTACTCGAACAATAAAAAGGAGGTAGAAGGATGAAGAAAAGTCTAAGTTTGACATTGCTTGTGATAGTAGGGCTGTTGCTTTTCAGCATAGCAAGCTGCGGAGGTTCTAACGATAGGCAACAATATGCGCAGAATGATTATACCTACGAGTATGACGAAAGCGTATATGATATCTTTGAAGAGGAAGATACAGAGAAAGAAGGAGATGTTATTACTGGCGGATTTAAACCGTTTCCTGTTTATACTGATGGCAGATCTCCTGATAATCATTATACTCCATCAGGATATATGGGAGATCATTCTGACATAAGTTTGAATGCATCTTCTTTTGAGAATCCTTATTCTGGCACTACCTGTATAAAGGTAGTTTATTCTAATGTTGCTAGTCAGGGTGCAAGGTGGGGCGGAGTATACTGGCAGAACCCAGCTAATAATTGGGGTGATAGGCAGGGTGGCTATGATCTTACAGGGGCCACAAAAGTTACATTTTGGGCAAAAGGAGAAAAAGGCAGTGAAAGGATCGAGGAATTTAAGATCGGAGGCGTCACTGGGATATATTCTGATTCAGATATAGCAGGAATAGGACCTGTGGAGTTAACTAATGAATGGCAGAAATACGAAATAGATTTAAGAGGCAAAGACCTTACTTATATAAGCGGGGGATTTTGCTGGGGTACTAATCTGGATGTAAATCCAGAAGGCGTTACTTTTTATCTTGACGATATAAGATACGAATAACTTAGAAAAGGAAAAATATGAAGGTGTCAAAAAAGATACTTATAGGAGTGTCCTGTACTATCTTAATACTGTTAGTTGGATTTTTCATTCTGAACAATGTCGGAATGAAACGTTCTTATATAAAAACATTAAAAGGTAAGCGTTTTCAGCTGATAGTTAATAATAGGCCCTATATAGTAAAGGGTATGGTTTATAACCCTGTACCTGTAGGCAAGAATCATACATACGATTTTTGGGGTGATCCTCTTAAGCCCTATATTTATGACGGTCGCCTAATGAAGGCTATAGGTGTAAACACGATAAGGGTCTATCAGCCTGGAGAAAGCACTTTAAAGACCAAAGAGGCGATAAAATATCTTTATAATAAGTTTAAAATTCGGACTGCCATGGGTCACTGGCTTGGTTTTTGGGATAATCCAAATTACGCAGATCCATATTTTTGTGAAAATGTAAAAGAAGATGTCCTGGAGATGGTCCGGACCTATAAAGATGAAAAAGGGATTTTATTCTGGATACTTGGAAATGAAAATAATGTTTCTTTTTCTTATGGTCCTCAGACATTGAATCTATGGACAACTCCTGAGATAGAAGCCCTTGGAGACCCTTATTCAAAAAGACAGGCCAGGGCAAAGATCTATTATTCTTTTGTAAATGAAGTTGCAAAAGAGATCCATAAAATAGACCCAAATCATCCTGTTGTATTGGCGAATGCAGAGGTTACTGATATAGATATAGCAGGTCCTGTTACACCAGATATTGATGTTCTTGGATGTTCTATATATAGAGGTAAGGCCTTTGGAAGCTTTTTTCGCGAGATATCAAGAAAATTCAGAAGACCTGTAGTTATAACTGAATTCGGATGCGATAGGTATAATGCCTTTCTGAATGAGGAAGATGAAGCTATGCAGGCAGAATTTATTGAGGCTGAATGGAAGGAAATAAATAAGAATACTTTTATGGGTTCTGGCGTTGGAAACTCTTTAGGCGGTTTTGTATTTGAGTGGACAGACGAATGGTGGAAGTTTAATGAAGATAGTAAATCTGGATGGTATATCCATGATACGCTTGCAAGCTGGTCTAATGGGGCATATTATTTTGATATAAAGGCACCTCAGAATCTTAATATAAATGAAGAATGGTGGGGAGTATGTTCATTGAATAAGCAGGAAACCGGACTTGATGAGCGTAAGCCTAAAAAGGCATATTTTATATTAAAAAAGCTCTGGAGGAAATAGAGTGAGTAAAACACCAAGATTTTATCTAACGAAGATAATCGCAATAGCTAGTCTAGTACTTTCGTGTAGTTATGGTGTCTTTACTTGTCATGCTGAAGAAGAGAAGATTAATGAGGATATTGCTGAGAGTTTTGGACTCTGCAGTAAGGCTATAAAGTATTACCATGTTGGAAGATTAGAAGATGCAATCGAGGTTTTAGAAAAGGCGATTGAACTTGATCCTGATAATAGAGAGGCTCAGGGTTATCTGGATTTGATTAGAGCAGAATTTAAGATGCGTGAAGAAGATAGGGCTAGTATTTATCAAGAAGAGGTAGTTTATACACCTGAGATAGAACCGGAAAAAATAACCTATAGTGAATACCAACCCTTTGAGTCTGAAGTAGATCCAGAATCATTAGATTATCCTGAAGATAAAATAAAATCTGCAAGCGATAGGCTTAACCACAGAATATCCCCTTCCCAGATACACGGAGAATATAAAGTGGCCCTTGGTGTAACGAGTGAAGATCTTATCTGGAAAAAGGCCCATGGAGATTATAATGAGCGTAATTTCAGGATGGTAGATCATAATTTTCCCAAGACAAATACGTTTGATACAAGGGTATATGATAGGCTTAGACTAGCTTTTGATACAAATAAAGATGCAGATGGTTTGAACTTTCATTCAGATATTACTGTGGACCCATGGAGCTTTGTCGGAAAGACTGATAAGTTTACAGTTGATGGTGATGACGGAGACAGAGTTGAGTTGGAGCTAAAATATTGGTCAGGGACAAGAGGGACCATTAATGAAACCTTTTATACCATGGATAAGGGTAATGGTGTTAATGCCCTGGAATATAAGGTTACTGATGGTAAGATAGCACCATTTGCATTTGATAGTAGGACATACGAATGGAGACCAGATACTTTTTCAATGCCTGAAAAAGACATAGATTTTGCATTCCAGCCAATAAGGGAGTTATGGTTTGATTTAAACAAAGAGGATTATAAATTAAAAGTATTTCCATTTGCCTTAGAAGATCAAGCCCTTTCTTCAGATGATCCATTAGGGCTTTCAAATCATCATATTTACTGGGAACCTAGTCCTTGGCTTGATGATTGGGTGCCAGGACACTTAAATACAGAAGGGAGCAATGCTGGTTTTTGGAGAGGCGAGTGGTCAGATACATTGTCTTTTTTTACAAGAGATAGTGACTTAAAAAGGCTTACTGCATTAAGAGGCGCTTCTTTTCAAGGGAAATTTGGCAGTACTGATCTTTCTATGACTGTAGCTAGCCCTAAAGGATTATGGCAAGACTATGAAGATATCAATGTTATCCCTGGTGCAATAAGGGCAAAGACAGAAATAAATGATGGATTGACAGTAGGTTTAGTAGATACATTTAGAGTAGGTCGAGATAATGATAAAGTCGATTCGTATAATAATGTATTTGGTGTTGATGCCAGCCTTGATTTAGGTCCTATGACTAATGTAGCTGCTGAAGTAGCTATTAGTAAAAGTGAAGATGATAGGTCCAGTTCTTATAAAACAGAAAAGAATGGTTCAGCTGCCCATCTTGTTTTTAAGAAGCAGATGGGTGTAAATAATCTAAAAGTTGCGCTTACGCATATGGATGAATCATTTGACCCAGGGCTTTCAAATTATAGAGAGACAAGAAAAGATCAGTTTTGGGGCAGGCACATACATTTTAGAAAAGCACTTGAAGGTTCAACTGATCTTCAATATGAAGATGTTGAGCCTTTCAGGATAGGTGATGGTATAGATACAGGAAGAAAGGTAATTAACTTTAGATTTGATACAAAAGATGCTGTTAATAACAAGATGGATAATTTAATAGATTATAGGCTTGTAAGGGATTCAGATCATAAGTATGTAGAAGGAGTCTTTAGAGAAGAAAATACCTTTAGGATAAATCCTGACTGGACATCTAAACTTTTATTTATATACCATGGCCTTCCTGAAACAAAAGGAGGTGTAGATCCTATCTACTATGATCCTGATACAGGAGAATATCTCAGAAATTCTAAGATTGAAGAAGGAAAGGATCCATCCTTATCTACATATTCAGTTGGTCTTGAATATACACCAGATGACTGGATAAGTGTTTTTGGTATATATGAAAATACAAATGATTCTACTTTTGCTACAGGAGACAATCCTAGATCTCTTTTGAATGATTATGGTTTTACTACTGAGACAATAGAAGGGGATACCTATACAAAGAAGGATAGATATTTATACGATCAGGACTTTTTTGATTTACCGCCATACGATCGTTTTAATATATATAGAATGGGTATTTCTTTAAAGCCATCTAAAAAATTAGGAATAGATTTAGACTATACAAAGAATGACTTTAAGTTTGCATCAGGTATAGATGATAATATAAATCATTTTAGCACGACCTTTAGATATGGCTTTACTCCCAAACTTACAGGATTCTTGAAATATACATTCTCAAAGGCATACAATCTATATCGTCTGAATACAAGCGGCGATTTAAAATATCAGAATCATCATAATATATTTTTAGAGCTTAATTATAGTGTTACTGAACATGGGCTCTTAACAATACAGTTTGGTGAGGGTAGTGTTGTCTCCCCAGTGTGGGGTGCCGCTGCCAGCCCTTATGGAGATTTTTACCCAACGCTTGACACCCAACATATATTACGTATTTATTATAAAGGGGTGTTTTAACCCAAAGGAGGTAGGTTATGCCTATCAGGAGAAACCAGGTTTTTCAGGGGCATTTACTTTCAGATCATGAGAAGAAAAATTTTTCCATATTAGAGCTCATCCGCAGAAATGGCCCTATTACAAGGGCAGATATTTCAAAGATAACAGACCTTAATATAGTAACAGTGTCAAATTATATAAATACCTATATTGATGCAGGACTTATTATTGAAGGTGGAATGGAATCCTCCTCTGGCGGAAGGAAGCCAACCCTTATTAAGCTCAACGAGCAGAATGGTTATGCTATAGGACTTGACCTTGGCCATATGGGCGCAGAAGGCGCTACTATGATAGGATTGGTTACAGATCTTTCAGGTAAGACAATAGCAAGGATTGAAAAGAAAAGAGAAAAAGGAAGCATGGATAAGATTATAGATAAATCGCTTGAATTGATAGATGAATTGATAAAGAAAAAAGGTGTTAGTAAGGATAAACTTAAAGGTGTTGGTATAGGCCTTGGCGGGGTTATAGATGAAAACCTTGGTACGGTAAGGGATTCTACAAGAACTGGTATGCGTACAAGCTATGTTTCCTTGAAGGGACTTATTGAAGAAAGATTTGGGATACATTCTTTTCTTGGAAATGACGCTACATTTGCGGCCTTTGGCGAGAAGATGCATGCACTTCCTATGGATTCGCAGGATGTTATTTATATGTATTCTGATGTAGGAAGCGGGATTATTATAAAAGGCGGGATGTATTGCGGCACCAGTGGTTCAGCAGGAGAGATTCGTATAAACTATCCCAGGAACGGAGAGTATCTGAAGCTTTCAAAGAACCTTTCGTTTTTACTGCCTTTAGGTTTGGACTTAGGATTGTTAGCCCAGGCAAGGAAACTAATAAAAGAAGAAGGTATAAAGTCCAGTATATCAGATATTGCAGGAAAGAAATTAGACGACCTTACAGTAGAGAGTATAATAGATGCGGCAAAATCAGGCGATACCCTTTCAATAGAGCTTTTGGAAGATGCAGCTGTCAACTTAGGTGTAAGGGTTGCTTATCTGGTTAATTTATTTAACCCTGAGATAGTTATAATAGGTGGCGGCATTGAAAAATCCGGCAGTTTATTCTTAGAGCCATTAAGAAGGACAGTAAGAAAGTGGGCCTTTGAGGAGCCTGCTAATGTTGTAAAGATAATACCTGCACATCTTGGCCGTGATGCTGTTGCATTAGGCGCAGCTAGTGTTGTTATAAGGGATATTTTTATAAATCTTTAAACCGTATCAAAACTGTATCAGTATTTTTATAACCCTATATTGACAAAAGGGTAATCGTGTGATATACTTCTCCTTCACAGGAGAGGTTATGCACATTAAAAGCGCTATATTATTATCTTTTGCTGTAATAATTGTATTTATATCGCCCACAGAAGTATTTTCTTATCAACCAGCCATCCAAAACGAATCTCTAATACAATATATCGTAGATTTATCAAATGAGATATATGATTCTATTTCTCCTATGCCTGATAGGTCTGTAGTATATGACTCAAAGGGGAAGTTAAGGTTAAAGATTTTACTTTCTCCTTGGGGAGAGCTGAAGGATGCCTATGTTTCTGAGTCTTCGGACTCTACAGAACTGGACGAGGCCTCTTTAAAGGCAGTCTGGATGTATCAAAGGTATCAACCTTTTCCAGAAGCACTTGGAGAAAAGGATCGTTGGATAGATATCCCGATAATATTTGATACTAAAGATACTTTTCACGCAAAGTTACCCAGTCCGAAAAGTCTGGATGTTAGAGATCTAGGTTTGAACGATGCAGTAGACCTTGCATTGGAAAATAGCACAGTTACAAGGATAGCCAAGGAAGAGATAGCGCTCTCAAGGCTTAAAATAAGAGAGGCAAGGAGGGCCCTTTTCCCAGCAGCAAGTTTTAGTTATCTGGAGACAACAGGAAAAACTACTGCGAATATACAGGATTTTACAGACAAGGAATATAAACTCAAATTTGAATATCCGCTCTATTATGGATGGCGACTTAAATATGCGGTTGAACAGGCAGTTAGCAACATGAAGGCCTCGACAGAGAACTATGATAAGGTTTTGCAGGATTTGAGGCTCGAGGTGGAGATGTCTTTTTATTCATATATGGCCAGTTCAATTAATGTGGGGCTGCAAAGGTCTCTTTTAAAAGAGACAGGAACTGTTTTTGATACTGCAAAGAAGAGGTTTGAACTTGAATTAAGTACAAAGGCTGAATTTTTGCAGGTAAAGTCCCAGATGAAACAGATTAATTATCAGGTTGCCTCAAGTGAAAATGATCTATCTTTGGCAAGGTTGGTTTTACAGCAGGCAATGGGTGTAGAAGACTCAAAAGAAATAGATACTTTAGTAGATGTAGATATGACGGATTTAAAGCCGGTATATATAGATGTGGGACTAGAAGAATGCATGGATTTAGCTTCTAGATACAGACCAGATCTTAAGGCAAAAAAACATATGGTGGAATTTAATGAGTATAACCGTAAGATAGCACTTTCTAAAGATCAGCTAAAGGTGGATCTTACAGGAAATTATGGCAAATCCGGTGGGGCGTATGAATCTGAAGATTTGACTATGGAAAATGACTGGTATTTTGGAATTAAGTTTTCAAAGCCTTTAGGCGGTAATACACTTTCTACTGTTTATACAGAAGATGAGACAAGTGAAAAACATGGTCAAACGTCCAGGACAGAATCTACTAGCCAGTCAGTGGAATTTAACTTTCTTGATAATCTGCAGAGTTTTTCCGAGAAGAAATCCAGCCAGATAGCATTGGATAAGGCCAGGGAGGAATTACGCGAGGCAGAAGATAATGTTTTAAGAGAGGTGAAAGAGGCCCACCTGGATTACAGGAAAGGATTTATTCAGGCAAATGCTAATTTGAATAAGATTAAATACAGGGAAGAAGAGCTTAAGATTGCAAAGGCCCGTTCAGAATTGAATGAGATTCCATTTTCAGAGCTTATGCAGGCGCACATGAATTTGACAGATGAAAAATCATACTATATTGAATTAATGGGTAGCCTCTACCAGTCCATGGCAAAATTAAACAAGGCAACAGGATATGCACTGTTTTTGGATAGTGAAAATTTTATGCTGGCTAATGTAGGCAAAATAAAATGATAAAAAAGACAAAGATAATATTAATAGCGTTTATAGCTTTATGGGTGGTAGGATTTGCAGTTCTCTGGGGTATGACATTATTAAATAAAACCCCTTTAAAAAAAATATCCATACCGAATATATTTACCAAATCTAAAAAAGCCCAAAAACAAATTAAAGAAAAAGATACCGCTAAAGGTATGGAGGCTATGCCTCAATCACAAGCTTCAAGCGCTATACCGGTCAGGTGCTATAGAATAACATTGACAGATTTTAAGGATGATCTACCTGTAATGGGTACAGTCAAAGGTGCCTTGGAAATAGAGCTTAAATTTGAAGTGAATGGCGTGGTAGAGACTATTAATTATAGAGAAGGGGATGTTATTTATAAAAGAGATTTAATAGCTGTTTTAAACAGAAAGGATGCTGAATTAAAGGTGGAGTATTCTAAGAGTAAATTAGAATCTACTAAAATGCAGGCCCTTGCAACAAAAAAGAAATTAGAAATCCATCAAAATCTTTATAAGATAGGCGGCATTATAAAGACGAAGCTGGAGGAGGTAGAATTAGAGGCTAAGTCAGCTGAGCTCCAGGTTGTCTCAGCTGAAGTAGAGCTTAAGTCAGCAGAATCAGAGCTTGAGAAGACAGATCTTTATGCCCCACGAGACGGAGTTTTAGGTTCTAGAGACGTAGAAGAGGGAGAATTTGTTACTCCACACGATAAGATTGCGACATTATACGATACCATGAAGGTTTTTGTAGAGCTCGGTATAGTTGAAAAGGATATAGATAAGATTGCGCTTGGACAAGATACAAAGGTTACTGTAGATGCTTATTCAGATCTTGATTTTGAAGGAGTTGTAGACAATGTCTTTCCTGTTATTGAAGGAAAATCCAGAACTCTTACTGTTAGAGTTGGCATAGAAAATCCAGATGCATTACTTTTGCCAGGCATGTTTGCAAGGGCCATGATAACCGTTGCTGAATTTGAGAATGCAGTGGTTGTACCGAGCTTAAGTTTAGATAAAGATGATGACGGATATAAAATTTTTACTGTTGATAATAATAACACCATCCATGCCAAGCCTGTCGAGGTAGCCTATGTGACAACTGATTACACTGTCATAGAATCTGGCCTTTATGAAGGAGAATTGGTAGTGACAGATACTCCACAGGAACTCAGAGACGGAATGCCTGTGGAGGTTATAGAGGTACAGGAGAGTGTATTTGAAGAATGAGACTTCCAGAGTTTTCAGTAAATCGGCCTGTTACAACTTCTATGTTTTTTCTGGGCGTATTGATGCTCGGGCTTATATCCCTGAGCCGCTTGCCTAGAGAACTCTTCCCGTCTATTACATACCCGCAACTTACAATAGTTACTACATATGAAAATGCTGCCCCTGAAGAAGTAGAGACCCTCATTACAAAGATAATAGAAGAAGCAGTTGGCACTGTAAGTAGATTAAAGCGTATAAGCTCTATTTCGAAAGAGGGGGTTTCTATTGTTACTGCTGAATTTAATTGGGGTACTGATATGGATTTTGCCTCACTCGGGGTGCGTGAAAAAATAGATCTCATAAAAGAAAGACTCCCCCTTGGTTCTGCTGATCCGATAGTTATGAAATTCAATCCGTTTGAATTACCTGTCATTACACTGAGTATTACAGGTAATAAATCCCCATCAGAACTTTTGAGGCTTTCCAGAAAATTCATAAAGGATGAACTTGAGAAGGTGGAAGGCGTTGCATCGTGTAATATAAGCGGCGGACTTGAAAGAGAGATTCTTGTTGCAGTAGACGAAGGAAGACTGCGGGCATCCAATGTCTCTATAACAAAGGTAGTAGATGCATTAAAGTCATCAAATCTAAATTATCCAGCCGGCACAATAGAAGAGCATTTCTATGAATATCTGATTAGGACCATGGGAGAATTTGAAATAGTTTCGGAGATAGGTGTTACAGTTGTGGCCAAAGACGAACCTGAAGAAAAACTTGATCCAGACAAAAGGGAATTTAGTCGGCCAGAGAAGGCACACCGGCTTATATATCTAAAGGATATGGCAGAGATAAAAGATACCTTTCAAGAGCGTAGTAGTATATCCCGATATAACGGAGAAGAAAATATCTCAATATCAGTCCAAAAGCAAGCCGGAGTCAATACTATACTGGTTTCACAAAAGGTGCGTTCAAGACTTGATATTATAGAAAAGGATCTGCTTGAAGGTATTGATATTAAGATAGTATATGACCAGTCTATTTTTATTAAAAAATCAATACGCGGGGTTATGCAGGCAGCTATCCAGGGAGGGATACTTGCATTTTTAGTACTTTTCTTATTTTTAAGGAACATAAAGGCCTCATTGATCGTAGCGTTTTCTATGCCTATATCTATAATGGTTGCATTCAGCCTTATGTACTTTAATGGTATTACATTAAATATGCTTTCTTTGGGAGGACTTGCTTTAGGCATAGGTATGCTGGTGGATAGCGCAATAGTTGTCATTGAGAATATATACAGCCTTTTTCAGAAACAAAAAGACATTAAAGAGGCTTCAAAGGTTGGGGCGAGCGAGATGTCAGGCGCTATATTTTCTTCAACGCTTACTACGGTGGCAGTATTTTTACCCATGGTATTTGTCGTAGGTGTGGCAGGCCAGCTTTTTAGAGAGCTTGCTTTTACTGTGACATTTTCTCTTATGGCTTCTCTGATAGTAGCCCTTTCCTTAATCCCGCGTTTAACGGCAGTAGATACACACTCCCATAAGGGTATACAAAAGATCTCTGAGAAATTTTTTACTCGTATATCAAAAAAGCTCAAGGGAATAAATGCTATTTCTAATAATAGGCAGGATTTTACATCTGGCATAGGAATTATTTATTCAGCGATGATAAAAAAAGTATTGAAGTATAGATGGATATTTTTATTAGGCGTAGTCGCAGTATTTATTTTAATTATGAGCCTTTTTATGTTTATAGACAGAGAATTTATGCCAAAGGTAGACCAGCGCGAATTTATTATGAAAGTAAATATGCCCAGTGGTACAAAATTGGATATAACAGATGGCATTGTAAAAAGAATAGAAAAAATACTTTTTGATGCAAAAGACGTTGAGGGCGTAGCGCTGAATATAGGTTCGAGCAAAAAGAAGGATTATGCGCAAGGGCTTGAGACAATGGGTTCACATCAGTCTCAGATAATAGTAAGCCTTAAAAAGGGAAGAGGATATGGCGCTACCTCTAAAGTAATAGAGACCTTAAAGACTAAGTTAGATAGATTGAATTTAGAAGGCGCAGAGATAGAATATATTTTACAGGAGAGTGTTTTTAAAACCGCACTTCAAGGTTCAGCCCCTATTGTTATTGAGATTAAAGGAAAAGACCTTAAAAAGATTGAGGAGGTCTCAGAATATATTAAAGAAGACCTTTCAGATATAAAAGGTATCTATGGCGTACGTACAAGTCTTGCGAGGCCTTCGCCTGAGACAAAGGTTAACGTCTTAAAAGATAAATCAGCACTTTATAACCTTTCAACAGCTGTAATTGCTCAGGCTGCTCATACTGCTATAAAAGGTGTAGTGGCTACTAAATTTAAAGAGGAAGGTAGAGAGATAGATGTAAGAGTTAGATTAAGAAAAGAGGGCAGAAAAAAACTTTCCCAGATCAGAAATATACTAATTCATTCACCGCTTGATATAGAGGTACCACTTTCAGAAGTAGCTTATATAACGCAAGGCCTTGGTCCGACTGAGATAAAAAGACTTGATCAGCAGAGGGTCGTTCTCGTAACAGCAAATATAGCCGACAGGGCATTAGATAAGGTAATAATAGATATTAATAGGCTTATAGATAGGGTAGAAAATGAAAAGATTAGAGAATTTACCAACTCTAAAGATATAGAAAAAGATCTTTCTGTATCTTTATCAGGCGAAAGTCAAGAGATGCAAGAATCTTTTAAGTCTTTAAGGTTTGCATTAATACTTTCAATACTTCTAGTGTATATGATAATGGCTGCGCAATTCGAATCTTTATGGCAGCCTTTTATTATTATGTTTACAGTACCGCTATCCCTTATAGGGGTATTTTTTGCATTATTTTTAACTCATACGCCTATCAGCGTAGTCGTTATGCTCGGACTTATAATATTAGGAGGTATTGTTGTCAATAATGGTATTATTCTTATTGATTCTATAAACAGATTAAGGGCGAAGGGGACTGAATTAATAGAGGCGGTTATCGAGTCTGGTAAGACCAGGCTTAGGCCTATATTTATGACTACCATGACCACGGTTTTAGGGCTGTTACCTTTATCATTAGGTATAGCTGAAGGTTCAGAGCTTCAAAGTCCAATGGCAATAACAGTAATGGGCGGATTGTTGGTTTCTACGATATTGACACTTTTTGTAATACCATGTATTTATACTATTGTTGCTGGATTTATTAAGGTAAAACCAGTTTTGAAAACGGTCCCTATACAAGAAGAAAAGCCTGTTAGAGTAGCTCCTATAGAAAAACCAAAAATTATTACACTGCCTCCGCCCGAAGTAAAATTACCACCTCCTAAGGTAGCACCTCCTTTACCAAAAGAAGAAAAACCAACTCCGCCTCCTAAAATAGAGCTTCCTGATGAGTCTGTTAAAAAAGAAGAAAAACCTGCGCCTGAACCAGAAGAAAAACCACCACAAAAATTTAACAGGCGCCATGAAGAACTCCTGCAGTATTTAAAAGAAGTAGAAAAGATTACACGCAAAGAATATGCGGATAAATTTAATATATCTGTTCCAACGGCAGCAAGGGACTTAAAGGAATTATTAGATAGAGGACTAGTTGTAGCCAAGGGTCCACTTGGTCCTGGCAGGTGGTATGAATTAAAAGAAGGCTCTAGCACATGAACCTATCTGAATTTTCAGTTAAAAGGCCTGTTACGATATTTATGTTGTTTCTTGGGATATTGCTTGTGGGAAGCGTGTCTTTAACGAGATTACCTGTTGAATTAAAACCTAACGTAGCGTATGGAGATATAAGTATAATCGTAGCCGTAAGAGGTGGTATGCCACCACAGGAAGTAGAGACCCTTGTCACAAGGCCTATAGAGGAGGCAGTTTCTACCGTAAGTTATTTAGAAAATATATATTCTACTTCAAAGGCCGGGGAATCCAGGATATGGCTTGAGTTTGAACCAGGCACTAACATGGAATTTGCTGCATTAGAAGTAAGAGAGAAATTTTCAAAGATAAGAGACAAGCTTCCCAAGGAAATCCAAAAACCAATAATAGCACAATATAAAGAAACAGATCTGCCAATACTTTTATTGGCGATTACAGGCAAGGGCTACACACCTGAACAACTAAGGAAGGTCGTGGATGAGGGGATAAAAGAGAGCATATTACGAGTGGAAGGCGTGGCTAATGTAGATGTATATGGTGGTAGAGAACGTAAGATTTTAGTCGAAATAGATAAAAATAAATTATATCAATATCATATCCCCATGGAACATGTGGTCAATTCACTTGGCGCGAATAATCTAAATCTATTGGCAGGCGATATTGAACGCAGAAAAAATAAGTTTCTTATAAGGATAATGGGGGAGTTTAAATCTCTTGATGACATAAAAAATATTGGCGTTACTACTACGCCTCATGGTTCTATCATTAAACTTAAAGAGATTGCGAAAGTCAGGGATTCTTTTTTAGAGCCTACTAATTATGCAAGGACGGATATAGAGCCAGTAGTATCTATTTACATACAAAAAGAATCAACTGCAAATACTATCCAGGTTGTCTCTAACATAGAAGAAGAGATTGCTCGCCTAAAGAAGACATTGGATAAGAATATATTTATAAAGGCTACATTGAATCAGGCAAATGCAATAAAAGATGCCATAAATGCTGTAAAGAAATCACTTTTTTATGGGGCCATTTTAGCAGTGATGGTGCTTTTATTATTTTTAAGGGATCCGAGGGTGACTTCTATAATAGCTGTTACGATTCCCATATCAGTCATGGCCACATTTATACTGATGTATTTTTATAAGATATCCATAAATGTTATGACGCTCAGTGGATTAGCACTTGGTATAGGTATGTTAGTGGATAATTCTATAGTAGTCCTTGATAATATTGATAAGAAGAAAAAAGGCATCGATTTTTCTGAGTCGAGCTGGAGGCCAAAATTTACGCAGGCGGTCGTAAGTGGTTCCAGTGAAGTGGGACTTGCGATATTTGCTTCTACCATAACTACAATAATAGTATTTTTGCCATTTGTATTTGTGAATAAGGCTACGCGCATGCTATGGAGCGGATTGGGGCTGACGGTAACATATGCTTTAGTCAGTTCATTATTTGTTGCCTTGATGCTGGTGCCTATGATTTCAGATCGCATAAAAAGCCCGACCAGCAGGATAAAACCCAAAAAGTCTATGTTTAAGAAAGATCTCTTTTTAAATATAAAGAAGTATTATAGATACTTTTTAAACATGGCATTGAAGTGGAGGTATGTATTTTTAGGTGTAGCAATTGTGATTTTGGTATTTATGTTATTTTTAGGATCCAAGATAGATAGTGAATTTATGGCAGGGACAGAAGAAGGAAGATTTACCATATTTATAGAGTTGGAACCTGGTGCAAAACTTGATGTAACTGATGATATGGTAAAAGAAATAGAAATACTCCTTTCTGATATTTCAGAGATAAAGACATTTACTTCTCGTGTGGAGCCATGGTCCAGTAAGCTATATGTAAAACTTATGCCGCTTTCCCATAGAAGGCGTACGACCAAATCTGTTATAGATGATATACGGGCTAGGGCTCAGGTAGTGGAACAGAAGTATAAGGGAGGTTTTATTTATTTTTCAGAGATAGAAGAAAAAGGTTTAAAGGAAATCGTATTAGATCTTTATGGTTATGATTATGAGATATTAAAGGAATTAGCTGTATCAATCGCTACAAGACTCGGGATCATGGAAGGTTTTGAAGATATAAGGATGTCGAGGATCAGCGGAAGGCCTGAATGGGGCATAACCGTTGATAAAGAAAGAGCAGCTATGTTTGGTCTGACAGCAAAAGATATAGCAGAGACGCTTCATTCTGAAATAAGGGGATTGAGGGCTACATTATATCATACAGAGTCCAGGGAGATAGAGACGGTGTCGCGCCTGAGGAAAGAAGATAGAGATCGTTTGGATGACCTTAGGAAATTGACGCTTTTTTCAAAAGATGGAAATCCAATATTATTAGAACAAGTTGCTAATTTTACACCTCAGATAGGCTCCAGTGAGATAGTCCGCAAGAACAAGATGAGGGTTGTGCATATATCTAGCCTTGTTACACAAGATTCTCTTGTAAAGGCTGTTAAAAAGATTAGGATGAGTCTGTCAGATATGGAGTTTCCAAGGGATTATTATTATAGGATAGGAGGGAATTATGAAAGGAATCTTGAGAATGAGAAGGAATTATGGGCATTTCCTACAGGGGTACTATGGATAACAATATTTTTAGTATATCTGGTATTGGCTTCCCTCTTTGAATCCTATACACAACCATTTATTATAATGATATCAGTTCCCCTAGCAGTTATAGGAGTAATTTTTGCACTGAAGATTACCGGTAAGCCAATAAGTCGAGGAGTAATAATAGGTGCTATTATGCTTGCAGGTATTGTTGTTAATAATGCAATCGTTTTAGTGGATAGGATAAATTTTTTACGAAGAAAGACAAAGGTGGGAGAACAAAGTCCCAGCAATATGATAAAATCAATAATAACCTCTAGTCAAGACCGCTTGAGGCCTATAGTTATGACGACTTCTACGACGATACTTGGTCTTATGCCAATGGCATTTGATAGAAGTGAATCAGCAAATTTATGGTCTCCTTTGGCGATTACTGTGATAGGAGGGATGGCCTCTTCAACTATATTTACTCTTTTTCTTGTGCCCAGTATTTATTTGATATTTGAAGATTTAAAAGATGTAAAAAATATAATTTTAAAACAAAAACAGTTATTAGTTGTTGTTAAAAATAAAATCTATGGTATAATAAAATTAACAAGGAAAAATTATGGATAAGACCATACGTCTTATATTGTTGATATTAGTAATATTAGTATTATTAAGTAGTTTTAGTACTCTCTGGTTTTTTATGGAGAAAGAGAGGCTTTATATTGATTACACTACATTAGATACTATGTTTAAGGTAAATGTAGCCAATATGAATAGACTTGATAAAAAGGCCACGGCTTTAGTCAGAGAGAATCAAAGTTTGAAGACAAAGGTACAAACAGTTGAAGAAGAGCTGACTATCTTAGAGGCAAGGAATAAAGACCTAAAATTTCAATATGAAACAGTCTTAGGAGAGATGGATGGCCTAAATAGAGAACTTGTCAAGATAAGAAAAGGTAAAATCTTTTTTGAAAATAAATTAAAGCACCTTACCTCAAAAGGTTTTATAGCAAAATATAAAAATATTAAAAAGGAAAATCGCCTTTTAAAAACTAAGTTATCTGGACTTGAGGATAGTTTTGATAAATTAAAGGCTGCTTTCACGAAAGAGACAAAGCAGAAAGAAGTTAGGGCCGAGGCTTATCATGCACCAGATGAAGTAGAACTTCCACCTATTGTTTTAGAGAGTGGGCCTCGCAGACTAGCAAAGCTTACACCAACCTCTCCATTTGAATACATAAATAAGTCTTCAGGTTTGAGGGGCAAGGTTGTTACTGTAAATAGAAAACATAATTTTGTAGTTATAAACTTAGGAAGAAAAGACGGTATTGAAGTAGGGAATAGCTTTAGTGTTCACAAGAGAAATAATATCGTTGGTTATGTAGAAGTAATACAAATACGAAATAAGATCGCTGCTGCAGATATAAAGGATACTAAAAGAGGATTTCATATAGAGATAGACGACATAGTTGTAAGGCAGTAACTGCATTTTAGACCCTCATCAATGAAAATAGGTATAATTGGCCCTCCTCAAAGTGGAAAGACCACTATATTTAAAATATTATTGCAGACTAATGCATCAGGCAATATTGGTGTATTTAAGACAATAGATTATCGCGTAGAAAAGATCTCTAAAATATTTTCTTCTAAGAAACAAACGTTTCCCGAGTTTACATTTATAGATATTGGCTCTATCGCATCTTTCAATAAAAAAGATCTTTCTAAATTGCAGGATATAGATCTATTTATATGCGTGGTAGGGGCGTTTTTTAGCGATGATCCCAAGAAGGATTTTGAAAAATGCCTTACAGATATTATCATATCAGATTTAGAAGTTGTACAGACTAGACTCTCCAGAATAGAAAAGGAGAAAAAATCTGACTCTGACCAGGAATCAAAGGCGTTAGAAAAATGTCAAAGTGCTCTTTCGGAAGGTAAATTTTTATCCAAGGCAATATTGAATAAAGATGAATTAAAATTGATCTCTGGTTTAGTACTTTTAAGCTTAAAACCATTAATTCTAGCAATTAATATTCAGGATCAAGATCCAAGTGCGTTAAGCGATAAGATAAAGCCCCTTGAGGAATATTGCAAATCAAACAATTTACGATGTATTAAGTTTTTTGGAAAGACAGAATTGGAGCTTTTAGAGCTAGAGCCATCTGAGAAAGAAAAGTTCTTAAAAGAAATGGGCCCTGGTTATAATTTTAGAGAAGATATTTCAAAATTGATTTCTAAAGAACTAGATCTTATTACATTTTTTACAACAGGTGAAAAGGAATCGCGTGGTTGGTATTTAAGGAAGGGGTTACCTGTAGTAGAAGCAGCTGGTAAAGTGCATTCCGATATGAAAAGAGGTTTTATAAGGGCAGAGGTTGTAAATGTTGAAGATTTTATTAAATGTGGTTCTATGCATAAGGCACGCGAGGAAGGTTTATTGAAAGTAGAAGGAAAAGAGTACATAGTTAAAGATGGAGACATGATAAATATAAGATTTAATGTTTAAGGAAAGGGGTAATTTATGCGTAAAGTAAAAAGGGCACTTATTAGCGTATCAGACAAGACAGGTCTTGATGAATTCGTAAAAGGTCTTAATGAACTAGGTGTAGAGATATTATCTACAGGAGGCACCGCAAAACTTATAGCCAGTTTAGGAATAAAAGTAAGGTCTGTTTCAGATTATACTGGTTTTCCAGAGATGTTAAGTGGCAGAGTAAAGACCCTTCACCCTAAGATCCATGGAGGACTTTTAGCGCTTCGTGAAGATGAAAGCCATATGGGGCAGGTTGGAAAGCATGGAATAGAATTAATCGATATGGTTGTCGTAAATTTATATCCATTTGAAAATACTGTTGCAAAGAAAGGTGTTAAACTTGAAGAGGCCATTGAAAAAATAGATATAGGCGGTCCCAGCATGCTCAGGTCGGCTGCTAAAAATTTTAAAGACGTAGTAGTTTTATGTAATCCTGATAGGTATAAGGATGTTTTACAAGATTTAAAGAAGAATAACGGATCTATCTCAGATGAACTGCATTTTAAATTAGGGGTTGAGGTATTTGAGAAAACTTCTAAATACGATACAGCTATTTATAACTATTTAAAAGAAAAAGTAAATGGTAAATCTGAATCTAAAGATGAGTCTTTTCCTGATACATTAGGGCTTTCTTTTGAAAAAGTACAGTCTTTAAGATATGGAGAAAACCCCCACCAGAAGGCAGGTTTTTATAGAGATAAAAATATAAATATAGTTGGCATAAGTAATGCTAAACAGCTTCAAGGAAAAGAGCTTTCCTTTAATAATATAATAGACCTCGATGCGGCCCTTGAGATAGTAAAATCATTTAAGGAACCAGCAGCGAGCGTGATTAAACATACAAATCCTTGCGGTGCAGCACAGGGAGATAGTTTAAAAAAGGCCTATATTGATGCATTGGATTGTGATAGGGTATCTGCCTTTGGAAGTATTGTTGGCTTAAATAGAAAATGCGATAAAGCTACGGCTGAGGCAATAACTTCAGCAGGTTTTACCGAATGCGTTATTGCACCTAACTATGAACCTGAGGCAATAGAGGTTTTTAAGACCAAGAAGAATTTGAGATTAATAGAGGTAGGACCTCTTAAGGGTATAGAGAAGGATTATGATTTAAAAAAGGTAGTAGGTGGCCTACTCATTCAAGATAGAGATATTTTAAATATAGAAGAAAAAGATTTAAAAATAGCTACTAAGAAAAAACCAACTCCTCAAGAAATAAAATCTCTTCTTTTTGGATGGAAGATAGTAAAACACGTTCGTTCCAATGCAATAGTCTTGTGTAGTGATACAAAGACCATTGGTATTGGTGCAGGACAGATGTCCAGGGTAGATTCAATGATAATTGCCATCAGAAAATCAAATGGCCGATGTAAGGGATCTATTTGTGCAAGTGATGCGTTCTTCCCAAAAGAAGATGCTATCCAAGAGGCTAAAAAAGCAGGTATAACCAGCATTATCCAACCAGGCGGATCCATACGCGATGAATCTGTTATAAAATCATGTGATGAAGCTGGCATAAGTATGGTTTTTACTGGTGCCAGGCACTTTAAACATTGAGCGATGTTTAATGGATTACATAAGAACCATTGACTATATCGATTCCTTCATAAATTTTGAAAAAATCCCAAAATATAGTTATGCCTCAAGTTTTAGATTAGAGAGGATGTATGCTTTCCTGGAGCGTTTAGGAAACCCTCATCAAGGCATTAAGATAGTACATATAGCCGGCTCTAAAGGCAAGGGCTCAACGTGCGTTATCATAAGTTCTATTTTAAAAGAAGCTGGATATCGTGTAGGATTATATACCTCTCCTCATCTTTTGGATATAAGAGAAAGGATTAGGATTTTCGGTGAATGTGTTATACCCAAAGATAGATTTATAGAACTCATTGAAAGAATAAAGTTAGTTGCCGAAGAATTTAGAGATCATGAAACCTTAGGTAAGTTATCTTTCTTTGAGATTCTCACAGCGTGTAGTTTTTTATATTTTAAAGAGGAAAATATAGATATAGCTATCTTAGAAACAGGACTTGGTGGTAGGTTAGATGCAACAAATGTTACAGAATCTATTATTTGTGGCATAACAAGCATCAGTTTAGAGCATACTGATAAATTAGGTAATTCCTTAGAAGAGATTACAAAGGAAAAAGCTGGTATTATAAAAAATCCTGAAGCTATATTTACGTCTCATCAGAAAAAAGAAGTAATATCAGTTATAAGAAGAGTTTGTAAGGAAAAAAATCTCCCCTTATATGAGGTAACCAAAGATATAAATTATAATATTATCGATTCAAATGATACTCATCAAGTTTTTAATCTGGATAGCTCTAGTTATTCATATAAAAATCTAGAATTAAATTTATTAGGTTCTCATCAGGTTGAGAATGCAGCTTTAGGTATAGCTATAACAAAATTTATGGATAAATCTGAATTAAGAATAATAGAGGATACTATACAAAGAGGACTGAAAAATATTTCATGGCCTGGGAGATTACAGATTATTCAAAAAGAGCCTTATGTAGTTTTAGATGGAGCACAAAATGTAGCTAGTATGGCAGCAGTTTTATCGTCGATAAAAAATATTTTTTCTTACAAAAGATTTATATGTATATTTGGTATATCAAGTGATAAAGATATAAAAGGTGTAAGTAGCAAGTTGGATAAATTTAGTGATTTAGTAATTTTAACAAAATCTTGTAATGAACGCGCAAAAAATCCGATTAGTTTAAAAGAGAATTTTTCTGAAAAAGAGGTAAAAATAACTGATAATGTAGATACGGCTTTAAATATAGCCCTTGATATAGCTAGTAGTGAAGATCTAATATTAGTTACCGGTTCTTTTTATGTCGTAAGTGAAGCAATAAGATTTTTTAAAAAACAAGAAATACTATGGCCAGCATAAAATTAGACGATACAATTGTAGCAATATCAACTCCTATAGGTGAAGGCGGTATAGGTATAGTGCGTCTTAGCGGTAAAGATTCGCTTAAGATTATGGATAAGATATTTTTACCAAGGAATGGTAAAAAACCATCTGGTTTTAAGACCTACACAGTCCATTATGGCCACATTGTTGACAAAAAAGATATTATAGATGAGGTAATTTTAACAATAATGCGCGCTCCAAAGAGCTATACAAAAGAAGATGTAGTTGAAATTAATTGTCATAGCGGTATAGTACCCCTTAGAAAGATTTTAGATCTGGTTTTAGTAAATGATGTTCGTCTTGCAGAGCCAGGGGAATTTACTAAGAGGGCGTTTTTGAATGGAAGGATAGATATACTTCAGGCAGAGTCAGTCTTAGATATAATAAGATCAAAGACTGATTTAAGCCTAAAGGTTGCAGCAGATAATCTAGGAGGACTATTTTCAAAAAAGATTAATGATATAAGGGATAAGTTAGTAAATGTGTTGGCTCACATTGAGTTAGCCATAGATTTTTCAGAAGAAGATATAGATAATTTAAAGAAAAAAGATATATTTAATAGGCTTAAAGAGATCAAGAAGACTGTAGAAAAATTAATCTCTTCTGCTCGCGAAGGAAAGATTTTACGACAAGGCATAAAACTGGTTATATGTGGAAGGGCCAATGTAGGTAAATCAAGTTTAATGAATGCCTTACTCAAAGAATCAAGGGCTATTGTTACACATTTACCGGGTACTACAAGGGATACCATAGAAGAGATTGTAAATATTAAAGGAATACCACTAGTCCTTACAGATACAGCAGGGATAACAACCACAGATTGTGCAATAGAAAAAGAGGGTGTAAAGAGGAGTCATTTTTCTATAGAATCATCAGACCTGATTCTTTTTGTATTAGATTATTCAAAAAAATTAAATAAAGATGATTTAAACCTGATGAATAATATTAAGGATAAACACAAAGAAGTGATAATAGCTATAAATAAAGTAGATTTGAAAAAAGCTATAGATGTTAAAAGGGTTAGAAAATCTTTTCCTAAGAAACCAATAGTATATACTTCAGTTTTAGATTCATCAGGCATTGATAAATTGGAAAATACGATAAAAGATGTTATATTTGAAGGTAAAGCTAAAGCAGCAGATTTTGCAAGCATTTCTAATGATAGGCAGCTGAATTTATTACGACGTTCTATTAAAGATATAGAAGAAGTCTTAGAGATTTTAAAAAGAAAGCTTCCAATGGATTGTGCGAGTATTTACGTGCGTTCATCTATTGAGACTTTAGGAGAAGTAACAGGTCATACCATAACAGAAGAAGCGCTTGATAGAATATTTTCAGAATTCTGCATAGGAAAGTGAGGAGATGTATGAATAAGACCAAAATCGAAAAAGCTGTAAGGATGATATTTGAAGCAATTGGAGAAAACCCTGATAGGTCAGATCTCAAAAAGACACCCGAAAGAGTTGCTCTTATGTACGAAGAGATATTTGGTGGTATTTCAAAAGATCCTTCAAAAGAACTAGAAGTACTTTTATCTGAAAAGCACGATGAGATTGTACTTTTAAAAGGTATCCCGTTATATTCTATGTGTGAACATCATCTTTTGCCTTTTATAGGCGTGGTCCACATAGCTTATATCCCTAAAAACAATAGGGTTACAGGATTGAGTAAGCTTGCTAGGGTCGTAGAGATTTTTTCCAAGAGATTACAGGTTCAGGAAAGACTTACTACTGAAATAGCTGATACAGTAATGAAAAAGCTCAGGCCAATGGGCGTTATGGTTATTATTGAGGCAGAGCATTTGTGTATGAGTATGAGGGGAGTTAAAAAAGCAGGGGTTTCAACAGTTACAAGTGCCATAAGGGGCATCTTTAAAGAAAATCCAAAAACAAGGGCAGAAGCAATGTCTTTAATAAAAAGTTAGAAGGAGGTAGTCTATGAAAAAAGTATTTTATGATATTTTGGTTATTTCTTTTGTGTTTTCTTTTGTTGTTGGGTGTTCTGGGAATAAAACTGAAGGAGATAATCGTGTAGTTGCCCATGTGAATAACTATAAGATGACTGTAGAAGATCTAAAGTATGAATTAAGGCATACACCTCATGATAAGTTATATTTTTTAGAGACCGAAGGCGGCAGAAAAAGATATATAGATGGTTTATTGGAAAAAGAGATATTACTCCAAGAGGCCCAAAAGCAAAATATCGATAAAGAGAAGAATTTTATGAAGACCATTGAAAATTACTGGGAGCAGGCACTTTTAAGGCTTTTACTTGAAAGAGAGGCCAGAAGGGTATCGGGTTCAATTCGTGTATATGACAATGAGATAGAAGAATATTATATAGCTTCCGGAGAAAAAAAGTCCCTTTCAGACGTAGAAAAGGATATAGCAACACTTATAAGACAAAGAAAAGAAACAGCAGCAATGGATAAATGGATACAAGAACTCAAGAAAAAATCAGATATAAAGGTAAATAAGTCATTATTGGAAGAAATAATATCAAATAACTAAGGAGGAGTGATATGAATATGAAACGCAAGAATTATTTTATAAATAAGTCTTTTCAGGCAGAGTTCATACTAAAGTTTTGCGGATTGGTTGCTTTAGGATGTGTGATTTTTGGGATAATAGTCTATATCTTTTCAAATCGTACGCTTACGACATCTTTTGAAAACTCTAGATTGGTTGTGAAAAGTACTACTAGCTATCTACTTCCTGGTTTATTATTTGGCGGTATCATAGTGGGGCTGGTTTCTGTTGTAATAGCCTATATAATAGTGCTTCTTATGACACATAGGTTAGTTGGACCTGTATATAGATTTGAGAAACATGCCCAGAAAATTGGTTCAGGAGAGCTTTATTCAAATCTAAACATAAGGAAGAAGGATCAGTTTCAAAATTTGGTTACTTCTTTCAATAATATGACAGATGATCTTAGCATGGGGCTTT
The DNA here is from genome assembly GCA_964566255.1 of uncultured Planctomycetia bacterium. Taxonomy (GTDB): domain Bacteria; phylum Omnitrophota; class Gorgyraeia; order Gorgyraeales; family Gorgyraeaceae; genus CAZMID01. Next base: position 19,804 of record CAZMID010000003.1, on the reverse strand, counting down.
TAAATGTAATCAAGGTATCAGAAAAAATTGATAATTTGATAGAAAAACTGTCGGATAATACAAACAATGAGATGCTCTTAAAAGAAGATATAAAGGGTGTAGTCTCAGAACTTAAGAAAGATAAGCAAGGTCTTAAAAAAGCTTTGGGATATTTTAAAATAAGACGCTGATGAGATTAATTAATATTATTCTAGTAACTGTATATTGTTTTTTTATCTTTGTGAATCCTGTATATTCTCAAGGGTATCTAGAAGAAGAAAAAGGCAATACATTTTCAACTAGATTTTGTACTATTTTTTATGAAAATGAAGTTAATTTAGAAAAAGTTGACAGATCCATAAATCTTGGATTTTCTGATTTTTATAGTCCTAGGAGATATAGATCATCTATGGAACTTTCAGTAAAAGAAATATTAACAGATAAGTTTGATGCGATTTTTAATAGAGTTGAAGATATACTAGATATGTATCCGTCAGATATCCAAGTAAGTATCAATATATATAAGACTAAAGATGCATTAGATAAAGCATACGAAGAGATTTTCAGTGAACCCAATAACGTCTCGTCTTTTTATGTCTATACTACAAATACTATATATACATTAGAAGATGTTATAAACGAAAAAATACTTGCACATGAAATGGCACATTGCATAATAGATCATTATTTTGTTATTTTACCTTCTAAAAAAATCCAGGAGATGCTGGCAGTATATGCAGATGTGCATTTAAAAGATTGAAGCACCTTGAAGTAATTGTATCTGTGTGATACAATCTTCCAAGGGGTAGATTAAAATGGCCAAAGAAAAATTAAATGTTTTATTAGTAGAAGATAATCCTACAGACGCCCTCATAGTCCAGAAAAAACTTCAGAGGGAAGCTTCCTTTGAATACAAAATTACCCATGTCGCTTCAGGCGAAGAAGCAGTCTCTCATTTAAAAAAGGACTTATATCATATAGTTCTTTTAGATTACAATCTTCCTAAAAAAAGTGGACTTCAGACGTTAGAAGAAATCAAGGCAGAAAAAATAGAAATACCAGTAGTTATAATGACAGGCCAGGGAGATGAGGCAGTTGCAGTAAGGCTTATAAAGGAAGGGGCTTTTGATTATTTACCAAAGAGGGAAAATTACGAAGATTCAGTGCCTTTAATGATTAAAAAGACAATAGCAGAATTTAGGGCCAGACTTGAAAGAGACCGACTTCAAAAAGAGATAGCCTTAAAAAAAGATGAATTGGAAAAGACAAATTCAAAACTAATGGAATTGGATAGAATGAAATCAGACTTTGTAATAAATGTAGTTCATGAATTAAGAACCCCCTTAAGTATAGTAAAAGGTAATCTAGATAATATTGAAAAAGGTTTTGCAGGTACTATTCAACCAAAGCAGAAAGAGATATTAGACGATGTTTTTAGGGTGTTAAATAGACTTACAAGACTCGTGAATGATTTATTAGATCTTTCAAAGATAGAATCAGGTAAAATACAACTCAGTAAAGAAAAACTGGATATAGTAAAACTTGCTAAAGAGGCTGTAAAAGGTTTTGAGAAATTAGCCAAAAACAAAAAAATAGACATAAAAAAAGAGATTTCTACAGATTCTATTGTTATTAATGCTGATAAAGATAAATTAACCCAGGTGTTTGTGAATTTGATAGGAAATGCCTTAAAGTTTACTGATGAAGGTTCTATTACCATAAGGATAACTGAGCTTCAGGATGAGATTCAGGCAGAAGTGAAGGATACTGGCTTAGGGATGGATAAGGAAGAAGTGGATAAGATTTTTGATAAGTTTGTAAGTTTGATGCGTGAGAAAAAAGAAGGAACAGGCTTAGGCCTTCCAATAGTAAAAGACATTATAACTCTTCATAAAGGTCGTATACGAGTAGAAAGCTTTCCTGGTAAAGGCTCCAGTTTCATATTTAACCTCCCCAAAACTTGACAACTTAGATATCATAATGTATACTTCATTATAAATTAAGATAAAATACTATATTTTATTATAGTTCATAGAAAGGGTATTCGTAATGAATACAAGAAGTATCTATATTATATCTTTTTTATTATTGGTGGCTATATTTATGATTAGTACAACATCCCATGCCGCTACTGTAGGTAATCCACTTGATCTAGATGTACCTACTATGTCTAGTATATTACGTCAACAGGTTATAGACGATACCCTAGATGAATATGAAGAGGCCTTTAAGCTGAAGGTATCCTTTGATGCAGAATTTGTACTTGAAAAAGACCTAAAAGCTCCTGTTGAGATAGAAGGTGCTGAGTTAGAAGGTCAGTGGTACATGGCAAAGATAGGGGCTACTATTTTTAACAAAATTGAACCATATATTAAACTTGGCACTTCTAATTTAGAAGTGAAATGGAAACAAAATGATGCGCATAATCTAGAAGTTGAGAGTGATTCTGGTTTTACATGGGGCGGTGGTGCAAAGTTAGTTTTGTGGGATTTTGATGCTTGGGGTATTCGCTTAACTGCAGATAGTCAGTACAGGATTGCAGATCTTGATGTGGAAGAGATGACACGAGAAGGTGCGACTGTAAGTGATTCTGGAGCTATTTTTAAGATAGAGGAATGGCAGGCCTCACTTGCATTAAGTAAAAAATTTGAGGTCCCATTAAGATGGCAAAGTATTTATGTAGTACCTTATACTGGTGTGAGTATGTCTGATTCTACTGTGGATGTGTCTTTTAAAGAGTCTGGTTTTGCTGTCTCTGAGTTTTCACTTTTTGATGCAAGTAACGACGATGTAGGTGGTTTTTTCATGGGATTCGACATCATGTCGAGTTTAAGAAGCTCTTTTATTTATAGCATAGAAGCTAGATTTTTAAATGAAATTGCGTTGACGTTTGGCGGTACATTGAAATTTTAAAAAATATAATTAGGTGAAAATATGAAAAAAATACTAATAGTTTTATTTTTCTTGAGTTTTACTGTACCTTCCCTGGCAGCAACGGTAGGAGGTCCTGAAATTAGCATACCAGAAGAATCATTGTGTTTTAGAGATTTAGCTATAAGTCAGACCCTTGACTGCTATGAGTCCGGTGTGAGTATAAAAGCTAGTGTAGATGCAGAGTATATGTTCAGTAGAGACCTTACTTCATCCCCTGCTGATGTTAACGGTGCTGTATTGGACGGAACTAGTTATATGTTTAAAATATCAAATAATTTTTATAATGTATTGGAACCTTACATAAAGGTTGGTTCGTCTGAATTTAACGTACAATGGGATCAGCACGATGACTGTGTTACTGTAGAAGCAGACCCTGGTTTTATATATGCAGCAGGAATAAAGGCAAAATTATGGGAGTTTATAGATCATGGTGTTAAGTTTACATTAGATGCACAATATAGAAGCATTGATTTAGATATTGAAAAGATGTTGATAGGTGGAGATACCGCAGAGACTGTAGATGCAACGAATGAGGATTTTGGAATAAAAGACTGGCAAGTAAGTTTATTGGTCAGCAAAAAATTTATACTTCCTATAGGAATGAAGGATTTTTATATAGTTCCATATAGTGGCGTAACATTTTCAGATATAGATGTCGATGTCCATTTTACAAAAAGTACAAATGGTATACTTTACTCTACATTTGATGCAAGTGATGATAGTATTTTTGGTGCTGTATTGGGCTGTGATATAATGCCAAATCTTTGGAGTTGGTATTTATTTAATTTTGAAGCACGACTTATCAACGAAACTGCCTTTAGTATTGGCGGTACCCTGAAATTCTAATATAATAATCTACCTAGTGAGATTTCCTTTTTACTTGCCATAGGACCTATCTATTATATATAATACTATCATCTATAAGTAAGACATTAGGAGGAACTATGAATTTTTTTGTAACCCTTGGGAAAAATGATGTATTTTTGGCTGCACTTTTTTCATGGTTATTGGCGCAGACAATAAAAGTAGTAATCGGCGTAATACGTAAGAGGCGATTTAACTTTAAATGGTTTGTAGGGGCAGGTGGTATGCCTAGTTCTCATGCTGCGACTGTCTCTAGTTTAGCTACATCTATCGGTCTTATTTTCGGTTTTTCATCAGCTTTTTTCGCAGTTACTTTTTTCTTTGCTTTTATTATAATGTTTGATGCGCAGGGAGTAAGAAGGCAAAGTGGAAGACAGGCAGGAGTGCTGAATAAAATAATAGAGGATATTTATCTGCAAAGAGGCGTTAAACAAGAAAGACTTATGGAGTTATTAGGACATACGCCTATACAGGTATTTATAGGCGCAGCCATAGGTATTTTGGTAGCGCTTTTTATCAATGGTTAAAAAGGGGGTAACAGTGAATAGTAAATTATTAGGGGTAGGAATTACTGCAGCCTTGATAATACTTTTAGTCTTTATGGCCCTTGGAACAAAAAAAGGAGACAATAATAGTGCTCTTTCAGAATTGAAATCCGTAAGGGAATTGATTTCAAAAGATAAGTTGGATGAAGCAAGGGCTTCGTTAGATGATATTGCAAATATAAATCCTGATCTGAGCATATTAGGGAGGATCTATTTTGGTTTGGCAGAGGCTTATGAGAAAAAGGATAATATTGTTAACGCAAGAGATACATACGAAGTAATCCTCGCCAAATATCAGAATGTGGATAATATAGGTGATATACAACAAAGATTAGGAAGACTCAACATGGACATACTTTTTTCTCCTATTATTACAGACAAAGATGTTCGTTATAAGGTTGAGCCAGGAGATACCCTTTCAAAGATTGCTAAGAAATACAGAACCACAGTTGATCTTATAAAGCGTTCCAATTTACTCAAGGATGATACAATACGTGCTCATTCAAAACTCAAGGTCTCAACAGCTAAATACAACATACTGATAGATAAATCTCAGAATATTTTAACACTACTTTCAGGGGGAGATACAATTACAAAGGCATATAAAGTCTCAACAGGCAAAAATAATTCTACACCTGTAGGTACTTTTGACATAGTAAATAGGATTAAAGATCCTGTTTGGTACGCTCAAGGTGCAATAGTACCAGCAGAAAGCCCCAAAAATATTCTAGGTTCACGATGGCTAGGATTATCTGAAAGAGGATATGGCATTCATGGGACTACAGAGCCAGAGAGCTTAGGGCAACAGAGTACTCAAGGATGCATAAGGATGCTTAATGAAGACGTAGAAGAACTCTACACAATAATTCCTATCGGTACCAGGGTTACAATAGTGGATTAATTTTATGGCAAGTGGATTAGATTTTGAAAAACCTATATTGGAATTAGAATTCAAGATTGCTGAATTGAAATCTCTTGCATCTGATGGCAGTATTGATCTGTCAGAAGAGATAAAGACCTTAGAGGCAAGGCTTGAGAAGGTAAGAAAGGAAATCTTTGAATCTCTTACGCCATGGCAGAAGGTCCAGATCGCAAGGCATCCAAAACGCCCTTATACTATAGATTATATACATATGATAATGGTGGATTTTATTGATCTTCATGGAGATAGAATGTTTCAGGACGATAAGGCCATTGTAGGAGGTTTTGCTAAAATAGACGGCGAGAAGGTTCTTGTTATTGGTCATCAAAAAGGAAGAGACACCAAAGAAAATCTCATGAGGAATTTTGGAAGTGCTCATCCAGAAGGATATCGTAAGGCAATGAGACTCATGAAGCTCGCAGAAAAATTTAACGTACCTATTATTGCTTTTATTGATACACCTGGTGCATATCCTGGAATAGGAGCAGAAGAAAGAGGTCAGGCCAATTCCATAGCCCATAATTTAATGGAGATGGTTACTCTTAAGGTTCCAATAGTCGTAGTAGTTATAGGAGAAGGTGGCAGTGGTGGAGCGCTTGGAATAGGAATAGGAGACAGGGTCTATGTTATGGAGAATGCCTATTATTCAGTAATATCTCCAGAAGGGTGTGCTGCGATTTTATGGAAGGATAGATTAAAGGCACCTTTAGCGGCAGAGGTCTTAAAACTTACTGCAAAAGATTTGATTAGTTTAGAAATTATTGATGGTGAAATCCCAGAGCCATTGGGTGGGGCACATAGAGATCCTGAGAAGACTGCTCAGTCATTAAAAAAATGCATAAAAAAGGCACTAAAAGATCTTAAAGGAATTCCTATAGAGAAGTTATTGGATGAACGTTACAAGAAATTTAGATCCATGGGAGATATATAAGTAGACTCTATTGCCGAAGTGGCGGAATTGGCTGACGCGCACGATTCAAAATCGTGTGAGGTAACCCCTCGTGTGGGTTCGACTCCCACCTTCGGCACCAGACGATAGGGGCTGTAGTGAAGCGGGATCACACGACAATGGCATTGTCGGATCACGGGTTCGATTCCCGTCAGCTCCACCAATTATCTTATGGAAAATTATCCATTCAAAAAGATTGAAAAAAAATGGCAGAAAAAATGGCAAAGACAAGGCCTATTTAAAGTAGATCTTAATTCTAAAAAGCCAAAGTATTACTGCCTTATGATGTTTCCATATCCATCCTCGAGTCTCCATGTTGGTCATGGTAGGAATTATATTATAGGAGATGTTGTAGCGCGCTATAAAATCATGAGGAAATTTAATCTCCTGACGCCTATGGGATGGGATGCATTTGGCCTTCCAGCTGAAAACGCAGCAATAAAAGATAATATTCATCCTAAGGTTTCTACATTGAATAATATTAAGACAATGAAGGCCCAACTTGATTCCTGGGGTGTTGGATATGATTGGTCTAGAGAAATCGCTTCTTGTGAGACAAGTTATTACAAATGGACGCAGTGGATATTCTTACAGCTTTATAAATCTGGACTTGCCTATAAAAAGAAGGCGTCTGTAAATTGGTGTCCTTCATGTCAAACAGTTCTTGCAAACGAACAAGTTATAGATGGTAGTTGTGAAAGGTGTTCTTCTGAGATAGAGCTACGTAATTTAGAACAGTGGTTCTTTAAAATTACTGATTATTCTGAAAAACTCTTAAAGGATTTAGATATTTTAAAAGATTGGCCAGAACGTGTAAAAACAATGCAGAAGAATTGGATTGGTAAAAGCCACGGCGTTGAAATAGATTTTAAACTGCATGATTCTAGTGATGTGCTTAAGTGTTTTACGACGAGGGTTGATACTATTTATGGAGCTACTTATATGGTATTGGCAGCAGAGCACCCATTGATAGAGGAGATAATAAAAGGGTCCAAGAATGAAAGCGATGTAAAAAGATTTATTGCCAAGGTCAAAAAAGAAAGTTTATTGGAAAGGGTTTCAGCAGATATCGATAAAGAAGGAATATTTACCGGTAGATATGTAATAAATCCCGTTAATAATAAAAAGATACCGCTTTGGATTGCAAATTATGTATTGATGGAATATGGAACTGGTGCAGTTATGGCAGTACCTGCACATGATGAAAGGGATTTTGAATTTGCAAAGAAATATAAGTTACCTATAGAAGTCGTAATAGATAATCCTAAGGCATCTCTTAATGCAAAGTCCATGAAAGAGGCCTATATCGAAGAAGGCATCATGGTAAATTCCGGAAAGTTCAACGGGATTTCAAGTGTTGAGGCAATAGAAAAGATATCTAGTTACATGGAGCATGAAAATATAGGCAGGCGCAAAGTCCATTATAAACTCAGGGATTGGCTTATTTCTCGTCAGAGATATTGGGGCGCTCCTATACCTATTATTTATTGCGATAAATGCGGTATTCAGCCAGTTAAAGAAAAAGACCTTCCGGTAGTTTTACCAGAAAAAGTTAAATTCAAACCTCATGGAGAATCTCCCTTAAAAGATGTTAAGAAGTTTATCGAGGCCAAATGCCCTAAATGTAATTCTAAGGCAACTCGAGAAATAGATACCATGGATACCTTTGTGGATTCCAGCTGGTATTTTTTACGGTATCTTTCTCCAAGGGATAAAAAAAGAGCCTTTGATAAAGAAGTGGTTAATAAATGGCTTCCTGTGGATCAGTATATAGGAGGCGTAGAGCATGCTATACTTCACTTGATGTACTCTCGTTTTATTGTAAAGGTTCTTTATGATATGGGGCATGTGAATTTTAAAGAGCCATTCGCAAGGCTTTTTACTCAGGGCATGATTATAAAAGACGGTAAAAAGATGTCAAAGTCAAAAGGAAATGTTGTAAGTCCTGATAAACTTATTGATAAATATGGAGCAGATACAGTTAGGTTTTATACATTGTTTATAGGGCCACCTGAAAAAGACGCTGAATGGAATGATAGAGGGGTAGAGGGTTCTTGGAGATTTTTGAATAGAGTTTGGAGGCTTTTAGATAGTTATTTAAGACTGGTTAGATCAAAAGATTCTAAAGATAGTTCTCTTAGACGAAAAACACACCTTACGATTAAAAAAGTAACAGAAGATATGGAAGGAGAATTTCATTTTAATACTGCACTTAGTGCAATAATGGAACTTACCAACGAAATCTACACCTTTATGAATGAAAATAAAGATGTAAAAAATAAAGATTTAGAAGAAGCAATAAAGACAGTTATAATATTATTAGTTCCATTTGTTCCACATATAGCTGAGGAGATGTGGGAGAGATTGGGAAACAAAAAAAGTGTTTTTGAATCAAACTGGCCTTTATATGATAAGAGTGCATTGGCTCAAGATAAGATAACACTGCCTATCCAGATAAATGGTAAGGTTAGAGCGCGAATAGAAGTTCCTTCAACTGCGGATGAAGATACCATCAAGAAAATTGTACTCAAGGATTCTAATATCAATAATTGGACAAAAGGAGTTAGTCCTAAAAAATTTATCATCGTCAAAGGGAAGATCGTAAATCTCGTAGTATAAAGGGGGTGGTACGATGTTTAGACAAATATTAGTAGCTTCTATAGCAGTTTTTTTAATAGTTTCTTCTCTATCAAGTTGTGCAGATATAAAAACTCCTTCTGCAAAATATGCCTTAACTCATCCTTTAAGTACAAAGACCATGGTAGTCCGTGGTACGAATAAGGCTGAAGTCATTGAAAAATGGGGAGAGCCTGACAGAGTAATAGATATGGGTTACGACGATATGGATATTAAAAAAGAGGCATGGATATATGAACCATGGTTTCCTGGGGCACCACTTGACTTCAGGCATTTTTCAAGGAAGAAGAAGATTTATTTTACAGGGGATCATGTAACCGGATTTGAGGATATAGAAGATGAAGAAAATTAATATTGGTTTTATCGCAGCAGTAATTCTTATATTTAGTGTTTTTGTAAGGGCAGAGGAAAATAAAAATGAAGATGAAGTAGTAGTGTATCTTAAAGAAATTTCTTCTATAATTACAAACGTCGATATCACAGTAAGAAATGTAGGGATGAATTATTTGCCTATGCAGGAAGCTGTAAAGCGCATGGATACTTATGTGGCACAGCTTGAATCCACGAAATATCCAGAAGTCTTGGCAATAAAGCATAAGATGATAGTTCTCTCGTTTAAAAAGATAAGGATGGGACTTTTATTGTTTTCGCCTGAAAATAAAGAGCTTTCTATTAAAGTGATAAAAAGCGGCACGAATATATTAAAATATGTTGCTAAAGAGATAGTAAAGATTGCAGATGAAAAAGGTCTTCTTGTTAAAAAAGAGAAGGAGCAAGATGTAGAAAAGGGGGAATCTAAATGAGAAGGTATTTGATATATTCAATATTGGCATTTAGTTTTATTTATTTTTATTCTACTCTAGTTTATTCTGCAGAGGATAGAAGGTTGCAACAGACGCTGCCGAGTCAACATCAGGCCCCTTCTCAGCAACAGTCACCCCGGCCCATACTTCCTCCGGTTGTACCTTCTGGCTCGTCAGGTATTTCTCCGACTGTATCACCACATATTGCAAGTCCTTCCATTACGCACAGTACTATAAATATACCGTCGACTAGTACAGGTTCTCAAACTTCTATTCATAATGTGCAGAGTTTTCCGATTAATGTACCCATGCCTATTTCTAACGTACTTCCACAAACCCCTATAATAGGCAATTCAATGGGAAAGGTAGTAAACAAATACTCAGGAAAAGATCTGACAGCGTGGATAGAGGTAAAGGACGAAATTTTTAGTGAGATATTAAAGATAAAAATCAATCTTAAAAATACCCCTATAATAAAAAAAGCTACTGCAATGGCTTTTAAAGATATAAAAATAGGCGATACAGTCAGTGTTGTCTTTGATCAGCAGGGACAAGAGATGTCCGCTCATTTTGTAAGTATTTTAACTGAAGAAGATCTGAAGGCATTAAAAGAAACCAACCCCTCTCCTAAAGAATAATCTAGGCATATTCTATGTTATATTTTTCAAAATCTGAAAGGTATGCAATTCTTACCTTTCTTATTATAGGATTGGTCTTTATACTTCTAGTTTATTCTAATAATATATCTGATTCTAGAAAGGCGAAGGATTTAATAAGTATCAGTGGATAAAAGACCTTTTGCAGTAATTAGTATATTTTTTATAATAGGAATAATTTTAGGTAAATTCTTTCCAGATATAGTTAGATTTCATCATATTTTTATAACCACCTCAATTTTTATTTTAGCTTCTTTCGTATTTTTTAGATACGAGAGGAGTTCGAATATCTTTTTATTTTTATCTGTAACTTTTTTTGCTAGCCTCCTATATCTTAATAGTAATATCCATTCTAATAATCATATCAGTCATTTTTTAAAAGAAGATTCTTTAAAAATAGAAATAGTAGGCGTTGTAAAAGGGCCTGAGTTAACTAGAAGGCCTTATTTTGGAAAGATATCCTCCAGTTATTTATTTGAGATAGAAGGGATAAAAATTGATAATAAATGGTTAAATATTAAAGGATTGGCTAATATCAGCATACAAACAGAAAAACCTTTCAAGTATTCAGATAAATTATTAGTAAAAGGCACCATAAGAAAATCCAGAGAATATCTAAGGCAGCAAAATATATATGCCCTTATATATACAAAAGAAGATAATATTACTCTTTTATCTAACGATTATAAATCGAATCCTATCTTAAGGCATATTTACCTTATACGTGAAAAATTAAAAAACCAAATCATTGAAAATATGCCACTTGCTAGTGGTGCCTTTTTAAGAGCTATTTTATTAGGTGATCGCTCAGAGCTTTCGAAGGATATCCAGACTTCTTTTAAGCATTCAGGCACTATACATATCTTAGCAATAAGTGGTCTCCATGTTGCTTTTATAACGCTTATTATTCTTTATTTATTAAGATTTTTAAGAATACCAAGAATTCCTTGTTATATATTTACTATGTTATTTTTGATAGGTTTTGCTCTTCTGACTCTTTCAAGGCCTTCGGTTGTAAGGGCAGTTGTTATGGCCTCTATCTTTCTTATTGGTATGCTATTAGGAAGGAGGGTAGATGTGTATAACTCTTTAGGGGTTGCAGCGCTTTTTATATTAATCAAAAACCCAAAAGACCTCTTTAATATAGGATTTCAGCTTTCTTTTTTAGCAGTACTTTCTATTATATATATAGCACCTAGGCTTATGCGTCTTATAAGAGAGGATGTGAATTTCTATGCCAGAAGATGGTTTTATATGCCTTTAGCAGTTTCAATATCAGCTTTTACAGGAACAGCCCCTTTAATATTATACTATTTTAAGATAATTACCCCTATTGCCATTGTTGCCAATCTTTTAATTATACCTACGTTGTTTATATTATTGATAGGGGGTTTGAGCTTCCTTATGCTAGGATGGGTGCCTTTTCTAGGAGGGATGATAGTCTTATTTAACAATCTTTTGATCCAGGCGATATTTTACCTTACGGATTTCTTTTCCTCTTTAAAATTTGGTCACTTCTATCTTGGTTGACAGGTTTAAACAGGTATGATAAGATTTAACTCATGATGCGTAACATACTCATAATCTTAATGATAGCTAGTATATGCTTAATAGGAAAGCCTCTTTTTTCCTATTGGGTATGGACTCCCGAAAGCGGCAAGTGGGAAAATCCTAAATATGCTGCTAAGGATACGCCTGAGGATCAGCTTTTGTATGCCAAAGGTTTTTATGAGAAATCTAATTTTAAGGCATCTCTCAGGGAGTTCAAGAAGTTAATAAAATACTACCCACTTTCTAAAGAGGCCCCAACTGCTCAATATTATATAGGTCGTATAATGGAAAGCCTAGATAGGCATTATGAAGCATTTAAGACCTATCAGAAGGTAATAGATCTATACCCTTACACAGAACTTGTGGATGAGGTAATAGAAAGGGAATTTAAGATAGGAGAGCTCTTTTTCTTAGGAAAAAAGATCAATGTCTTAGGTCCTTTGAAAGTTTCTGCCAAAGATAAGGCAATAGAGATATTTAAGACAGTTGCTGATAATGCCCCTTATGGAAAATATGCTGAGACGTCTATTTTTAATGCAGGTCTTGCTTATAAAGATATATCCGATTATGATAATGCCATAATGATGTTTAAAGACCTTATAGATAAATATCCGAATTCCAAACTTATTGATAAAGCGAGATATCAGTTGGCAAGATGCTCAAAGGAGGTCTCTTTAAAGGCTGATTATGACCAGACTCCTACTATAGTTGCCCGGGAGGAATTTGAGGATTTTGTTAAGAAGCATCCTGAAAGTGATCTCTCAGGTGAGGCCAAAGAGATTATCGATAAGCTCAAACATAAAGAGGCTCAGAACGCGTATAATACAGCAGAATTTTATGAGAAACGACGTGTACTTGAAAGTGCAGTCATATATTACGAAGATATAATCCAAAATTATCCTGATACAGAATGGGCTCAAAAGGCTAAGGAGAAACTCAGTGAGATTGAGAAAGAATAGTCAGCTATTATTGTGCGTATATGTGCTTTTATTTTTAGCTGGTTGTGGCTATACAACTAAGGCTATGCTTCCTTCCGATATAAAGAGCATTCATATAGATATATTTAAGAATAATATTGATATAGCAAAAGAAGTAAGTGCTAAAGATAAATATAGGGTATATAGGCCTGGTCTTGAAGTAGATATCAGAGATGCCATTGTTGAAAGAATTTTTTTAGATGGTCATTTAAAACTCAAATCTCGTAATAGGGCCGATAGTATACTCGAAGGAGAAATCATAGAATACAGGAAAGATCCATTGAGATATCAGGATGAAGACGTTACTGAATATGAAATTAGTTTAGTTTGTAATGTTAGTTTAAAAGATTCTAAAAATTCAGAATATTTATTAAAAGAAGAGAATATCATAGGGGATACGACCTATTTTACTACAGGTTCATTGCAAGAGTCAGAGACTGCAGCCATAGATTCTGCTGCCTCAGACCTGGCCAGAGAAATAGTAAATAAGATTATTGAAAACTGGTAAAATCCTTCATTATGCCCACCAAAGAATTATCTACTTATCTTTTTCTTGGAGAAGAAGGTTTCTTAAAAGAAGAAGCCATTGAAAAATTAAGGTCTAGATTTTTAGGAAAAGGAGCAAAAGACCTTAATTACAGTGTATTTTATGCAAAAGATAAAAAGAATACCATTAAGGAAATGCTAGATGCCTTAAATACTGCACCTATCTTATCAGAAAGGCGTCTTATTGTATTAAAAGACGCTGATAATTTGCCTCTAGCTGAAAAAGAATCAGTTATTTCTTATTTACATAATCAAAAAAAGACTTCTTTATTTATTATTGAAAGTCCAACGCCAGCTATAAAGGGTAAGTTTTTATTGGAGGCCTCAAAATATACTGAGTTAGTTTATTATAGACCTCTTACAGATTCAGGTCTTACAACGTGGATTAGTAGAAGAGTATCTTTATCAGGCAAAAAGATATCCTCTGATGCAGTTAACGCAATAAAGGAAAGCCTTCCTAATGATTTAAGAGTCTTATCAAGCAATATAGAGAATATAATTTTATATATAGGTAAGAAGACTTTTGTTGCAAAACAAGATATTGAAGATGCAATAGGCAAAAGCCCTTCACATACTGCATTTGACTTAATAGACAGCATAGAAAGGAAAGATGTTAAAAAGGCCTTAAAGGTTTTTTCAACTCTAAAAAAAGATAAACGTAAGGAAATCGAACTCTTAGGGCTTTTATCCTGGAATGCCAGGATGTTTTTAAGGGTAAAAGAGCTTTTAAGGGTTAAAAATAAGATGGATATACGTAGGGATCTTGCTTTAAGTCCTAGGAAGTTTGATCAGATTGTAAGATATTCATCTAGATTTGAAAAAAGACAACTACTTACTTTATTAAATGAGATCTTAAAATCAGATCTTGATATAAAAAGAAGTTCCCCTGCACCTGTAATAGAGAGATTGATAGTAAAGATGTGTTCGTAGGGATTAGGATTTACTTGATGAAGAATGCAGTTTTTTCATAAGGCGAGATTTTTTACGAGAGGCAGTGTTTCTATGGATTATGCCTTTGGAAGTCGCCTTATCAAGCTCTGAAGTAAGCCTTACAAGCTGTTTTTTGGCTTCATTGAGCTTTTTTTCTGCTATTAGATCAAGGAATTTTTTTGTTTCTGTCTTAAGAAGGGATTTTATAGACAGATTTCTAGCAGTTCTTCTTTTGGTTACCTTTATGCTTTTGTAAGCTGCATGTAATATTGGCATTATTGTTGTTTCCTCGCTTTTTATTGTAGGCCTAAGAATAACATATTAGCTTAATTATGTCAAGGATTTAGTCTATGTCTAAGAACAAGCATATCTTAAAATCTACAGGTATAATAGGTTCTCTTACAGTAGTTAGTAGGGTTTTAGGCTTTATAAGAGATATCCTTATTGCCAAGTTTTTTGGTACTGCTAAATATGCACAGGCCTTTGTAGTAGCATTCCGCATACCTAACATGTTAAGGGACCTGATAGGGGAAGGCGCTACTAATGCAGCATTTGTACCTGTCTTAAGTGAATATTCTGTAACAAAGAAAAAAGAAGAATTCTGGCATCTTGCAAATGTCTTATTAAATGTTGTTTTGGTAGTTTTAGTAGGGGTAACTTTATTAGGGATAACTTTTGCACCTTTTATAGTACGTTTGATAGCCCCTGGCTTTATACCACATGCTGAAAAATTCAGAACTACAGTATACCTGACAAGATTTATGTTTCCTTATATATTGCTTGTTGGGCTATTGGCCTACTGTATGGGAATATTAAATTCATTAAAGCATTTTTCAGCTCCTGCATTTGCACCAGCTATTTTAAATATTTCAATAATAACCTGTGTTTTATTAAAACAGGGAAGCGTTTTGGCTTTAGCTACAGGTGTTTTAATAGGGGGCGCGATTCAACTTCTAATACAATTGCCAATATTATTTTCCAAGGGGTTTCGTTTTGGTTTTACAAGTGGGTTTCGCCATCCTGCAGTGAAAAAGATAGGTACTTTACTTATACCAAGGATTTTAGGTTCATGTGTATATCAGATAAATATTTTTGTAAATACAATGCTTGCATCTTTATCTAATATAGTTGGTTCTGGTGGTGTAGCAGCATTATATTATGCCAATAGGATCTTTCAGTTTCCTCTGGCTATATTCGGTATTGCACTTGCTCAAGCTGCCTTACCCACTATGTCCAGAGAGGCGCTTGAATCAGGTCTTTCAAAATTAAAAGAGACCCTTTCTTTTTCATTAAGGGCAGTGAATTTTATTATGATACCGGCATCTTTAGGATTAATAATCCTTTCAAGGCCTATAACAAGCATGTTATTTCAGAGGGGCATGTTTAGCGTGTATTCAACTTCTATAACATCCCAGGCATTAATGTTTTATTCTATAGGACTTTTTAGTTATGCAGGAATCAAGATACTGGTATCATGTTTTTATTCGCTTAAAGACACTGGTACGCCTGTAAAGATAGCAAGTATTTCTTTGATATTGAATATAATATTAAATATTATTCTTATGTATCCATTAAGAATAGGAGGACTTGCTTTAGCTACGTCATTTTCAGGGAGTTTTAATTTCTTTTTGTTGTTTTTAATGCTTAGGAAAAAAATAGGTCCTTTTGGTGGGTTAAAGATATTAGTTTCCTTTATAAAGGTATTATTGGCGAGTCTTTTAATGGGAGTTTGTATATATCTATTTACATTTAAAATGGGACTAAATCTTTTACTTGTTATCCTAATGGGTATATTTATTTATCTAGGGGCTACTTTTATATTTGATGTGAAAGAGGCAAAGGAATTCTTAAAATGGGTCTTAAGGAAAAGATAAAAAAACTTCCAAAATCTCCAGGTGTTTATATGTTTAAAGATAGAAAAGACACAATCCTTTATATAGGAAAGGCCAAGGATCTTTCAAAAAGGGTCCCTAGTTATTTTAAGGCCAGTACACCAAAAACTCTTAGGCAGATGTCTTTAGTGGAGAATATAAAGGATCTAGATTATATAGTTACAGTATCAGAAGAAGAGGCCCTTTTATATGAGGCAAACCTTATAAAGGAAAATAAACCCAAATATAATGTGGACCTTAAAGACGATAAGAGCTTTCCTTTTCTGAAACTTACTAAAGAAAAATTCTCTAGACTTATTATCACAAGGAAAAAGATTAAAGATGGCTCCAAGTATTTTGGGCCATATACACGCGTAAAGCCTCTTCGTAAAGCAGTTAGTGTTATGAAAGGTATTTTTCCTTTGAGGACGTGTAAAAAGATAAAAGACCAAGTTTGTCTATCTTATCATATTGGCCAGTGTCTTGCACCATGCGTTGGTAAGATTAATGAAAAGGAATATAAAGAGCTTATTAGAGAGCTTACATTGTTCTTAGAAGGAAAAAAGAAAAGACTTCTTAAGGAATTGACAGAGAAAATGAAAAACTTTTCTAAGAAAGAAGATTTTGAGCAAGCTGCCATTATTAGGAATAGAATATCAGCACTTTCAGAGGTACCTGGTAAAAAGATGAGTTCTTATAGCGGCTGGGGAGATACAGCAGTAAAGTTAAAAAGGGTCTTACGACTTCCAAGGCTTCCTATAAGGGTAGAGGCCTTTGATATTTCAAATATACAGGGTAAGGACTCATCTGGCTCTATGGTGTATTTTTATAATGGAAGACCAGATAAATCAAACTATAGAAAATTCAGAATAAAAGATGTAGAAGGTATTGATGATTATGGTATGATCCGGGAGATTGTAAGGCGCAGGTACAAAAGATTAAAAGAAGAAAATAAATTATTACCTGATCTTATTATAATAGATGGGGGTAAAGGACATCTGCAAGTAGCATACGATGAATTAGTGAAGTTAAATCTAACCCGCATTCCAATAATATCTATTGCCAAGGAAAAAGAGAGGTTATATACTCGGAGCTTTAAAATGCCTCTAGATATAAATAGGGATGCAGAGATACTGCATTTTATACAGAGGATCCGGGATGAGGCACATAGGTTCGCTTTAAAGTATCATCACAAGCTCAGGAAAAAAACAAGTGGTATATAATAATCTCTCAGGGTTGACTTTGTTTCAGAAAAAGGTATATACTGTGGTAAGATATATACCTAAGGGTCAGGTCAAAAGCTATAGTTGGGTAGCTAAAAGGATTAAAAACCCTAAGGCTGTAAGATCAGTTGGAACAGCACTTAATAAGAACCCGTTTCCTATAATTATTCCATGTCACAGAGTAGTTAATTCAGATGGTTCTTTTGGTGAATATGCCTTTGGTAGAAGTTTAAAGAAAAGATTATTGGAGATAGAGAAGTTATGCTCGAAGAAATAAAGTCAAAATTGAAAGTTTTAGATAAAAAACTTAAAGATCTCAAGAATTATCTAGAGATTGATAAGAATGAAGTCTCTTTAAAGGAACTTGAAGCTAAGATGTCTAGTTCTGGATTTTGGAAGAATCAGGAAGAGGCTCAATCTACAGTCAGAGAATTAAAACTAATAAAAGCAACTGTCAGCGAATATTTTAAGTGTATGGAAGAGTATAATCATGCTATTGAATTAGTAGAGTTACTTTCAAAAGAACCTGATCAGGAAATCATATCCGAAATCATGGAATTATCCAAAAAGTTAGAAAAAGATATAGATGTATTAGAGTTTAAAAGCCTTATGAATGGGCCTGGAGATAAAAATAATGCTATTATCAGTATACATGCAGGCGCAGGAGGAACAGAATCCTGTGATTGGGCGAGTATGCTTTTAAGGATGTATTCAATGTGGGCTGAGGAGAATGGATATAAGGTTGAATTGATAGATATGCTTCCTGGTGAAGAAGCAGGAGTAAAAAGCGTAGTTCTAATTATGTCAGGACCTTTTGCATATGGTTATCTTAAATCAGAAAGAGGCGTACATCGCCTTGTAAGGATATCACCTTTTGATGCCAATAAGAGACGGCATACATCTTTTGCATCCGTAGATGTTATAGCAGAGATTACAGATGAAATAGAAGTCGATATTAAAGAATCTGAATTACGTATCGATACATACCGTTCTAGTGGTGCAGGAGGGCAACACGTAAATGTTACGGATTCTGCAGTAAGGATTACGCATATTCCTACGAATATCGTAGTCCAGTGTCAAAATGAAAGATCTCAGCATAAAAATAAAGCTAAGGCAATGAAGGTATTAAAGGCGAGGCTTTATGAATTGAAAGTAGAAGAGAAGAAAAAAGAATTAGAAAAGGAATATTCAAAAAAGCAGAAGATAGAATGGGGCAGTCAGATCCGTTCTTATGTTATGCATCCATATTCAATGGTAAAGGATCATAGGACTAACTGTGAGACATCAAATGTAAATTTAGTTATGAATGGCGGAATAGAGAGTTTTATAGAAGCATTTTTAAAATGGAAGGCTAAAAAATAATTATGTTTGGATGGATATTAAAGAAGATTATTGGATCTCAAAATGAAAGGCAGCTTAAGCAATCAAAACCTTTACTAGAAAAGGTTAATTCTTTAGAGCCTGAAGTACAAAAACTTTCAAATTCAGAGCTTCGTAATAAAACAGATGAATTTAAAAGACGAATTTCTTCAGGGGAAACCCTTAATGATATATTGCCTGAGGCATTTAGCATTGTGCGTGAAGTAGCAAAACGAACTATAAATATGAGGCATTTTGATGTACAGATTGTTGGAGGAATTATTCTTCATGAAGGAAAAATCGCTGAGATGGCAACAGGTGAAGGAAAAACTCTTGTTGCAACTCTCGCAGCCTACTTGAATGCACTTTCAGGACGTGGTGTCCACATCATAACAGTAAATGATTATCTTGCACGCAGGGATAGAGAATGGATGGGACCTATCTATGAATTTTTAGGTTTAACAGTAGGTACTATCCAGCATGACATGGGTCCTGAATTAAGGCAGATGGCTTACAATAGTGATATTACTTATGGAACAAACAATGAATTTGGTTTTGATTACTTAAGAGACAATATGGTCGCAAAAAAAGAACATCGAGTCCAAAAAGAATCAAACTATGCAATAATCGATGAAGTCGATAGTATCCTCATAGATGAAGCACGTACACCTTTGATTATCTCAGGGCCATCAGAAGAATCTACTGATAAATATTATGTATGTAACAAGATAGTGCCTAATTTAAAAGGAAGAATTATTTTAGAAAAAGACCAGATCGATGCAAAGTTTAAAGGAATAGACCTTTCTAAGGGGTATGACTATATCGTGGATGAAAAGGCAAATACCGCTCACTTGACAGAAGAAGGCGAAGTAAAAGCTGCTAGGCTCTTAGGTATTGATAATATGCATGATATAAAGACCATGGAATATAGACATCATGTAATTCAGGCCTTAAAGGCACATAATCTTTTTGAGAAAGACGTAGATTATGTTGTAAAAGACGACGAAGTACTTATTGTAGATGAATTTACAGGACGCCTTATGCCAGGAAGACGCTGG
>CAZMID010000002.1:0-111412 GCA_964566255.1 uncultured Planctomycetia bacterium | reverse complement strand
CCAAAGACCATGCTGGACGACTAAAGTAGACACCTTGTTGCGTCTAGCCACACTAATTATCATTCTTTCTAAGACTCTTACATCATGCCGCAGTGTTATAAGTTTAATATTCCCTCTTTTAAGCATCTTGTCTATTCTGTCAACATAAGTAGCTATCTTTGGGAATTCTTCATTAAAAATACTACAAAGTTTATCTTTTACAAATTCCCAAATCGAATCTTTTCTGAACATAAATAATTTTCTAAATTCCTCGTCATCAGACAATACGCTCCATCTCTTTTTGAATTCTTTCATATGTCTTTTTGAGGCTCTATGATTCTGAGAAAACGGTACATATATCCTGTCAGACAATATATATTTTACTCTCTCCTTAAGACCTTCTATAAACATACCTGGTATAATATCCTTACGGTTATTAAGTTCTACATTTTTAGTTAGAACATTATATATCCTCTCATCTATAATTTTTAAGTTTAAATTTCTGAACGTTAACACCTTCTTTACCATATATGAATCAATCAACTCTAATATTTTATAGAATAATAAAGGTTGATTAGCTCTAAATGTATAACCTGCATCATATTTTGTCACCATGCTGATACTTTTAATGTGCATTTTATCTGTTAAGTAGCAAACAGGCGTATCAAGCTCTGTGGTATCATCTATAATAAATATATTATCTGGCGTATAACTCTCTATGGCACGTTTTGATATTACAAAATTTTTAAGGCGAGCTAATAGATATAACTGTAATTCAAACTCAATAATCTCACCAAGGTTCAAACTTAGATAATCAGCTATTTCTATTCCTCCGGCTTCTTTCATCTTATATCTATACCAAGTCCTTGAAATTTTCTTAAAAACAAAGTCATCTATCTCTTTAAAATCATTCTTTTCTAAAAGTTCTCCGCAAAGAGTAATATGTTTTTTAAAATCCTGCAATATATCTGGAATACGAGAAGCAAATAAGACTATATGAAAATTGTTAGCTTTTACCAATAAAGCATTTTTAAGCAATATACATAAGTCGCCCAAAGGACTTCTAGTATTTATTAATAGAAGTTTTTTACCTTTGTTTTTCTTAAAAAAGTCTACCAATTTTCTAGATTTAAAATTAATATTAGTATCCATTTTTTTCAAATATTGTTTTTGGAGCAAAGATTAATTTTAATATATTTGTCCGCTTATTAACCCAGTAAATTAGTGGTGAAACTGTTATTAAAAAACAAATTGAGGCACTAAGGGTATAAAACAAATCTCTACCCAATACGCCTGTCACAAGCTGAAATTTTCTAGAAATAAACACTAAACCTGCTACACTCCAAATTAAAGGAAAATATATCCTTAGAAAAAACTTCAATTGCTCAAAAACCCTACGTGAATAATTCCTATACGAGGTAAACAATAATATAGTGGAATAAATAAAATAAGTAATCACAGTACTGATTGCTGCGCCATTAAGCCCCTGTTTTAATACCTTTATAAATAAATAATTCACCACAGCGCCTATTAATATCGCAATAACACCTATAAAAATAATTCTGTGCTGTTTACTTACAGCGATCAAGGTATATTCTGACATATTTATTACTAAATAAAAAAATGTGCTCATAATCAAAATCTTTGCAGGCAACAAACCACTATAAAACTTAGGGAGTAGATAAAATATAAGTACAGGCATTGTAATCACTACCAGCCCTAGTATTATAGGAAAAAAATAAGAAAAAATAAGTATAGGAGTCTCAAAATAACCCTTTAATTCTTTTATATCTTTTGATTTGCCATACGATTCATAAAAACGCGGGGAGACTACATTACATAAAAGCATGGGAAATTGTGAGATATAGGTACGCATCATAATAGCTATACTGTAAATCCCGAGACTGGCTATGCCCAAATAACCTATTACAAAAAACCTGTCTATGCTCATAATAGTCTCGAAGATAAAACTACTTAAAAGCATTGGAAATCCTATCTTTACCAATCTGGAAATCTCAATTTTCCGAAAGTCAAATTTCAAAGAGTACTTCTCTCTGCTACCTAAAAATAAAAATAGACCCCCTGCCGCCATAGAAAAAATAGACCCCCACAAAAGCCCATAGAAGCCAAATTTCAACAAAAGTAATATCTTTAATCCTGTTTCAAATATTGAATTAAAAAGTATAAAGTTACTTAAAAGTGTAAAATTCTTATGTGCCCTGACAACAAGTTTATAGAAAGTAACAATATATTGGAGCACAGCTAATACAGACACAAGCCTAATGCCCCAGATTAATTCTTTGCCATGTGCAGGTGAAATAAAAAACGAACTTATCGCAATACCTATAGAAACCAATAAAGAGGTGAGTAAGGCGACTGTAAACGCTATCTCCTTCACTCTTTTAACCTCCACTACATCCTTTTTTCCAACAAAATAAGGTATCTGTCTATCGAGCGAATAGATAATACCAAAGTGATGATGTCTTGCGTACTCCCTTATCAGGTTTAAAATACTATAGATACCCATAAAAGAAGGCCCTAATACCTTCCTTATAGTAAAACTCAACACAATATACACTGCATTAGAGACATATGTGCTGAAGGTAATCTTTATGGCATCCTTCACGATAACTCTACCCTGACCCTGTAAGCTTGAGTCTCCGTCTTTAATTGAAGATTTTCCTAATAATCTCATGTATTATTTGAATGAAAAACTTTCTCTAAAACCTGATTTTCAAAATATTTGCAGGCATCTATCTCTTCAGCAGCATTCTCTTCCTGAATATCCTTCACCACAATACATCCAGCCCCTGTAGCTACCTTAACACCTTTTCCCTCAACCAATTTCAGTATCTTTCCTGGCACAGCTTTTTCTAAAACTTCATTATCTATAGAAACTTTCCAGATATAGATTTTCTTTTCATTGAAATATGTAAATGCTCCTGGATAAGGTTTGGTTAAAGCTCGTACCCAATTATAAATCTCGACAGCAGATTTACTCCAATCTATTAGCCCATCATCAGGTCTCCTCCTCCTGCAGTAATTGCCCTTTGAGATATCCTGCTTAGTGCGAGGAGTAATTCCCTTTTTAATAAGCGGGAACATATCTTTGAATAACTCTACTCCAGCATCAACCATTTTATCGTAAACATCGACTGCTCTATCTTCAAAGTATATGGGTACTTTTCTCTGACCTATAATATCTCCTGCATCTGAACGTTTAACCATATAATGCATTGTAATCCCTGTCTCCTTTTCGCCATTGATAATAGCCCAGTTAATAGGGGCATGACCACGATTCTTTGGCAACAATGAACCATGCATATTAATACAACCACAGGTGGGTATATTAAGTATTTCTTCTCCTATCATCTGATCCCATGATACAGAAAATAATATATCTGGTTTTAATCCTCTGATAAACTGCACCGTCTCTGGAGAATTTACATCTTCTGGATACTGGGTAATAATACCATTTTCCTCTGCCATCTTACCTACTGATGAAAACCATTCAGTCCCTTTGGAAGTACCACTTATCTTACCCCAATAATCTTCATCAATAGCAAAAACAGCAATAACATCTTCTTTTCTATCTATTAAATATTTAAGGCATTCGCAACCTATCTTCTGATTTCCCGCAAATATAATCCTCATGATATATTAGTTTTATCTAACCTTTTCTTTAAAATTTTATATGCATCTAAAAGTAAGTCTTTGTCTTTATAATACTCTATGGCTATATATAAAGGAGAGGAATGCTTTAGTAAAAAAGATAGGATTTTATACTCGTCCTCATCCGGCAAACTATGCAGATCTTCCATGTTGCCATTAATAAAACCGGGCTTACTTAAATGCACCTCGAATATCTTCTCAAGAGGGAGCTGATTTAAGTAATCATAAATATCCATACCCATATTAAAAGCTGAAACAACTACATGGGCGGTATCCAATAAAAGAAAAACGTCATTCTCTTCCAAAACCTGGCTTATAAACTCAGGATCGCATATATGTTCATATGCGCCTGTCTTAAAATAATTCAAGTTTTCAAGTAGTAGCAAACCTTTAAAATTTTCTTTAATAAATCCGAGTCTCTGCCTAAAAACCTTTAGTAATTCTTCTCTGCTTAAAGGGGCGACTTCGGGATAATAATGTCTACCTTTAAGACTGACGCCAGAAACCCCAGGGCCCAGGTCAAGCGAAAAACAACGTATATCCATCTCTCTTAGACATTGAAACATCTTACCATTTTGCAATCCATTATAAAAAGAATCCTGCATCAGGCCATCATCAGTATGAAACAGCCTATCTTTATTTAAAAAATCCATATCTTTAACCATAGATCTAAATTCTATTGCCTCGGCTATTTTAAGAAACTCATCGTCTATATCCTTCGCAAACAAATTACTATAAGGAAGGGTTATTTTTGGTAAGTTCTTTTGCGACATCTTTTTCAAAAAATCTCCTGAAGTTTTCAAAAATTTGCTCGACACCCAATTCTATCACTTCTCTTCCGTCTTCTTTAACAGCTTTAAATAAATCCCTCATAAAATCTAAATCCTTGGGGAAGTCTACTGAAAGTGTAATATCAGGTCTCTTTATGACACCTTTGGCTTCAACATTTACCGTCTTAAAATCTCCAATATTATCTCGTATATATGTCGTCACATGCTCCCTATTATAAAGATCTTTAACTAAATTTTGCAGTCTTTCTAAGATCTCAAAAGAAAATACTTCTGTATCCATACCTACAGGAAATGTCCTGGGTACTATATTTGTCGCATATTCCGCATCCACTTTAAAAAACGCATGGATAACTTTATCAACCACATTAAAATCTATAAGCGGGTCTTCACCTGTTACCCTTACAATAACGTTGCCTTCAAAAAACTTAGCAGCCTGATAATATCTACCCAATACATCTTCTTCGCTTCCACGAAATATGCCAACCGACAATCTCCTTGCAAGTTCTGCAACCTTATCATCTTCTCTGTTCAGTGTGGTAGCAATCACTATTTTCTCTATCTTTTTGGTCTTCTCTAACCTCTTAACAACATACTTAAGAAGAGGCTCCCCCTCTATATCCGCCAAAACCTTCCCTGGCAATCTCTGAGAATTCATCCTTGCTTGCACTATAGCAATCACTCGTTTCATCGGTTAATTAAAGATAATATTCCTTATATTGTTTGAATACCTCTTTCATACCTTCCCCACTTGACCATATCTTACATTTGTCGCAAAGAGGAATCTTTTCAAAATTCCCTTCTATATGGGTTCGTCTATAGCCCTTCATGATATTACCTAACCATATCTCTTTAAGGCTAGAATCCTTTACATTGCCTGCGAAAGTCTCACAGTCCCAATCAACACAACAAAGAGATACGCTGCCATCCCAATTTATGGCCAAAGAATACCATAAAAAGATGCATGGAAATCTATCTAATGGGTTTTTTACAGTTACGACATTACGTATGGCCTCACTCCAATCATGAACTTCTGTAATTTGAACTTCATCTACAATGGTTTTCCATTTCTCCATAAAGCTGCCTACTTCTTCTCTATTTAATTCAAACTCCATAATCTTTGATCGCACAAAGGGCTTATCTAATCCAAGTGAACGCCTTAAATCAACAAAACTCTTTATATTATTCTCTACTTGAAGGAGCATGTCTTTACCTTTTAACCGCCTAAAAGTCTCTCTGGTATTAGCATCTATACTAAATGTAATATCATCGATTCCAGAATCAAGTAGCCTTTTGGACATATCAAGATCTAATAAAAGGGCATTGGTATTCATATGAATAATCTCAGCTACGCCAGAATGCTTCGCATACCTTATCATATCAATAATTTGAGGATGTAAAAGTGACTCCCCATCCTTGTGAAAATTAAGTATTACTACAGATCCTATTTTTTTAATATCATCTATAACCTTTTTAAATAATCCAAAATCCATATAACCAACTATCCTCTTGCTTTTCTTTCTTGGACATACCATGCAGGAAAGATTGCAATCATTGGTGGGCTCAATATTAAGCATAAGAAGAGACCTGTTCTTAATTGCCTCTTCAATTAATGACGATTTAAAAAAAGAGAGGGTCCCCTCTTGAAAATATCTTTTAATATGCCTTATTTTTTGACTGACAAATGTCCCCATTTAATCTGCTGGTCCTTTGCTATGTCAAATTTGACTTTTAACCCTATTATTTCATCAAAAGATTCTGGAGATATCCCAGATGCCGGCCGCTTTACTGAAAGCATATCTTCGGATAAGATTTCTCCTTTTTTAATAAGTCTTGCGGAAACTATACTACGTCTTAATAAAGGTGCTACCTTTTTTTCAGATACACTTGCTTTTTTGGCCGGCCTACCAAGGGCCTTTTTGATTATTTTTGCAGATTTTACCAGTGTTTCAAACTCAAAAGGCATCAGAGAAATATTATTATCCCCTCCTGGTAATTTTCTATCAATTGTAAAATGTCTCTCTATAACACAATAACCGAGTGCTATAGCTGCAGGCGAAACCTCAATGCCCGGCGTATGGTCAGAAAGCCCGATGGGTAAATTGAATCTCTTACGCATAATCTCTATGACCCTTAGGTTCATATCTTCAGGAGATGCAGGATACGTAGCCACACAGTGCATAATAACAACATCCTTGCCTCCTGCAGCCCTAATAACGTTAAGGGAATTTTCTACTTCATTAAGATCGCTCGCTCCCGTAGATAATATTATGGGTCTTTTGGTCTTGGCAATACGCTTTAAAAGAGGAAAATTTGTAATATCTCCTGATGCAATTTTAAAAGCTGACACGCCAATTTTTTCTAATTCATCTACGCTCTCTATGTCAAGAGGAGTTGATATAAATTCAACATCATTGCTACAACAAAGTCTTGCAAAATCCTTAAAGGCCTTAAAAGGTAATTCTTCTTTTTTAAATTCATTATAATATTGGGATGATTTAGAAACTACAGAGTCTGTCTTATAGGTCTGGAACTTAACAGCATCTGCACCCGCATGGATTGCTGAAACAGCAATTTTCTTGGCCATCTCTGAATCGCCATTATGATTTCCACCTACTTCAGCAATCATAAAAACTGGATATTTATCTCCTATAGATCTCTTGCCTATCTTCGTGTTCTTCACTTTTTTTAACCTCCGATAGTCTCGACGGACCATCAAATAGATATGTCTCGGGAAACCTGCATAACTGGCACATGCCTATAGAATCTAAATCCTTTCGCTTGTGAATACTGCGCAACTGGTTAAGCTTCTTGCTATGCCATAACTCTTTTATACTAGAATCCTTCAGATTGCCAATAATGAGACGAGCACTTACATCATGACAACATACTGTAACGCTCCCATCATGCATTACAGCCAACCTCTGCCACAAAGAAGTACAAGGTAATCTGCCTATAACATGTTCGCGATTTGGCAAAGAATTATCCTGAAGGTAACTATAATCAACATAAGAAATTACTGCTACCTCGTCTACTTGATGCTTCCAATAATCAATAAATGAGTTTATCTCTGACTCTGGCTGGCCATAACGGACAATCTGCACTCTGACAAAAGGCCTTCGCCTATTCAGTTTTGCAACTGAAAGAAAATTTTTAATATTATCCATGACTATCCCAAAATCAGCCCCACTTCTAATGTCTTCATAACTATTTTTAGTCAAGCCGTCGACTGAAAATATTACCTGATCAGGACCAGCATCCAATATTGCCTTTGCAGTGTCCTTATCAAGAAGAGAGGCGTTGGTCAAAAAACTCACCTCTTTTATTCCCTTCTGCTTCGAATACCTAATCATCTCTTGAAATCTAGGATTCAATAAAGGTTCCCCTCGCCAACTAAGTTTTAACGAATTCAAATTATAAAAGGCTGCTTCATCCAATATCTTTCTAAAAAGACTAAAATCCATTATGGCTCTTTTATCTTTTAAAAACGGCTGAAAGCACATTTTACAACTAAGATTGCAGGCACCACTTGATTCAATTATTAAATCAGTAGGGAACCTGCTTACAATAAAATACTTTGGTAAAAGATTCCATTTTATTCTATAGAGCCAATAACCTGGCCTGATAGAGCCTTTTGATAAAAAATTATTGATTCTTTTGAATAGGCTACTCTGTATTTTCCAGCTATCTTTTCCTTTAATAATCATCCTATTTGCCAAATATATTCAGTCGGAAATAATAAAAATTATATATTAAATTGTAAATTAACCTTCCTAAAAGAGTTTGTTTTTCGCAAAATTTTAAAATAGGAAATAATAGTCTCGGCACTCTGAGGTATAATGGAAAAAATTGTCTCAACTTCAACATCTCTTCTTTGGGAAAATAAGGTAAATCTAGCATCGAGCCTTTTGTCCAATTTACATGATCTTCTTCCTTTATAAGCTCCTCTCTTAAACACAAGTCCCTTACAGAAGTACCTTCGTAGGGGTGTAAAAAAGACATCATAGTAACATCTGCTTTTATCTTCCTGTTTATTGTAATAGTATCAAAAAACTCTTTTCTTGTCTCACGCGGAAATCCCATCATATTAAAACTACCCGAGCGTAATCCTGCCTTTTCTAGTAAGTTATATGCATTTATGATTTGATTATTAGTTGCTGATTTATGAAGAATTTCTTTGCGCAATCTCTCATTACCTGTCTCAACTCCTATAGATACCTGTATTTCAACACCGATAGATTTTAGTATATCAACCTTCTCTTTGCCTATCGTCTCAGCCCGACTTTCTATTATAAAAGGTAATTTAACGAATTTTTTATATAAACCTGCAAATTCTTTTAACTTCTCAATGGGCATTAATAAGAATATTTCATCAATAAACCTGATAAATTCAACTCCCTTTTCTTCTTTTAAAAATCTCAATTCTTCTATTGCCCTTTTGATGCTTTTCCTGCGAACATATTTGCCTTTTCCTGCAAATAGTTTCTTAAGATTAGAATTTATACAGTAACTACATGTATAAGGACAACCTCTACTCATCTCAAATCTTGCAAATTTATAAAGCCTGCCATTATAAGAATGGTAATGCTGTCTTTTGTCAAATAAATCCCAATCATAATAAGGAACTTCATCTAGATTGTCTATAAGCGGACGAAGTGCATTTTTGTATACTGTTTTACCATTTTTAACCCACAGATTCTCTATTTCAGAATATCCTTCTCCTCTACTAAGGGCATCTGCTACATCAGAAATCGGACCTTCTCCTTCACCTATGCATATCATGTCTATCTGAGGAAATGCGATACTTTCTTCTGGTACAACTGTTGCATGCGCCCCACCAACAATAGTCGGCACGCCTGTAACTTTCTTGGCTGTATCTAAAAGACTACACAAAAATTTAAATTCGCTGCTAGTAGCTGTGCCACAAATAATATCTGGCCTAAAATCTTTTATGAGTTCTGTCAAGGCCTTATGTGGATCTGATTTTCTCTCAAGAAAAAAATCCTTATTTAATCCTTTTTCTCTAAATGCTGCATCTAAATCTATTCTTCTAAATTCTAAACTCTTCTCGCGGTACCTATCAGAGTCTTCTATATTTAAATTGAAAAATGTCGTATCAAAAAGACTTATAGAAAAGTTTTTCTTTTTTAAAATACTAGATAATATTGCTATGCCTATAGGTAAATATCCACTAGTGGAAAAATTTGGATAAATTAAAAGCGCTTTTTTCATCCTATGCACTCTTTCTTTCCATAAATACTATCTTATCTTTAAGCTTGAATCCACATTTCTTGAAAAACTTGATAGATCTAGTGTTGTTAAGTGTAATAAACGCTGTGTAGCTATCTTCTGGTAAAAGCGAGATGACTCTTCGACCTATCCCCTTTCCTCTGAATTGAGGAAGTAGGGCTATTGAAATCTCATTGAAGTAAAATGTATTTATTCGTACATAGCCAACTTTTTTTGAAGCACAGAATATTACATAAGTCTTTATGCCGCGTTTTTTCAAATTCTTCCACCACGTCCTATGTTCTATCTTAGAGATATAATGCCTGTAAGAAGAAACTCCGGGAAGAGTATTTCTTAATTTTCTGATAAACTCTCTATCAATATCTCTAGCCGGTATTAAGTCTACTTTTTCTTTTCGCAAAATAATATCCCCCATGGGTATTCTAAGCCATTGATTATTTCAGGATTGCCTTTACTTCTGGCATCCGGTAATGACTTAACGTTAAAGTTCATACCTTCTATGAACTTCTTAACTTCTTTACTGGAATAAATATTAAAATAATCCCTCAGGTGTTTATACCCTTCATCGCAGAGTTTATCAGGGACATAGCGATAAATATTTTTCTCACCCAGAAACATACGTATAATCAAAAATTTCTTTGTTGCTAAGCATAATCTCTCTATAGGTAAATGATAATTGGGTAAAAATGGAAGCGTATTAAAACATACCACTATATCATATTGTGTAGTAATCCCTTCTATTCTCTTCACCTGCAGCCTGTCAGGATGAAGCCCTTCCTGATAAAGGAGGCGCTTACCCATCTCTATATAATGTGGTGTACTATCAATGCCATAATATTCTAATTTCAGTTTTTTTAAACTTTTATAAAAATGGCCCGGACCACACCCTGCATCTAATAAACTCATACCAGGCTTTGAAATTGGCTTAAGTATCTTAACAAGTTGTCTCGCACAGTCCATCTCTGGCAATTTTCCAATGCACCTTTCATAATATATCTTTGTCTGCCCAGAACAATGTTCCCACGTTTTCAAATAATTTTCATCTGTCAAATGAAGCAACTTGCTAGAGTCTCTGCCAAAACCTGTCTTTAGAAGGCCTTTTACCGGGCGATCCAAAAGTATTTCATTATAAATCTCAAAACTTGACTTTTTACTCTTTTTACCTGACTTCTTTTTCATATTTTTACCTCTTCATTACATAGCCAATCCTTAAGTCCTTATGGACATTATTCCCCCACCTTAACTTCTCCGACAAAAAACCAACTATGTTCTTTTCTACCTGTGGATCAAAATCATATATTACCTTTGAAATCTTGCACAAAATATTTTTCTTTTTATGACTAAGGTTTGATTTAAATTTTGCCTTTAGGTTATGCTTTCCTATCGCAAAAACCAATTCTTTTACTGCCTTTTTTGTAGAAGGTCCATATTTGAAGAATATATCTTCAGCAATATAGGTATCGTCATACATATTACGTTGATAATATGCGCTATGCCTTAATGGATTCTCCACATTTTGATAAATCACATCTCCCATCAACTGAAATTCCTCTTTAAGCCAATAATCTCTAAAATTAAATCTATCGCAATATTCCTCATAGATAGCTGTCTTTGGATAAGGAACAACACATCCATGCACTGAATACATATAGATATATGGCGAAAGTGTTTTTACTAAATCGATGGTATTGGATATATGTTGTGGACCCTCCCATGGAAAGCCTGTCATTATATTCGCATAAACCCTTATCCCGCTTTTATATGTTAAAAATATGGCCCTCTTCATCTCTTCCAGTTTGCTTCCTTTTTTAATCCTTTTGAGTGTATCAGGATCTCCGCTTTCAATCCCATAATTTACCTGAAAACATCCTGCCTCTCTCATCCTTTCAAGAAGCCCTTCGTCAACAGATGTCACCCTTGAAGCACAATTCCATCTTATTCCTAATTTTTCTCTGATCAATAAATCGCATATCTCAAGAGTCCTTTTTCTATTCAAGGTAAAGGCATCATCCATAAAGGTAAAATCATTAATATAATATTGACTTTTTCTTTCTTTGATCTCTTCTACTATATTAGATGGACTTCTCAATCTATGCGCCCTTCCAAAAATGCTTCTTTCGCAAAAGGTACAGGCATATGGACAACCCCTTGCAGTAAAAACCATGCCTAAGCCTTTTATAGAGCCATCATTCTGGACAAAATCCTCTCTTTTATACAGATGGAATGCCGGTTTGGGTAATGTATCCAGATTGTCAATAAATTCTCCCCTACCAGAATTTTTAATAATGCCCTTATCATCTTTATAAGCAACCCCTTTTATGTCTTCAATCTTTTTATTATTCTTATTATCAATAAAATCTATTATTTCTTGGATCACTCCTTCCCCTTCGCCAATAACTACAATATCAGCTCCATGCCTTAATACCTCTTCAGGAAAAAGTGTTGGATGTGGCCCTCCTGCTATAATAAGCCTATCGGGACGAGAAATCTTTCTAATTAAATCATATATTTTCAATATGCGGTAGGTAGAAAAAGATATTCCGATGATACTCGGAGAAAAATCATTTATTATTTTAATAAAATCTGAATTTTCATATTTTTTATCAAAGGTATTAACTGCAATATTGACATTGTAGGAATTATTCTCAAATACTGCACCAATATAAGCCAATCCCATCTGTATCTGGCTTATTGGATTTGGAAATAACAATAATACCTTCTTATTAAAATTAAGCAAAAACTCTTTTTTCATCTTTTATGCTTTCTGATGATACTTTTTATCACTAATGCTATATAGTTTATGTCTGAAAAAGAAAGTTTAGGTGATACAGGAAGACAAACTATCTTATTATAAATATCTTCAGAAACAGGAAAGTCTCCTTTTTTAGTACCGAGCGTCTTTCTATAAAAAGAATGTAGATGAAGGGGTTGAAACAAAACACTCGTACCGATATTAAAACCTTTTAGTTTTTCTATAAAGCTGTTTCTGTCTATTTTTAATAAGTTGTCTTTTAATAAAATTGGGTAGAGATGCCAGCTAGAAATAACATTACTATTTATCCTTGGTAATTGTATCTCTTCGATACCCCTTAAATGTTTATCATATAACTTTGCAAATTGGCTCCTCTTTTTAATAAACCCGGGCAATCTTTTTAATTGATGCAATCCTAAAGATGCCTGGATATCTGTCATATTATATTTATAACCCAAATATCTTATGTCATAGTACCAATTGCCTTTTGGCGCATACCTCTTCCAGATACGCCTTGCATCACTAATGCCATACATACTTAGAATACGGGCCTTGTCTGCTAATTTTTTATCATTAGTTGTCAAGATACCCCCTTCGGCAGTAGTCATATTCTTTGTAGCATAAAAACTAAAACAGGTCACATCTCCTATTGAGCCTATCATCCTACCTTTATATTTACTCCCAATGGCATGTGCTGCATCTTCAACTACCTTTAGATTATATTTCCTGGCAATCTTTAGAATCTCGTGCATCTGGCAGGGGTGACCTCCGTAATGGACAGGTATAATTGCCTTTGTTTTCTTGGTAATCTTTTTCTTTATCAAATCAGGATCCATATTAAAAGTGGATTTATCCACATCAACAAAAATAGGTCTTGCCGACTGATGTAAAATCACATGCCCTGTAGATGCAAAGGTAAAGGGCGATGTAATAACCTCATCCCCTTTTTTAATACCTAATGCATCTAACGATAAGTGTAAAGCAGCAGTACAAGAATTCACACAAACAGCATGCTTTGCATTTACATACCTTTTTATTGCCTCTTCAAACCTTTGCGTCTTTGGACCTGTAGTAATCCAACCAGAACCCAATGTATCCATAACTTCTCTTTTTTCCTCATTGCCAATTAGGGGTGGAGCAAAAGGAATAAAGGTTTTATTTTTAATTATTTTATGCATTATAGAATCTCTTATCTGTGCAATCGCCAAAGGTACCTTTTTCAATAGACTTTCTTATCTCCATAATCCCATCTTTAATACCCCATCGAACATTATGATTTAATACCCTTCCTATCTTATCAAAAGACACATGATAGTCTCTTAAATCAGGAGGTTTATCTATAGTCTCAATCTTTATTTCTGGCATCGCATCTTGTACTAATCGTCCTAACTGGCAGATCTGATAGTTTTGCTCATTGGAACCAACATTAAATATCTGGCCTTTTATAAGGCTGGTTGGGGTCTCAAGACACCTTATATAGGCCTCTGCCGCATCCCTTACATGCACAAGAGGCCTCCACTGTTTTCCTCCAAAGATTGAAATCTTTTTATTTAACACTGCATGTTTTACCAGGATATTCATTATCAGATCAAAGCGCATCCGGTATGATACGCCATATAATGTTGCCATCCTGAGTATACAAGGTGAAAATCCATCATCATCTATAAGACTCAATATATCCTTTTCGGAAATCATCTTATGGCAAGCATAGCTAGATATTGGATTTAATTCATTATCCTCTTCCTGCATAATGCCCTCTTTTATCCCATAGGCACTATCGCTTGAAGCAAACATGAAGCGTTTTATTTTGTGATATTTACAAAGTCCTGCAATGGCCTGGGTTGCTACCAGATTAACTTCTATGGCGGTCTTTGGTTCTTTATTGCAGGCAGTTTCTCCAACAATACCCACCAGATGTATCACTGCATCTACACCCTCCATTGCATCTGAAACTTTCTTTATATCTCTTATATCTCCTTTAATACACTCAAGATTATTATTCTCTCTTAAGTGATTAATTGATTGATCTCCGAATATAAATGAATCAAAAAGACGCACAGAATAACCTCTTCCTAGAAGCTCATTTGTCAATATAGAGCCTAAATAACCTGCACCACCAAATAACAAAACCTTAGTTTGCATAAGAAATCCCTTCCTTAATCAATCCTTCCTTATTTTTAAAGTACTCTATGGTATCTCTTAAGCCCTGTTCCATCGAAACGTTTGGTGCCCACTCTATCTGTGATTTTATTTTAGTAATATCTGATTGAGAATATATAGGATCTCCTTGGCGGGCTTTCTCATACTTTATTCTGCTTTTTGAATGAGTTAATGAAATAATTAGATGGGCAAGCCTATTTATAGATATACTCTCAGCATTGCCAACATTAAACACACCCAAACCCTTTTCCGCAGAAACTATATTTGCTTCAACCACATCATTTACAAACACAAAATCCCTTGTTTGTTCTCCATCACCAAAAATTGTCAAATCCTCATTGTTTAGGGCTTTTTTAATAAAAATTGGAACAACTGCTGCATAATCTGAATCTGCTGTCTGTCTGGGACCATAGACATTAAAATACCTAAGGGCTACATATTTAAGGCCATATTCCTGATAAAATGTATTCAAGAGATGCTCTCCATCCAATTTTGTTATTGCATAACAACTTATTGGAAGAGGTAACATTGATTCCTGAAGAGGAAAATTCGACTCTCCATTATAGATAGCCGAAGAACTTGAAAAGACAACCTTTTTAATATCAAATTTTACGGATGCCTGAAGCACATTCAAAAATCCTAAGGTATTTACATTAAAACAACCGCCTGGATTTTGAAAACTCTCCTCTACGGAAGTCATGGCCGCCAAATGAAATATACAATCTACATTGGCCGCTAAAGAAAAAACTAAATCTTTATCTTGAATATCACCTTTAATAAATTCACTTCCAGGACAAAGATTTTCTCTAAAGCCAGTGCTAAGATCATCTATTACTGTGACCTTATGCCCTCTTTTTGATAACTCCTGCGTAATACTACTTCCAATGAAACCAGCTCCACCCGTAACTAATGCCTTCATTATTCTATCCTTTTATTAAAAACCTGGTTATACAACTACTCTCGAGAGATCTCTTTCTTTTGCCTGTTCTTTGTACCATTTTATATACCTATCAAGACCTTCTTCAAAGAGCACCTCTGGGCCCCAACCAAGTTCATCCTTGGCTTTTTTATTAGAGATATTCTTTCCGGAAAAGTCACCGCGCCTGCCCTCTATATATTTTACTTCTACATTTTTAACTATCTTCTGTATACTTTCTGCTATTTGTCTTATTGAAACTTTTTCTTCACCCTCTAAGTTGTAAATCTTATTTTTCGCAATAGGCTTCAGGGCCAAGACATTTCCTTCTGCAATATCCTCTACATATACAAACTTTCTATATTGCATCCCATCACCAGCAATAGTTATAGGCTTACCCTCTAATGCCTGCTTGACAAATATCGGTATCACTGCTCCATCGCGTGCGCGCGGACCATAAGGAATACCATAACGTAATATTGTAGTCTCAAGGCCGTATAATTCTGAATACGCCTTACAATAATATTCCCCTGCGACCTTTGTAGCAGTATATAAATGCGAAGGGGCTGAAAGGGGAGTCTGTTCGTCTATAAGATTTACGTCTACATTGCTATAGACCCAGATTGTACTCCCATATATAACCTTCTTAATTTTGTTTTTTCTTGCAGCCTCTAATACATTGAGAGTTCCTCTTACATTAATATTTTCTGAAGAATGAGGATCTTCGTAGACCCACTTTACATCTGCGACTGCTGCTAAATGAAAAATAACGTCAACGCTATTTGCTGCAAAACACAGTTCTTCAAAATTTAGAAGACTCCCTTTGTAATATTCCACATCTTCCCGAAAGGTTGGATAGACCATATCAAAAACCCTAACCTTTATGCCTCTATCAATCAACTTATCTACTACATGAGAACCTATGAATCCTGCACCACCTGTAACCAATGCCCTCATCTCAAATCTCCTTTCCTTTGTAATATAATGGCGCACACCAATGATTTTGCGCTATCCATTCAGTATTTGGTAAATTACCATTTTTACCCATTATTTTATGACAAGGTTGGTCATATACCTTCCCTGTCGACTTCTCAATAGGATCAAAAACTATATATTTATAATAACCTGATCTCATTCCATCAGGAAATTTAATCCGGTTTTTAAAGATTGAATCTAGATACTTCTCTGCATATTCGTTTTTCCAGCCAACTATATCATCCAATCTATCTACTTGAGCATAACCTATAGCTGCCGCAAATTCACTTATGCGGTAATTAAGTCCTTCCACCTTGTGTTCAAACTTCCCATAATTTCTATATTTCTTTGAGAACTCGATTAAATCTTTATTTCGTGTAACAAGCATCCCTCCTTCACCTGTTGATATAGTCTTGGTGGCATAGAAAGAATAAATGCCGGCATCACCCCAAACGCCGGGTTTTTCTTTATTCCACGAAGCCCCATGCGCGTGAGCGCAATCCTCCAAAAGAATAATCCCTTTCTCCTTACAAAGTTTTGATATCTCTTTTATCTGGAAAGCAATATGTCCTCCTATATGTACAACCCACAAAGCAACAGGTTTATACTTTTCGATTTTGATCTTCAGGTCTTCTAAGGATAAGCATAAATCGTCCTTATTGCAATCGACAAATTCAACCTTCCCTCCGGCCTTTACAATACTCAAAGGAGTAGCCATAAAGGTATTTGAAGGACACAGAACAACCTTTCCTTTCACTTCAAAAAATTCCAAACAGGCCAATGCTGCCCCTCCCCAGCTTGAAAAACTAACAGCATCTAATTGGTTGTATTCACTCCATTTTTCCTCAAACATCTTTGTATATTTACCTTCAGACCATTTTTGTGTAGCGATTATATCATCCCAATATTCATGCAGCTTCTTTAAATCCCTCTTTTCAAATCCGATTGTAAACTTCATGACTCTCCTTTCTGTAAATTTTCCTCAAGTTTTCATTTTCTCACTTTGATTTCATTTTTTTCAAGGTCATACCTTAATACATATTTGGGCCTCTTTTTACTATAATATTCCCCGAAATAGATCTCATGGACAGGAAATTCTCTATCTACTCCTTTAACCATTTCTCCTTTGGGGTCAATGTATCCCTGTGTAAGAGTGTAAGTCCACGGGATAGATGAAGCTACAGCAAAAGAAAAATCCTCCTCTCTACGATGCTCTTCTATAAACCTATAAAGCTGATCTGTATACAGTCGTACAGGTTTCTGCTCAGCTGCAATAATTCTATTGATACCATATGTTGCGACTACATTAAACAATATAAACATAAATAATCCTATTGTACCGACATAATATATCTTTCTACTGTAGGTCTTCAGCTTTTCAAAATCTACTGCTGAATATACAAAAGTAATAAGAAATGCCCAAAACATATAATTAGTATGCTTTGTGGCTAACATATAATCTATGCCGTGCGTCCCCATGCGAGCAAAACAATTAACAGCCACATGAACTATCATCATACTAAAAACTAAAGTCATAAATAACCAATTCTTCTTCAAAGAGCTTCTTGAGGCACCCAGTGCTACAGATATATAAAGGATAGAGAAAATCAACATCCCATATCTTATTAACAAAGTAAATACAGAAGAAGTAAACCTACCTCCTGTATAATCAAGAAAAAATCCCCTTCCGACCCACAACAAAAATATCTTTGGTATTGTAGTTATTGTTTCCAAAACATTCTGAAAACTAAGGATCCTCTTTGCTTCAAATGCCATCAACCAGCTTCTTCCAAGGTAGAGATTAAGAGAATATGCTAATAAAAACACAGATGCAGGTATTAAAATAATCAAGTAAGCATAGTCTCTCTTTTTACGCGACGATTTCTCTTGAAAACTTAATATTGCCAGATATGTAACAAACAACAGACAATAAACAACTCCTGTCTCATAAAGAAAGCAGCCTAATAACATACTCAAAGATACCCAAAATAAACTATACCTTGCCTTCTCTCTTTCAAAGGTATACTTATATAAGTGATAAAGTGCTGTTAAAACAAGTGTCAGAAAAAGAAAATAGTTACCAAAGTTTGCCCATGTTATAACGCGCGCAAAGATAGCATAAACAGAAAAAAGAAAACATAAAAGCCATGCAAATATATGCCGCTGAATCCTAAGTAAAAGCCTATACAAGCACAACACAACACCTAGATGCATTATAATATGAAGTATTTGCCATAAAATATATCGAGCACCAAAAAA
Source organism: uncultured Planctomycetia bacterium (assembly GCA_964566255.1). Lineage (GTDB taxonomy): Bacteria > Omnitrophota > Gorgyraeia > Gorgyraeales > Gorgyraeaceae > CAZMID01. Next base: position 92,661 of record CAZMID010000002.1, on the reverse strand, counting down.
ATACCTCTCTAAACCCAAAAGCATAATACCTAGGGGTCTAAATGAGTATGTATCTCCTCTGGAATATTCAGCTACTACGCTCCAAGAAAGATAGTTTGTCATTAATTCACGAAGATTGCTCTTCTGCGTTTCTAGAAAATACTTGGCTATATCAAGTCCTGCAAAAAATAAGAATAACGAAGGGTAATAGGATAAAAAAGTCACAATAAAAATTACGCAAAAATAAGTATAAAAAATCTTTGAAGAAGTTTTCAACATACCCTCCTTTATATTCTAATCTTATTCCTAATTAAGCATCATTTTAAAAAGGAACCTCTCCAACTCATAATAAGTAAGACAGTCCCGTGCTTTATATAACGAAGAACTATCAAAACTTTTTAAAAAAGATAATATCTCTTTATCGGATTTAATTGTATGTACCTGACTTAAATGATGGTATATCTTTTCATAATCCCTTTCGATAAAGCCTATTTGATAAAGCCAATACTTGCTCGCCTTAGTCTCGCTAGATAGGTACCTCAAGTAAGAAAGATAAAATAGGCATTCAATATAACTGTCGAGCTCCTTATTCATAATAGTGCTGATATAGGTAATCTTTCGAGGGGTCTCTCCTCCTCTATGATAACCTAAGGCTATCTTGTTAACCCATGAACGCATCTGACGATCATTAGTAATCCATTTTAAATCTTCTAGTCTATATTTTGAGAGAATATAATTTAGTAAAAAAGGTCTTTGTCGTACAGCCCTTTTAAATAAATCATCTGCTACCTTGTAATGCTTAAGCTCCATATTTTTTACTGCCTCTTGAAAAAAGTAAAAAAATGGCTCTATATTCTGACCTTTAGTATTATTTATCCTTTCTTTGTCTGCGAAATAAAGCATATAATCCTCACCCTTAACTGGAATCTGGTTGATATTGGTACCTAGCATAGAATTACTACCAAAGATTTGAGCTAAAACATAACGAAAATTATCATATTTCAAAGGATCAGGTGGATGATCAACATCAGACCATACATCCTTATACCACAATTCATAAGGCATTGGTTTCACATTATTGATATAGAGCCTTTCTGGATTTAAGGTCTTAATATCAGTGCTTTTTGTTAAATCCTCCTTGATAATATTTACCATTCTTACATAATCATATATTAAAAAGTTATTCGCAATTCTACCCCTAAAGATCTCAAACCTTATTGCCAGCATATTTGGAATAAAAAGAGCAACAAATATCAATAAGAGCAGGAACTCCTTATGTATTGCCTTTATTCTAGTTTTTTCAACAAAGAAATCATATATATATATCAAAACAGAGCAAAAGATTATGCAAACAACCGGAGAGATATATATAAAATGCCGTGACGCAATAGGAGTCCTCAAATTTAAATATAGAAAACTGACAAGATACCAGGCTAAAAATATAACAAGCCCCCTATTTTTATCTACACAGATCTTTATGAATATGGCAACTAATAACAAACTCAAAATAAAACTAAATACATCCACCTGCGGCGGAATAAAATGATACACAGAAGATGAATTAATTAATAGGGCGTTTTGAATCGGATGAAGAAAAGACATTAGGAAGCCAACAAACGGCACCATAAGATTATATGGCAACAGTAAATTCTTCATAGATGTCAAAAGACCTATATCTCTTACACCTGATACCAACAAAAAAACAGAAATAAGCGCTATTGCTATCAAAACCCGCTTTGATACCCTGCTAATTTTATAGTTCTGCCAAAATTGTAATATACCCCTAAATAAAAACAGTAAAAATATCCCTGATATAAATAGAACAGAATATTTCGCCGAAATATCTATCTTCTCAAAAAACATACTAAGCTTAGGGTCGCCTGTATAGGTCAAGGTAACTAGAGGATAACCCAAATAGATTACAAAAAGAGGTAACCATATGCTATATTTTTTAAACCTATCTTTGTCATCCCTTGAACAGAATAAGATATGTACCAATATAACTATGGGCAGCAATAAGATATTTGCTCGGCAAAAGGAAAGTAAAAAACCTGTCCCCAGAGTTAGCCACCAATACGCTCGAAAAGAAGCTCCTCTATCAATAAGCTGATCTGTCTTTAAATAAAAATTAAAGACCAATAAAGTGGAAAAAATAACCACAAGATGTTGGAAGGCCATCGGCCATATGTAGGCGTGAAAATGGCTAAAAGCTGTCAAATACATCAATGCGGAAAGAACACTTACTCGAAAACCCTGGCCAATTTTTCTGGAAACGCAAAAAAGTAAATATGAAGAAGTAGCGTGAATTATTAGTGAAAAGAAAACAAAATATTTAACTTGAGGACCAAACAACGTTAACATAAGAAAATCGTATACCTTAAGCAATGCATATCCATACCATAAAGGTCTAACGTCAAAAAGAAAAAACAGGAGTTTACCAAAGGACAGGCCTTCGGTAAATTGAGCTATAGAAGGATTAAACCACCACAGGTCTTGGCTAAATAAACTTCTTGTTATTGGTCGATAAAGAATGGCTAAAAATACCAAAGATATGAAGAAATATACACAAAAGTAAAAAAGGTTTACTATTTTTTTCTCCAAATCTTTGGTCGAACTAAAAAACATCTCTTATTGCCTCCTCATGCCTATATATGTCAACCCTAACGCCACAAAAATCTTTCTCTTATAACTTGAAATAAATATCCAGCTCCCCATTTTAATACCTGCAGTTTCGGTTTGCCACCAATCCTCAAAGGTTCATCAGCAGGAACATAGGAAACCTTTAATTTTCTTTTAGCTGCCCGAACAGACAATATAGGATCCCATCCCAGTTTTGTCCTGAATAATTTTTCAGGGGTTGTATATGTAATATCCTTGTCTAAATCTAAATCTTTTATAAGATTCTTTTTAAATATGCGATAAACACCCATAGTATCGCTATATTTAGCTCCATATAAAATATTTATTAGCGTTGTGAACATCCAATTCCCAAAAGCAGTTATACGCGTATCATCGTAACTCTTTGCTCCCTCTGCGTAGCGCGAGGCAATAACCATATCATAACCTTCTTGCATCTTTTTAATCAATTTAGGAATAACTTCGGGAATACAATTACCATCTGGACTAAAAGTAATGACTACGTCACTCTCCATATTATTGATGGCTTCTACCATGGCCTCTCGTGCCCCAGGTTTTTTTTCTAACAATAAACCGTAATTGTGCTCCTTTATATAGTCTATCGTCCCATCAGTAGAATTCCCATCCACAAAAATAATTTCATCAACCCATTCCCTCTTGACTCTAGGCATAACTTGAGTTACTGCCTCGATTTCGTTAAGCGTTAAGATCAACAATGCTACTTTCATATTCTACCTTTCTTTTTAATTGATTTATATATTCTAATCACTCAATAATTGCCTTTTTAATCTATGTTTAAGCATATCTTTTACATGCTGAAGTGTCTCTTCTCCAAATTTCTTCAAAATCATATCCTGATAGGATTTGCTGCTATAGAATTCATTAAAGGCCTTATCCCTGAAACGCAGGATTTCAGAAGGAGATAGAGATTCTGTCGGTAAAGGTTGTGTCTCGTAACTAAACTGTGAATAACCAAGCCATGAATCAGGCAAAGGAAGATTTTTAGCCACGGCTTCTTCATAAAGTTTGGATCCGGGATAAGCCATAGCAACATAGAAATTTGCATATTCACAATTAAATTCCTTTGCTAAATCTAAGGTCTGCTGCATGGTTTCAAGGGAATCACCGGGAAGGCCAAAGATAAAATTCCCACCCAGATATATATCTGCATCTCTTATCATCTTTACAGCCTGTCTCATTTTCTCATTATCAAATCTACCCTTAGTAGCGGTATCTCGAATTCCTCTATTACCAGACTCAAAACCTATGCCCAGCCAATTTATCCCAGCCTGTTTCATTCTTTTCAATTTCTTCTCATTCATTGTATCGACTCTAGTATAAGCCCATATGTTTAAACCATAGTCCCTCTCTATAAGAAGATCGCAAAGCTCAATCACATGGTTATCATTTAAATCAAACATTTCATCAATAATCTTAAAATTTTTAATATTATAGTTCTTCACAAGATAATCTATTTCCTCTACGACCTTCTTAGGGTTTCTATATCGTATTTTGTGTACTCCAAAAATAGCATTTATGCAACAGAACGAACAATTGAAAGGACAACCCAGGCTTGTATAGATAACTCCGTAAGGACTTCTTTCGTCTGTATGACCAAAACAATGCCAATTATGAGCTCTATATTTATGCATAGACATCAGTTCCCATGCCGGCATAGGTAGTTCATTGGGGTCAACCAATTCAGCTCTAGGATTAGAAAGAATCTCTTTTCCTTTTCTATACCATAAACCCTTAATATCTTTATAATCAACATCTGAAAGTAAATCCAATAACGTATAAAATCCCTCTCCCTCACATACCATGTCCACAGGTTCTTCTAATAAAGTCTGCCTGGGTAATGCTGATGGATGAAGACCTATTAATATAATAGGTAAATCCTTATTCACTCTTTTTATATCCTGGACTAAATTTCTTACGCCTACCATATTCATTGTAGATGCTGAAGGATTTGTTCCAGAGGCTACAATAGCAACCAATTTTGGCATTTCGGCTGTTACAACAGGTATCAACCTTTCATATTCTACTTCGGCATCTACTATATTAACCTTGAAGCCTTTCTCCCTTATGAACGCAGCAAGCAATGCTGACCATAACGATGGCTCAAGTCCTGATAAAGATTCACTCAATTTTTGATAGAGTTCCTCTTGTGCGCCTGGCTTTAATATCAGTAAATTATCTCTTTGTTTCATAATCCCTTCCGATTTTCTTTTTCAGCATATCTTGTATATATTTTTTCATGCCAAACTTTTTTTCTATCATATCCTGATAATTCCGATTTGAAAAAAAAGTCTGGAATGCCTTATCTCTAAATCTCACCACATCCTCACCACTTACATATCTCGTAGGTAATGTCCTTGCATTCGGTGCAAAGAAGCCATATTGTTCCCATTCTTGAGGTAAATCTTCAGCTCTGGATTTACCATACATCTCTGTCCCTGGATAAGGCATGGCTATAAAAAAATTACTCCATTCTGTATTAAGCTCCAATGCTAAATCAAGTGTATCCTGCATAGTCTCAAAGCTGTCATCAGGAAGGCCAAATATGTAATTTGTGCCGACATTCATTCCAGCTTTATGCGCAATATCAATAGCATTACGGATCTGTTCCAAATTTTGTTTTTTGAGCACAGAATCCAAAACTTTACTATTACCAGCTTCTATCCCCATAAAAACCCAATTAATACCTGCCTTTTTCATCTTCTCCATAAGATAAGGATCTGTGGTGTCTGTCCTTGAAAATGCCCACATATTAAAATTGTACTTCCGTTCAATCAAAAGGTCACATATCTTTTCTACATGAGTCCTATCCAAGGTAAATGTATCGTCTATAATCTCAATATGCTTAATGTGATACTTATTATAAAGCACGTCAAAATCCTGGATTACGCGCTCAGGGCTCTTTTTTCTATAAATCCTCTTGCCATAGACTACAGAAACACTGCAGAATTTACATTGAAAAGGGCATCCGAGAGATGTATAGATCAAGGCACATGAATTCGCCTGACCAATACCCCATGTATGCCAGTGATGAGCTCTATATTTATCCATAGGCAACAAATCCCACGCAGGAAGAGGAAGTTCATTTATATCCTTCATCAGTTCTGCTGTTTGAATTGGGTCTTTCCTCCCACTAAGTATATCTACTATAGATTTGTACCCTTCACCTTTAACAACAAAATCGACATTTGACTCTTTTAATGTCTCTTCAGGTATTGCAGAGGGATGATGTCCTCCAATAATAGTTTTTATATAAGGTGCCTTTTCTTTTAAAAGAGTAAATATTCTATTAGCTGCTGTCATCTTTGTCGTAAAAGCAGTGATACCTACAAATCTTGGGTTGCGGCGCACGATCTCGTCTATAACCCTCTCAGGGATAAGATCTAAAACCTCTGCATCAAGGATCTCAACAGAAAAGCTATGCTTTCTTATGTAAGCAGCAAGCATAGTTATTCCTAATGGCTGAGCGATAGTAGCATATTTGGAAACCCCACCAAATTGAGAAAGTCGATTACTAGGATTTACTAATAAAATATCTAACACGAGTTACCTCTATTGTAAAAAATCTTTGACTCCTGCAACTATTCTTTCAGCAGATGGTGTTGGGTTTCGGGATTCAAGACCCACACCTACTGAACGATCTTCTAATCCTAAAGCCTTCACAGGCTTACCAGTCTCCAACATAAGTTCATAAGCTATAGATTGAGAAGCCCCGCATATTTCAAAACCAGCATCTATTACCAAACCTCTTTTGCTATTGTTCAACGCCTCCAAGATATGATCCTTTTTGAAAGGTTTAAGCCACATAACATGAGCAAGATTACATCTAATTCCTTCTTTCTCAAGTATAGATGCAGCCTTAATCACATTAAAACGTGCCGATGATATCGAAATCAATGTTACATCTGCTTTATTGTTTGTATTTGCAAACTCCTCAGTATTATTGAAACTCTTTCTATGTTCGCTAACAATCATTGGATCGTCATGAGCCATAAAATCATCCCAGGCTTCCTCATATTCTTTTGGTGTCATAGGAGAACAAACCCTGAAACCCGGCATATGCATAAATATACCGTGGAGGACACCTGAATGGACACAGCCTGCATTATCCAAGGCCAAAGCCCTTACAAATATTGGCGTCGGTATGCCCATAATATCCTTGGACTTGGCAGCATAATTTACCAAGGTACTGCTATTGAGCCACATAAAATCCTGAAAACGAATAACAATAATAGGTCGCCGCCCACTAATTGCTGCACCACAAGCTATCCCCATATTGGACACATCAGACATAGGAAATTCAACAATATTTCTACAGTCAGGCACTGTATTATTTACCCATCCAACAGCTGTTATGGACTGCCCGAACAATAAACCTTTGTTTTCCTCTAAATGCCTGCGAGTAACTTCTTTTATAGTTTCTGCGACTGTCTTTGCCATAGTTCCTCAACATATGTTTTTATTTCATCTTCTATTTTTGATGCATCGGGTATTATTTTTCTCATCTCAGCTATTCTATCTCTCACAGGAGGACCATCGATCCCTCCCCCTTCATGCCAAAGGTGCCTGGTGGTCTGAATATTGACAAATGCAGGAAGCTTTTCAATCAGCCCCCCAACAGTATCCAGGATTACTTTAGGATCATCTACAATCACTTCGGTCTTTAATCCCATAGCTGTGGTCACATCATGAACATTCCAATCTCTTCTGTCCTTAATAGGAGTTAAAATGGATAAATCGTTATCTTCGCAAACATATAAAATAGGTAATTTATGAGTTGTAGCAAAACCAAATGAAGTCAATGCATAATCTTCTTCAGATGCTGCATCGCCAAAATAGGCAACTGTAGGTTTTCCCGTAGCCAATGCATAACCAGTCGCCAAAGGTATATTCTCTCCTATTAACCCATGATGCCCATACATAGGAATATTTAAATCTTGTATGCACGGTGAGCCACCCTTACCCCCACAACACCCTGAACTTCGACCAAACAACTCGTCTACAAGACGTCCAGGATCTCCACCATATGCTAAATACACTGAGTGACAGCGATGCTGTGCAAAAACTGAATATCCTTTTGTAAGCATTGAAATTGCGCTAGAAATAGCCTCCTGTCCTACTGACAAATAAACAGGGCCAGGCGTAAGACCATTCTTTCTGGGCTCAATAACCTGGAGCTCAAAATAGCGGATCAAACACATTTTTTTAAATATTTCTACTAGCTGTTTTTCCATCTCTTGTATAGATTTGATATATCATCATCTGTAATAAATTTCTTTTTTGCAACATGATCTTTAAAAAACCTAGAAAAATCTGCCATATCTTTATCGCCTAACCCAATCCCAATAATATTCATCCTCTCTTTTAAGGCATTCTTCCCTGAGAGTTTTCCTATAACTAACTCATACCCCTCTAGACCAATGTCTCCTGGGTTTAAAAGTTGATACGTCTGAGGTGACTTTATAAGCCCATCTTGATGTATGCCTGATTCATGTAAAAATGCCCCTTTTCCAACAACAGCCTTATTATGAGCGATCTTTATCTGGGAAAGTTCCTCAATCAACTTACTCAACTTCATAATCTCTTTGGCATTGACATAGTCTACATCGATCTTATAAAAATCTCTCCTCGCCCTTAAAGCCATAATGACCTCTTCTGAAGATGCATTCCCAACTCTTTCTCCAATTCCATTTATGGTAACTTCTGCCTGCTTGGCACCTGCCTGAATGCCTGCGAGTGTATTTGCTGTTGCCATACCAAGATCATTATGACAGTGCGTAGAAACAATCACTTCTGAAGGAAGGGATTTTACAACTGAAGCTACCATATTGAAATATTCTTCTGGTGTAGCATATCCAACAGTATCAGGAAGTTCTATTGTCTTTGCACCTGCTGCAACACAAGCCTTGCACACCTCTATAAGATAGCTTAGATCGCTTCTTGTAGAATCTTCGGCCGCAAACTCTATATCGTTAGAAAACTTACAAGCATATCTAACCGACTCTACTGAGATATCTAAGGCCTTTTCTCTTGATATGTTAAACTTATGCTTTAAATGTATGTCGGAGGTACCCATAACAACCTGTATCCTTCTTTTAGGGGCATCTCCTAATGATTTACTCGCTACTTCTATATCTTTAAATACAGCTCTACACATAGCGCTAATGATAATATCTTTTCCGAATTCTTTAGCAACCAGCTCCACGCCTTTAGCGTCCTGGTCTGAAGCTATTGGAAACCCAGCTTCAATTATAGGGACGCCCAATTTAACCAAGCTTTCGGCAATCTTTAATTTTTCCTCAGGGAAAAAATTAACTCCTGCAGCCTGTTCCCCATCTCTCAATGTAATATCATTAATGAATACAGACTTCATTTTTCTTCTCCATGAATGCCTTTTTCATTTTTTCGCATGCCTCTTTAATAACTTCTGGATGTCTCGTGTAACAAAGTCTTACATGTCCCTCACCATACTCACCAAAACACGTTCCAGGTAAAAGGGCTACTCCTGCCTTCTCCAGTACAAAATCAGCAAACTGAACACTGTCCATCCCAGTCCCTTTTATATTCGGAAAAACATAACAAGCACCCTCTGGAACCATGCAAGATACCCCAGGAATCTCATTTAACCCCTTAACAATTAGATCTCTTAGTGCTTTATATTTCTGTATCCTTTCTCCGATAGCTCTCTGATCTCCTCTTAGTGCTGCAATCCCTCCATATTGAATAAAAGGAGGTGTGCAAGAATAAATTGTCTGAAAAAGGATGCCCATCTTTTTGATAACCTCTTTTGGACCTATCGCATAACCTAATCTCCATCCAGGCATTGAATAATTTTTTGCAAACCCATTTAAAATAATAGTCCTGTCTAAACATCTATCTAGAAAACTGGGTGAATAATGTGTCTTCCCATAAATAACCTTTGAATATATCTCATCACTCAAAATATAGATATCATTCTCTTGGGCTATTAAGGCGATTTCTTCTACATCTTTTTTGCTCATCACAGCACCTGTTGGGTTTTGTGGAGAGTTAATAATTAGAAGTCGCGTTTTATCAGTTATCCGTCTTCTTATTTCTTCTGGTTCCATGTGGAATCTATTTTCTTCCCTTACAGGGATCCCGACCTTTTTAATGCCTGTATAATTAGTTACAGCTAGATATGTAGAAAACCCTGGGTCAGGATACAGAACCTCGTCACCTGGTTCAGCAACACAGCGCATTACAAAATCAATAATACCATTGGCCGGCATAACAACCACCTGGTCTAGATCTGGTCTAAAACCCAATGTCTCTTCTGTAGAATCGCAAATAGCCTCTCTTAATTCTGATATACCTATTGATGAAACATAATGAGTTTTATCATTATCGAGCGCCTTTTTGGTTGCTTCTACAATATGTTGATGCGCCCTAAAATCCGAATCCCCTATTTCAAAATGAAAGATCCTAGCGCCTCTTTCTTCCATCTCCTTTACTTTTACAAGAAGTTTAAACATAGGTTGGCCAATCAATCCATCTGTAATCTTCGATAGTCTTTTCATGATAATCCCCTTTTTTATTTCCTTCTATACCTTTTATTCGATATATATAAATTTATAATAAATCTCATGGCTATTTGACATTTCTGGAAGAAAGATACCTTTGGAATATGAAGTTTCATCATGTGAAAGCCATAATAAAACGTAAATAATATTTTTAATATACATAAAGGTATAGAAAACAACGTTTTCCGCAAGGCATCTCTATCAAATAAAACTGGATATTTCACAAATAATGGAAATAAACAGAATAGTTTTTGAATCTTTAGATTCTCATTTTGACTTACATTCATGAGGCATCTTGTACGGCCATCTGGTAAACCTCGCTTTGTGTCTGGCTTATAATAACCGTGGGAAATCGCATATTCTGTTAAAGCCAAACCAGGAAAAGGGACAAAAATGCCACTAAATGCCATAGAAGGTCTGGCCTTTATATTTAACTTTAATGTTTTAAGCATTTGTTCAAAATTTTCTCCAGGCAAACCAATAATATTTCCAATTCTATACGAAATCTTATACTTTCTTAAAAGTTCCGATGTATTCAATATCTGCTCAATAGTTATATTTCTTTTAAGTACCTCATTTCTTAAGTAATCATCTCCTGACTCTATGCTCCAGTTTACACCTGTGCAATTACTGTCTTTTAATAACCTGACTACTTCTTCGTCAATCAAATTAGGCCTTATATTACAAGTGTACGTCAGACCAATTTCTTTTGGAAACCGCTCGCAAAACTCTACAAACCACTTTCTATCTAAAATGAAAGTATCATCGTTAAATACAATACTTGAAAGCGGATATCTTTTCTTTACATAGCGTATCTCATCAAATAAATATCCAAGACTCTTCTTTCTTACAGATGGACCAAGACCTTTAAAAATATCTCTAAACTTATGATTAAAACAATATGTACACTGATAAGGACATCCTCTACCAGAAAGAAACTGTTTAGATGGTTGATTTCTAAGTATAGAATCTTCTCTATAAACCACATCCCTGTCAGGAAAAGGTAATCTATCCAACTCTACAAGAGGATAAAATCCAGAAGGTGCAAGCTCTTCTCTTCTAAATATATTTTTTGTAGTATGAAAGTTACTCTTAATAAAATCCACTAATGCAAATTCTCCTTCACCAACACATGCACTATCAATAGAAGAATTCTCTATGCTCTTCCAATCAAATGTCGGCCCAGGCCCTCCTATTAGGGATCTTGCCTTAACAAACTCTTTGGACATTTTGTCAAACTCAGTATAAACTGACATAGTTGAGGAAAAAGAAGAATAGAGTAAAAAATCTGGTCTGATTTCTTTTACTCTGCGTAGTGCCCTTTTATAAGTTCTTTCCCCGACAAAATAAACCTCAACACCATGTTGCTTCATGGCACTTGACAGTGAATAAATGCCATGCCGGTCATGAAGTTCTTTAATTAGATCAACGAATGCAACTTTTATCATATTTTGCTAAAAAACAACCTCTCTTTACTGCATCAACAACGTTATATATTCCTAATACTTCATATCTTTTCTGCCAATACTTAGATTCACTGAGATATTGTTCTGCGAGAAGGAGTCTGCGCATGCCTTCTTCTTTTTGACCAAGTTTTTGTTCTAAAACTGCCATGAACAAATTACCCAGACTGTTTTCAAATGTATATTTATCCGCGATCTCCATAAGCATCTTTCTAATGTTGCTAAGTTTGATTGGATCATTCACGTGCAACAATTTTTCATAATTAATCTTATAATCAGCTACAAACCATATATCACGCAACTCCTCTAGCGTAGGTACATAGTCCATACTTTTTTCTTCAAATATATTTTTAAACTCTTTTGCCTCTAGTTTTTCTTCAATCTCTCTCTGCCGCAGGGAGCCGCCACTAGCACTCTTTGAACCAGCTGTCTCACCATGATACTGAGATGAAACATCATCTTTCCCAATCAAACCCTGCTTAACAGCGTTCATTGTAATATCAGTGCGGGGTAACAAAGAAAGGAATTGTAAAGGATACCAATGAAACTCCAGTTCACATGCCATTTTAACTGTATCCATTATCTGACCTAATGTCTCATTTGGAAAACCAATAATGAGATACCCTTTTACAAAGATCTGCGGGTACCTATCTAGTTGTTCTTTGGCGCGATAGAAATGTCTCCTCCCGCTGGGTTTACGAATAGACCTAAGAATCTGCTCATTCCCTGACTCAATCCCAAGATGTACCCCAATGCATCCAGACTCATAAGCCAGTGTCATAATCTCAGGTGTAATGGCTGAGGCAATAAGCCCATTTGATGCATCCCAGGTAATTTTAATATTGCGCTTTATAATCTCAGTGAATAACGTTATGACACGTTTCTCATTAAAGAGCAAATCATCATCAAGCCATGTGAAATGACTAATCCCATAAGTTTCATATAAAAACTGAATCTCATCTACAACCGCAGTAACATTGCGACTTCTTACACCACCCCCATGATACTCTTTTGCAGAGCAAAAACTGCACCGAGCATGACACCCCCGATTACCTTGCACTGAAGTGGCCTTCTTATCATCTAGTAGAAAATTATAGTTGCCAAGAGCTCCGTATCTTGAATATTCACCTATAGGCAGATCTAAATAGTCCGGCTGTACATTTAGACTGTTGATATCGGGTACTGTACGATTCTTCCATGTAATACATTCACCGTTACGAAGAACACTCAATTGAGCAATTTTGTCAACTGGGAGCTTCTCATTAATGGCATCAATAAGATCGGGGAAGCTAACATCTGCCTCAAAAGACATTCCAAAATCAATTTCCTGACATTCTCGTAGGATACGCTCGATATCGTTAGAGACGTAAATTCCACCAACTATTATAGGAATTCCCGAATGTCTTTTTTTGATATATTTACATACCTTAATCATTGAGTCATGAGCAAACGAAAACATCACACTTAGACCAATAAAGTCTGGACGAAACCTATTAATCTCCTGGGTTAACTGTTGCTGCCAAATCTGATAATTAAAGTTTGCTGAATCCTTATGAACTGCCTGAAGCATAAGAAAATTCAAATCAATGATATTTGTCTCATAACCACGATCCTTCAACTGTCGACTAAGCATACCAGAGCCATAAGGAGGAAAACACGGGTAACGTTTTCGAAGCACAAGATCTATATCAAACTGGGCTTCAGGAGACTCTGGAGGAACAACAAAAAGTATCCTCTTACAGCCTTTAGGAAATAATTTTTCTTTCAATTCCTTGAAAATCTTCTCAGAATCTGCCATTAACTAACAACCTCCACTAACTTGTTCTCCTGACTGATGCGACATTGCTTCAGAAGCAACCTCTTTGTTACATCTAGGAGATTTTTGATATTTATCAAAAATACTAGCAATAAGTCCTGAAAAATGCTTACCCCTCTCTGTAATCTTTAGCTCTTCTCTTGTCAATACCGCAAGGCCATCCTTTATAAACTCATTCAGAACGTCAAGTTCTGCACTAAAATACTCACTGAAATGAGTATTAATCCGATTTTCAACCTCAGGGATATTAATGACGAAATATGTGCGCAATCCTTTAATAATATCCCGCCTCAATACATCATCTGCACTCATTTTGTGCCCCCGATATATAGGAAATTTACCCCGTGATAAAGCTATTCCATACTGCTCTTGTTCATAGTGATTCTGAAATAGATAACTGTCACCGAGCATACCATGGCCTGAACGCCCTACAGCCACAACACTACAACAGTCTCCGCTCACTGCCCCTAAGGATGTATAATTGGCCTTATTCATCCTGACTGCTTCAGCCACAACGTCACCAGGCTTAGCAAAATGTTCAAATCCTGTTCGAACATAGCCATTCTTAGTAATAGCATCAAGACCTTCTGCAAAAATATGCTTTTTTTCTACGGAATCTGGTAAAAGACCTCTTTCTTTCAGCTTCTTCATGTGTGGATAGAATTTTGGTGCATAATGAAAGTATGTCATGGAAATACGATCCGGGGCCATAGATATAACTTTTTCCATTGTTTTTCTGATAGAAGTTCTCGTTTGATTAGGTAGTCCTATGAGTAAATCAAAATTTATACTACTGAATGTCTTGCGTATTTCTGGGGAAAGTAATTTTTCAATCATCTCAGGCGATTGAGTCCTATTGATAGCCCTCTGTACATTAATATCTAAATCCTGAACCCCAATGGAGATCGTAGTCACACCCTTCTTAGCATAATACTTTAATCTTTCAACAGAACATACGCGCGGATCAATCTCTATGCAAAACCTATTCATATTCTTAATATCACAAAAAGAACCTACTAAAGCCATTAATCTATCAAACTCTTTTTCTTCTAATAATGTAGGCGTCCCACCTCCAATATATATCTCCTTGAAATTCGGCCTTAGCGAATTTTCTTCGAATAAACGCCGAAGCATATCAATCTCGACATAAAGATAATTCTCAAAATACTTCAACACCTTGTCATAGCTAGGCGCTATCTCCTTATGGCAAATACAATAGTAACAAAGTTTTTTACAAAAAGGGACGTGGATGTAAAATAATGCCGGCGCATGGTTTTTGTCCAAAAAGATACTCTTCAATGTATTGCGATAATCCTTATCGCCTAAATCCTCACTCCAATAACTCTTGTGAGGATAGTCTGTATAGTCATACGCGTATACATCATATTTTTTCAACAGGTTGACATCATTTAATATCTCGTGCATTTTTTCTCCCAACAGGCTTCTTTTTATACCATTCAACCGATGTTTCTACAAAAATCTCTTATAACGCTAATGACATAATCCATTTCCTCTTTGCCCACATCTTGATGGATACCTATATGTAGCCCCATTTCACCCATATACTCAGCATTAGGAAATTCACCTAAGCGATGTCCTAGATACTTAAAACCAGGACATTGAGTAGGCATTGATAAGAAAAGGCTGCGTGAATCAATCCAGTGTTCTTCCAAAAAACGGCTGAGTTTATCACGGTTAAACTTGACATCCTCTCTAAGTATTATAGGAAAGGCGTGGGGGCCGATTTCTTCATCAGGCCCTTCTTTAACAGTATAAAGGTACTCTTCGAATTCGCTAAATTTATCCATAAGGTATAAAAGATTTTCGCGTCTTTTCTTCAAAATTTGCGAATAGATCTCTATGCTTCCCAATCCAATGGCTGCTTCTAATTCGTTCATCTTAGTTGAAAAACCTATGCGTTCAAATATAAACCTTACATCCATACCTTTGGTAAATCTCTTATTGCAAACACCGAAGCCAACGTTTAAAACACATTCTTTGCATTTACATGCCCTGCCATGCGACCTCAGAGATCTCAAAATCTCTGTAAATTCTGAATTATTGGTTGTAACTATTCCACCTTCAATGGTTGATATCATATGAGCTACGTACAGACTATATGCAGCCATATCACCTAAGGTCCCAACATTCCTGCCTTTATAAACTGTCCCATGGGCCTCAGCAGCATCTTCAATGACATATAGATTATGCTGTTTTGCTATCCCATTTATCGCGTCCATATCAGCAGGTTTGCCCATAAGATGAACCGGTATTATGGCCTTTGTCTTTTTTGTTACGACATTTTCGATCTTCGACGGATCTATATTCAACGTTTCTTTCTCAATATCTACAAAAACAGGCTTAAAACCTGCCTGTAAGACTGCATTTCCAGTTGCCACAAAAGACAAGGCTGGCACAATAACCTCATCACCTCTTTTTGCGCCAACATCATAAAGCACTGCCAAGGCCAAGGCATCAGCATCTGTTCCAGAACTAACTGCAACTGCCTCTTTGGTTCCTGTCAACTCAGCAAAACGCTTCTCTAATTCCCTTACATACTTGCCACTTGAAACCCTATTAGAATCAAGTATTTCTTTAATAAGTCTCTTGGAAGTATCAGTTATAGTAAGTGCCCCAAAAGGAACTTTTAATTTCTTAGTCATTTTATCTTGCCTCTCGTTCATCGCTTCATTAACTCCATTACAGCCTCTACTATTTCAGCAGGCCCAGGATAAAACTTTTTCTCTAATGTATAACCCGCGGGCGTTGGTATATCTGGACAAGTAACCCGCTTAATTGGTTTCTTTAGATATTGAAATCCTTTTTCTGACAGCATTGCTGCAATTTCCGCACTTATGCCGCTTGTCTTCCAGCCCATATCCACGATAAGTAATCTGCCAGTTTTTTTGACTGAATTTAAAATTATCTCTTCATCTAAAGGTTTTAATGTCCGAAGGTCTATAACCTCTACATCAATACCTTTTTCCTGAAGCTCCTCTGCTGCCCTTACTGCTTCTATAACCATATAAGAGGCACCAACAATAGTAACTTTATCTCCTTTTTTTCTAATTATGCCCTTACCAAAAGGTATGGTATATAACTTTTCAGGGACATGTCCTGTATGCTTAAATAGCCAGCGATGTTCCAAAATTACCACAGGATTATTATCAAGAACACTTGAAGTTAATAGGCCTTTGGCGTCATAAGGGGTGCTCGGCATAACAAGTTTTATGCCAGGAATATGCATAAACAAACCCTGTAAGGCCTGAGAATGTTGAGCACCTGAACCCCAGCCACGACCTATGCAGGCCCATATAACAATTGGCACATTTATTTTACCTCCAAACATATAACTCCATTTTGATGCATGATTAACAATTTGATTCATTGCAAGCAAAAGAAAGTCGGGACGGTTATGCATATAAACTGGTCGCATACCTGCAAGGGCTGCACCTACTGCTATCCCTGTTAAACCCTCCTCGGATAATGGAGTATCAAATACCCTATCCGATCCATATTTCTTATGGAGATCCAGTGTCGCACCAAACATGCCAAAAGGATCATCCACTCCCTGCCCCATAACAAAAACACGCTTGTCCGTCGAAAGCAACTGATCAAATGTTTCGTATAAAGCATTGCCATAAGAAATCTTTCTTTCTTTCTCCCCTAATTTGTGTTCAAATCCCCGTTCTTCTTTTTCTATACTCTTCTTGTCCCAATCAAAGCTGATTTTCATAACCTCACTCCAATCCTTATTAAGTACTATAAAGATATTTCAATAAATCTTTTTCATCTGCCAAAGGACTATTTTTAGCAAACAAAAAAGCCTCATCTATCTCCTTATCAAAAACACCCTCTATAGATTTAATCTCCTCATTCGTAATTAAATGATTATTAAGTAAGAAACTCTCAAAATTTTTAACAGGGCACTTTTTCATCCATTCATCTAATTCTTCCTGAGATCTATAGCCTAAATCTATATCGGATTCGCCTCCAGAATGCCCCCTCCAACGATATGTCCTAAACTCTATCAATGAAGGGCCTTTTTTGTTACGGGCATCACTAATGACTTTATTTGCTATGCGATAGACATCAATAACATTGTTGCCATCAACCTTATAACTATTTATACCGCATCCTTCAAAACGTCTATATATATTATCAAGGGGCTGCCTATGTCTTTGTGGGGAACACACTGCATAAAAATTATTTTCACAGGCATATATGACAGGGAGCTTCTTAAGCACTGCAAAATTGATACTCTCATATAATACGCCTTCATCTACTGCCCCATCTCCAAAGAATACAACTGCTATACGATTATCTTTCTGCAATAAAGATGCAAGACCACATCCTGTAGCAATAGGTATACCGCCAGCCACAATAGAAGAAGAACCTAATAATCCTACAGAGGTATCTATCAAATGCATTGAACCGCCACGCCCATGAGAACAACCAGTTTCCCTGCAATATAACTCTGAAATAAGCGCCTTTAAATCACCACCCTTAGCAAGATAATGACCATGGCCTCGGTAGTTACTAAAAACATAATCTTCTTTATTCAAATTAATACAAATACCTGCAGGTATTGCCTCTTGTCCCAAACAGAGATGTACAGGAGTTTTCATCTCGTCCTTCGGGTATTCATCTTCTATTTTAAGCTGGAGTCTTCTTATTCTCAGCATTATCCTGTAAAGCTCAATCAATACCTTAGCCTGGATATCGCTCACACTTGAATCAAACTGAATTGGGTTATTTTTTTTCACCATTTTTAGAATTTTACCTTTTAACCTTTTTATTTGTATACCACTGATAAGTATTCTTCAATCCTTTTTGAAGTCCGACCTTCGGTCTCCAACCTAAAGAATTTAAACGATGACTATCAAGCAACTTTCTTAAGACACCATCGGGTTTAGTAGTATCAAATTCTATCTTACCTTTAAAACCAGTAAGTCCTTTTATCAACTCAGCCAGCTCTTGTATAGATACATCCATACCACTACCCATATTAATAAGTTCTACAGGATTATCTTCCTGCATAAAGAACAGACTTGCATCTACCAAATCGTCCACATATATAAATTCCCTGCGAGGTTTCCCTGTCCCCCAGATATTAACAACAGGCTCATTTTTTATCTTGCCCTCGTGAAATTTCCTAATCAATGCAGATATCACATGAGAAGTCTTAAAATCGAAATTATCTTCTGGTCCAAAAACAGTAGCAGGTATCACAGAAAGAAACCGTGTACCAAATTGAGCATTGTATGCCTGGCACATTTTAATCCCTGCAATCTTAGCAATTGCATACGCCTCATTGGTCGGCTCTAATGGACCTGTCAATAAATATTCTTCCTTCATAGGTTGAGGGCAGTCCTTAGAATAAACACAGGAGCTGGCAAAAAATAAAAGCTTCTTAACCCCTGCCTCCCATGCAGAATGAACAACATTACTTAGTGTGGCAATGTTCTGATAAACTAATTCAGCAGGATGCATCATATTTAAAAGTATCCCGCCTTCTTTTATTGGAGCTAAAAAGCAATATTCGGGCTTTTCTTTTTTGAAAAATGAATCAACGGCCCTCTGATTCGTAAGATTAAGTTCTGATGAATCCTTCGCGACTAAGTTACTGAATCCTCCTTCTTTTAACCGATTGAATAGAGCAGAACCCAGCATACTATTATGTCCCGTAATGAATATTTTTGATTTTTTCTTCATAGTTTTATTTTTCTTCTAGCAATCTTCTTCTAAGTGATATCTTTAACATTCTGACTATATGTTCTTTGGTTTCTGAACCAAATTTATTTTCCATCATCTTAAGATACTCTTCTCTATTATGATATTTGACAAATGCCTCATCACGAAATTTAAGCACTTCTTTAGGGCTAAGATATTTTGTGCCTGCTGGTATACATTCATAACCATAAAGCGCATAGACCTTCCAAGACTTTGGTTCCTCAATCCTTTCATACAGCTCTGTGCCAGGATAGGCAAATACAGGATACATATTTACCCATTCAAAATTATGCTTTACTAAAAAATCGTAAGTTGATTTCAGCGTATCCATATCATCTTCCCACATGCCAAACATAACATCAGCACATATATAGATACCTTCATCCTGCGTCATCTTTATTACCTCATCAAAATTACAGCTGTATCCTTTGCTTATATCTTTTAGTATCTTGGGATTAGTAGATTCAAAACCATAAGATATCCAGTCCATCCCTACCTTCTTTAGCCTTTTAAGCAAATGTCTATTTATAGTATCCGCCCTTGCAAAAGACCACATATGCAAATCATAATTTTTCTCTTCGAGTTTATCGCAGAATTCTTCTATCCTCTTAGGGTGGGTAACAAAAAGCTCATCTAATATTTTTAAGTGTCTTATGTTATGTTTTTCTACTAATATGCTTATTTCGCGAATCACACTATCAATGCTTCTAAAACGCTGTGTCCTTTTCCCAAATAAATTATTAATACAGCAAAAGTTGCATTTGTATGGACATCCAAAACTTGTCCAGACGATCGCATATGGGGTCCTGTTATTCACATCTCCAAAGCAATGCCAATTATGGGCTCTATATTTAGATGGATGCATTGCATCCCAATCGATCATAGGTAATATATCTAGATCTTTTATTAATGGTACATCTTTGTTCTCGGTATATCTAGCATTACGTAAATAAGAAAGGCCTGCTATTTTGTCCACATTGCTAGGGTCGGTACGTAGTGTATTGAATAATTCTACTATCGTCTGATATCCCTCCCCCCTAATAACAAAATCTGCATCTGTTTCTCTTAAGGTCCTTTCAGGTAATACCGTAGGGTGAGGCCCCCAGATAAAAGTCTTTACCCCAGGAGATCTTTTATTGAACTCTTGAAAAAAATCAACTATCCCTGCCATAATCATTGTTGAAGATGATGGATTAGCACCTGTACAAACAATACCTAAAAGCAATGGCTTTTCTCTCTCTACTACGTCGAGTAACCCGTTAATCAATACTCCTTCTACCTCTGAATCGATTATCTCAACATCTATATCCTTTGACTTTATGTATGCACCCAATAGTCCCATCTGGACATTCGGTGCAATAGCTGAAAATTCATTAGCTGTGCCAGCATAAACCTCTTTCTTGGAATTTACAGTTGCCAATATCATTTTATCTTTCATGAGAAGACACTCCTTTTATGTTATACTTTTATAGCTACGATAAAAAAGCCTCTTACGTAAAAATCTGGCAAGATCCAGTTCAGGGGCAAAACCATACCATTTTCTCTTCAATCTAAACCTCTCAAAACTGCTAACTGGACCAAAGATTGTTTTTAAAATAACTCGCATAAAATTGTTCTGGACCCCACTTATGGCATTCTGAATACTGTTGGCAAGTATGCTCATATAAGCAACGTTTCCTATTTTCTTTCTCTCAGAATAACTAAACCAGGGAATCTTTCTTCCTTCTATATCATACTCATCGCAAAGCCATCCTATCCACCCTTCTAAAGTCTGTGGTGGCCTTAACCCCATCTTCAAAGCCACTTCATATAATGGCGTTCCTGCAAATGCAGTATAAGGAGAAATAACCTCAAATTGGGCCTTAGGATTATCTTTCTTGAGCCTTACGAAAATATCAATAGTCTTATTTATCTCTTCAAATGTCTCTGTTGGAAAACCGACCATCAAAGCAAAAACTGGAATTATCCCAAACCTTTTTGCCCTTAAATTAGCCTCTATCGTATCCTCCCACCGTATACCCTTTTTCATTAATTCTAAAATCCTATTTGAGCCAGATTCAGCACCGAATTTCAGAGTATCGGCTCCACTTCTCTTCAACATAAGAATCTCTTCATCTTTTGATCTATTAAAAACATCTACACGTGTACCTGATGTATACCATCTTATTTTTAAACCAGATTTTATTATCCCTTCACATATTTTATAAGCTCTATTTCGATCAATATAGAACTCATCATCTCTTATCCATATACTCTCAAGATTAAATCTCTTTACCGGTTTAATAATTACCTCTAAAGACTTTTCAACTGACATGGCCCTCCATTTTCTCTGCCTCAAAGAAGCACTACAGCAAAATCCGCATTGAAAAGGGCAACCGCGAGAAGTCTGACCCACATCTAAACTACGCCTAACTCCTTTAATATAAAAATCCCTATGAATATACTTTTCAACATCAACAAGTTCCCAAGGAACAGGCAAAAGCTCTTCTACGTCAAGTAACGGCCGTGAAGGTGTAATAACTGTCTTATTACCATCTTTAAAAGCAATTCCTCTAATATCACTCAAGGACCTCTTTGAAGCAAATGCCTCCACCAATTCTCTAAAAGTTATATCCCCCTCACCAACGCATACAGCATCAACATATTCATTCTGCAAGGTTTGTTCGGAAAGTATAGAAGGATGCGGTCCTCCCCAAACAATAGGAACCTTTCCATTTGTAAACTTCCTTACTACCTTTGCAGCCTCAAGAGCAAAGTAGATCTGAGTACCAGTCATGCAGGAAATCCCGACACAGATAGGATTCTTCTCTAAAAACTCTATCAATTGCCTATCCCATGCAACATCTGTCCTCTGGTCAATTATCTTTACTTTATACCCTTTCTTATGCAATGGGGCTGCTATAGTCAAAAGGGCGTGTGGCGGCGCAACTGTTGCACCTAAATCAATACCAGTCTTTGGGTAAATCAATATCACATCTACATCTTTATTAGTGGCTAAGCTATATTTCATTCTACTTCCTTAATCTGTTTTCCCTATACCATTTGAAAGTATTTTTAATTCCTTCTTCTAGCCCGGTCTTTGCCCTAAACCCTAATAGAGCCTTGGCTTTAGTAGTGTCTATCAATCTCACAGGAATCGTTGTTGGCTTAGAAGAATCAAAAACGACCTTGGCATCCCTGTAACCGTCTATCTCTAACATCATCCTAAGAAGCTCCTTAATGCTATAACCTTTGCCTGAACCAATATTTATAGGATTATAGGAATCGATTTTTTTCATCGCCAAAAGCAGGGCCTCAATAAAGTCCCCGATATAAATTAAATCTCTTACATCTTCTCCTGTCCCCCATACTTCAATAGGGTTACACCTTTCTACTATCCTCCTGATTAAGGCTGCAAAGACATGGGAGGTCTCAAACTCAAAATCATCATATTCACCGTAAATATTCGTAGGTCGCAATACAACTGTCGTCATGGGATTCTTTAATCTTTCCGAATATGTACGACAAAGGACTTCAGTATATCTCTTCATCCAACCTACATAGAAATATTTATCATAAGGCTCCCCCTCCATCATCTCTTCTTCCTTAACTAGTCTATTGCCTGAAGGAGGATAGCCTGTGGAACTACCGATCCATGAAAACTTTTTAACCCTTGCAAAATAAGCAGCCTCCAAGAGCTGTGAATTCATTACTATATTTGGTGTCACATGTACAAGTGGGGTCTTCTCAATAGTAAAGGCCCCGGAAGTACTCCCAGCACAATGAAACACATAGTCCATCCCCTTAACAACCTTCTGGCAATCTTCCATCCTAGTCAAATCTACCTTTATATACTCAAGTCTATTATCATTAATAAGAGGATCTCTCCTATGGATAGTGGCCCTTATTGTCGAATCTAACTGCAACAATTTGTCAATCAGATTCCTGCCCACAAAACCTGTTGCACCTGTAACAAGGATCTTTTTATCTTTAAAAAATGACATTACTGCCTCCGTGTAAGAAATTCTCTAATAATCATCAAAAATTCGGATATTCCATTTTTCAGTGGGTGCATCTTCCTTACACCACCTATACGAGGAGGTTCATCGCCAGGAATTTCTCCAATTCTAAATCCTTTTCTAATTGCCCTTGTCAGAAGTTGTGAACCCCACGATACGGTTTCTGTATTTATCTTGAGTTCGTCCACTACACTCCTTCTAAAGGCTCGATACATAACCAATGAATCTGTAATCTTGGAACGAAAAAGCAAGTTTATCAGCTTTGTAAACATCCAGTTTCCAAAAGCAGTTACCAAATCATCATCATAGCTTTTTGCGCCTTTAGTATATCTTGAAGCAATTACTATATCATATCCTTCCTTCATCTTTTCAATTAAATCAGGTATCCTCTCAGGAACAGAATTTCCATCAGGGCTCAATATAATAACTATGTCTCCTGTTGCCTTTTCTACTGCCTCTCTAAATGCTGCACCGGCCCCTTTCCTGTTTTGTACAAATATAAAGTAACCGTGTTCCTTTGCATACTCAACAGTACCATCTGTCGACCCACCGTCAACAATAATCAATTGGTCATACCACTCTTTTTTAATACGCGGCATGATAACCCTCATTCCATCTATTTCATTCAGTGTAAAAATAACAAGAGATATCTTCATTAGAATCTACCTTTCAAAGGATACTCCTACTTTGACCCCCATCTACAGGTATAGAGGCACCGTTAAGTAATGACGCTTTCTCAGAACATATAAAAACTACAAGGCTGGCTATTTCTTCAGAGGTGCCAAAACGACCTAATGGAAGCTCTCTCTTAACAAATTCCTGTACATCATCAGGTTTTTCCTTGAGCGCCTTTTCCCATCCAGTATCAGGTATCATTATGGCGCCAGGGGCAACACTATTGAATGTAATACCATCGCTAGTTAAATAAGGTTTCATAGCAAGGGCCTTCATAAGACTGCTTTGAGCTGTCTTTGCCATGCTAAACCAGGGTCTTGAGCCTCCCTCTCTTCCAAATATCGAAGTTATAGTTATCACCCTACCCCATCTTTGTTTGCGCATATAGGGAATAGCAAGATTTGTAAAGCGCATTGTTGCAATCGCATTTTTATTATACACCTCCATCCATACCCTCTCCTCAGTCTCCTCTACATTCTCCTTACCCCATCTACCACCACCACCAACATTATTTATTAAGATATGAATTGTTCCCCATGTATCTATAACCTTATTCATAACCTTTTTAATGTCGCTTTCTATCATAACATCTGCCTGTATTCCAAGACAGTTTACTCCCTTTGCTTTTAGCTCTTCTGTAGTTTTTTCTACTCGTTCAATATTGCGCGAACAAACAGCAACATTACATCCTTCATCCGCTAATGCCAATGCTATACTACGACCAATACCGTGGGTGCCTCCTGTAACGAGGGCATATTTATCTCTAATATTGAATTCCATGTTACCTCCTTATCCACTCTAAAATAGTGTCCGTAATACCATCTCTATCCAAATTATAAAATGCCTGCAAATCTTCCCTGCTGCCAGATTTAAAACAGTGCTCATCAGAGATTGCTATACGTTTCAAAGGAATCTTTTTACTATTATCATTTAAGACTTCACCTACCGCGCTGCCTATTCCACCTGTAATAATATTTTCTTCCAGAGTCACAATGCGATTTGATTTATCAATAAACTCTAAAAGTAACTTCTTATTCAAAGGTTTAATTTTATATATATCAATTACACTGGCTGATATAGAATGAGTAAGTAAACTCTCAGCTACCTCCAAGGCCTTACACACCATGATTCCAGTAGAAATGATAGCTAGATCGTTGCCACGCCTGACTTCAGTAATGCCTTCTGAAAAATCAGTTTTTATCTCATCATAAATCAAGGGAAGCATCCCTTTGTCAATCCTCACATAAGTCGGGGATGAATTTGTATATGCAATCCTTGCACTCGCTTGAGACATCAGGGAATCCGACGGATTTAATATACTCATCTCAGGTAATGTCCTCATAACAGCAATATCCTGCGTAGCATGATGAGTAGGACCATCGCTTCCATAACAAAATCCTGGACCAGCCCCTATAATAGTTACTGGCAAATTCATGCAACAGAGGTCAATCTTGATCTGCTCATAACAACGCAAAGTTGCAAATGGAATAATAGTATATATAAAAACTTTCTTACCTCCCAAAGATAAACCCGCAGATATGCTGACCATATTTTGCTCAGCCACCCCAACATTAATATATTGATTTTTAAGATCCTTTTTGAATCTGACTAGGCTATGGGCTCCCATATCAGCAGTAAGAAAAACGACTTGTGGATCATCCTTGGCAATCTTATACAATTCATCAAAAAAAGCATCTCTCATATCAACGGTTGAAATCTTCAATTCAAATCCCCTTATAGATTCACGTTAAGTTCTCTTCTTGCAGTTTCAAGTTCTTCGCCCTTTGGCACACTGTGGTGCCACTTACACTTCCCCTCCATGAAAGAAACACCTTTACCTTTCACAGTCTCTGCTATTATCATTAGTGGTCTATCTGATTTACGGGAATGCAAATCCTTAAAAACTGATAGAAGCTCTTCAAAAGAATGACCATTAATAATAGCTACATCCCAACCAAAGGCCTTCCATTTTTCGCTTAATGGATCCATATCAACGCAGTCCTTAATAAAATCCGTAACACAAAGCCCATTCTTGTCCACGATTCCAATAAGATTATTTAGCTTATGGTGACTTGAAAACATAGCTGCTTCCCAGACTGAACCTTCGCAACACTCACCATCACCAAGCAAAACAACTGTCTTGAAATCTTTTTTGTTCATCTTCGCACTTAAAGCTAATCCTGCGCCAATACCAAGGCCATGTCCAAGAGAACCTGTATCAGCCTCTATGCCTGGTATCTTCCTATCAGGATGCCCTCCCAGCATACTCCCTTCCTTCTGATAATTACGTAATTCAGAAAGAGGGAAATAACCAAGATCTGCCAGTATTGCATATAAAGTTGTACCTGAATGTCCTTTGCTTAAAATAAATCTATCCCTTTTATCACAGGCCTTATCAGAAATGTCAAAACGAAGCACTCCGCCATAATAAAGAGTGGTCAGAATGTCTGCACAAGAAAAGGCTCCCCCAATATGTCCTTTACCGGCTAAGGCAATCATCTCTAAAACTTGGCTTCTAATCCAATTCGCCTTTTTCCTTAATTTAAATATTTTATTCTGTATTTCCTGCTCTACTGGAAACATAGACATTGACATTTTTAAATACCTTCTTTAGTACATTTTCTAATTTTGTAGTGGCTCTGCCACGTACAGTATTACTAATGAGTTGTAGAATGCGCCGCGGATGCGCAATCAACATCAATCCATAAAAATTAACCAATAAAAAAAGCCTCATGAAGTTTAATGTCCTTGGCCCAAAATGTTCTGACCACGATATTGCCTTGCTCAAATTTCCATAACCAAAGAGATTCAAAAAATAATCATCATTTAATGAAATCCTTTTATCTCTAAGAAAATCTTTAAACAATTCTGAGCCTGGATAAGGGACAAACGGAAACACGTTTAATTCCTGTGAGCCCCTAATTGCCAGTTTTACAACCAGCCAATAAGTTTTAAAAAAATCTCTAAATCTTTCTTGTGGCAAGCCCACAACTATATTAGTGCTCAGATTCATTCCCAGGTCTACTGCATCTCCAGCTAAAGAAAATATCTTATTCGGATTATTACTCTTATTTACACTAAGTAACACTTTCCTTGATCCTGACTCTATAGCAAAATCTAAATCTCTACAACCTGCCTGATACATAAGTTTCAATATATCGTAATCTACATCCTCTGTCCTCAAGGTTGGAAGTTGCCATGTAACATTAATTCTACGATTTATAATTTCATTACACAAATCTACAATCTCTTTTCTCCTTACTATAGTAGTGAGTTCTGAAAAAACAAAATTGTCTGCCTTATACTTATCAATATAATACTCCATTTCATCTACGACCAGTCGAGGATTACGCGGAATCCAAAGTCTGCCCCACATATTAAAACTGGAACAAAAAGTACAGTTATAAGGGCATCCTCTAGTTGCAACCATTGGGATAGTGCGACCGCGCTGTATATGATAATTTAACTCCCTTGAGAGATAATTTTCCATCGGGGTAAGATCCCATATGGGTAAAGGAATCCTATCTATATCTTTAATCCGATTAGACCTTTTTGTACTGTGATAAACACCATTTTTGCAGTCACGATAAACAAGACTTGGGACATTAGAAAGTCTACCTTTTTCTTCAAGCGTACTGATAAGATGTGTAAATACATCCTCTCCTTCACCGACTACACAGATATCTAACTCGGGACAATCGTCTAAACAATACTCTGGTAAAGCTGATATATGTTCTCCTCCTGCAATGAAGACACTATCAGGAGAAAGCCTATGCACATATTCAATCAATGCCTTATGAAATACCCAGTCCTGGGAAAACATACAGGTAAAACCGATTACCTCTGAAGTCTTAAGCCGTTTATCAAGTGAAGCAAAAGACATGCCATAAGCTACATATCTATCCTGTATAATCTCTGTGCGAGCAATATCCTCTCCACACATATCTATAATATCAACATTATGCCCTGCTTTTTTTGCAACAGCACCAATATAGGCAATTCCAAGAAAAGGCACCAATTGAGCGCCCATCAATCCTGTACTATATGCTGGAGGACGAATCAACGTAATGTTCATTACTTTATCCTATACCTTTTAACATCTCTTTAAACCAGTAGTACTACAACAATATGAATCTTTGTTTCTAATATATGTGGGGTGAGTATACATCCCCTTTAATAAATCCTTCAGAGAGGCATCCTTAACATTCCCAAAAACATCAGTAAAGGCAATGCAAAGTTGTACTTCACCATAAGGTGAGATATTAAACATCTTTCCCTGTAAAGATTGACAAATCTTCCTTCCATTCTTTACTGAATATGCCCCTTCAATAAAAGCAAAAGAACTGTCAATACCATCAATAACACGCCTTACTTCTTCCTGAGTAAATTCCTTTTTGTCTTCACTTACCCATTCACCTGAAATTATAGGAAATAATACCCTTACTCCAGAAGCCTTGAGCTCCCTTGACAAGGAAAGAATTTTAGTCAAATCACTATTATCTAATTCACCTACACCAAAATTTACTATCCTATCACGAGTTACATATGTAGAAACAACACAAGAAATCCGCTCTTTATGGCAATATCTAATGGCATCCACTGCCCTTTTATAAAGTCCGGGTAACACCCTAAGCCTGTCATGTTCTTCTTTAGACGTAGAATCTATGCTGATATTCATACAGCTTATCCCTGCCTTCTTTAATTTTTTTGCCATGTCTTGTGTTAAAAGCCAACCATTGGTAGTTATTGACATATACAGACCTTTCCTAGCGCCAATTTTAACTAAATCAACAATATCCTTTCGTAATAAAGGCTCGCCTCCAAAATAATCTACCTTGGGTATTCCCATCTTAACAGCCTGCTGTAAAACATCTTCTATTTGATCTTTCGTCAGCTCTTTTTTTTCACCGGCTTCAGAAATATAATTTGATACTGAACAGTGTTCGCACCTACACTGACACCTATAAGTAACTGAAAGCTCTATAACCCAGGGAATCTCCTTTTTAAAAATGTTGGTTAAGATCCAATAACGCAACATCACGTATGCCTTTAAAGGAGTCATGCTCGTAAGCCCGACTCGAGCATATAATCGCATCTTTCTAATTGATTCTAAAATATTATTTAAAAACTTTTTAAGCATAAACCTTCTCCTTTTTATGTGTTTCTTTTATTATCCCAGATCCTGAAATTCCTTTTTTCTTAATCGCTATAGCATTATTTAAACACGCCTCATGGCAACATAGACATAAAATACACTTTTTATCATCTATAATAGGATAATCTCCTGCGTTCATGCTAATGGCACTAACAGGACAGGCCTTTACGCATAATCCGCATTTAATGCATTTTTCTTTATTTATCAAAATTCCATTATTTTTTTCAAATAATTTTATAATAGGTCCTTCTGCTATTTGCATAGCAAGTCGCATAAGTCTATTCCTGTACATAGAGGGCATTTTAAACTTGGAGATAAATTCAGACTTAAACCCAATATATTCTGAATTACGAATAAGGCCTATCTTTTCCTTCTCTGCCCATTTGAGATGTAGAATGCCTTGGGGATTTATTCCCATAATTTTACAACACAAACCATCCACTGCAACCTGATTATCACCTGCAATAACCAAACCCAATTTCTTTGGTGTTCCATTAGTAGGACCATCCCCTTCTTGGCATATAACAGCATCAACGATATTTAGATGTGGCCTTATGGTCTTAGCAAGCTCGACTATTCTATTATCAAGGCCATGTTTATGCATCTCGTGTTTCAAGCGAAGAGGTACAGCACCCATCATATTTTTAAGAGAACACGAAATCCCTGCCCTCACATGTGTCTTCAAGACAGGCATATTTATTATAACATCTGCCTCTAAAAGCGGTGCTGAGATAGCAAAAGATCCTACTATTTTTTTATCTGCATAATTAAGATCGATTACATCAATATCATATTTTTTTGCAATATCATAAATCAAAGGGTGGTTCACAGAAAATAATCTTCCGAACGCAGGGATAGGACCATCCCCTATCTGGATATTTCCAGTTATATCTTTAAGCAACCTTATTAATCTTTCAATCAAATATGGATTCGTTGTAGTCCCGGTCTCATAAGATTTGGGAACACAGATATTAGGTTTTATAAAAACCCTATCGCCCTTTTTTACAAACCTCTCTATTCCTCCGATATCAGTCAAAATCTTCTCAAAATCCTGATATCTACCTATACTAACTTTATGCCGCATGGATATTTTCCTCAATACTATAAGTGTCTTTTATGTCAGTGCCTCTTTTTATCATACACGGAACACAAATATAATGGCCGTTAGAACAGGCTATATGCGAAAATACTATTTTGCCGCAATCGAAACATTTGAATTTCTCTTTAAACAACCTTACAGTCATTGATTTTGCACATACAAAACAAGGGACACCATGAGTTGAACACGGTTCTACATCTTGGAACTTAAAAATACCCTTAAAAACAAATATAAATGGAAATGGCAATGCCCTTTTAAACAATCTAACATCCCCTGAACAAATACTCTTCAGTATCAATTTGGGATCTTTGGTCATAATTTCAGTATAACTGCGGCCAATCAATTTTGGATCAGTCGTATCTGTAGAAGCAAGTTGTGATATTCCCATTTTTTTAGCCATTCTTTCTGCTAAATAATTAGGAATAACAAAATTTCCCATAACCCCGTTATAGACCTCCACTGCATCAATGGAAGGAAATAACATTGCCTTCTTACCTATTCCCAAAGATAAAAAGGGGTGAACAGCTACAGCGATCCCACCCTGTTCATGTATACAGTTGGTGGTTTCCTGGATAGTTTGAAAATCAGCAATCCTCTTCTTGATGCCCAATGCCACTATATGGCCATCCTTTGTCCATATCTCCTGGCCGACTATAATAATATATTCTTTAACCTTTTCTTTGAGCCAGAGTGCATGGGAAATATCAAAAAAATTAGTTATTGCTACGCCGTCCAGTTTATTCCGTTTCAAAGACCCTCTCAATTGCTCAGCATTTATAAAAACTCTTCCCCGCGATTTAGAATGAATATGTAAATCTAATTTTATTGACATAATTTACTCTGATAAGGTATTGTCTCTTTCGCAAAGCTTCTTTTGATAACCCTAAACATCTCAAACAATATCTTTGGATAATATCTTGGTTTATAAATCAGTGTGTTTGATAACGGCAGTCCCCAATGACAGTTACATTTTTCTTTAACAATCTTTCTATAAAAATTCTTTATCTCCTTTGAATTCAAAATCTGCCCCATATCATAATTATTATTTCTTAATTCTCCTATCGAATGCCAAAGCGGCTCACAAGGAAAAACCGCTCCTGTTTCATTAACGACAATCACCCTTTTTCCTGTGCCACACTTTCTATACATGTCCTTCGTCCTTAATACTTCTTTCAAGAAATCATTTTTAACCATTCTTAAAGCAATGGTAAAAATAGAATGAAAATCTCCAATACTTTTAACAGTTGAACCATGCCGGATTCTATCGCAAATCTTAAAATATCTATTCCAATCAAAAGAAAATGCCTCAGTATTACTCACGCTTCCATGTACTACAGAAAATACAACTCTATCCAAATCCTTAAAATCCCTACCGAGGATATCAAATAACTCTTCAATAGAGTCCTGATTGTAATGAGAATATACGACACAGGCCTTCACTTTTAAATTGTTATATTTTTTTCTCAATGCAATCAAACCCTTATAAGTCTCTCTTACTCTGCTGAATCCATCCTTAAGGCCTCGTATTTCATTGTGTATTTCTTCTGGCCCATCCATAGAAAGCTGCACATCTACAACCATATCCTTACAATACTTGGCTATTTCCTCAGATTGCCTTAAAATATCTTTCACGTAATATCCGTTTGTAGGAAGATCCACCACTAAAGGAGAGCAATTTTTATAAATAACTTTCACAATATCAGCCAGATCTTTTCTCAAAAATGGTTCACCGCCAGAAATACCTAATATATTTATTAGTTTTATGCGTTTACTAATCTTTTCATATTCTTCTACAGACAGTTCCTCCTCTTTTTGATAAGCTTTGGCCATGTTGTCTTTATAGAAACACATCTTGCAGTTAGCATTACATTTCGCTGTTACAAAAAATATTACATAAGACGGATAGTTAATAGTCCTAACCCACCTTAAAAGTTTATTTGATGTCTTCATCTTATTCCTTCAAAATATTTCTTTGCTTTCATATATCTTTGAGGAGTCCCAATGTCTACCATCTCTTCTTCACTGACGAATCCATAAAAAGGTCTATCAATAATTTTAGGAAACAAATCATATTCAAAAGAGAAATTTTTATTGCTTGGGATCATGGAAAAAATACTTCTTTCAAAAAGATAAATTCCGGCATTAAAAAAACTACTACCAACTATCTCCACCTTCTCGTCAAATCTAATAACCTGCTGCAATGCTCCTATCTTAACTACACCACACTGTTTACGAGATCCTTTTGCACCTTTAACCAGAACTACAGAAAACATTGCTTTTTTAGCAAAATAAAAATCAATAAATTCCTTTAAATCAATCCGACAAAATGAATCACCGTTAAGCACCAGGAAAGGATTGCTTCTTATAATGGTTTCTGCATTTTTTATTGCTCCAGCCGTACCTAAAGCCTCTTTCTCTTCTGAAAACAATACCTCTAAAGGATCCTTTCTCTTTTGATAATATCGTTTGATCGTCCCGCCCATAAAACCTGTACATAATATAAAACGTCTAAATCCAAAACTTGCCACATAATCAATAAGAATATCCAAAAAAGGACTGCCATTAATATCAGCCATAGGCTTTGGGCAATCATTAATAACAGACTTTAAGCGTTCTCCTTTACCTCCGCAAAGTATAACTACATCCACATCTTTTACCTCAATGTTACTCTTCATACCCTTATAAAAGAATTATCCGGGCTATAAAATATAATCTGACTTCCTGAATCTTCAAATCTAAAAGGTACATATAAAAGTTTTTTCAATTTTTCCTTTATTTTTGGTTGGATCTCTGGCTTAGCAAAAATCAGCATAAAACCACCACCGCCAGCGCCTAATAACTTTCCACCTAAAGCACCAGCCTCAATAGCAGCAGAATACATCTCGTCAATTATAGAAGTAGATATCTTATTGGAAAGACTACGTTTAATCTGCCAATTTTCATGCATAAGCTTCCCAAAATCCAATAAATCAGCATTACTGTTAAGAATCTCCAAGGCAACACCTACCATCTCATGCATCTGACCTAATTCTTTTTTCTTATAGGGCGTTACCTTGATCTGTTCTGCAGCAATCTCTGAAGCTGTCCGAGAAAATCCTGTAAAGAAAAGCATCAGGTGATCTTGAAAAAGCTCCAATCTCTGATGACTTATTGTCATTGGCATAACGTTAATATGATCTTTTCCTCCAAATTTTATCAAATTAAAACCGCCGAAGGCAACCTGTACCTGATCCTGAGATCCAACATTTTCCTCTATTCTTTGTTGCTCGATATGGATGGCGTCAAGTGCCAACTGCCTTTTAGTAGGCATGCTTCCCTTTAATGCATAAAGTGAATGGAGCAATCCAACAGTAAAAGCAGAACTTGAACCCACACCTGTCCTTGCAGGAAGATCTCCATCGTGATGAATCTCTATGCCTCTGTCTATCTCCATAAATCGCAGACACTCTCTGACAGAAGGATGTACAATTTCATCTTTATCCTTAATAAGTTCTATTTTGGAATAGGTAACCCGGGATCTATGTTCAAAAAAAGGCGGTAAATATCGACAATTCAGGTAACAATATTTGTTTATCGTTGTAGCCAATACTGCCCCGCCATTTTCTCTATACCAGACCGGATAATCTGTTCCTCCACCAAAAAAAGAAATACGAAATGGGGTTCTGTTTATAATCATGATCGTGACGCTCCTTTTAATTTGTATAGGTTAATCCAGCCTATCCTGCCTCCAAGTCCATGAATATCTGCCGGCCCAAATACCTTATCAAATAAATAGTTCCTTTTTATATAAGATTTTATCCTTGAGGATAAAAATTTGTAATCTTTCAACCTTTGATCCTGTAAGGAATCTTTGACTATAATCAAAATGATCTTGGGTTTTTCTCTCTCCATTCTAGATATTATCCTATCTTCGAAAGAAGCCAATTGTGGTTTTACTTCCTCTCTTTTATATGAAGTATTTAGTAAAGATTTAAGCTTTGCAAATATAAATTCATGATCTTCAAAAACATTTCTTTGTTTAGTTAAGAAACTAAATTGAGAATAACAGCCTGAATAACCTATAACAGCCATCCTGTCTTCTTTTTTGAAATTAGCCGAAAGATGACTCACCAGGGATTGATATAATTCCTTCTCTGGAAGCGTAAGAAATATTCTAGCGCGATCAAGATTCAAAGGCTCAGTGTATTTTCTAATCATTGAGTACGGATAACGAAAAAAATGCAAAAAACTAAGATAAAACAAAAATAATGTTACGAAAATTGCCGTAAGTATACGCCTGCGAGAACAAATGCTTTTTATAAAATAGAGTATGTAGACGGTGAGAATGAAAGGAACCTGCATGGTATATGCCCTGTTATACCTGTGGCCTACCTTTATACCTTCCAGAGAAATAAAAATAGAGAAAATGATAAACATTAATAAGAACTTTTTATCCAGAAGAACTTTCTCCTTAAGCCATGGGGTAATCTTGTTGGATTTAGAAACAATGTAAACTAAAAAGATTAGGCCAGATGCCATAAAAGGCAAGAGAAAAATAAAGTCATCAAAAAAATCAACCATAAGCCCTTTGAGCTCGTTAAATGAGGATATGCTCACAATCTCGGCTATTGGAATTATGCCTTTGAGCCTTTCGACCAACATCAAAAACAAAGGCCAAAATTTTGTATTCCCATGCATATTCTCAATAGCTACCAGTGAATCCCTACCTAAAAATGGATAAGCTATGGTTAAACCTTTAAGCGTAGTCTGGAAATAGAGGTACAAAAGATACAGCAAAATCAAAAAGAACATGCTTATAGCAAAGATCATATAATTCTTAAATCTCTTCTTTAATTCTCCTAATTCTCTGAAAAGCAATAGATATAAAGAAACAGCTATAAATAAGACAAGCCCTGACAATAAAGGTTTTGTCAATACTACTACACCAGCAAAAATGCCTGCCCAAAAAAGATTGGAAATCTGTTCATTTCTTTCTATAAATCTACAAACCATCAACAAACACGCCAATCCTCCTAGTACAGTGAAAATATGATTAAATGCATAATAAGGTGTATCAAAAAAGACGATCGATAAAAAACTAGCCACTCCTGCCCAAAAATAAGGTAGTATCCTTCTAGCCAAAAAATAAGCAAGGGGTATAGTAAAAGAAGCGAGTATTATATAGCTAAGTCTCAAAACAAGCAAATTTACACCAAAGATCTTCATAATAAATGGATAGACAAAGAAAGAAAAAGGTCCATAAAACCAGGCGAAATCTCGATACGGTAAATGGCCTTCCATAGCCAAAAGGTAGGCATTTGGATCACGGCACTCTTCAAAATTTATACCTAAGCGAAAGCTTACTAGATGCTGTATATAATAAGCTACCATAATCATAAAAATGATTAAGAGGCTTTTATCCCTTTTATAAAATTCTTTTACTCCTGCCATAAAACCTAAATATTGGAAAACTGATTCCTTCTTATAATTTGATATCCCTTTATTAACTCTCTAATACCTATTTGAAGAGACACATCAGGTTTAAAGCGTGTCTTTTCAATCTTCTCATTGCTTACGACATAATCCCTTTTATCAGGATCTTCTCCTATTTGAGATTCAGTGAAATAAAATTCTGGAAGGTGTTTTTTTATCTCTTCACATAGCTCCCATTTACTTAAATTGGCATCACTCAAACCTACATTGTATGGTTCGTTTTTCATACTATCAAAATTTTCTAAAGAATGTATAAACGCCCTTGCAACATCCTGCACATGTATGTAATTCCTCTTAAAATGTGCCTGAAAAAGAACGAGATACCGGTCCATAACAGCTCGATAAATAAAATCATTGACAAGGAGATCAAGCCTCATGCGTGGGCTAATGCCAAAAGCAGTAGCAAGTCTTAAGGTGATGCAACTCTTGGAATCCAGAATCATTTTTTCTAGGTCTACCTTTAGTTTTCCATAAAAAGAAACGGGATTTAAGGGTGTTCTCTCTGTACAATGGACTCCCTTCTGCCCGATACCATAACCACTGTTTGTAGTAGGGAAGATTATTATTTGACCTCTGCTGCGTAAATCTAAAATCATCTTAACCGCATCAAAATTGACAGCCTTAGCATTAAAGGGATCCTTAGAACAAAGTGGTGCACCTGTAAGGCAAGCTAAAGGAAAGATAGCATCGACCTCTCTGAGATGTTTCGTGACTAACTTTTTATCGCGAGCATCTCCGCGGACAATAGTCAGATTATCATAATGACAAGAATCTAATAAAGAGGTTTGGCCATACATAAAATTATCTACAGCAATAACCTTATGACCTTTTTGCAATAGTTTTGGTGTTAAAACTGATCCTATATAACCCGCTGCCCCTGTAACTAATATTTTCATCGCTTGACTCCTTTGTTTCTTTTAAGACCAAAAAATAACTCCCTAAAAACTTCAAAAAGATAGGCACTACCCCATTTAAAAACCTGTAATTTTCTCTCTCCGCCTATTCGAGATGGTTCATCCCCTGGGATGTCTGCGCATTTTAATCCTCTTTTGGCAGCCCTGATAGACAGCAGTGGCTCAATACCTATTTTAGTACGAAAAATTTTTTCTTCTAAAGAGTAACTACGTTCCTTATCTAAATCTAGTGCATAAAAAATATCTTTTTTCCATGCACGAAACATTACCATTGCATCTGTATAGTTTGCCCTGTAAAAGAGATTTATAAGTGAAGTAAACATGAAATTTCCAAAAGCAGTAACCCTGTCATCATCATAACTCTTTGCGCCTTTGGCATAGCGAGAAGCTATCACCATATCATAGCCCTCTTTCATCTTTTCCACCAGCGGCAGGATAAGTTCAGGGATCGAGTTTCCATCTGGGCTAAAGGTAATTACTACATCTCCTTCTATATATTTCAAGGCTTCAATATACGCATGTCGTATTCCCTTTTCCTTTTGCCTAAAAACAAAATATCCATTTCCCTTGGCATATTCAAATGTACCATCAGTAGAATTTCCATCAACAATAATAATCTGATCGACCCAGTCATTCTTTATTCTAGGCATTATCTTCTTCATGCCTTCTATCTCGTTTAAAGTTGGTACAAGTAAGGTTACCTTCATATCTTTTTATGATATCTTCATTTTTTTAAAGTAATCCAAGAAAAAGAGGCACAAGGTAAAGGCTAAAAATGAAAACATTCCAGCAACAATCATTTTTCTTAGGGTGCCTCTCGATTGTCGAACTCCATAGGTAGCTGGATCCAATATTTTCACCATTGGATCATCGGTTGTAATTTTTAATTCAGAATTTATTTTGTCAATATTCTCTATGGTAAACTCTGCAACTTTCTGTGCAAAGCGAGGATCAGGACCTCTTATCTCTATCCCCATCCCAGCCATTACTCTATATGTATGAACCCTCCACCAAAGCTTTGGGTTTTCTCCAAGTTTAAATCTTTCGTTAATATCCTGTGCCATGCGCCTACTTGTAACTATAGCAGTAATAATATCAAGGGAGTTTGCCGTTGAAATACCCAACAGATTATCTAACCGAGAAGCTACAGGTTCATTACCTGTCTTCATTAGGAGCCTAATTGTCGAAGCATATGTTGGTGGTTTTCGTAATGAGGAAAAGGCTGCTAAAAAGACAGAAAGAATAACTATCAATACTAGAGGTTTCCAGTATTTTTTGTAAAGATTAATGCAATACAGAATGCTAAATTCGTAACTCATGGGATTCTCCTTTGTTCTAGTCTAAAGCAGCAATTATACCAATACCAACGATAATGCGAGATAGAATTTCTACAGTATCACGCAAAAGCTGTCCTGGTGGTGTCCAATATCTAAATTCCTGCGGAATAATTACTGTATCGCCTCGTTCAACTTTTTTAGACATCATAAACTTGCTAACTGCCTCACCATTGGCCCGCATAACATATATGCCGCTTTTGTCTGCATGCTTTGTCAGGCCACCTGTCTTATGAATATAATATTCAATACTCTTATTCTTTTCAAAGGGAACAGATGTTGGATTATTTACACTTCCTATTACTGCAACAGATGAGGGTATTTGCGGTACAATAATAGCATCCTTATCTTCTAGCAAAATGTCACAGTTAGATCCTCTTAATTCTGCGATATCTGTAAGTCGTATTACCATACGACCCTCTATTTCAGCTGATCTGATAAAATCTAACATCTCGCTTCTCATCTTTACAGATTCAGCTACCTGGGCTATATCTACATCAGATCCTCTCCTCAGTAAAACCGACTGCTGCTCTTCAAGAAGGGCCCTAGTTTCCCTTACAATAAAACGCTGTCTCATCTTTTCCTGAGCTTTCTTTATGGATTCTCGGGTGAATACAGATCCTTCTAAAAATGCTTCTTCTGTAAATCCTCCAGCACGCTCAATAAGAGAACTGATTGTTTCTCCTTCTTTAATAGAATACTTTCCTGGATATTTTACTTCACCTTCAATAACAACTGTCCTTCTCTCAGTAAGCTTTGGTTCTGATTTTACAAAGAGTGTATCTCCTGCACGAAGTATGATATCTTTATCAACAGAAACCTTAGCATCGAACAGTCTCTTTACTGCAATCTTTCTAATAACGGGTGATTCTCCTGGCATAATATGAAACAACTCTGCCTCTTCTATAACATCTCCTGGCCTAACGCCTCCTGCTTTGAAAATAAGATCTGAAACTTTCATGGCAGGCGTAAGTTCATATTTACCTGGTTTGTTAACTGCCCCATCTATCTCCACAAATGAAGGTGGATTAACTTCTGCATGAGAATATATAAACAAAATATCCCATTCATTCAAGAGTATATTTTCTTCTTTTACTCCAGTTCTCAGCTTATCTAAATTTACCGGGATAGTTTGGCGTGTCCTATCCTTGGTAACTCTACTTATCTCTGCCCTAGATAAATAGGTTCCAGGCAAAAATCCCTTTGCCATCTTTATAAGATCATCTACTTTCATATCTTTTGTTAAAGCATAATCACCTGGCCGTTCAACATTCCCAAGTATAGATACAAAATCATGTTTCAACCTTACTATAGGTGAAACAATCACCATGTCACCATTCTGCAAATCGATACCATCTAATGAAAACCCTCCTAGTTCTGAAGGCTCTAATTCTATATCTAGCATTACTCGTCTTTCATTATTTCTAACGCGTTCTATCTGAATATGTTGAAAATCTGCTGTAGGCATCATACCTCCTGCAAAACTCAATAAGTCACTCAAAGGTATTTTGCTCTTTGTTTCATATATCGCAGGTCGTTTTACATTTCCAGCAATAGCGACCACATCACCTACTGGAGGGACAAATATGGTATCGCCTGACTGAATTTGAAAATACTCCTTCCTACTCCCCCCCAAAAGAAAAGAATATGCATCTATTGTTTGTTCTCTCCCGTCTGCCTGTATAAGCTTAATCTTTCTTAAAGAACCCATCTTGGTAGGTCCACCTGCTGCATATAAGGCTTGAAAAATGGTT
This sequence comes from uncultured Planctomycetia bacterium, assembly GCA_964566255.1. Classification (GTDB taxonomy): domain Bacteria; phylum Omnitrophota; class Gorgyraeia; order Gorgyraeales; family Gorgyraeaceae; genus CAZMID01. Next base: position 53,073 of record CAZMID010000002.1, on the reverse strand, counting down.
GAGCGCGACTTCATACTATAGAAACCTGGTTTTTTAACCTCTCCTAATATATAAACCTTGACGTTGCGCAACTTACCCATTGAAACACCTATTTCTAAATTTGCGAAATATTTATCAAGTTGTTCTCTAATTTTAGTTTCGGCATCTTTGAATCTTAAACCCCAGACATAAAGGGGTCCTGCTTTTGGAAGCATAATCTTACCTTCCCCATCAACCTCTATAGGAAAATTCTGCTGAACACTCCCCCATATATTAACAACCATTGTATCTCCTGGACCAATAATATAATCAGGTTCAACAGCCACAACTGCTATATTAGAACCAATTTTAACACCTTCAGAACCTCTACCAGGGGAAAGTGCATCTTTTAATATACCTAATGTAGTTAAGGCACCCCCGGCTTCTCCTGTAGCTATAGATTGCTCTTTCTCTTTCCTAGAGCTGTCTCCAAAGATTTTAAATAAATCATATCCAAACTGTTTTAATTCTTTTGAAACTCCAAAAGGAATAGACCTTGTAAAACTTGATTCTATAGCAGATGGTTGTTCAATAGGAGGATCCTTTTGTAGCAATTTTACATCTTCTACTAAGTCACCTTCAGGAAAAAACTCATGCCCATCGTATGGACAGGTCAGTTTCTGGCGAAGTTCATAACGACGCTCCTGCTTAGACTTAGAGTCCTCTGATTCAAAAATGGAAAAATCTCTGTTTTCACCTTCTCTCTTGTGCAAACGCCTCTTAATCTTTCTGGTGATTTTATCATCGCCCTCTTTTTTCTGTCTGAGTAAATTAGACAACGCCCCCTTCTTTTTATCTTTGTCTAATTCCGTGTTATATTGGGTCTCTTTCTCAAAATCCGAAGTAGAATCTTCTGATAAATCCTCTCTGGGAATCTCATAATGTATCCAATGAGAATGAGGACATTCCTTCCCTGGAACATAATAAAATTCCATGCCGCAGCGTGAACAACGTACCTTTTTGTAAGTCACTGGCCTGTAATCAAGTGATTCATCTACCCAGCCACTATCTGAACTATAACCAGTACCATAAGGACTTTCTTGGTAAGAAAATAAAGATGGTGGAAAAACTGTGGTCAACAGAAATACAATTGATAAAAACAAATGAATATTAAAGTTTTTCTTTAACATGACTTCCTCCTTAGAATTTTCTTGTTGCCTCTATACCGAAAATGTGATTTTCTGCCTTCTCTGTAGTATTATTATAATTCTTAATATCTTCAAACTCATAAAATACATCTATATCAATGTTCTCTATATTGTATATATTTAGGGGATCTTTTACGCTAAATCCCATCTTAAACTCGCTTATGGTCTCAATATTGGCTTCGTGAAGACCTTGACGACGGTGTTCGAAAGCTATGTCCGTTTCATACTTATTAGGAAAACTGAATATCAATGTTGTTGCAATACTCTCTGAATCCCCACCAACGCTGTGTCCTATTAGATTACCTCTTCGTGTATAACCTGAGCCATATCTAAAATGCGTATACCAGTTCTCGTCAAATTTTGCAAATTCTATTTTACTATCAAAACCTGTAACCTTAAATACATCTGTAAAATATATTCCTGTTATAAAAGCTATGTCCTTTGGAACATTGCCAGCTTCATCCTCTGCACCCCATTCTGTATAAAGCTTTGCACCTGTAGCTATCGGTAAGTATCTATCTATGCGTCTTATAAATAACTGTGCATCTCCTGATATTATATGATTTTCGGTCTCAGTCCCTCCTCCAGCCGCACTAAATACTAAAGAGGCTGAGCTCCAGAAATTAGAAAAACCTAGTCTTTTAACACCTTTACCCCCAAACATCAGCATATGACTAAAACCAATCTTCAAAAAGTCCTGTGGCACATAATCTACTCTCCAGCCACATAGCCATGCATGAGGAATACTACGCTTCTCTTCAAGCCTTGATATAAAAATTTGAGCATTAAACCTACCAAGTTTTCTGAGGGTCCATGGCAATCTAAAAGGATAGATATTATTAAATCTCACCGTATCAAGCGGAAAGGCATTGTCAGTCAAAAGTAAGCTCCCATTAAATCCTGGCCCCCACCACATTGCGCTCCGCCCTACTGCGAGTTCCATATTATAGCCTGGGTGAGCAAATCTTATATGGGCATTTTCAAAATCTATGTCCATGTCTTCTGATGAATATCTAATACCCGGGGTAAGCGATATAGCAAAAGCATCATCTATCTTTGCCCAATTCGTTAGTTTAACACGGACATTAAAGCCATCTCTTAAATTCCATCCATCTTTATTTTCAAAGAGCACTCTGTCTTTATCAAGTTTGGCGTAGGTCTTTTCAACATTCAATTCTGGAACACTGAAAAAGTATCTTTTAGGCTTACCATTCCTCAGTGCAACAACATCAACTCCTATCGTAACAAGCTCTTCCCTAAATTCTTCTATAAGATTATATAGAATTTCCTCTAAGTACTCCTGTTCATGCCACTCAAAATCCACTTTATAATCATGTGTTTTTTCAATGGCGCTTTTTACTATATACGCCATCTTTATACGGGAGGCTGGTCGCACACCTATATCCGCGATATCAGCAAGGCCCAATATAGCTAATTTCTCTATTGCATCGTAACTCCAGTGCCTTGCAGGAACATCCACTGAGGGATTTGCCTGTAGAACTAGTGGCGTAAAAAAAACAATACATGCTATTATTATCCCAATTCGGCGAACCACGTTATAGTCTCTTTCAATCCTTGCCCTAGGTCAACTTTTGGCTTCCAGTTAAGAAGTTTTCTCGCATTTGTTATATCAGGTTGTCTTAATCTTGGATCATCTTTTGGAAGACCCTTATAAATTATCTTGCTTTTAGTCTTGGTAAGCTCGATGATCTTCTTAGCTAGGTCAAGGATTTTTATCTCATCTGTATTGCCAAGATTTATAGGTTCATGAACATTAGACTCGCTCAATAAATAAATTCCTTCTATAAGATCAGTTACATAGCAAAAACTCCTGGTTTGAGCCCCCTTACCATAAACTGTTATAGGTTCATTTTTTAATGCCTGACCTATAAAATTAGGTATGGCTCTACCATCTTCTTTTCTCATCCGGGCGCCATATGTATTAAATATACGTACTATATATGTACTAAGGCCGCAGGCCTTATGGTAAGCCATGGTTATTGCCTCTGCAAAGCGCTTTGCCTCATCATAAACACTACGTGGACCAATACAATTTACATGCCCATAATATGTCTCTGGCTGAGGATGTACCTCTGGATCTCCATAGATTTCTGAGGTGGAGGCAAGTAAAAACTTGGCCTTTTTTTTCTTCGCAAGGCCAAGCGCATTATGAGTACCCAAGGAACCAACCTTGAGAGTTTCTATTGGATAATTTAGATAATCTATAGGGCTTGCAGGAGATGCAAAATGTAAAACAATATCTATGTCTCCATCAATATTTATATAGTTTGAGACATCGTGTTTTATAAATTGAAATTTTGGATTTTTATTAAGATGATGAATATTTGACATGTTACCTGTTATAAGGCTATCCAAACAGATAACCTTATAATCTTCTTTTATGAACTGATCACAAAGGTGAGAACCGAGAAAACCTGCTCCGCCTGTTATTAATGCTCTCTTGACCACATATCCTCCATATTATATACAATATATTAGGTAGGGACGTTCTATAATTATAAAAGAAATAAAAGGAAAGGTCAATATAATTTTATATGCTAGTATTAAATTAATACCTAGGAAGGAATATAGCAGCTATATGGAATATTCAATGTCAGCTTCTACTAACTCTATTAACTTCTCAAGGCCATTCTCAGGAGTTAAGATAGGCTTCCAATTAGCACCTTGGAAATCTTAGTAATATCAAAAATATATACTTTTTGGTAATTAGGACGCTATCTCTTTCGATGAAGAATGCACATCTAGAGCCCTTAGATCTTCCTCTATCATCATCTTAATTAAATTTTCGAATTTGACTGTTGGATGCCATCCTAGTATCTCATTAGCCTTTCTAAAATCTCCTCTAAGTTCATGCACTTCGGAAGGCCTGTATAGATTATTATCTATAATAACATAATCCTTCCAATTAAGCCCAACATGTTTAAAAGCTGCTTCAACGAATTCTTTAACTGTATGCGTCTCACCTGTAGCAATAACATAATCATCTGGGACATCCTGCTGAAGCATAACATGCATCGCTTCTACGTAATCCCCAGCAAATCCCCAGTCCCTCCTTGCTTCAAGATTTCCAAGCTTTAATTCTTTCCTAATACCGGCTTTTATCTTGGCTACTCCACTGGTTATCTTTCGGGAAACAAATTCATAACCTCTCATAGGAGACTCGTGATTAAAAAGTATTCCACTGCAGGCAAACATATTATAAGCCTCACGATAATTACGAGTCAGCTCAAAACCAGCCACCTTGGAAATCCCATAAGTGGAACGAGGATAAAACGGAGTATTTTCATTCTGTGGACTTTCTCTAACTAGTCCGAACATTTCTGAACTACCAGCAAAATAAAACTTGCATTTTGGGGCCTTATGTTTTACTGATGACAGCATATAATGAGTACCATTAATATTAGTATTGATAGTAGAAAATTCATCTTCAAAAGAATAACTCACAAAACTCTGCGCTGCAAGATGATAGCATTCATCCGGTTTTACTTTTTCTACAATATTAAATAAGCTAGCGTAGCTTTCTAAAGAACCGGCATGCAGAACTATTCTTTTTAAAATAGGTCTTATGCGCCACAACCGGTGTTCAGGGTCTTCGAGTGCCACACGCCTGACAATTCCATGCACTTCATAGCCTTTTTCTAATAGCAATTTCGACAAATATGCTCCATCTTGACCTGTAATACCTGTTATTAAGGCTCTTTTCATCTTGTCTTCTCCGTTATTGTCTTTTCAATCTCAGTTTTAAAATATTCTACAGTCCTCACAAGTCCCTCTTCAAAATTAATCTTAGGATCGAACTTAATAAGCTTTCTTGCTTTTTCAATATCTGCCAAAGTATATCTCACATCTCCTAAGCGCTGTGAAGTAAATTCAGGTTTTATTTCTTTATTAAGAATTTTATTTACATATTTAACTATGTCTAAAATGCTATAGGCCTTACCACAAGCAATATTAAAAACTTCACTTTTCTCTATGCTAGATGCGGAAGCAGCTTTTATATTACCTTGAACTATATTTTCTACATAAGTAAAATCACGGGTCTGCTTTCCATCTCCATGAACCGGAGGTGATTCGCCTTTAAGCATGCACGTTATAAACTTAGGGATTACAACAGCATACTCATTATCTAGGTTTTGTCTAGGTCCAAAAACATTAAAATACCTAAGGCTTGCTGTTTCAAGGTGGTAAATCTCGCTAAAAATCCTACAATAATATTCACCAGCTAATTTAGTAAGCGCATACGGAGAGATAGGCTGTGGATAAAAATCTTCCTTTTCGGGTAATTTGTCTACATTCCCATAAACAGAACTTGAAGAGGCAAAAACTACGCGTTTTACCTTATTATCTTTTGCCGAATTTAAAATATTTAATGTCCCATTTATATTCACATCATTATAAAGCTCTGGTTTGACAAGAGATTTAGGAACACTCCTCAATGCTGCCTGGTGTAAAACATAATCTACATCCTGCATAATTTTAAAAACTAAATCTACATCTCTTATGTCTCCCTTAAAAAGCTCTATTTTATGTATTATACTTTCTAAGTTTTCACGCCTGCCTGAACTAAAATCGTCGATAACCTTTACCTTGTCACCATTTCTTACAAGGGCATCGACTATATGCGAACCTATAAAACCTGCACCGCCTGTAACTAAAAATTTCATGACATGTCTTCCTTTATAAAGTTATTATATTTTTATTGCCTTTAAAAGCAGTTAAAACATTGCGCGTATCAAGTATCAAATTCGCATTTTCCACTATTAATTTATAGTCTAAAGTTGAATGATCGGTCACAATTACAACACAGTCGCTTGATGAAATATTTTCTTTTGTCAATTTTACAGAATCTAACTTTAAACCATCTACCTTAAACCTTGATACCAAGGGATCGTGGTATTGAACATGTGCTTCTTTTTCAATAAGCGAATTGATTATTGTAAGCGCAGGAGATTCTCTCATATCGTTAATATCTTTTTTATACGTAACCCCTATGGCAAGAATTTTTGAATCCTTAAGCGCCTTCTTTTGTTCATTTAAAGTTTCTACTATTCTATCAACTACATAATGAGGCATATATGAATTTACCTCTGCCGCAAGTTCTACCAGTCTCGCCTCAAAGCCATGCGTCCTTGCTTTCCAGGAAAGATAAATAGGATCAGATGGAAGGCAATGTCCACCGAGCCCTGGTCCAGGATAAAACGGCATAAAACCAAACGGCTTTGTCTTAGCAGCGTCTATAATTTCCCATATATCAAGATTCATCTTATTGCACATAAGGGCTATCTCATTTATAAGACCTATATTTACACTTCTAAAAGTATTCTCTAGAAGTTTTACCATTTCCGCAGAACGAGTACTCGAAACAGGAATTACTTTTTCTATTATCTGAGAATATAAAAGTTTAGTAAGCTCAGTACAGTTACTAGTAACTCCTCCTACTACCTTTGGAATGTCTTTTGTTTTATATTTTGGGTTTCCTGGATCTACTCTTTCAGGAGAAAAAGCCAGGAAAAAATCTTTTCCAACCTTCAAGCTATCTGCTCCTAACTTAGAAAGTATTACCTCATCTGTCGTACCTGGATAGGTTGTACTCTCGAGGACTACAAGCTGTCCTTTTCTCAAGTTAGCGACAATATCTTCTGCTGCTGAAAGAATAAATGATATATCTGGTTCTTTAGTTTTACGAAGAGGTGTGGGAACGCATATTACAATAATATCCATTCCTTTCAATAAGTCTTTGTCGTTTGTAGCTATTAATCTATTGGATGACACCAAATCTTTTACATCCTTTGATAATACATCAAGGATATATGAAGATCCTCCGTTTATCTGAAAAATTCTATTTTTATTAATATCAAATCCTGTTACGCTAAAACCTACCTTTGAAAATTCTACTGCCAAAGGAAGTCCTACATAACCAAGACCTATTATGCCAATTTTAGACTCTTTATTTTCTATTTTCGATTTCAACTGATTTATCATTTAATTCCTTTCCACCATGATTTATTGTTTTTATACCATCCTATAGTTTTCTCTATCGCTTTATCGAAACTTTCACTTGGGCTCCAACCTAGTTGCATTATCTTTTTAGAATCTAAAGAATATCTTCTATCGTGACCCAATCTATCAGGGACATATTCTATCATTTTATCGTCCTTACCTAAGAGATTCAATATTATATGTGTAAGTTCTATATTCGGTATTTCATAACTTCCACCTATATTATAAATTTCTCCTATTTTACCTTCATGTAAAACAACATCTATGGCACTGCAATTATCCATTACATACAACCAATCGCGAACATTTAAACCATCTCCGTAAAGGGGTATTCTTTTATTCTCCAACAGATTTGTAATAAAAAGAGGTATAACCTTTTCTGGAAACTGATATGGCCCAAAATTATTACTGCTTCTTGTAATAATAACAGGGGCTTTAAAAGTAGTATAATATGCCAATGCTAAATGATCTCCTCCCGCCTTAGAAGCTGCATACGGACTATTTGGATGAAGTAGGCTATCCTCTCTAAAAGAGCCCTTTTGTGTGCTTCCATATACTTCGTCTGTACTTATCTGAATAATTCTTCTAACTTTATTTTTCTTTGCTGCATCTAAAAGAACGCGCACACCTTCAACATTAGTAGATATAAAAGAAGCTGCGTTTTCGATAGATCTGTCTACATGACTTTCTGCAGCAAAATTAATTATTACATCGCATTCCTTTGTAAGAGTATTAACGAGTTTTCCGTCACAAATATCACCCTTCACAAAAGTATAATGTTCGTTGTTCTCGATATCTTTTAGATTCTCCAGACAGCCACAGTAGGTAAGCTTGTCGAGGTTTATGATTTTATAGTTTGAATATTTATCCAGAATATACCGCGCAAAATTAGAGCCTATAAAACCACAACCACCTGTAATAAGAAGCTTCATTTGGAATGCTCCTTTTCTTCAACAAGATTACTTGCATTTAATAATGATTCATGAGTACCACAATCCGACCACCAACCATCTAATACAGAAAAGCTCATTTCTCTTTTAGATATATAATCATTATTTACATCCGTAATTTCAAGCTCTCCTCTATCAGATGGCTTTAATGTCTTTATTATGTCAAAAACTCTTCCATCATACATATAAATCCCCGTAACAGCATATTTTGACTTGGGTACCTTTGGTTTTTCTACTATTTTTAAAATCTTATCGCCCTCTACCTCTGCTACTCCAAATCTTTCAGGATCATCTACTTCTTTAAGTAAAACCTTTGCACCTTTTGGCTGTTTTATAAAATCGTCTACATATTCTTTAATAGATTTTTCAATAATATTATCTCCAAGAACAACAACTGTTTTATCATTATCTGCAAAATGCTCTGCTAAGCCTAAAGCCTCTGCAATCCCGCCTTCTCCTTTTTGATAAGTATAATTTATATGTTTTAAGCCAAACTCGCTGCCATTTCCTAAAAGTCGAAGAAACCCACCTGCATGACTTCCACCAGTAACAATAAGAATATCCTCTATGCCAGCATCTACAAGAGTCTGAATAGGATAAAATATCATTGGCTTATTATAAACAGGTAAAAGATGTTTATTTGTTATCCTAGTCAAAGGTTCGAGTCTTTTTCCTAATCCACCTGCTAATATAATACCTTTCATTGTGTTTTATACTCCTTCTTCCAGTCATACGGTATATCATTAGTAAATGCATCTACACGATACTCGTCGGGTTCAGTGTGATTATATGCTAATGTAGGAACATTTATTACCACTGCTTCCTTGTTCCCGACACACTTAAAACCATGATATACACCTTTCGGAATCCTTACTAAAATAGGATTCTCAAGATTAATAATAAAACCATTTACCTCTTTATGCGTAGTTGAACCCTCTCGGGCATCATAAAGTGCAAGTTGCATAGTTCCAGATATGCAGGTAAAAAAATCATCTTGTTTTTTATGATAATGCCATGCCTTTACTATACCAGGATATGCAGTTGTCATATATACCTGGCCAAAATTCTGAAACATCTTTTCGTCTGAACGAAGAATCTCCATCAATCTTCCACGATCGTCAGGAATCAGCTTTAGTTTTTTTACCTGAACATGTTTTATCATATTCCTATCTCCCTATAGAAATATACTTGAATCCAAGCTTTTTCATCTTTTCTGGATCAAAGATATTTCTTCCATCTATAATCAAAGGTTTATTAAGAAGTTTCTTTATGCGTCCAAGATCTATAACCTCAAATTCATGCCACTCTGTTAATATAAGAAGGGTATCACTATTTTTAGCTGTATCATATACACCTTTACAAAAAGTAACTCCTTTTAAAATAGATTTTGCATTTTCCATTGCCTGAGGATCGTATGCCTTTATTTTAGCACCATCTTTCTTTAAAGAATTTATTATATCTATCGAGGGTGCAAATCTCATATCGTCAGTATTTGGCTTAAAAGACAGACCTAAAATCCCTATAGTTTTCCCCTTTATAACCCATAATGCTTCCTCAACCTTTCTTACAAATAAGGCCTTTTGTTCTTCATTCACCTTTCTTACCGCCTTTAGAATCGAAAAGTCATAACCTAACTTGCCAGATATATGTATAAAGGCGTCTAAATCTTTCGGAAAACAAAATCCGCCATATCCTATGCCACTCTTTAAAAAATCCTTCCCTATCCTCCCATCAAGCCCTAATCCATGTGCTACTTTAGCAATATCTGCGCCTGTCCGCTCACATATATTAGCAACTGAATTTATAAAAGAAACCTTTGTTGCAAGAAACGAATTTGAAGCATGCTTTATGAGCTCTGCACTTTTTATATCAGTTACTACAAATTCTGTATCAATATTTCTGTATAATTCCAGAAGCATCTTTTTTGCTTTATTTGATTCAACGCCTATTACAATTCTATCAGCATGCAAAAAATCCTCTATTGCCGAACCTTCCCTTAAAAATTCAGGATTAGATGCTACATCAAATTTTACCTTTTTCTTAATATTCAGCTTTACTGTATGCTCTATCCATCTGCCTGTTTCAACCGGAACAGTGCTTTTTTCAACTATAAGCCGATAACTAGACATATCTTTTGCGACCTGTCCTGCAACATGTTCTACTGAAGAAAGATCTGCTTCTCCATTGGGCATGGGAGGTGTACCAACGCATATAAAAATAATAAGAGATTTCTTTACGCCTTCCTTTATGCTGGATGAAAAAGAAAGCCTATTCTCTTTTACATTTCTTTTTATCATATCTTCAAGGCCATTTTCATAAAAAGGGACTTTCAGCTTCTTTAGCATCTCTATCTTTTTTTTGTCATTATCAACACAGATAACCTTATGCCCCAGCTCAGAAAAACATGCTCCCGTAACTAAACCTACATAACCTGCGCCAATTATGCAAACATTCATGATATCTCCCTAAAATGCATAATAATCTTTAAAATCAAACGGGACTTTAGGTGATGCCTTCAGTCTTAGAGCCAACCAGAAAGTCGTACCACCATCTCTATCTATATCCAAACTCGCCTCAGCTATCCAACAGTGTAAATCTTTCATAATAGATATTTCTTTTCCGCTGAATCGATTAATTATCTTATTACCATCGCTTTCAACCTCTTTTAAATCATACCTTCCAAATAATCTGAACGACCATTCGTCATTAACCTTATAGAATAATTCTGATGTAAGCTCGTGTTCTGTATCCTGCCAATATCTTGAAGCAAATCCCAACCTCCAATAGTCTTTGTCTATATACAACTCTGCATTACAACTTTGAAAATCTCTTGTAGCAGGATCATACTGCGTATCAGAGCTTATCTCAAGCCATTCAAAAGGTGTAAGTTGCAAATCCCCCGCTATATTCGAAAGTTGACTACCATTTTCAGGTTTATAAAGATAATCACCTGTTAACAAAAAATATCCAAGATCAAACGATGTTAACTTACCGTCGACTAACCTCTTTGTCTTAAGTCTATTCTCAAGGCCTAAGGTAAAGCTACTTTTTCTCTCAATGCTATCAATATCATCAAATTGGAAAAATTTACCAAATGTCGTGGATGGCTCATGGATATATTCATATTCTACAGTCGGTGTAATAATATGATGTAATTTATTAAAGTTTACTCCTAAAAAGCTACCTTGAACATCGTGTGTCTTGAAAAATTTTGCGCTAAGGTCAATGCCTGAGTAAAAATTAGATCTCAATTCACTTTCATCGCTATTTAAATTTCTGCTATAAAATGTATCCCTCATACCAACAAAGGGGGAAGCACTCAAAAAACCAAAAAGATTCATGGGGCTAGTTAATTTATTATACGTATCAAATCTAATCAGATGATCATCTTCACTAGAAGCGTCTAGTGCTTTATTATTCAGATTGGAAAACATAGTATCCGTCTTAAAATAAAAAGGAAGTTTTGATAATTTCTGCTCTTTTAAATCAAACCTCACTTCGGGTAAACGTTCTGTAATAGTTTGAAAATGATTCACTCTTTTGCGTGTCAAAGCACTCAAGGAATATTCTGGCTGACTATCTAATAGATATAGATAACTTTCTGGTGATGACTCTCTATCATATTCTTCTCTATAAAAGAAATCCTTTACCATATCTACATCACTTTGCTTATGACATTCTAAAAGAGCAGAAGTACTTTCACTTAGATCTACACGATGCCTCAACTGCAGTCTATATCTTTCTTCTTCTGACTTAAAAGACTCATTCCTGTCTCTATCTCGCTGATGAGTATAATAGGTCTTTAAAAGCCCTTCTCCAAAATCACTGGAGAAATACTTATAATCAAGTCCTTCTCCTAATCCCCACTTCTGTCTTTCATCTATCCTGAGATTCAGTTTTTTATCTTTATCTATATCAAATCTATAACTTGTGAGCGCAAACGCACCCCATTTCTTTTTTTTACCAGGTATCATGTTTATAGTAGGCCAGTCTGTATCCAAAGAATAATCATACCTTGGTAAATACATAAGAGGAACGGCTCCTGTCTTAAGCACAACATTTTTTGCCACAACTTTATTATCTGGATATATCAATACTTTTTTTGAACCTATCCTGTAATGAGGTCTATCCTTGTTGCAACTTGTTATATATCCGTCTTCTACCTGTACAGAGCCATCTGAAAAAAGTTTTGCCTTTTCTCCACCTATATGCCATTCAGCTGACGTTACTCTTACTTTAAAAATCTCTCCTTTTTTAGTTTCAAAATTATATTTTATCTTTTCTCCTTCTAATTCAGCTGAGGGAGTCTTTAAAACCACATTACCTTCTGCTTCTGCATCTTTTGTATCTGTAAATACTTCTATTCTTTCGCAAGTAAGCTTAGCATCCTCATATTCAATAGATATATCACCTACGCCTAGTATCTTTTTTTCTCTTGGAAAATACTCTACCTCGTCTCCATTGACCTCAACTGGCCCTGCAGATTCCTGTGCATATAAAATATTACACAATAAAAAGATAAAAAGAAAAAATATATAAATTCTATATTTCATACTAAATTAAAAGTGAAGCACCTATTATACCAGCATTATCTCCAAGTCTTGCCCGAGTAATCCTCACATGTAATGCCTGATCCCTCATTGCACGAAGCTTGATTTCATTCTTTAAGGGGCCTAATATCAGGTTCCCTGCATTACTTACTCCGCCACCAATAATAACCATGTCTGGATTCAATAAATTAATAGCTCCTGTAAGAGCTATAGCTAACTTTTTACCAACATCCTGCCATATATTTAGTGCTTTTTTATTACCCTTCTTTCCAAGCATACTTAAGCGTTCGAGTGTTATACTTTTTCCAAAAATCTTTCTAGCTCTTCTTAGGGTATATCTATTACCTATATAGCTCTCTATACAAGCAATGCCTCTACAATTACACCTAGGGCCTTTTTCATTTATAGGCACATGACCTATCTCTCCTGCACACATAGTAGATCCTCTATAAATATCTCCATTTATAATAAGACCTCCGCCAACACCTGTACCAAGCGTAAGACAGATTAAATTCTTAGTGCCTTTTCCTGCACCAAACCTGTATTCGCCAAGAGTCATTGCATTTACATCATTATCCAAGGCTACTTTTATGCCTAACTTCCTCTCTAATATTGCTTTAAGTGGAGTATTTTCCCATCCTTTTATGTTTGGAAAATAGTAAATAACTCCCTTTTTTGAATCTACAGGTCCAGGTACACCTATACCAACGCCAAGAATATCCTTCTTTTTAACTCCAGATTCATCTATGATTTCCTTAACATTATTAATTATAGAATCTATAAGATAAGACCTTTCTGCATCTAGAGGCGTATTTATCTGGCGCCTAAAAGAAAGGCTTCCTTTACTATCCACAAGCGCCATCTTTATGCGTGTGGCTCCCATATCTATTCCTACTCTAAGCTTATTAGACATATATATAGGCTATATATAATACCGCAATAAATGGGGCAATGCAACTAGTTTTTTTGATTATAATTAGGTGGGATTAACAAACTTTATTACGTCCTGTTTCCTTGGCTTTATAAAGGGCCCTGTCACTAGCTTCAATTAAGCTTTCTACATCAACTCCCTTATCAGGAAACACACTCACTCCTATGCTAACGGTGGTAGAGACAACCTCATCATATGCCTTAAAAACTGTTGCTTCTATGCTTTCCCTGATACGTTCTGCAGCCTGATGGGCTTCTTCTTTTCCAGTCCCAGCAAGTACTATTGCAAATTCCTCTCCGCCATATCTACCAATAATATCTATTTCTCTAAGGTTTGATTTTAAAATAACTGCCACTTCCTTTAAGACAGCATCCCCAACAAGATGACCAAATGTATCGTTAGTCTCTTTAAAATGATCCAGATCTAACATTAAAAGTGTAAGATTTGACTTATGACGCATGGATCGGCGTATTTCCTCTGAAAATCTATCCAGAAAATGCCTTCTTGTAGAAACCTCTGTTAGAGAATCCGTAATAGACATTTCTTGCACTTTTCTATATAAAACTACCTTCTGAAACTGTATTGCAAATTGACTTGTCAAGATTATAAAGTTTTCAAAATACTTCCTTGGTACAGCCTCAATATATAAAATACCGGCTATCCTGGATTCAACAAAAACTGGTATAGCCACCAATGTTTCAAAATCCTTTATCATGGTCAACTTTCTTAAAGACTTTGGGCTTTCCTGAAGTGAAAATGAAATTATCTTTTTCTTTTCAAGAATAAGCTTTGTAAGCTCGTCATCAAATTCTTCGGGAGTCACTTTCCCGAGCCTACAACCTACTTCAATATGATAAATGGCTTCTATAGAATCACCTGATTCTTTTAATTGTATAAAACGAGAATGTTTAAATCTAAAAGACTTTTTTAACGTGACTGAAAATATATTCAATATGTCTTCAAGTGTAAGGCAGCTTGACATGTCTTTTGAGATCTCGTATAAAGATAAAACATGATGTAATGCCTTTTCTTTTTCTAGATTTACTTCTATCTGCCGCTTATCATCTACCTGTGAATCTTCATATCGTTTCTTGCCTTCCTCAAATCTAGTACGCATAATACGTTTATATTCATCAAAATCTTTTTTAAATATCTCTGCAGTAATAGGTAGAGCATTTATAAAAAGTAGATATACTATCGTTCCATAAGAAAATAACTTTGGTTGGATTATTAAAATAAAGATACTAACTAATATAGAGAAAATAATAGATCTTTTTAAGCTGACTCTATAGCTTAAAAATAAAACTGCCATTGAAATTATAAAATAAATTAAAACTCTCATTTTATTAATCCGTTTATACTACCTTATCCTTCCCTTCCCTTTTAGCTTTATATAATTTTTCATCTGCTCTTAAAATAAGTTCATCATAGACCTTTGCATCATCTGGAAAAGTAGCTACACCTATGGAAACCGTAACATTTGTCTTTGTCCTGCGGAGCTTTATTGGTTCCTTTTTGATGTCTTTTCTGATTTCATCTGCTATCTTTTTGGCTTCCCTTTTTGAAGTCTCTGGTAAAAGTATTGCAAATTCCTCGCCGCCATAACGTGCAACCACACCTGTCTCTGTAAAGCCTTGGAGAACCTTTGAAAGATATTTGAGCACTAGATCGCCTGCTGTATGACCATATGTATCATTGTAATTCTTGAAATTATCAATATCTATCATTAAGAGTGAAGTTTCTACATCATCCCGTAAAGACCTTGTAAGCTCTTCTTTTAACCTATCAAGAAAATATCTACGTAAATATAATCCTGTAAGCCCATCTGTAATCGCAAGTTCAAGCGTCTGTTTATAGAATTTAGCATTTGCTAAACTCGCAGCTCCTAAATCACATAAAATATCCAAAAGCCTCAAGTCTTCTGATGTATAATTATAAGGTTTTGAATGCTCCAGCCTCAGTATCCCTATAACCTTTCGTTCTTCCATTAAAGGACATGATATAACTGAACGAAAAGGCCTTGGGTACTCTTTCATTTTCTCACCGCTAAACCTAAAATCCTTTTTTATATCTTCTACAAGGAGTCCTTGTCGTTGTTTGAAAACCCACTCATCTAATAAATCGCCTTTTTTAGCCTTTACTTTATTAAAATCCTTTTCCATCCTTGTTGTAGCCAGGTTCAGCTCTTGTTTCTCTGTATCAACTAAAAATAAAATCAACCCTTCTGACTTTCCAATTACCTGAAGGGCACTATCTAAAATCAATTCGGTTACTTTATCCAACGAAAGAGTGGAACTCAAAATAGAAGTAATATCCTGTAAAGATTTATACCTAGTTTCTTTCTTTGCTAAAAAGTTTCCATCTCTTTTGTGTCTTGCATATTCATTTGTAAGGAGATTTCTATTTTCACTAAGCTCTTCTATCCTCCTTTTAATGATGTGGTCATAATAATCACTTTTCTTTAAACGATCGTTCACTATAAAAAATGCTACAAGAAACATCGGTATATTCCACGCATAAATAAAATTAGCTGCAAGAGAGATAAGTATTGCAAAGAATATAGAAGCGCCTAAAAAAAAGAGTCCTCTATAAAAACCAAGGCTTTGCATACTAAGTATTATAATAAGATTATAAAGAAATATCGTCGGTATCTTTGGAAGGTTAGTCCTAAATGTGAGAAAGGAGATTAAAAGAAAACTGACCCCGCAAAACATCCCAATTTTTACTTTGCTGGTGCTTTCTATTTGCATGGAGAATCATCCACATAAAGTAGATGATGTCATCGCTTAAACAATCGTTTCTTCGGTATCCTTATTAAAAAAGTGGGCATTGCTCATATCAAGAACAAGGTCCATATCCTGGCCTACTTCGGGTTTATCGTGGCCACCGACCCTTGCGATAAAAGAATTTCCTGCTGCCTTGATATATAAAAATACCTCTGCACCCATAGGTTCTACTATTTCAACAACAGCCTTCACAGTATTATCTACAGAAGCCTCTGATATAAAAAGTTTGTCATATATATCTTCGGGTCTTATACCAAAAACAACTTCCTTACCATTATATGGAGAAATTTTATCATACATATCTTCTACTATCTTTACCTTGATACCATTCATGGAAAAGAAAAAATCATTGTCTTTTTTGAGAATATTACCATTTATAAAATTCATAGGTGGGGATCCAATAAAACCTGCTACGAATTTATTTATAGGCTTATCGTAAAGTGTGATGGGATCTGCTACCTGCTGTATGATTCCTTCTTTCATTACTACAATACGATTACCCATTGTCATTGCCTCTGTCTGATCATGGGTAACATAAATCATGGTAGATTGAAGTCTAATGTGTAACTTATTTAATTCTGTCCTCATCTGGACGCGCATCTTTGCATCCAAATTACTCAATGGTTCATCAAATAAAAACACCTTTGGTTTTCTTACGATGGCTCTACCAACAGCTACTCTCTGACGCTGACCCCCGGAAAGCTCTCTTGGTCGCCTATTTAAGAGTTTCTTTATGCCTAGAAGTTCTGCTGCATCTTTAACGCGGGAATCAATCTCAGATTTGGAAAATCTACGTAATCTCAACGCAAATGACATATTTTCATAAACAGTCATATGTGGATAAAGAGCATAGTTTTGAAATACCATTGCAATGTCTCTATCCTTAGCAGGTACATCATTAACCATCTTATTGCTTATCCAGACTTCTCCCTTTGTAACCTGCTCAAGTCCTGCTATCATCCTTAAGGTACTAGACTTACCGCATCCTGATGGGCCTACTAATACTACAAACTCTCTATTATCTATTCCAAGGCTTACGTCTTTAACCGCCTCTACATTACCAGGGAAGATTTTTGTCACATTCCTAAGGCTTACTTGTGCCATATATTACCTTTCCTATCTATATATATGCAAAAAGCGTATCAGAGAATTATAGCTAATTTTACCTTCAAAGTCAACTGATTCTAACTCAAATAATCTATTATCTGAGAAACAGTATCTTTTAGATTCTTCCGACCTACTACCATATCTACAAGGCCATGTTCCAGAAGGAATTCCGAACGCTGAAATCCTTCAGGTAGTTTTTGCCGTATTGTCTGTTCTATGACCCTGGGGCCAGTAAAACCAATGAGTGCTTTTGGCTCAGCAATAATTACATCCCCTAAAGATGCAAAACTTGCCAATACCCCTGCCATTGTAGGATTTGTAAGTATTGAAATATATAGTCCTCTCTTTTCATTGTGTTTTGCAAGGGCTGCGGAGGTCTTTGCCATCTGCATAAGAGAGATCATCCCTTCATACATCCTTGCGCCTCCCCCAGAACCTGAGATAATAATAAGAGGGAGTTTTTTCTTAGTAGCAAATTCTGTAATAATTGCGATCTTTTCCCCTACTACATAACCCATAGTACCCATTATAAAACGCGAATCAGTTATTGCAAATGCAACCTCTTTGTCATTAACGCTGCCTTTTCCAATAACAGCTGCTTCTTCCATGCCGGTAATCAAGGTATCTTTTTCTATCTTCTCTGTATAACTTTTAACACCTTTAAACTTTAATATATCCTTTGGTTTCATACCCTTTTCAAATTCTTCAAAACTACCCTCATCTAAAAACATAGATATGCGTTCATAAGCACCAAGCACAAAATGATAGTTACATTTAGGACATACCTTGAGATTCTCATCCAAGGTCTTTTTGTAAATCATCTCAGAGCATCCCTCGCATTTAAGCCAACTACCGTCAGGAACACCCTTGCGCTTTGATACCTTTACCGCTGTATATTTTGGTTTACCGAATATAGCCATAAGGTTATCTAAAAAACATTCATTACAAGGCCTGTTAAAACCTTTGGATAAAAATATGTTGATTTTTGTGGCATCCTCTTTTTTGAAAATGCCACATCTCGAACCTGAGTGACCTTTGTAGGATTTAATATAATAGATAATGAAAATTTACCATTATCTACTTCTTTAATAGCATAATCCATATCCTTGGTAAAATCTATTGAAATCTTACTTTTTTCTTCCAGAGGTTTTATTATTAAATCATGAAGTAAAGTTACATCTAAAGAATCGCTATCTTTTAAACCTAATCCTATAAATTTATTATCTTTTTTATAAATAACAAACCTTTTTTCTGAGGTATTTGCACCAGAAAGAAACTTCTTAACATCTTCCTTGGAAGTTATCTCTCTTGCAGTAAAATCTTTTAGTAAATCCTTCTCTAAATTATCTAATATATCTTTATTTACTCCTCTAATAAGTCTATGTACAGGAAATATAACTATTCCATCAGCATAAAGGTCTGTAAAATACGTAAGTATATATCCATATTTAGGATCTTTTTGAGTCTTACTAAATGCAAGGCCTACTTCATATCTGTGATGACCATCTGCAATAAAAAGCTTTTCTTTCTTCATCATATTGACGATACATTCTATTTTATCTTTACTAGACACTCTCCAAAACTTATTCCTGATACCTTGGTAATCTACTATGTCTATTAAAGGGGATTTCTTTGACTCTTCTATTAATATAGCATCAACAGATTTATCTTCATCTGCAAAAAGCGCAAATATAGGGCCTAGATTTGCCTTGATTGAATTTATAAGGCAAGTTCTGTCTTCTTTTGGGGCAGTGAGTGTATTTTCGTGAGGATAAATAGTGGATTTCTCTTTGTAAAAATCCTCTAATTTTAAAAGTGCCATAAAACCAAGTCTTTTCCTTACCTGACCTTCAACAGTAAATTCTTGTGAATAGATATAGATAGATTCTTCTTTATCTTTTTCTAAAATACCTTTTTCCTGCCAGTCTTTTAAAGAACTTGCAGCACGGGTATATTTATTTTCTTTTTCATTATCACTAGAAGAATCTTTGCCTAATAAAATACGTATTATGTTATAAGGATTGGTGTTATACAGCTCATTTTGCTGAGATGGAGAAATTACATCGTAAGGAGGTGCGGTTACTTTTGATAGGTCTTTGATTTCTTGAGAATTATAAAGTGTGCCTTTAAATGGAATGATATCTGCCATAAATAAATGCCCCCAATATTCCGCCGATCCCATCGGCTAACATATCAAACACGCTGGATTCTCGCCCTGAAATAAATCCCTGATGAAACTCGTCTGAGATCCCATATATTATCGAAACTAAAATCGCAAGTATTCTAAAATTCTCAAAGAATCTCTTCTTGGGAGAATTTTTAAACGCCCGCGATGCTAAAAATCCAAAAAAACCATATTCCAAAATATGAGTAAACTTATCAAAAAAAGGAATACCTACTTCTGGCAATGGCTTTGATAAACTAGATAGATAAAATATAAGCCCTGCATATACATATAAAGGCATCCAGTACTTCAAAAAATTATTTGTCAAGTTTACAGTCTTCTTTTTTATCACAACCCTGACACGGTGTAGATTTATCTTCTTTTTCTCTTTTTTTATAATTATCGCTCCTATAGTCAGTAGCGTAAAAACCATTTCCTTTAAAAATAAATCCTGCACCTTTACTTATCAGTCTTTTTACATTACCTTTGCATTCTTTATCAGGGCATATAGAAAGATGCTTATCAGTCATCTTCTGAAATACATCAAATACCTTTTTACATTTTTGGCATTCATATTCGTAAGTCGGCATATCTATTACCTCTTAAATATCTTTTTTGCTTTCTCTGTAAATGATTTAGCTAAAGGACTTACTTTATCGTCACAAGACTTCATAAACTCTTTTAAGATACGTTTCTGTTGTGAATTAAGCCGCGTCGGGGTCTCCACGACCACTCTTACAAGCTCGTCCCCAATACCATAACCTCTTAATCTTTTTATGCCTTTACCTTGAAGCCTAAAGATCTTTCCAGTCTGTGTCCCTTCAGGAATCTTCATTGTAACTTTGCCGTTTAAGGTTGGGATTTCTACTTCTCCACCTAAAGTAGCCACAGGAAAGCTAATAGGCACATCACATACTATATCATAACCATGTCTTTCAAAGATATCATGATCTTTTACGTGTACATAAATATAAAGATCTCCTCTTGGACCTCCTTTTGTACCTGCTTCTCCTTCTTGCTGCATACGAAGACGAGATCCAGTATCTACTCCTGCAGGAATACTTACCTCAATCTTTTTTGTAACTTTAATTTTGCCTGTACCAACGCATTTTACACAAGGATTTTTTATAATAGTGCCTTCGCCTCTACATTTAGGGCATGTTTGCTGAATGCTGAAAAATCCTGCTGACTGCATGATACGACCTTTGCCATTACATGTAGAGCAAGTAGTCTTTTTTGTCCCAGGTCTTGCACCATCTCCCTTACATGTGTCGCAGATTTCGTGACGAGGGATAGTTACAGTCTTTTTAACACCAAAGGCTGCTTCTTCAAAAGAGATTTCAAATTCATATTGTAAATCCCTTCCTCGAAGAGAATTCCTTCTACCTGAAGAAAACCCTCCGCCAAATATACCTTCAAAGATATCTCCAAATATCCCTCCGCCGCCAACTCCTAAATCCTCAAAGATGCTACTAAAGTCTGCACCTTTAAAAATATCTTCATAGCTATAGCGCGAATCTATACCAGCATGTCCAAACTGATCATACTGACTCTTTTTTTGAGGATCAGATAAGACAGCATATGCTTCTGAGATCTCTTTGAATTTTTCTTCAGATGCTTTTTTATCCCCAGAGACTCTATCAGGATGATATTTAAGTGCAAGGCTCCTATAGGCCTTTTTTATTTCATCAACGCTTGAGCCTTTTTTGATACCCAGGATTTCGTAATAATCTCTTTTGGTTGACATTATTATTTTTCTTTAAATTCAGCGTCTATTACATCGTCTCCTGGCTTTTCCTTTGGTTCTTTAGACTCACCCGCACCAGGTTGTGGACCTTGTGGTCCTGTACTAGCTTGTCCTTGCTGTTGAGTCTTTGTTTGAGCAGCCTTATATACCTCTTCAGCTAATTTATGGGCAGCTTTGGAAAGTTCTTCCATGCCTTTTTTTATCTTTTCTGTATCATTACCCTTAAGTAACTCTTTCAGATCATTAAGTTTTCTTTCGATGTTAAGTTTCTCATCCTGACTAACTTTATCTCCAAAGTCCTTTAAGGATTTTTCAACAGAATACACTAATGTCTCTGCCTGATTTTTTACTTCTACTTCTTCTTTCTTCTTTTTATCCTCTTCGGAGAATTTTTCTGCTTCCTTAACCATCTTGTCTATCTCTTCCTTTGATAATTTTTTAGGAGCAGTGATCTTTATGGTTTGCTCCTTTCCAGTGCCCATATCTTTTGCACCTACATGTACGATACCGTCTCTATCAATATCAAAGGTAACCTCTATCTGAGGTATGCCTCTAGGTGCTGGAGGAATACCTACTAAATCAAATCTGCCTAATTCAGTATTATCATTCGCCATCTGACGCTCACCCTGCAGAACCCTTACAGTAACTGCAGTTTGATTATCAGCTGCTGTTGAAAAGATCTGACTCTTTTTTGTAGGAACTGTGGTATTTCGTTCGATTAATCTTGTAGATACACCACCCAAAGTCTCTATACCCAAAGAAAGTGGCGTTACATCCAAAAGCAAAACCTCCTTTGCATCACCTTTTATAATAGCAGCCTGTGCTGCTGCACCTAAGGCAACGCATTCCATTGGATCTATACCGCGCTCTATCTTTTTACCTACATGATCTTCTAAGAATTTATGAACAATAGGCATCCTAGTAGGTCCACCTACCATAATAATCTTATCTATGTCGTTAGGGCTAAGACCTGCATCCTTTAATGCCTGATCTACAGGATGATTACACTTATCTACGATAGGTGAAACTAATTCTTCTAGCTTTGCCCTATTTATAGACATAGTCAAATGTTTTGGTCCTGAGGAATCAGCTGTAATAAAAGGAAGGTTTATGTCTGTAGTTAACGTGCTTGATAATTCTACCTTTGCCTTCTCAGCTGCTTCTCTAAGACGTTGCGTTGCCATCTTGTCATTTTTTAAATCTATACCTGATTCTTTCTTAAACTGATTGACAATGTAATCTATCAACACATTATCCATATCTGTTCCGCCAAGCTGGGTATCACCACTAGTGGATTTTACTTCAAAGCCACTTGCATTATGTTCTTTATCAAACCACATATCCATAATAGTAACATCCAATGTGCCTCCACCAAAATCAAATACCATGATTTTAAGTTCTTTTCCGACTTTATCTAAACCGTATGCAAGACACGCTGCAGTAGGTTCATTTATTATCCTTAAAACCTTTAAGCCTGCAATCTCTCCTGCATCCTTTGTTGCCTGTCTTTGATTATCATTAAAGTACGCAGGACATGTAATAACAACCTCTTCTACTTTATCTCCTAAATATGCCTCTGCGTCCTGCTTTATCTTCTGAAGGATAAATGCAGATATCTGCTGAGGCGTATATTCCTTTCCATAAATCTTAAATTTATGGTCAGTACCCATTTTTCTTTTTGCAGCATATATAGTTCCTTCTGCATTTACAGCAGCTTGCCTGCGAGCCGGTTCTCCAACGAGCTTCTGACTATCTTTTGTAAATGCCACAAAAGATGGAAAAGCCTTTCCGCTGGCAATACCTGCTCCTTCTGCACTCGGTATAATAGAAGGTCGTCCCCCTTCCATTACTGCTGCTGCAGAGTTTGATGTACCTAGATCAATTCCTATTACTTTAGCCATTTGTTATTCCTCCTTGTTAGTATTTTGTGATTTTTTTGAAACCTTCACTTTTGAAGGCCTAATTATACGACCATTTAATGTATATCCTTTTTGAAATTCCTCTACTACATGATCTTCAGGATGTTCGGTGGTTTCTTCCTGCATCATTGCTTCATGTTCATGAGGATTAAAAGGCTTTCCATTTGCCTTTATTTCCTTTACGCCGTATTTTTCTAAAAATTCCTTCATATCCTTATGTATCATTTCAATACCTTTATATAGCACATCAAAATCATGCTTGGATTTTCCTGCTTCTTTTGCCCTTTCAAAATCATCCAGTATCTTCAAAATATCTATTATTATTCCTTCGTTGGCAAACTTGACAAATTCTGTCTTATCTCTATCAAGGCGTTTTTTATAATTATCAAAATCTGCTTGGATCCTCAATAGCTTATCAAGGTACTCATCATGCTTACTAGACTTTTCCTTTAAAGACTGATATTCATTGATATTTAAAAGTATCTTATTCTTTTTATTTTGTGTTTTATGTTCGGTCAATATCTTCTAACGCCTCCCCTAAAACTTCTGAAAGATAACTAATAGCTGCTATTACCTTGCCATATTCCATCCTGGTGGGTCCTATAGCACCAAGTGCACCTATTGTCCTTTTATTAATCTTATAGTTACAAGTAATAACAGTACACTCCTGTATATATTTACAGATATTTTCCTTACCTATGTGTACCTTTATACCGTCATGCTCCATATCTTCATTAAATAAATCCAATATATCCTTTTTTTCTTCAAAGAGCCTTAAAAAGAGCCTTGCCTTTTTAATATCGCTAAACTCCGGATAAGACATAACGCTTGATGTACCTTCAAAATAGACTCGATCTTTCATCTTTAATAAATTTGGCGTAGATAGTATAGATATTGTCTTTTTTAAAAATGTATAAAAAGAATCCCTTTCCTCAAGAAGCCTCCTTGTAAGGTAATTATTGATTTCTCCTAAAAACATACCTCCAAGCTCCTGATTTAAGAATTCAGACATCCTAAAAAGCTCCTGTTTTGTAAAATCCTCTTCCAGATCCAGCATAGAATCTCTCACTATGCCTGAACCTGTAATAATTACAGCTAAGATACGCGAGGAATCTATTGGCACAAATTCAATACGTTTAAAAACGCTCCTTTTAAGTCTGGGCGTAAGTACTATACCAGCTACATTTGTTATCATGCTGATTGCCCTTGAGGCATTCTGTACTAAAGATTCGAAATCATCATGAGTCCTGGTAAACATCTTATTGATTATAGATTCTTCTTCTTTCGTAAGGTGCTTTGGTTCCAAGAGAGAATCAACATAAAATCTATAGCCTTTATCAGTGGGAACCCTGCCAGCTGAAGTATGTGGGTGCGTAATAAGTCCCATCTCTTCTAAGTCAGCCATGACATTACGTATAGTAGCAGGGCTCATACTCTGCCTTAATCTCTGTGAGATAGTACGAGATCCTACAGGCATAGCATTATCTATATAGGACTCTACTATACTGGATAAGATCTTTTTCTGTCTTTGTTTAATGTCTATGGGTTTCATGATGAGAATTAGCACTCTAACACTTAGAGTGCTATGTGTCAAGCAAAAAAATATACTACAATAACTTCTTAAGCCTAACAGAAACTACTGCTTCTATGTAAATAGAATGCTCTTTATCCTCTCTATAAGTGACCTTTCCATGCTCATATATTAGATTCAATTTATCCATCCTGTTATTTGGTATATCTATCTTTATTTCTACTATAAGATCTTGCAATAAATCTAAGATCTTTCTTATAAGAAGCTCTATTCCTTCTCCTTTTAAACTGGATATGGATACTACATTCTTAAAATCCTTCTCAAGCCGCCTTAAATGAAGGTTATTATCCACTAAGTCTATCTTATTTAGAGCATTAATAATAACTTTGTTTTCTGCTTCCAGCTCCTTTAATACATTATATACTGCCCCATCTAATTCATGTACCCTAAGGTTTGATGCATCAAGAACATGTATTAAGATATCGGCTCTTTTTACCTCTTCTAAGGTAGCTTTAAATGACTCTACAAGATGATGTGGCAGATTATATAAAAACCCTACAGTATCGTGAAAAAGAACTTTTAGTTTATTTGGTAATGTATATACCCTAGTAACAGGATCAAGTGTACTAAAAAGTTTATCTGCCGTTAGTTTTCTGGAATCTGTAAGTTTATTTAAAAGTGTAGTCTTGCCAGCATTGGTATAGCCAATGATTGCAATGCTTGTAAGCATTGCATCTTTACGTTTTTTCCTTAAGTCTTCTCTTCTTTGTTCCAAACCTTTTAATTCTACCTTTAATTTTCCAATGCGATGCCTGATCCTACGCCTATCATACTCGAGTATCTTTTCCCCAGGCCCTCGAGTACCTATACCTCCACCTAATCTTGAAAGTTCTATACCTCTACCAGTAAGTCTCGGTAATAAATACTGGAGCTGTGCCATTTCCACCTGGAGTTTTCCTTCCATACTCTTTGCATGTTGAGAAAATATATCTAAAATAAGCTGAGTCCTATCAATGACTTTAACTTCTCCCAGGCCCTTTTCTAAATTCCTTAGTTGAGTCGGCGTAAGATCATTATTAAAAATAACCAAATCTATCTTTTTACTACTAGAAATAGAGATTATCTCTTCAAACTTTCCTTTGCCGATGAATAAATCAGGTGTAGGCTTTTCTCTACGGCAGATAATCTCATGTTCTACTGAAGCTCCTCCTGAACGGGCAAGGTCTCTTAATTCATTTGCCCTATCCTCTGCCTTCCAAGTACGCTTATTCTCTAAATCAACTGTTACTAAAATTGCTTTTTCCATATTATACGCTTATCAGGTCTAAACCAAGTCATTTGCCTCTTTGCAAAGTACCTGGTATTCTTCTTTAAGAGATCTTTTGCCTCTTCAAGGGAATATTTACCCTTTAAATATCCTAAAACCTCATTATATCCAAGAGCACCCTTACTAGTAATGCTCATCTTTTTCTTTGAAAGCCTTTTTATCTCATCTATAATGCCTTCTTCAAACATATCATCTACTCTTTTATTTATATTCTTATAAAGAGTGGTCCTATCTATCTTTAGACCAAAGAGTCTCACCTTATATTTTAAGCCAGAAGTTTGTTTTTTTAGTTCAGATGGCTTTTTCTTTTCAGTATGATATATTTCAATAGCTCTTATTACACGTCTTAGGTCATTAGGATGTATTTTTTTAGCTGTTTTGGAGTCTATTCTTTTTAATTTTTTATATAAATAGAGTTTCCCATATCTTTTTGCAAGTCTTTCCTGTTCTTTCCTGAATCTTTCATCCTTTTTAGTCAATGGAAACAACCCATCTACGATTGCTTTTGCATATAGACCGCTTCCTCCCACAAAAAGAGGTGTTTTTTTACGCTTCAAGATGTCTTCTATTACAATAAGAGCAAGTCTTCTATATTCAGAGACGCTAAATTCTTTACTGGGAGATATAATATCTATAAGATGATGTTTTATTTTTTTTCTATCTTCTTTGGAGGGTTTAGATGTGAGTATATCCATGCCTTTGTATACGCACATTGAGTCACACGATATGATTTCAGCATTTAGTTTCTTGGCAAGTTTTATTGAAAGGTTTGTTTTTCCTGATGCAGTAGGTCCAACTAAAAAAATTATAGACATTTCTTTTTCTCTGAGGATATCTTTCTTTGTGCCTCTAGAAGCATAGCGTGGCGACGCTCTTTTTCTTCTTCTGGTACATCATCTTTAAATTCATTTGCCTTTGTAAAAGGCCTTGAAGAATATTTAAATATATACGCAGCATCAAACTGTATATCTTTAAGTGCTTTTAAGGTATTTTTAAAGTCTTTTTCAGTCTCTCCTGGAAAACCCACAATAAAATCTGTTGAAAATAAGGATTTTTTGACTAATTTGCGATATTCTTTAGCAAGTTTTTTATATTTTTCAAGGGTATAACCACGATTCATCTTTTTAAGGATTTTATTTGATCCCGATTGTAAAGGAAGGTGTAAGAATTTTGCAATAGAGTCCAAACTAGCCATTGTTTTAAATAAATCAGTCTTTGCGTCCTTTGGATGGCTCGTAACAAAATCTATCTTAATTTTATTACCTACAGTTTTATCTATCTTTCTTAAAAGTTCTGGAAAATCTACCTTTTCTTTTAGGCCTTCACCGTAAGAATTAACATTCTGGCCTAAAAGTGTTATGTGTGAAGTACCTTTATCTAAAAGAAGCTTTATTTCGTCTAGGATTTCCTTTGAGGGACGACTTCTTTCCAGCCCCCTCACGTAAGGAACAATACAATATGAGCAAAAATTACTGCACCCTTCCATTATCTTTACATAAGCATTGTCTCTAACATGTCTACCCTTTGGAAATTCAGGTATCCTTTTTGCTTTAAATCCTTCTATGTGCATTATATGGCTCTTATTCTTTTTTATTCTATCTATAATCTCAGGAATTTTATCTAAATCTGCTGGACCACATAAAAAATCTACATGAGGTAATCTCCTAAAGATAGAATCATTTTGAGCTTCTGCCATACAGCCTAAAATACCAAATATTACATTTGGGTGTTTTTTCTTTAATGCCTTTAGGCTTTCTACTCTACCAAATACTCTTTCTTCGGCATGTTTCCTGACGCTACAGGTATTAAAAAGTAAAATGTCTGCATCTTCTGGTTTCTCACAAAGAGAATAACCATGTTCTAAGAGTAAATCCTTTACCCTTCCAGAATCATGTTCATTCATTTGGCATCCGAAAGTCCTGATATAGAAATAACCTCTTGAATCTTTTAAAGTCGGCACTTTATTTCAAACCTCACTTGCATTTTATAGTGTTTGACTTCTATTTTCTTTCGTTCAGTGTATTTATTTTATCAGCTAACAGTTTACTTAATATTAGCGCACCTTCACCATTTAAATGGTTCTGATTCGAATATAACTTCTTTTTATTCAAAGCGTCTTGTGGATATATAAAAGTCAGATTAGGATACTCTATCTGAAATGAAGCGATAAAATTCTCATAATCCTCTACAACATCATTTTTCTTAGCAATTTTAAAAACATCTGGGGTGTTTGTCGAAATTGTATAGATAACCTGAATATCATTTTCTTTGGCAAGATCTAAAATATATCTCAAATATTTAGAGAAAAAAGGTGTTACTGAAAATCTTTTGTAAATACCCTCTATCTCTTTTATATTGCCTTTGTAAACACCTTTTAATTCCACAAATCCTTTGTCAACGTAAATCACTTGATTAGCAGCATTTTTTTCTTTCTCTCTTTTACCAGATATCTCTGCTAAAAATAGATCTTTAATAAAATTTTTCAAAAAATCTTGGTGTTCTAATGATGGTAGAAAAAATTTCACCGTCTCTCCAAAACCGAACTCTTTCAAAAATACATCTATATTACCTTCCTTAAAATCATAAAAATTATGTATAAATCTTTTCATAACTTGTTCTCTAGTAGTAGCTAAAGATATCCGCTTAAACCCTATTATTATAAATTTTGGTTTTACTTGAGATGCGTCTAGATAATTTTTTAAAAAACAATACTGTGAGATAATAGTTTGTTGAGAGAAAGCTGAAAAGTTATAACATGAAAAGCCTGTATTACTATCTATAACTATTGGCATAATGCCTGCGTGATTAAAACAATCCCCCAAAACTAGAACATCAAAGCAATTTTCACTGCTCTGTGAAAGTTTGTTTTTCAACTCTACGATATGTCCACTTTCTGACTCTGGAGAACGAAAATACTTATCAAAAAATATGTTTGCAGCCTCAAAAGAAAGAATTATAGAAAGCGCTATCAAAAAACCTCTTGGAGATTTACTAAAATTGAAAATAGACAAATTCTTTGCCTCCACTCACTCCGAATATTACTATAAGGTAAAAAGTTAGGACATAAAACATTGCTTTAACCATGGCGTTTGCTTTGTAAACAACCATAAGATCTTTTTTGATAAATTGAAATATCTGCACTACAATTAAGGACCATAAAAAAGTTACTAATATCCAAAAATATGTCAGAATACCTGTACCTGAACCTTCCAAAAGCTTAAAATTAAACATAATAGCATACAACATATCGCACGCCTGTTTCGTGGAATTTACCCTAAATATTAACCAACCTAGACACATTAGTTGAAAGAAAAAAACAACTTTTATAAAATACCAAATGTTACGAAATAATGTATTTTTAGGTAGAGCTATATTCTTAATTAAGGGTGTAAGCAGCCTGTAAACTATAAGTAACAGTCCTTGATATGCGCCCCATATGATAAATGTCCATGCCGCCCCATGCCAAAGTCCTCCCAAGAGCATGACTATTATCAGGTTCCTATAAGTAATGAACTTACCTCTTCTGTTACCTCCTAATGGTATATAAAGATAATCCCTAAGCCAGGTTGAAAGGCTTATATGCCATCTTTTCCAGAAATCACTCGGGTTAGTAACAAAATATGGCAAGTTAAAATTAAGCATTATGTCAAACCCCATACATTTAGCCAAACCTCTTGCTATATTGGAATATCCTGCAAAATCACAGAATATCTGAAAAGAAAAAGCATATAATGCTATGAGTACATTGCCTCCATTGTAAGGTCCTGGTGAGTTAAATACAGAATCTACTATCTTTGCCAGGTTATCTGCGACAAATACCTTTTGAAACAACCCCCAGAAGATAAGATAACAACCTTCGTAGAATTTATCCACAGTCAATTTTCGTGGAGATAGTATCTGAGGAAGAAGACGTTTTGCTCTTTCAATAGGGCCTGCAACAAGCTGTGGAAAGAATGCAACAAAGAGAGCAAAATCAAAAAACTTTCTTGTTGGTTTCATATTCCTTCTATAGATATCTATTGTATAACTCATCGTCTGAAATGTATAAAATGATATACCTACAGGAAGAATAATATTTAAAAAATTAGGCTGTACTTGAACTCCGAATCTAGACACTAAAAACTGGAAACTTTCAGCAAAAAAGTTAAAATACTTAAAAAATCCTAACATCGAAAGATTAGCAACAACACTTAGGAACAAAAACTGTTTCCTTATTTTGTTGTCGTCGGATTTGTATATTCTAAGTCCACAAAAATAATCAACAACTGTTGATATTGCGATTAAAGATAGAAATCTCCAGTCCCAAAATCCATAAAATACATAGCTGGCAACCAACAACATCCTGTTCTGCCATCGATGATTAAGGATTAAGTACAATGAATAGACTATTACAAAAAATGCCGCAAATTGTAGTGAATTAAATAACATGTCTCTTAACTGTTTTTAATTCCTTCAGCATTCACAATAATTATCGGACCTCTTTTTTACTAAAAGTTATGTTTCAGTATAAACTGCATCGGTTGCAGGGAAGGAGTAGCGTCCTATGTCCTTTAATATGCTGATCACGCAAATATGAATATTTTTCACTCAGCCAAACTTCTTTTAATAACATATCTTTCGCATTTCCCACGCTTAGATAGCTTCTATAATCACTATCACAAGGATTACATGTTCCATCAAACCAGACATACATTCTTTCCCAAAGCATATTACACGGCTGGTAACTATCTATAGACTCATTCGCGTAAGTATTCCATCTCTTAACCACAGGAATGAATGCAATTGTATCAACAATTTCCTTCCAAGACTCATAAAATTTTTCCTTATCTTGCCATCCGAGGTAAACACCAGAAATTCTTGTGGATGTTTTTAAGTACTCTTTCTTTGAATTTCTTATTTCACAAAAACGCCGTATGTTCTTTACTGCTGCATCAAGGCTTCCCCCTTTTCTGATTTTTCGATATCCTCTTTTGTCATTAGTATCTATCGAAAACACAACAATATCAACACCTGAATCAAGGATCTGATAGCATAAATTCTCCGGTAGTTTTAAAGCATTTATATTGATTTTTAACTCAAGAAATTTTTCCCTACAATATCCCAACATTTGTCCAAATTGTGGATGTAAAGTAGGTTCCCCCCTTGAAGCCAATGTTAAAGCTCTGCAGTTGTTTTCAAATGCCTGATCGACTAAATTCTTAAAGAAAATAAAATCTATCATCCCTCTGTTCTTCCTTTCTTTAAAGAATGGGTCATTTTGAAAACACATAACACAATGGATATTACAAAAAGAAACTGGTTCTATTAATAAATGTAGCGGGAAAGGAACCACTTTTTTAAGTTTAGGATAAAACTTAAATTTATAACGGTGAACAATATAATCAACAATATCCCTCTCTTCATTTCTTTGTATCCATTCTATTTCTTGAGGTCCAATTACCTTATCAATTTTCTCTAAAATGTTATTCTTTATCTCTAAATCAAGAACCTTTGCTTTCTCTATTTTTAGTTTAATAGATCCCAAATTAGTGGATTCATGGTTTAGAAATTCAACATTTTGAGAATTACGCATTATTTATCTTTATTTTTTACATCTTCAAGTATATCTAAAAAAACTTTGGTTGATAATAAATTTCTTTCCGATAATGTTTCAGAAAAAGTCTGTTTTGATTTCACAACAGAAATAAAATATTCAATAGATTTTTTCAAAGAATCATTATAGAAATCTACTTTTTTCTTTAAAATAACAGGCGGCATTTTAAATAGGCCATTTTTGTCAAGTGTTTCTCTTGGTCCTTTTATTATAAGTTCATTATTATCCCATTTTATAAGTTTTTCGGCTGTGATTATATTTAAACAATTGCAGTACGGAGAAGTATAGCTAAAAAATAATTCTGCAATCATACCATCGTTAAACACCATGTTTATCCCAAAATTATCCACTGAATCACCATATGGTGAAATATTTCTAGCTGTAAACTTATAAGATTTGATATTACCAAAACAGAATAAAAGCAAATCAAATAACTGTATTCCGCTTAGTTGAAAAACTCCCAAAAAAGCATCTGAAATACTGCTTCTCCAATTCAGTTTATACTCTGGTTTTAAAGCCAAACCAATTCCATATTGATAACTAATGTGTAAAATCTCTCCAGAAAGCTGTTTTAAAAGCTGATATAATTCGCTTTTTCTATAATTAAAATTGAAATAAAGTTTTGGATTTTTATAATATTCTAAGAATTTTAAGCCTTTTTTGTCTACGGCTGGAATTTTCTCGCAAAGAATATAACCTTTATACTCTTTTAGCTTATAAAGATATTCGATATGAGTAATATCCGGGGATGCAATAACAATAAAATCACACTCAAATAAAGCATTAAAATCATTTGTAAAATTCAAACCCTCTAAACTTTTTGTAGGATGATAGAAAAGGAACTGCTTAACAATTCCGGTTTCTTCGAATAATTTGTAAAGTTTTGCAGCAAAATGTCGATAACCTATAAATCCAGCTTTCATAATTACTAAATTGCTCCTAATTTAACTTGTTTTTAATTCATCATCACATACCAACATTGGATGATAGTTACAAAGTAACTGCGAGTGGCAGGGGATTTCGCTTATCTGCTTTTTAAAAACACTAATCCTATTCACTAAACATATGTTTGGTTCTTAAACATACTCTTACCAACATAAGCATAACTGGTACTTCAATCAATACCCCGACCACTGTTGCTAATGATGCCCCTGATGATAAACCAAAGAGTATCACAGAAGTAGCAATAGCCACTTCAAAATGATTACTTGCTCCAATAAGGGCAGATGGAGCAGCATCTCTATAAGGTAATTTTAACCATTTAGCCAGCATATATGCTAAAGCAAAAATCAAACAGGTCTGTATAAAAAGTGGGATGGCAATTAAAAAGATCACCTGAGGCTGGCTAATAATAAGTTCTCCTTTGAATGAAAATAAAAGGATAAGGGTGACAAGTAACGCCCCGATTGAAACTGGTGTTAAATAATGAAGGAATTTTTCTTCAAACCATTTAAATCCTTTTCTGGTGATTATAAGTTTACGTGAATGATATCCCAGAAAAAGTGGTAATCCTACATAAATCACAACAGATAATACAATAGTCTGCCATGGTATAGGCATTTTATTTACACCTAATAGCCATCCTCCTAACGGAGCATAAAGAAATAACATCGTTAAGGAATTTATGGCAACCATGACTAAGGTATGGCCGTCATTGCCCTTTGATAGATGTCCCCATATAAGAACCATTGCAGTACAAGGCGCTATACCTAATAAAATACATCCGGAAATATAAGACCTGTATAATTCTACCTCTTGCCCGCCTTTAACAATCTCAACGCCTGGAAGCCATCCCTTAAAAAACACTCCTAAAAATAAAGTCGCAATAGTAAGCATGGTAAAAGGTTTAATGCACCAATTAACAAATAATGTCAATATAACCGGCTTAGGGGTCTTCCCTGCCTTTATAACCTCTCTAAAATCAATCTTTACCATAATTGGATACATCATAAAGAAAAGGCATATCGCTATAGGAATGGAGACCTGATAAATAGATATCTTATCTAATGTAAAAGCTACCTGTGGAAATAACTTCCCAAGCAAAATACCTAACCCAATGCACCCAACAACCCAAAGTGTCAGGTATTTTTCAAAAAAGCTTAACTTTCGCTCTTCGTGAATAACCTTTTCCATTTTACGATTTTTTATACTTACTTTCCTTATGTTAAGTATGAAATAGCGACTTTGGTAAAACTATTACATTTATCAATGCCATTATCTGCTATATCTTTTATGATTGGTGCAAGTTGAAGGCTATACCTTTTAGCAATTGGCCTTGGTTCTAAACCTGGCCACCCCCAACAAGAGGTATGATAAATACCATTAACTACATAGTGTAAATTATCTAAAGTAGTTGGCCGCATGGTTTCAACCGGTGCATGATTCTCAGGATTTGAAACAAGATCTACTATAACTGATCCAGATTTAAACAGTTTTAGCATTTCTCGTGTAATAAAAGGGGGTTCTTTTTCAACTTCGCGGCGATAAGGACGGTTAATTGCATCTACTAAGATATCCGTTCCGGGAATATGTTTTCCCATCTCAGGAAAATCATTCTTATTCAGAACTCTAACTTTAGCAAGTTTACGTGCACAGTAACGAATAGCACCTATTGCCATATTACCATATCCCATAATCTTCACATTGGCAGTCTTTGGGTCTTTCCCCCAGAGTTTAAAAGCATATCTCATGCCGATCCTACCTGAATCATAAACAGCTTCAACTTTTCTTTTACCAAAAGCATCCTTTATGTTTTCCAAAGGGATTGCAATTAATTTCTGTTTACGTAGAGCCTCTTCTAACTTTGGGCGACAGCGAAGATGCATCATAGACATAATAATATTACCGGGCTTCATCATTTTGATTTCTTCAAAACTAGGCTCTTTAATACGAACTACTAAATCACAAGCGTAGACTTCTTTGGATAAGCCAATCTTACAACCTGCTTCTATAAAAGCCTTGTCTGGAATATCAATACCCACACCTGCATCCTTTTCAACGATCACCTCATGCCTAGATGCAATCTTATTGATTTCAGGGGGTTGAATAATGACTCTTTTTTCCCTTGGCCTATTTTCTTTAGCTATACCTATTTTCATATGTTTTCTGTTTGTAAATATATAAGTATGAGAATATCTACTGGTTCAATTGGGAACATATTCCTATTATATGTCCCCTATAGTTAGCACTTATGTTTTTTGGGGTCTACAAAAATTAAAGGAAATGCAATGTCACTAAGACAGCACGGTAACATTACAGCTATAACTGTTACTAAAAATATCCCCCCTATCATATGAATCCAATATGTAATGCCAAATGAGATAAGATAGAGGATACTTGCCATGCTACTTACAATGACGTGCATAGAATGGGAAAATTCTGTACTTTTCTCAACCGCGGAAGGAACAAGAAAACCCACTAACACCCCTATTACAGCAAAAGGAATAATAATATGAGGGTGTTCTAGTGTACAAAGATGCATTTGCATCTTTACTCCAAGAACATTCCCCCCTATATAAGGAAGTATGACATCGCTGAGGCCACATATTAAAATAGACCCTAAAAAACCTATTAAAAGCGTTTTAATAAAATTTTTCTCGTGTTTCCAAAACATAGCAGTTGTCACAAGAGCACTTAATAATACATGCATAGGATGAAATATATGAAAAAGTTCTCTTGCTGCTATTGGCAATAAGTGAATTGAACGTAAAATAATGGTAAAGAACGTAAGGACTCCTAAAATAATAATCCCTATAAGAACTCCAAAAATAGAATATGGGAGATGTTCTCCTAATTCAACAAGTATATGATGTAATTTATTTTCGTTTTTCATCAGAAGAAATCAGAAGCCTTAAATATAAGTGGCTTCTTTTTATTGTCTATTGTTTTCTCTGTCACTTCTCCTACAAATAAATCATGGTCTCCTGCATTAGCAATGCTAATCAGCTTACATTCTAAATAAGCGTATATATCTTCAAGAACCGGAAGGCCTGTATTTGAATCATGGAATTTTATATTTCTAAATTTATCTACTTTTTTTCCAGAAGCAAAACCAAATTGCTTTCCAAGCTTCTTCTGGTCATCTGCTAAGATATTAACTCCAAACATCTTAGACTCCTTTATAAGAGAATGAGTATATCTTTCAGGAGCAATACTTACTACGATATATGCCGGATTATATGCTGCCTGCATGATCCAGGCAACTGTCATACCGTTTATTTTGTCCTTATTCTTTACAGTAACTACAGTAACAGGACTGGTTACTATATCTAATATATCTCCTGGCATATGTAACCTCCTATATTGGTGTTATCATACTATATCACAAAACACACTAAATGTTAAGAGGTTTTGACTTTGCGCTCCCTATATGCTATATTTATGCTATATGCTTACTAATATAATTAACCTATTATATCCTGCTTCATGTCAGGTATGCGATAAAAAAAGTGAGACTTATAATCAATACCTATGTAGGGATTGTGCTCAAAAGATGAAAAAAAGACAACCTCCTTTCTGTGTAAAATGTGGCCATAAGTTAAATTATAAAGAAGATCTATGCTCTGACTGTAAAAAAACCAATCCCTATTTTGATAAAGCAGTATCAATATTTCATTATGATGGTATACTGAAAAAATTAGTGCATGATTTTAAATATAGAAAGATTACCTCTCTCGCAAAAGAATTTGTAAGGTTTATTGTGGATTTCATAAAAGAAAACAACTTTGCCAAAGAAACTGACATTGTCCTATCTATTCCAATGCATCCTTTTAAATTACTAAAAAGGGAGATAAATCCTTCTCACATCCTGGCAAAAAATATAGCAAACAAACTCAACCTTAATTATTCATCGAACATCCTTAGGAAAACAAAAAATACTATTCCCCAGAGTAAACTTAATAGATCTAAAAGAATAGAAAATATAAAATATAGCTTTTCTCTAAAAAATGATAATGGTTATAATATAAAAGATAAAAATAT
This sequence comes from uncultured Planctomycetia bacterium, assembly GCA_964566255.1. GTDB lineage: Bacteria > Omnitrophota > Gorgyraeia > Gorgyraeales > Gorgyraeaceae > CAZMID01. The sequence goes on along the minus strand of CAZMID010000002.1, from coordinate 16,301 downwards.
ACTGCTAGTAGATGATCTTTTTACAACTGGCTCTACAGCAAATGAATGTTCAAGAATTCTTAAAGAAAAAGGTGCTGGCAGAATAGAAGTAATTACATTGGCACGCGGAGATCAAGTAACATGAAAATACTAAAAACATATCTCTTAAAAGAAATCTTTATAATGTTTCTATTTTCTCTTGTGATATTTACCTTTGCGCTAGTAACAGGTAACATCATAAAGCTCGCACATCTAGTCATAAATAAAGGTGTGAAAATCACAATGGTAGGAAAACTCTTTTTCTTCCTAATACCATTTCTTTTGAGTTACACAATACCTATGTCGGCACTTAGTGCAAACCTTCTTGTATTCGGAAGACTCTCTTCAGATAATGAAATAACTGCAATGCGTGCAAATGGTGTCAGTCTTTATAGATTAACATCTCCTTTACTCATTGCGGGCATAGTCTTAAGTCTTTTTTCAGTAATATTAAATGATAAGATATTGCCTGAGGCACATTTTGCCTCTAGAAAAATCGTAAAAAATATAGGTGTAAAAAACCCTGGTGCATATCTAGAACCGGGTACATTCATAAAAAACTTCAAAAACTACATCATATTCATACATGAAGTCGATAAAAACCAATTAAAAGGAGTTCGTATCTACCAACTCCAAGAAGGGCGTTCTACTAGAACCATAATCGCTAAAAAAGGTGAATTTATACCACTTCAGAATCAAAATGGAGTAAAATTAAAACTTATTAATGGTACAAGTGATGAACTAAACCCAAAAAACCCGTTACATTTCTATAAGCTGAATTTTAAGACATATTATATCACTCTAAATCTTGATGAAGGTTTATCATCTGGGGATTACATACAGAAAAAACCGAAGGAAATGAATTTTCAGGAAATAAATAATGAAATAATGCTTCTTGGTCGCCATCATATAGATGCACCTCAGCTGATAGCAGAATTCCACAGAAAAATCTCAATTTCTTTTGCAAGTTTTATATTTATTATTTTGGGAATAGCACTCGGTATATTTACAAAACGTGGAGAAAAAACAATCCAATTTGCAATAGCCCTTGTAGTAATTGTACTATACTATTTATTGATGGCTGCAGGTATGGCTATATCTTTAAAAGGAATAGAGCCTATGTGGCTCTGGATGTACTTACCTAATATCATACTTATGATTATAGGAATAATTTTATTTAAAAATACAATAGAAACCTAACAAATTTATGAAAATATTAGACAAATATATAACAAAGAATTTTTTAAGCTCCTTCTTCTATTGCCTGGCATTATTTACCTTCCTATATATAATTATAGATTTATTTGGTCATCTTGATGAAATCCTAAAAAACCATGCACCTATAAGCATATTGCAAGAATATTACCTTTCAATGATACCTCTTATTATTATACAAACTTCCCCTATAGCCAGTCTTATTTCTACTATATATATAATAGGCACAATGAATAAGCACGATGAAATTGTTGCTATGCGGGCAGCAGGCATTAGTATATCTAGAATATTACTACCTTTTATATGCATAGGTATTGCAATATCAATATTAATTTTCGCTACATCTGAAAAATTCCTTCCTAATAGCATGAAAAATGTTTCATCCATAAAAGAAAACTACATAGAAAAACAAACTAAAAAGAAAGGTAACTTTATCTATAATATTGCCCTCTATGGCAGGAATAACAGGTTAATTTTCATAGAATCCCTTGATAAAGATAATTCATTTGCAAAAGGCATTACGCTATTACATCAAGATAAAAATGGCAATGTAGTAGCAAAGACAAACGCTCAGGAAGGAAAATGGCTCGGAACAGAATGGAAATTTATAAATATCTTAAGGTATAAGCTTGATAAAAAAGGTATGGTAGTAGGTCGTCCCTTATTCTTTGAAAAGAAAAAGATCAATATAGAAAATCCGAAGGAACTCATGTCTAAGGGTACAAATTATGATTTTATGAGTTTTAGAAACCTATCGAGCTATATAAATAATTTTAAAAATACATCTCCTGATATAATCACAAAACTATCAGTAGATCTACATCAAAAAATTAGCTTTCCTTTCGTAAATTTGGTACTTATCCTAATAGGAGCGGGTTCTAGTCTAAAAATAAAACATAGAGGCAAAAAATCTGCTGTTATAGGTATAGGTATGGCTATTGTGATTGGATTTCTATATTATGCCTTTATGGCAACGTGCATTGCCCTCGGAAAAGGCGGAATACTTCCGCCTATCCTATCAGCTCACCTTGCGAATATAGCATTTGCATCTTTTGGTATAATCTTAATCAAGAACTGATTAAGTTCCAACTTCCCACGAGGAAAGATATTTCTTCTGAGCAGGTGTCAGTGTATCTATCGCAACACTCATATTCTTTAACTTAAGGCTCGCGATATTTTTATCTATTACATCAGGTACCTTGTAGACCTTTTTACTAAGTCTTTTATGATTCTTAACCAGGTATTCTGCTCCAAGCGCCTGATTGGCAAAACTCATATCCATGACTATTGCAGGATGTCCTTCTGCGCACGCTAAATTAACTAATCTACCCTCTCCTAAAAGATGTATCTTTTTCCCGCTCTTTAACGTATATTCCTCAACACCAGAACGTATTAATCTCTTTTTCTTACTCATAACTTCAAGATCATCTATGTCTATTTCAACATTAAAGTGACCTGAGTTTGCAATGATTACGCCATCTTTCATAACCTTGAAATGTTCTTTTCGAAGAACTGATATATCTCCTGTAAGAGTAACGAATACATCTCCTTTTTTTGCCGCATCCTTCATTGGTAAAACTGAAAAACCATCCATCACTGCCTCAAGCGCTTTTACAGGATCCACTTCGGTAACTACGACATTTGAACCTAATCCTTTTGCCCTCATTGCAAAGCCTCTTCCGCACCATCCATAGCCTGATACAACAACTATCTTACCTGCCATTAGTACATTTGTTGCCCTTATTATACCATCTACAGTAGATTGGCCTGTACCATAGCGGTTATCAAAAAGGTGCTTGGTATCAGCATCATTTACAGCTATTACTGGAAAAAGTAGTTTTTTGCTCTTCTCAAGGCTCCTCAACCTTATTATGCCAGTAGTCGTCTCTTCAGTGGAACCCATAATACCAGAAACAAGGTCTTTTCTTTCTTTGTGTATAGTAGATACAAGATCGGCTCCATCATCCATTGTTATATGAGGTCTGTTTTTCAGGATACTATTTAGATGATTATAATATACAGTGTTATTCTCTCCTCTTCTTGCAAAAACAGGGATCTTATAATCTTTTACTAAAGAAGCTGCCACATCATCCTGAGTGCTTAAAGGATTAGATGCACAAAGTCTGACATCTGCACCACCTGCTTTCAAGGTATTCATTAAAACTGCTGTCTCTGTAGTTACATGTAGGCATGCCCCAAGTCTTACCCCTTTTAAAGGCTTCTCTTTTTTAAACCTTTCCTTAATAATAGATAATACCGGCATATTCTTATCAGCCCATTCAATCCTTAGTTTTCCTTTATTTGCTAATTTTATACTAGTTATATCGTATTTCATCTTTTCTTTCCTCGTTTTATATGGCTAGTCCTTCTTAATATATCTACTTTATCACATTTCTCCCATGCAAAGCCTTCTTTTTCTCTGCCAAAATGACCATATGCAGCAGTCTTTTTGAAAATCGGCTTTAACAGATCTAACTCTGTTATAATTCCTCTAGGTGTAAGATCAAAATGTTCTCTTACAAGAGATACTAATTTTTCTTCTGAGAGCTTTCCTGTACCGTATGTATCTATCATAAGTCCCAAAGGTTCGGCTTTACCTATTACATACGCAAGTTGTATACAACATTGTTTTGCAAGACCTGATGCAACAATATTTTTAGCAACATATCTTGCCATATAAGCAGCTGATCGGTCAACCTTTGTCGGATCCTTACCTGAAAACGCTCCTCCTCCATGTGAAATAATCCCACCATAAGTATCAACCACTATTTTTCTGCCAGTCATACCTGTATCTGACTGAGGTCCGCCAATCAAAAACTTACCTGTCTGATTGATGTAATATTCAGTCTTACTATCAGCTAATTTTCCCAAGACTGGCTTTGCTACTTTTTCTATCAGTTCTTTTCTAGCTTTTTGTGTAATGCGCTTTCCTGTCTTATCTAAGATCTCTTCTGTGTGTTGCGTTGCAAGAACAACTGAATTTATTCTTTTTGGTTTTCCATTTCTATATTCAACTGTAACCTGAGATTTACCATCAGGCCCTAAATACCTTAAAACATCACCTTTTCTTAATTCACTCATCCTTTTTACTAGTTTATGAGCAAGCGTAATAGGTAAGGGCATCAGTTCAGGTGTTTCATCACAGGCATATCCAACCATAAGACCCTGATCTCCTGCGCCTCCTCTATCTACGCCCTGTGCAATATCAGGAGACTGGGAATGAATTGCATTTAAGATAGCGCATGTCTGATAGTCCAGTCCATACTTCGGATGCGTATAACCAATACCTTTAACTACCTTCCTGGCCAGGTTAATAACATCAACATAAGCAGTAGTAGTGATTTCTCCTCCTACTATTATAAGACCCATTGTTACAAATGTTTCACATGCGACTCTACCCCTTGAATCCTGTCTTAAGACATCATCAAGGATGGCATCTGATACCTGGTCGCAAAGTTTATCTGGATGTCCCTCAGATACTGATTCAGACGTTATAAAACATGTTCCGTTTGGCATTTATTTCTCCTTTCTGAATTCACGGTTCGCTTCTTCGTAAGAAGCCTTATCTCCTATATCAAACCACTTTTCGTTCTTAAACACATACCCAAATATTATATCCTTTTTTGAAAGCCATTCAAGGAAAAAACCAGGTGCGTCTTTACTTGTAGGAAGTTTTAAATATTCGCTTGTAACAGATAATTTTTCCTCTGGGAAGTAATAAAGGCACTTTGCAGCAAGTGTAGACTTTGGACTAGATGGCTTTTCCTTAAATTCAAGTACCTTTTTATCGTCAGAAAGTGTTACTATTCCGTATTTTTTTGCAAGTTTAAGATTTTCTACATCATAAAGTCCTATAGAAATCGAAGGCCTCTTTGAAATAGAAAAATCTACAAAATCTCTTAAGTCGGTCTTAAAAATATTATCCCCTGCAAGGATTAATAAATCATCTTTTAGATTTTTTTTCTTTATAACAAATTCTATATCACCTGTTGCACCAAGTCTATCGTCATTGCTAAGAGTGCCATCATCTATAACTGTTATTTTTTTCTTTGAGCCTGAGAATTTTTCCTTCCACTTTTCAAAATGGGTGTAGAATTTATGATTGGTTACAATAAAAACCTCGTCCACTTCCTCTATAGGTTCAATTGTATCCAGTATGAACTCTATTACAGGACGACCTGCTACATCTAATAATGGTTTGGGTTGATTAAGCGTGAGAGGGTAAAGCCTTGTAGCATACCCTGCTGCTAATAATAAGACCTTCATTTTTATATTTTTGCTAGTTGGTTCTTTAAATAATCTACCTGTTTTACTGGGGTAGGATCAATATTATTAAGTATCGCAAGATAAAAACTTACAAAATCACCTATATATATAAGAGAGAATATTCTTGCTAGAAAAGAAGAATCTTTTCTTTCAAGCTCAAATATCTTGGCCCCACTATTTTTTATAATGGTCTTTGATATATCTATACGATGAAGCGTTCTTTGATGGTCATTTTTATCACGAAGAATAATAACCTTTATATCCTTTAATATATCTTTTGGGAATTCCCAACCAACAATCTCATTATGGTTCATCTCTGGAAATACGTGACTAGATGAGAGGGATTTTGAATTCTCTGCAATCTGCCCCCTCCATCTGACTGCTACAGCCTCAGAAGAATCGCTAGTACCATATATAACTGAAAACTTACCATAAAGTTCAGAAGCTAGTTTTTTAGATATATTTTTATCTAGCGGTACATCAATGCCAACTTCTTTATCTCTTAAATCTACTAATGTCGAATAAAGTCTTTTGACGTCAGCTTCTTTATCCTTTATAAGCCCTAATTTAGAAAAAATAGCTAGTACACTTATTGACATATATCCAAGTGCTGTCCTCGGTGGAAAGCCCGATGGAATCGTTACATGTTTAAAACCATTCTTAGCGGATAATTCTTTTAATTTACCACCTGAACCCATAGTAACTATAAGAGCTCCTTTTTTTAGTCCATCATTAAATAAAGACAAGGTCTCTTCTGTATTCCCAGAATAACTTGAACAAAATAAAAGTGTATCTTTTCCTACAAAACCGGGCAATGTATAATTGCGACAGACTGTAATAGGAAAATTCAATTCATTCTGTAAATACATCTTTACAATGTCAGCTCCTATGGCAGAACCGCCTAGTCCAGCAAAAACTATATTGTGGATCTGGTGATCAATCTTTTTAATATCAGATTCTTTACCAATATTGTATGCTTCTTGGCACTGAGTAGGTAATTCTGATATAAGTTTCAACATATTCGATGTATCTAGCTTAGATATCACATTATGACTATCGAGATTATTCATGCTTTAACTTCTCCTTATCTTCTTTAAAGCTGGTACCAATTCATCTAGCTTCTTATTTATAAGATTATCTACCTCTTCTGCGGTAGATAATTTCAAAGCTGACTCTGCAACACGCTTAACATCTTCAAACTTTATATTCCTTATGAGGTATTTCATTTCAGGAACGATTACAGGACTCATACTAAATTCATCCAAGCCCAATCCTAATAATATAAGAGCAAAACCAGGTTCTCCTGCCATCTCACCGCACATACCTACCCATATCTTTTCTTTATGACCTGAATCAATCACATTCTTTACCAATCTTAGGACCGCTGGATGAGTAGGCTTATAAAGATATGCTATTTTTTCATTGACCCTATCTATAGCAAGTGAATATTGTATTAAATCATTCGTACCTATACTGAAAAAATCTACTTCCTTGGCCAATAAATCACATGTTAAGGCAGCAGAAGGTACTTCTATCATTGCTCCTACTTCCATATCATCATTAAATTTAATCTTTTTACTGCGTAATTCCTTCTTTGCTTCATTTAAAATCGTAAGGGCCTGCTTTAATTCTTCTATCCCTGATATCATTGGAAACATAACCTTGATGTTACCGAATGCGCTTGCACGTAATATTGCCCTTAACTGTACTTTAAATATATCTGGCCTTGCAAGACAAAATCTTATAGCGCGCCATCCTAAAAACGGATTCATCTCGTGAGATACTTCAAGCTGCGATAAAAACTTATCTCCTCCTAAATCAAGCGTACGCACTATAACAGGACTACCTGAAAGCCTAACTGCTACTCTTTTATATGCCTCAAACTGTTCATCTTCTGTGGGCAGATTCTTTTTATTCATATAAAAATACTCGCTGCGGTATAGACCTATTCCTTCTGCACCATGCGCAATAACAGAATCCATCTCTTCAGATAGTTCAATATTCGCTGATAGTTCTACCTTGTGTCCGTCAAGTGTCTGGGCCGGTTCATCCTTAAGCCTAAGAAGGGTCTTTTCAAACTTTACATATTGAACTTGTCTTGCATGATATTTTTTAAGAGTTGCTTTATCTGGATTTATTATTACAACACCTTCATTACCATCAACTATTAATTCATCTCCGGCCTTTATTTTAGCTGTAGCCTTCTGCAATCCTACTACAGCAGGTATCTCCAGAGATTTTGCCATAATGGCTGTATGAGATGTCCGTCCGCCTATATCAGTAATAAAGCCAGTGACATGTCTTTTATGCATAGTAGCAGTATCTGAAGGTGAAAGATCATATGCTACTACAATAACTTTTTGCTTTAATTCACTTAATGAGGTTTCCTGTGTTCCAAGGAGATTTTTCAAAATCCTTTTACCTACATCGTCAATATCACTTATCCTTTCTCTTAGGTATTCGTCATCCATCTTAGAAAAAACGTTTATATATTTATTAAGTACTTTTGAGAAGATATGCTCAACGCACTTACGTTCTTTTTTCAGGCGGTCTATAACCTCTTCTATGAGCATCCTATCTTCTAAGACCAATAAATGGGCATTGAATATCTCTGCATGATGCGAACCCATGTCTTTTGTAATCTTCTTCTGTATATTTAGTATCTCTGCACGGGTCTTTATTAGGGCTTCTTCAAAGCGTACTATCTCCCTTGAAATCAGATGATGGCTTATCTTCTTTGCAGGCACTATAATACGCCTTGCGTCATACAAAAAAGCTTTTCCGGTAATTATGCCAGCTGATGCTGGTATGCCTTTTAATATCATCCTTTTTTCTCCCCTGATATTACTCGTCCTAACTCTTCTAAGGCCTCTTTAGCATCAGACCCATCTATCTTAAGAGTTATTGTGTTACCTTTTCCAGCAGCTAAGGTTAAAAGGCCCATTATAGACTTGCCATTAACCTCCTGCTTTCCCTTTTTGACTATAACATCGCTTTCATATTTATTTGCTATCTGTACAAAAAGAGCTGCTGGGCGAGCGTGAAGACCTTGTTTATTTCTTATGACTAATTTTTTCTCTATTAACATCACTATATACCTCTTATAAGCTATGATTATTAGACGCTTTACCTTTTGCTTTAAGAGCTAAATCTACAATAATCTTGGAAACCTTCTTAGAATCGTGCCTTACATAATCCTTTATTTCTATGATGTCTTCCTCTATAACAGTATAACCTTTTTCAATAATTCTATGTGAATCAGCGAGAACTGGATAAGAATTTTCTTCTTCATATTTTTTTAGTAAATCAGGCTCTACGGTCCCTGTATTTATAATACAATAATCTACTATATCGAGATTCGTATGAGTTATAAGGGTATTTAAATGATCAAACGCTGTATAATTATCTGATTCTCCTGGCTGTGTCATTATATTACACACATATACTTTAGGAGACTTAGATTTTGCTATTCTTTCACTTATGCCACTTACCAAAAGATTTGGTATAACACTCGTATATAAACTTCCTGGACCTAAGACTATAATGTCAGCTTCATCTATAGCTTCAAAAGATTCCTTACTCGGTTTACAATTAACTGGATCCAGAAAAACTCTTCTTATAGGAGACTGTTGTTCAACTATTTTTGTCTCACCTTTTGTACGCTGTCCATTCTGGTATTCTGCAACCAACTGGACTTTATCAAATGTAGAAGGAATAACTCTTCCTCTTATAGCAAGGACCTTACTGGATTCTTTAATTGCCTTTTCAAAATCTCCTGTAACTTTAGAAAGCGCTGTTATAAATAAATTACCAAAACTATGGCCTTTTAATTCTGATTCATTCCCAAATCTAAACTGAAATAAATCTCCCATCAATGGTTCTGCATCTGCAAGCGCAACAAGACAGTTTCTGATATCTCCTGGAGGAAGGATATCAAATTGCTCTCTTAATCTTCCAGAAGATCCTCCATCATCAGCTACGGTCACTATTGCAGTGATATTACTAGAAAGTTCTTTTAACCCATGAAGAAGAATAGAAAGACCTGTTCCTCCACCAATTACTGCAATCTTAGGCCCTTTTTCAAGTTGCCTGTGATGATACATTATATCCACAAGCTCTTTTTCTCTTTTTGGTAAAAATACAGCAATAAAAGATTTTACCATCCTCTTTATGCCATATATAACAGCTAAGGATCCAAGAACAAAAATAAAGATTCCAAGTATTCTTGATGCAGGAATCCTTTTAGTCATCCATATGATAGAGCCTATCGCTACGAGGATAACGCCTATACCACACGTCATAATCCATCGCTTCACCTTCATCCCTGGATATAACCACTTCAATTTACCCATTATTATTATGCCCTTCTTTGATCTTCTTCTTTTATGATCTTAAGTAGAATTTTTTCGTTTTCTGCGTTTTTTAATGAATCTCTAAAATACTTATCCTTGAGAAGTTTTGATATGCGGGCAAGTGCCTTTAGATGTGGACCAGATGATTCTATAGGTGCAAATAAAACAAAAAATATGTATGCCGGTTCTCCATCTAATGAATCAAAGTTTATACCTTTTTTCGATACACCAAAAGCACCTACAAGTTCTTTTACATATTCGCATTTGCCGTGTGGGATAGCAACGCCCTGGCCAATTCCAGTAGAACCAAGAGCTTCTCTATTAAGAAGGATCTTAACTGATGAATCTTTCATCCTGGGTTTTAATTCATCTGCTTTAATTAACAGATCAACAAGTTCCTGGATTACTCCTTTTTTGTCTTGTGCTTTTAAATCTGCTGATATTGCCTTTTCATTCAAAAAATCCATTATCTTCACTTGATGTCTCCTCCTTTACCTGAACGTGATTAAAAATGGAGCGGGTGATGGGTCTCGAACCCACGACAACAACGTTGGCAACGTTGTGCTCTACCAACTGAGCTACACCCGCTTAATACTCTTAATATACCTTTCTGTTATGGTGCGGACGGAGAGAGTCGAACTCTCACTCCCGAAGGAATACGGTCCTAAGCCGTACGTGTATCCCAGTTCCACCACGTCCGCCCGAATTAAATCTGGTACCCCCACCAGGATTCGAACCCGGGACCTTATCCTTAAGAGGGATCTGCTCTACCAGCTGAGCTATAGGGGCAGGTCAGTAGATAATATCACACAAAAAAACCTAAGTCAATTATATCTTGTAAGCTATATATAAGCTATATTATTGGCGCTGTATTGCTGCTGAAGTTAGAACATACTTTAAATGATTAAAGTGAGAATTATTATCTATTTATATTCTTCTCAATACAGGCAATAAGTTCTTTCGTCTCTACTGGTTTTGCTATAAATGCGTGGCCACCTATAATGCCTCCGCCGGAACCAGCTTCTTCTTTTGTTGCAGCTGCAGTTAGAAAAACAATAGGGATATTTTTAACCTTACTATCATTCTTTATCTGATAAGCTACCTCTGAACCTTCCATATCTGGCATTAATAAATCAAGTAATATCAAGTCAGGCTTGAATGCCTGAACAGCAGCAAGGCCTTGCACACCCTTATTTTCTACTCTCACCTCATATCTCCCTGTTTCCTCGAGATTCAGTTTCACCAATTTTATAAAATCTTCTTCATCATCAATAATCAATATCTTTTTCTTCTCCATTTTATACCCTCCTTGATATTTTTAGAGTAAGTATGGCTTTCGTCCCCTTACCCTCTTCGCTCTTAAGCTCAATAAGCCCTTTGTGCATCTGAACTATATTCTTTGTGACCGACAACCCCAGGCCAGTTCCCTGACGAGGTCCTTTCGTAGTAAAAAATGGGTCGAAAACTTTTTTTAAATCCTCTTTGGAAATACCTCTTCCAGTATCTTCTATTTCTACAATCACGGATTTTTCTGCAAGTTTAAAGTTATCGCCATTTCTTCTTCCCGCCCCATCTCTTGGTTCGTCTATTTGTGTTAAATAAGTACGAAGAGATAATTTTCCACCGTCGGGCATAGCCTGGAGCGCATTTAAAAAGATATTGACAAAGACCTGTTCCATCCTCCTCTTATCAACTGAAACTTTAGGCAAATCTTCTTTTATCTCCTTAACGACTTTGATATTCTCCAACCTAAACTTATACTGCACTAAAAGCAAAGAATCTTCTAATATAGAATTTACATCCTCGGGTTTTAACTCTAATTTTGTTGCTCTGGAGAAATCAACAAGGCCACGCACTATATCATCTGCCCTTTTGACATTACTCTTTATCATACCAAAAACTTCAGAAACATCATGCTCACTTGAAGCAAGTCTCTTCTCTAAATAATTAACCCCCTGAATTATTATTCCTAACGGATTCTTAACCTCGTGAGCCACACCACTTGCTAATCGACCAACTGCATTTAGCTTTTCAGCTTGAATCAACATATCCTGTGCTTCTTGAAGTTTTTTATAAGCTATCTCCAACTCTACTGTTCTTTTGCGGTCAACATCTGCTGCTGCTGCTTTTGCTGAAAGCTCCTTTTCTCTCCCTATAAGTTTCAATAACTCTTCGGCCATTTTATTAAAAGAAGTAGCCAGAAAACCAAGTTCATCTCTTGACTTAATCTCTATCCTTTTATCTAATTTACCTTTTCCAATCTCAAGCGCCATATTATTTAGTTTTCTGATCGGTAGAGAAATAGAACGAGATACAAATAATCCTACTAGTAAAGCCAATATCGTCACAATAAGTGAGACAATTAACAGGATATTTTTTAATTTAATAACAGGTGCAAATATTTCTGCAACCTCATGTTCTATCACTAAGATCCAACCTAACCCTTTATAAGTCTTATAACCTCGTGAATGTGCATAAGCAAACATCTCTTTCTCTTCGCCAGGTTCGTCTCCTTCTTCTATAAAATAGGGAATATGTCCTGGCTCTCCCAGAACTTTAAAGCGGGAGAATAAACCGTTAGATAGATACCCAAAAAATTGAAATTCTTTTGTTGAATAAATCAATCTTCCATCTTTGGTCAGTAATTTAAAATGCCTTGTTTCATGTTCTTTGTGTATTCCACCTGGTTCTGCTTCTCTTACAATATTAATTACTTCTTCAACATTCAAAACAACTTTCATCACTCCTAAGAAACTTCCTTGTCCATCATTAATTCTCATAGAGATATCAGTAGAATACACATCTGCGCTTTCATCATATGCCACATCTCTTATGTGTAAACCACCTTTCTTGGCCAACTGCCACCATTCCTCATCAGCTTGATAGTAATCTGTGGTTTTCTGAGTTTGAGCTACATTTACTCCATACTTATTGGTCACAAAAACCTCTGCAAAAACTTGATAACCATATCTTTCTTCGTAGAACTTTTTTAATTCTATCTCTTCTCTTAATTCTTGTGATAATTCATTATCAATCAACTCTTGCATGAAGGAGGTAATTTTTTCTTTTGGTACCGAAGTCCATTCTTTATCTTTTTGATGGATATCGTCTTGAACATTATCTATACTACCAAACTCTTCATTTGAGTCGATTAATATCTCTTCCTGCGCTACATCCTCAACATAAATCTGAAGTTGCTCAATTCTATGATAAATATCCCTATCTATTTTATCTAATATATCCCTAGCTAAATCTGCCGAATTTTCTCCAATAGTTCTTTGTAATGTCTTTTGACTTGTGTTCACAGAAATAAACCCTACCACTCCGATCAACAGAGCAATTCCTATAAACCCCAGAGTCAATTTGTTACCTATTTTCATTTTGCATCCATTCTTTTTTATATCTATGCGAGTAGATGGATAATTTTTGTTTTTCTTGGCCATTCATCCACTAAACGTATGCTCCTACCTGCCCCACTATCTCGACGGGCCTGCTAAACAGTGCTCCTTATTCGTCGCATTAGCAATATCGCATACAGCAGACTCTATTTAATCCTCTATGGCTATCACCGGTATTGGCGCGCCTAGGAGGATTTGAACCTCCAACCTACTGGTTCGAAGCCAGCCACTCTATCCAATTGAGCTATAGGCGCATACTGACCGATAGTAAACTATATTACCATACTGACTAACGTTCTTCAAATAATTTTAACTGGCCGCAGGCAGCATCAATATCTCTCCCTTTTGACTGGCGCAAAGTCACATCTACTCTATTTCTGATAAGGATATCCTTAAATACTTCTATATCCTTCTTTAACGGTACTTGAAAACTCTTATCATGCACTGGACTATAAGGTATTAGATTTACCTTTGCCTTTAATCTCTTAGCTATAGAGCTAAGTTCTTTTACATCCTCGGGAGAATCATTTAGCCCCTTAATCAATACATATTCAAGGGTAAGTTTTCTATGTGTTTTTATTATGTAATCCTTACAGCTAGCTATAAGCTTCTCCAATGGGTACTTTTTATTTATCGGGATAAGAGTATCTCTTAATTTATTATTTGCAGCATGTAAAGATATAGATAAATTCACCTGAAGCCCTAAAGTCTTAAATCTTTCTATGCCAGGTATTATTCCGCACGTTGAAACAGTAATTTTTCTTGCACCTACATTTAATCCCTTTGCAGAATTTATAATTTTAATAGATTTTGCTACATTTTCATAGTTATCCAAAGGTTCTCCCATACCCATAAATACTAAGTTGGTTATGTTATAATGAAAAGACCTTTCTAAAAATAAAATTTGCTCAATTATCTCTGATGCGGTAAGGTTTCTTTTGAATCCCTTTAGACCACTAGCACAAAAACTGCATTTATATTTACATCCGACCTGCGTAGAAAGACAAATCGTTCTTCTTTTACCACTAAGTATAAAGACTGTCTCTATAAAATTACCGTCGGAAAGCTCAAACAGAAACTTTGAAGTAGCGTCTTTGGATTTTAGATGTTTTTTGAGTTTTATATTACCAATACAATAAAGGCTTTTGAGTTTTTCTATAAGTGATTTTGATATATTATCCATGCTATCAAAATCACAGACACCCTTTTTATAGATCCAGAAAAAAATCTGTTCAGCCCTGTAAGATGGAACTGAGAATTTACGCATTTGATTCTTTAATTCTTCAATTGTTAAATTCTTGATATCAAATCTATCCATAAAATGATAGGGTGAAAAAGTTACGGTAGGAATTTATCGGAGTTTGTCTTTTTTTCTGAATTCTTCTAATAATTTTCTTATATCGCTACTCACTGATTTCGCAACTTGACTACAAATAAATATCAATACAGAAAACTGCCAGCAATCTTCGGGTCCAACAATCAATCCAGAATGAACATCCTCTTTCCTCTCTAAAATATTAGAGTAATGTCCGATTGCCTTTTCAATGTTGCCATCATAAATCTTAAGAGAACGGGTTTCATTGTTGTATTTCATAGAGGGAAAAGTAATTCCTCTTACCAGAAGAAAATTCGTAACCAGATCCTGTCCGGTTTCAAATTCCTTATCAAAATCAAAACCATCAAATTGAGGAAGGTTACTTGGAAGAACTATGCTGGGCTTATCCACTACCACCTCAGCCCTTCTTACAATAGTATCTCCTGAATTTACTAAAGCCTTTGCCAGGAATATATATGGAAGGTTCGTATCAGAAAAAGTCTGAAGATCATGTGCTCGGGAGCGTATAATCTTTGTATGTTTTAAAGCTTTTTCCCACATGTCCTGAATATTCATCTTATCCTTTTAACCGTTTCTCTAAACGTTCTATTCTTTCTTTAAGCATCTTCATCTCTTCATTATTATTCCAGTCAAAGATATATTCAAAGAAAAGTATCACTGGAAATATAATAATACTTGTAAAAACAACACCTAAAATTGAAAGGCGTCTTATCTGTGAAAAATCTAAATCAAAATAAATCCCATGGATTATCCCAGCTATAGCACCTAATATAGCGACGACAAATAACATTAAAATCTGTCTTTTTCTTACTGAACTATTTTTAAGAAATTTCATCACAGAGGTGTTTTCTGATATTACCTAATTTACCAAAACAAATAAGCGTATCATTTAAAAGGATCTTGGTATTTGCTGAAGGGTTAGGAATTGTAACTTCATCTCTTTCTATTGCCAACACTGTAATATCATGACTTCTTAAATGTGAATCAACCAGTGCCTTATTCAAAATCGAACTATTTTCGCTAACCTTTACCTGAGAAACGCCATATCCGCCTGTTGCAATCATCAGTTCACTAAAAGTAACTGGCTTTATAAGTTGTTTCTTTGTAATCTGCGATCTCATAAGATCTGTCAATTTAGTAGCAATCCTTGAATTGGCAAATACTTTATATATTAGAAAAGCAGATACCACCATAATTACTAGATTTGCCCAAGGCACTAAGTAAGAAGGGAAAACTGTATTTAAAAAAGGTAGAGTAAATCTAATAACAAATGCTCCTGGTCTTAATGTATTGGCAAATGTTGCAATCATTGTTACAAGTCCTGCATGCCCTAATACAATAAGGACTGAAGCAATCTTTCTTCTTTGGGGGTTTCCTGTAATAAGTTCAGACTCTCTTGTAGTAAATCCTGTACCCGTAAAACAAGAAAGCGCCTGAAACTTTGCCAAAGACCATTCAAGTCCTGTCAACTGAAATGCTATAGCTCCAATTCTAACTGCTATAAAAGATACAAGAAGTATAATAAGAAATAAGATTAGATTCATAAAATCCTCCCTTACTCTTGAAAATTGGGGTAGCTAACGGGATTTGAACCCGCTCTAAGAGAACCACAATCTCTCGTGCTGCCGATACACTATAGCTACCACAAAAGAAATTAAATTAATGGCGTCCCTGGCCTGATTCGAACAGGCGACCCTCTGCTTAGCTTACCGCACC
>CAZMID010000001.1:0-147488 GCA_964566255.1 uncultured Planctomycetia bacterium | reverse complement strand
GAGATACTGTAATTATAGATGGTAATTTTGGTAATGCACCTATTTTAGATGTATCCAGTGCATCAGTTACTGTTTCAGCATTAACAATAGGTTCAAATGCTGCATCAACTTTAACTGTTTCAAATAGTAGTTCTTCTAAAAAACTCATTGTAACAAATAATTGTACAATTGGTGCAAGTGGAGATCTTACTCATACTGCAAATACTACAGCTGAGACACATAAACTTTACATAGATGTCGGAGGAAATCTTACAATAGCTTCAGGCGGTACTATTGATGTGGATACAAAAGGATATAGCTATAACAATGGGCCTGGAAATACTAGTTGGTCAGCTGGAGCAGGATATGGAGGAGAAGGGAAAGACCCAAATGGCACAAATGGAACTACCTATGGTTCTATAACTAACCCTGTAAATATAGGTAGTGCAGGCGATGGCGGCTCATCTGCTAATACTAATAATGGCGGCGGCGCAGCTATATTAACTGTTACAGGCGCAACAACAATTAATGGAACGATATCAGCAGGATCTGTGGGTTTTACTGATGGTTATGGGTGCGGTTCAGGAGGAACAGTTAATATTACTACAGCTACTATTAGTGGAACAGGAGTTATAAGAGCTGATGGCGGCAGTGATACTGCAGCCGGCGGCAATGGCGGCGGCGGTGGCGGCAGAATAGCGGTTAAATTGACATCAGGAAATACATTCGGAAGTATTACAATGCAGGCATATGGAGGATCAAGTTATAATGGTATTCATACAGGTGCTGCTGGTACAATTTATAAACAAACAGCATCTCAGGGTGCTAATGCAGGAGATCTAATAATTGATAATAATAGCGTAGATGCTCCTACGGCAACTACTTTGATTAAGAGTGGTATTACTGGAACTACAGTCGGTAATGTTACTATACAGAATAATGGTGTATTCCACATTGATGATAATATTACTTTTACTATAAGTGGTGACTTTACAAATAACGGTACTCTTACAGCTGATACTGGTTCTACCTTATTAATTGCTGGAGCCGGCACCTCAGAAATCACAGGAACAAGTACATTTGTTAATTTACGTTGTGTTACAGCAGGTAAGACTATAAAGTTTGATTCTACCAATACTACTACGGTTTCAGGGGTAATGTACTTAAAGGGTGCCAATGGAAACTTAATTACACTAGGTCCTGTAACAGCAGCTAATGATTCACCTCTTACAGTATCAGGAACAGCAGAGGTTGTATATGTAAGTGCTTCATACATGAATTCATCTGGTGGAAATGCAGTTACAGCATGTCGATCAACCAACGGTGGAAATAACACAAATTGGACTTTTACAAATAATTTTATCTGGACCAATGATGGGGCAGATAATGCATATTCAACTGCAGCCAACTGGACATGCGATACGGTGCCAATTGCAGGAGATAATATAATATTTAATTCTACTTCAACAGCTGATTGTAATACAAGCGGTGCGGTTTCAGTGGTGGATTTGACAATGACTAATGATTATACAGGAACAATTACTTTGAGTGCCACTTCAGGACATGATCTTACATCAACAGGTACTATTACTATTAATCAAGGGTTATTAGTTGACAATGGTAGGCAGGTGAATTTTGTAAATCTTACTGTTCCTTATGCATCAACTCGTATAACTTCAACCGGCAAATGGTATCAGACAGCAAGTGGAACTCTTTCAAACTATTATTATACTAACGCTCTTAAAATATATGAATTAGCTCCAAGTATAACTGCGAGTACTACAAGTAGTATAGTTAGACAGGTTATTTTGGGAGCTAATTCTACTATTAATGGTACGATACTATCCGTTTATAACGTTTCGGTAAATGATTATATTACTATAGGTTCAGGCGCTACTATTAATTCAAATGTTGTCTTAAATAGAAATAACAACAAAACCCAAGGAGCTATGACCATTAACGGATATGTATATATGCAGGGTGAAGGAGCTTCTATTACTAACACTATGACTGGTAATTGGAATATTACTGGAAATCTTAAAGTGTATGGAATGCATACTGCAGGCTCAGTGTGTACTTTAGATACAAATGGCTATAATCTCACAGTAGGTGGTTACTTAAAATTGGGTCAGAGTAGTGGAAGTTATCCAGATGGTTATCAGGGTGCAATTCTATTTTCATCAGGAACTCACTCCATTGGTGGAAAGATCTATGTAGAAGGCCAATACACTCACGGTCATTTTAATTTGGGTTCAGGTACGGTTTCAGTGGGAGGAGATATTGATTTTAGATATGCTTCTGTTACTGTAGGAACTTCCACTGTAACATTGACAGGTGCAACTCCAACTATATATTCTATAGTTGATTATACTTATAAGGATGGAGGAGATCCTCTTAATACAGCACCTTTCTATAACTTAATCTCTACTACAGCTGGTCAAACCATTGACTTTGAAGATGGCAAAACTGTAACTGTTGCCAATGATCTTACCTTTACTGGCGCAGATGGTAATCTTATAACTTTAGATAGTGTAACAGGTGGTGCCACTACTTGGAATCTTAATCTTTCAGGAAATTCCTTAAATTGTGCTTATTTAGACGTTAAGAATTCTGATGCATCTAGTGGAAATGCTATTGCGACTATATCTTCTACAGATTCAACAGGTAACACTAACTGGTATTTTGGATCAGCTGGTGAAGTAGTTTGGACAAATGCGGGAGGAGACGGATTGTTCTCAACTGCAGGTAACTGGTCAACAGGAGCAGTACCTGGTGCAGGGGATACAGCAATGTTTAGCTCTGCTTCCACAGCTGACTGTTCTTTGGCTGGTGCAACACCTACAGTAGCGAATTTCACAATGCAAGATGGTTATACTGGCACAGTTACATTAAGTGGTACTGCAGATCAGGACCTTACTGTAACAGATACTATTAGTATTGCTGATGGAACATTTAATGATAATTCAAGACAAGTAAATATTGTAAATCTTTCTATTGCTTATGAAACCGGACGATTAAGTTCAAATGGCACTTTTAAACAAACAGCAAGTGGTACTATAAGAAATGCACACTATACAAATCCTATTCGTACACTTGAAATAGATGCAAGTGTAACAGCAACCTTAACAGGCCTTACCCATGCAGCTCGACTTATCTTAGGAAATAATTCTACTATTACTGGTGGTTCAATTCTTAAATTATATCCATACACTAAGGCTACTTTTGATGATTGTATTACTCAGGGGACAGGCACTACTATTTCTTGTACAGTTTATATGCAATTAAATCATAGTAGGACACAAGGTGCTATTACTACTTCTGGAGATTTAAATATCAAAGAAGCAGATAGTGTTACTGTTACCATGACTGGTAACTGGACTGTTGGAGGGAACCTTACGATACATGGAAGACCTGCCGCTGGCTCAAAGGCCACTCTTGATACCAATGGTAATAATCTTACAGTAAGTGGTTATTTGCGACTGGGTGATGCAACTGTTACTGCAAATAGCGACTTAGGTGAGATCCTCTTTTCATCAGGCACTCATTCCATAGGCGGCAATATGTATGTTTATGCTGATGCAGATACCGCTGGTACTTTCAATTTAGGATCAGGCACTATTTCAGTAGGAGGTAATGTTAATTTTAGAAGGGCTACTGTTGTAGAAGGAACATCTACTGTTACTATAACCGATGACTCAAGATTGTATGCTTGTACAACCGGTGATGATATAAATACTACTCCTTTTTATAACCTGACATGCACTACTGCTGGTAAGGCTCTTACTTTTGAAGCAAGTAAGACTGTTACAATAGCAAATAACCTTACCTTTACAGGTGCCGATGGAAATCTTATTACATTAGACAGTACTACACCTGATACTGCATGGAATCTTAATGTATCAGGCGCAGCTACAGGAATGAATTACTTAGATGTTGAGGATTCAAATGCTTCTTCAGGAGATGACATTGTAACTCTAAATTCAACAGATTCTACAGGTAATACTGGTTGGGTTTTTGGTTCAGCTAATGACACCTACTGGACTAATAATTCAGGAGATGGATTATTTGGAACTGCTGCTAACTGGTCAACAGGAAGTGTACCAACTTCAAGCAGTAATGTAATATTTGACAGTGATTTTTCAACTGCAAATTGTTCTTTAACTGGTGCATCATATGAAATAGCAAACCTTACACTTGCAGATGACTTTGCAACATCAGATAGTTATGCTACAACAGGGAAAGTTTCCTTGAGTACTACAGGAGGCCAGAACCTTACTGTAAGTGACACTGTTACTTTACAGAATGGAAAAGTAATTGATAATGGAAGGACTGTTAATTTTGTAAATGTGGCAATTGACAATGAAGCAACCCGCCTAACTTCTACTGGTATATGGAACCAGACAGCAAGCGGTACTGTTTCGAATCCAAAAAATCATAGTAATAAATTTAATTATGAATTGGCTGATGAAGTAACTGGGACAATATCTGGTACTAGCTATTTCAAAAAACTTGTCTTAGGAGCTAATTCTACAGTTACTGGCGGTACTATTTTTATAAGACCTACTGTAAATAATTTTATTGTTCAAGATTCAAGTGCTACAATTTCTTCGAATATTACTTTTGCTACTGGCAGTAAAAGTTTAGGAGCTCTTACTATTTCTGGGAATGTAAGTATGGTAGATTATGCTGGTACCATCACCATGAATGGTAATTGGGATATTACTGGAAATCTTACTATATATGGAGTTTGGACTGAAGGTATAGGATCAATTTGCACTCTTGATACTAATGCTAATACTCTTACAGTGAGTGATAATTTGCGGTTGGGTTATAGCCATCCATCTTACGAGGACCGTATATATGGAGGAATCCTTTTCTCATCTGGTACACATTCTATAGGAGGTAGTCTCTATGTACATGGAGCAAATACAGCAGGTACTATTAATTTAGGCTCAGGCACTGTATCTGTGGGAGGGGATATTGATTTCAGTCATTCTGATGTTACTATAGGAACCTCTACTGTTACTTTGATAGGCGCAGATACTGCGACTTTATACGCTGATGATTTTAGTAATATACCTTTCCATAACCTCACCTGTACTGAGCCTGACAAGCAGATTAACTTTGAGGCGGGGAAGACTGTAACTATTGCAAATGATCTTACTCTTACAGGTACATCTGGAACAGATAATGATATTACATTACGTAGTAGCTCTGATGGTACTGCATGGAATTTAAACCTTTCTGGAAATTCCTTAGATTGTGCTTATTTAGATGTTAAAGATTCTGATGCATCTAGTGGTAATGGTATTGCAACATTATCTTCTACAGATTCAACAGGTAATACAAACTGGTATTTTGGTAGTGCAGGGGAGACAGTCTGGACAAATGGTGCAGGAGATGGTTTATTTTCAAGTGCAGGCAACTGGTCAACAGGAAGCGTTCCTGGTGCAGGTGATACAGTGATGTTCAGTTCTGCTTCTACAGATAACTGTTCAGTAACTGATCCATATACAATAGCAAACCTTACCTTAAATGATGATTATACAGGGACAGTTACATTAAGCCCTACTGCAGATGAAGACCTTACTGTAACTGATACTATTACTCTTCAAAATGGAACTCTTGATGATAATGGAAGGACAATAAATTTTGTAAATTTAGCCATTGATCATGAAGCAAATCGTATTGCATCAACTGGTACCTTTAAACAGACTGCAGATGGGACGATAATAAGTACATACGGCAATTATCCATTGTATATTTATGAAGTGGCTAGTGGTGTGACCGCCACTTTAACAGGTGCTACTTATGCACAAAGAATTATATTAGGTGCTAATAGTACAGTTAATGGTAGTACACTTTATCTGTGGGCTCCTACTGTAAATGATTCTTTTACTCAGGGTTCAGGTGCTACTATTAATTCGAATATTGCTTGGTATAATATGGGTACGAATATAACTCAAGGAACCATAACTACTGCTGCTGGATCTAATGTAAGTGTTTCCGGCGGAAATAAAACACTTACTATGACTGGTAATTGGAATGTAGGTGGAGACCTAAGGATATATGGAGGATACGGACAGATCAAAAATACCCTTGATACCAATGGTAATAACCTTACAATAACAGGTGATTTACGTTTGGGTCTTAATAATGTATCTTATCTGGATAAGTATTATGGAGAGATTCTTTTTTCATCAGGTACCCATACTATTGGCGGAAAGCTTTATACAGCTGGCCAATATACCCATGGTTATATTAATTTCGGTTCAGGTACTATAAATGTAGCAGGGGATGTAGATTTTAGGTATTCCACTGTTACTGATGTAGGAACATCTACAGTAAATCTTACAACTGCAGGCGCTGCAACCATATATTCTATTATCGACTATGATTATGATAAAGAGGGAGATGCTCTTAATACAGCACCTTTCTATAACCTTAATTGTACTGTAGCAGGTAAGCCTCTTACTTTTGTAGCAGGTAAGACTGTAACTGTAGCAGGGAATCTTACCTTTACAGGTGCCGATGGAAATCTTATTACATTAGATAGTACTTCTGCAGGAAATGCATGGAATATAAATCTATCAGGCATAGCTGTAGGAATGAGTTATCTGGATGTCCAGGATTCAAACGCATCCAGTGGAAATGCTATTGCAACTATATCATCAACTAATTCAGGGAATAATACAAACTGGTATTTTGGCTTAGCCAATGATGTTATCTGGACAAATGGTGCAGGAAATGGTTTATTTGCAACAGCAGGTAACTGGTCAACAGAAAGTGTTCCAGGTGCAAGTGATAATGTAATATTTAATAGCACTTCTACAGCTGATTGCTCAGTGAACCAGGCACTTGCAGTAACGAATTTCAGTATGCAGGATGGTTATACTGGTACAGTTACATTAAGTGCTACCGGAGGTCAAAACCTTACTTCAACAGGGACTATTATTGTTAATGATGGAACGCTTGTCGATAATGGAAGAACAGTTAATTTTGTGAATGCTACTATTGCTGATGAGGCGTCTCGTCTGACTTCAACTGGTATATGGAACCAGACTGCAAGTGGTAATGTTTCAAATTCACAAGAAAGCTCTAATACATTTAGCACTTATCAAATAGCTAATAGCGTAACAGCGACTTTGACAGCTGAAACCTGTGCCAAACGTCTTATATTAGGAACAAATTCTACAATTACTGGTTCAATGGTGACTTTGTATAATCCAGCTATAAATAATTTTATTACTCAAGGCTCAGGTGCTACTATTTCTTCAGAGGTTAGTATGCGAATAAATGCTGCCAGAAGTCAAGGAGCCCTTACTTTTGGTGGGAATGTACAATATAACTGGACTAATAATCTCACCCTTACTATGACTGGTAATTGGAGTGTTGGTGGGAACCTTATTATATATGGAAGTTCTGGAACAGGTTCAAAGGCTACGCTTAATACCAATGGTAATAATCTTACAGTAACTGGTAATTTACAGTTAGGTTTTAATAGTGGAAGTTATCCAAATGCCCTTTATGGAGAGGTTCTATTTTCATCAGGTACACATTCTATCGGTGGGAATCTCTATGTACCTGGTGAATACACCCATGGTTATGTTAATTTTGGGACAGGTGCTACTTCAGTTGCAGGAGATATGGACCTTACTTATGGTACGGTTAGTTCATCAACAGGCACCCTTAATATGACAGATGATAATGCTAATATTGCTATACCAGGAAATTTTAGCATAGCAACATTGAATATGAATGGTGCAACTCAGACACTTACTTTAGGTGGAAACCTTGCTGTAAGTACACAATTTACACCTGGTACATCTAGTGCTACTTTTACTGCTACAGATTCAGGTAATACTGTAAATATTCCTGTTTATAGTGGAGGTAGCCCAACATTAAATAAATTCTATAATCTTATTTTTAATGGTGCAAGTGGTAGTTGGTCTACAACGAATAATTTAAGGGTTGAAAATGACCTTACACTTACCCAAGGTACATTTAGTGATAATAATAACACAGTTTATGTTGGGCGAGACCTTATTGCATCTGGGACATCTACACGTCAGTACACAATAACAGCAGGAACCTCAATGACAGTCGTTAGAGATTTAATTTTTAGTGGTAGCGGTGGTACTTTTACAGTAGATACTAATACCTTGTTAGTTGGTCGTCATTTGAATGTAAGTGCTAGTAATACCTTCACACATTTTGAGACTACTACAATAACCCTTAATGGCGCAGCTGCTCAGACTTTTACTACAGGTGATATTACATTTGATACTGTAAATTTTAGTGGTGCGGGTCCATTTACCATAACAGGGGATTTTACTGTTGATGATACTGCTACAGTAACAGGCACAAAGACAATTAATTGTTCAGGAAGCTTTGTTATTGCTACTACTTTTACGCCAGCAACTTCTACTGTAGTATTTAATGGCACTTCTAGTGGAAAGACTATCGATATACCTATAGTTAACTCTTTCTATAATATGACAGTTAATGGTTCAGAGGGAGAATGGACATTGCAGAAGAATCTTACAGTAAGTAATAATCTTACTTTAACTTTAGGAAAACTTATCGATAATGCAAAGACAGTCAGTTTTGTAAATCTATCAACTGCAGCTGTAACAGATCTACTTACTTCTACTGGTACGTGGACTCAAACTGCTAGTGGAACTATAAACTGTCAACATTCAGGAAGTAAGATTAATGATTTAGTTCTTGCCTCAACTGGTGTTACTAGTACGCTTGATGGAGATATCCATGCTAATAAATTGACTCTTGCAGATGGTACTATAGCAGGCGCTACAAATGATATATATCTTTATGGAGCATTGAGTGGCATGATTTCTCCAGCAGGAGCAACTACAGTTAGTAGTACCTTAGGAAATATCTATCTTGAAGCCCTTACATCACAGATAGCATTCCAGCTTCCTGATAGTTTAGTTTCAGGAAAGGTATATGTTAAAGCTACTACTCAGGGAGGCATTACTGCCCTTGGTAATTGGAACTTTAGTAATAATACTGTAGCATTTTATGAGACACCTGCACAGGATAGTTTTATAGATTTAGATGGAAATAACCTTAGTTGCGGAGATTTAAAATTAGGCCATGATGCTCAAATTACTTATGGTGCAGACTTACGTCTAGATGGTGGCACTCATAGTATAGCTAATATATCAAAGGCCTATTCAGGTACGCCCACAGGGACACAGGCTATGAACATGGAGTCCTCCACTATTAACTGTAGTGGATCATTAGATTTTACTAATATTGCACTCACTTCAGGTACATCTACAGTGAATATGACCTCTTCAACAGGTGCAAAGACTGTTAAAGCAGGAGGCCAGACTCTAAATCATCTTACATTTAATGATGCTGATACTACCTGGACCTTGCAGGATACTTTGGATGTTAAGGGGAACCTTACACTCACAGCAGGAACGTTCACTCATAACAGCAGAAACGTTACCATATCAGGTACATCAGGAAGTATTTCAATTATAGACGGTCCATTTACATTCTATAATTTTTCATGTACTTCTGAAGGTAAGGTACTTCAGTTTAAACAAGGTGAGACTCAGACAATGACAGGCACCTTTACTATTACAGGAGGAGCCGGAGCAGACCGAGTACAAATACGTAGTCCTATAGCTGGTCTAACACATACTCTAGCTCCAGCAGCTGTAAGTGTATCCTATGCTGATATAAAGGATTCTACATTAACAGCAGAGCGTATAGGTACTAATTGTTTTGATTCAGGCAATAATACTAACTGGGTACTTAATCCTACTTTTGAAATTACTACACCTGCTTCTGGTGCAACACTCAATGTAGATTCTACTCCTGAGATTGCATGGACATCATCAGGTGGTATTACAGAAGTAAAACTCTGGTATTCTACTGATGCAAGTGCTGGGACTCCAACATGGACACTTATAACACCTGTTGCTATTGCTAATTCAGATGGGGCTAATACATATGATTGGACAGTAGCTGATGCTATATCAGAGGATTGTAAAATAAAGGTAGCTGCAGTACTTAATGGAGCAGTTGAAGAAAGTGTATTAGATCTATCAGATACATTTAATATAAGAGGTGTGTTGGCTCTGACCTATCCTAATGATGAAGGTATAGGCTGGCCTGTAGGAACAGCTCGTAATATTACATTTACTAAGACAGGGACCCTTGGTGATGTAAAGGTATATTGTTCAACTACAGGTGCAGAAGGAGATGTTTGGGGTGAAGCACTTGCTACAACTTCAGGAACTTCTTATGAATGGAGTCCTTCTGGTGGACATCAGTCAAACAACGTCTATATAAAAGTAACTGATGCAGATAATGAGGCAAATGTCTATGATATTTCTGATAATAGTTTTACAGTAGGTGCAGGTAGCTTAACTGCAGTTACAATAACTGATGCTGGTGGAGATACAGAAAGAACTACTTTTATTTGCGGTAATTCCTATGATATTGGATGGACTACTACTGGTACAGTAGCAAGCGTGAATATATCTTATTCTATTGATGGAGGAACTAACTGGACTAATATTAAAACTTCTGTGACTAATGATGATGAATATAATGGTACAGGTACAGGTGATGATGGGCCTTGGGCAGTAGAGAATACGCCAAGTGCTAATGTACTTATAAAAGTAGCACATTCTTCAGATTCGAACATATATGCTGTTACTGATGCTACAACTATAGCTACACCTTTTACTGTTACTACTCCTCCAGCAGATATAATTCTTACAGCAGGAACTGCTTATGTTATTGGATGGACGACTACTGCAGGGGTAAGTGCAGATACTGTAACAATAGAATATTCACTTACAGGTTCAGGGAGTTGGACAGAGATTAACGAAGGTGATTATACCGCTACAAATGATCATTCTGAAGTTTGGAATATAACAGCAGGTCTTTCTACGACTACTGCAAAAGTCAGAATATCAGATGCTAGTGATAGTACTACATATGCTTATGTAGATTCAAGTACTTTTAGTTTAAAACGAGGAAGCCTGGCAGTAACATCTCCTAATAGTACAGTAACCTGGAAGGTTGGAACACAGCATCCTATTGAATGGAGTACAACTGGCGTTATTAATAATGTAAGGTTATATTATGCTACAGATGGAGATTTGGAGACTCCTACATGGAATGCATTAGTTGGAGGAAGCCTTGATGATGCTACAGGACAATATAACTGGACTATCCCTGATGCTATTTCGGATAATTGTTTAGTGAAAATAGTAGATGCAGAGGATTCAGGGATATTTGATATTTCTGATGCAGTGTTTTCCATTAAGCCAGAGTTTACATTGACTGCGCCTAATGGCGGACAGGACTGGGCAGTAGGTACAACTAATGATATTACCTGGACAAATACAGGAACAGTTTCACAAGTTGACTTACAATATTCAACTAATAGTGGCTCTACTTGGACTGATATAGTCACAGGTCTTAGTAATACTGGAACTTACACTTGGACTGTACCAACAGCAGATTCTAGTAATTGTAAGATTAAGATAATTAGTACAAGTGACAGTACTGTATCCGATACATCTGATGCAGTATTTACTATTTCCTTAGCAAGCATTACTATTACTGCACCTGTTGCAGGCAATATCTGGGTAAGAAACGACACGAATACAATCAAGTGGTCTACTGCAGGAACATGTTATGATGATATGAAAATACAGTATTCTCCAAGTGGCACTTTTAGTGGTGATGTTGTTGATATTGCCACAGGTGAAACCAATGACGGCACTTATTCATGGGAGATACCAAATGATCTTACAGTATCAGATACAGCTAAGATAAGAGCACAGGATATGACGTGGGATACTGCAGGTTATGATGTTATTGGAACATCTGGTGTGTTTGAGATAACGGCACCTAGGATAGATCTTACTGCACCTAATGGCGGAGATACCCTGACAGTTGCTGGTAGTACTGATATTACATGGACTTCAAGAGGAGAATCTATAGGGGCCAATGTTGAGATAAGATATTCTACAGATAATTTTAGTAGCTCTACCTTAATAGTAGATTCTACTTTAGATGATGGAACTTACACTTGGACAGATATCCCTGATGATATATCAGATACAGTTAAGGTAAGGGTATATGATGATTCTAACCTTAGTATATATGATACCTCTGATACAAATCTTAGTATTAAAGGTGCTTTAACTATAACTAGTCCTGCTGCTGATGCAACATTTTATGTTGGAGTAGCTCAAGATATTGAGTGGACTACAACAGGAACCATTGCAAATGTAGATTTATTCTACAGTTCTGACGGTGGCACCACTTGGAAGAATATGGCAGACTTAGAGTCTACAGATGAAGGATATGCAGATAGTGAAATAGCTAATGATGGAAGCTACTCATGGAGTTCTCCTGATGCAGTCAATAACGATAATACACCCAAGGCTATTTCTTTTAAGATAGTAGATTCTAGTGATTCAACAGTTTATGGTACTAGGGATTTTACAAATAGTTATTATGCAGCAACGTTAAATGTAACTGATCTTGCTGGTCTTGTCGGACACCTTAGAGCTCTTGCAGTAACCATTAATTATTCATCTACAGGTTTAACATTCGGGGATTTTACTGGTGTGGTTTCTCCAGCAACTCAATACTTTACACCAAATGTACAGTTTAGTGTTGAGGTTTCAAGAAATGGTTATTTAGCAGGTTCTACGAACTTTTTGGCAGATGAGAATGATAAAACGATTAATATAGCACTTGATGCTGCAGCGATAAATAAGGAAAGAACAGTTGAAATAGAACACTATTATCGTCCTTCTACAGATATGCTTTATTTAAATGCTCGGTTAAGGGAACAAGAAAACCTAATTCCTAAGAATGATGAGGATAATAGTATAGTAGGAGTAACTGAGTTTTATGTGCAGATATTTGATGGTAATACAGAAGTGCTTACATCTACTACTGCTACTACAACGCTAAATACTACAGGAGAATTCCTGGCAGTATGGGAAGATGTAAGGGCTGATGGATACCTTGAGGAAGGTACAAGATATTCAGCCAGGGTAAGAGCTGAATACGAAGGTACTTATCATTGGAATATGAATATAATTGATATTACTGAAGCAATGACGATGTATAGGATTAATAGGGCGTTTGGTATGTCAGATGCTGATATGTTAAGTGGAGGAGATTCAATAGTTAGTAGGTTAACAGCCAGCACAACTTCACTAGCGACTACAGTAGCTAGTCAAGCTACATTGACCAAAGCCGCAGTAACAGCAAGCGCTAGCACAACTCAAGCTGCAATAACAGCAGGCACTGCCTCGACAGCTACAGCGATTACTACTTCACAGTCCACTATAGCCAGTGCTGTTACTTCATCGCAATCAAGCATAACAAGTGCTGTAACTAAGCAGGCAAGTGCGCGTATCATAAATGAATATACTAATTTTGAGGCAGGAGATACCTTCCAAATAAGATATAGGACCACTTCAGGCATTACTTGTACTGTAAGTATTTATGATGCAGATGAGGAGACAGTAGTAAGCGCTGCTTCAATGTCAGAGGTAGGGACTACAGGGATATATACGTATGATTTTGAAACTGATGATGAAGGATTGTATAGTATTGTATGTAGTGGATCTAACGGCACAACTGATGTAATAGCGGTTGCGGCAATAAGTGCAGATCTTGAAACAATTAGTTCTAATATCACTGCTGTTATGGGTTCAGTATCAGGTATAGATACAGCTAGCTTAGCATCTGCAGCTGCAACTATAGCTACTCTTGAGTCATCACTGGCAACATTAAGTGGTGCTTTAGGTGGCTTGACTAGTATGGCTAGTGAAGTAGATTCTATATCCAGTGAGCTTAATCAGAGTATATCTTCAGCCCTTGCTAATATCAGTAAGGCATTTGACAATGTTACTAGCCAGGTAGGAGTTGATTTAGGAAATATGGGTAAGATCGTAGAAGAAGGAAAGAGTGATAGAAAGTATATTCAAGAGAAGCAGGAAGAAGTTAAAGCAGGAGTTGATCTTGTAAGGGATATTATAGAACAAGGAAATGATGCACCAGTGCAGACAACTTGGATGGTATCATCAGAAACCGCAGAAATGGATACAGGAATTATAGAGACAATAGAAGAATAAAAAATAGAGAATATGTTTACTCTATTGGAATTAATAAAATCTAACCAGACTAGAATGAAACTGGTTAGATTTTTTATTTGCAAAAACTAAAAACATCATATACACTAATACCTATATAGGAGAAATATTAAATGAATAAAGTTAGAATAAGAATACTGTTTTTAATGGGACTTATTATATTTTATGTTGCTACCTGTTCCTGGGCTAGTATTGTATTAAAAACAGTTGTTGTTAATCCATCAAAGACAAGGACTCAAAAAGCAATGCTCAAGGCATACCTTCCTAAAGAAGTAACCCCTGAAGATATCATTGATATGGAAGACATGAAAATAGATTATGATATTACCAAATCACTTTATTTTGTTTATAAACAGGTTGAATTAGCCCCTGGTGAAAGTGCTATGAGGGCTGTTGAGATAGAAGATGTTTGGGTAATATCAAAGACAGATGTAAATGAATTAATTAATCAGATAAAAGATTTAGTTGATAAATTAAAGAATACTACTTATGGTGAGATAGCTGGTAGTTTACAAATCAATGTTGAAAAAGATGCACAAAAGATTCTAAAGAAACAAGATGAAGCAATGGATGCTGTTCCTCAGACCCACATAGCCGCATATAGAGAGAATGTAAAAAGACTTAATAATATAAAAGCCAACCTTGCTGACTTAAATGAGATGGCGCTTAAGCTTAAACTATCAAAGGCTGCAGGAGAAGGGGTACCGGCTTCTGGCAGAATCTCTGTTAAGGCGACTTGGAGATTAATCTTCGCAGTTATTGTTATATTGGCACTGCTTTCCTTTGTATTTTTCATTATCTGGCACCGCCAGGCAGGCCTTGGTAATGTAGATGAATCAGAAGAAAAAGAACTTAAGACCGAAACTACCCCACCACCAGCTTCCCCCGAACAAAAAACATAGAAGATAGTTACAGCCTCATTTAAATTTGATTTGCATAAATCTATATGATACACTATTACAAAATGAAGCAGTGTAATAGGTTTAATATTTATCTAATATTGGTCGTAGGTATTTTTCTATGTGTAAGTACTGTAAGTGCCCAGGACAATAACTGGAAGATAAAGAAGAGTAAGCATTTTATCGTCTATTATAAAGAAGGCTCTGGAGACTATCTTAGCCAAATAGTAAGTAATGCTGAAAGATATTATAAAAATATTACTAATTATTTAGGGTTTAGGAGGCTTGACTTCTGGACCTGGAAAAAACGCTGTAGGATATATCTATATACTAATAAGGAGCAATATCTATCCAATGGGGATACTAATTACTGGGCAAAGGCAAGAGTTCAAGTCATTAAGAAAGAAATCATCACTTATGCTAGAGAAGAGCAGTTTCTGGAGGAGGCGCTTCCTCATGAACTCGGGCATATTATATTTAGGGAGACTATAGGGTATGATAAAAAATTACCCTTATGGCTAGATGAAGGCGTTGCAGTTTTACAAGAAAAAGATAGAAGTAAATATCTTAATACTGCTAAAAAGATTATAGGGACTGATAATTTTGTTTCAGTGAGTGAATTATCTAAAATAAGGGATTACCAAAAGATTCCGCCAGTGGTTTTATATAGTGAGGCAGCAAGTTTAGTATCGTTTCTTTTGGAAGAGTATGGAAGAAAGAGGTTTGTAGATTTTTGTCGTGCCATCAGGGATAAAGATGATTGGCAAGAAGCGTTATTAAAAACGTATAAATTTGAGGATTTAAACCAATTAGAGGAGGCGTGGATAGGTAAATTATGAAAAACTTTACTGTTATTCTCATAATGTTAATTAGTACCTTAGGCCCGTCTGGTGTTATAGCTGCAGTAGGATATTCAAGTGTTAGGGCCTTAGGAAGGAACCCTTCAGCAGCTCCTAAGATTTTACTAGCTATGATATTGGCGTTTTTATTTGCAGAGGCTATTGCCGTTATTGGACTTTTAATCGTATATAATCTATTTGGGGGATAATTATGAATATAATCCATTTTATTCTGATCCAGATGGTTACATTTACTGCTATTGTTTTATTCTTAAGATGGCTTTTATATAGTCAGATTGCTAGGGCAGTAAAGAGGCTACAAAAACTTAATCAACAGAATATGCAGAAGGAAAAGATACTTAAAGATGAGATTGAACGAGCCAAAAAACAAGCAGACATTGAGATAGAAAAGGCCAAGGCTGAATCAGAGAAGATGAAAGAAGAAGCAAAGATAACTGCTGAGAAGGAAAGAGAAGAATTGGTTGCTAGATCAAAGGAAGAGGCAAAAAGGATTATTGCTGATGCAGTAAAAGATACCAAGATGAGGGAAAAGGATATGCTTTTAGAAATGGAAAGTAAAGCCATTCATATTGCAACAGATATGGTTAGGTATATTTTTACAGATAAAGACTTAGAAACCTTACACACTCAACTGATAAGTGGTCTTATTGAAGATATAAAGACCTTGGATGTAAAGCCAGTTAATGTTAAGCAGGATAGGGTACAGGTTGTTTCTGCATTTAAGTTAGAAGATAAACAAAAAGAAAAATTGAAGGCAGTACTTTCTTCTAAATTAGGTAAGGATATTACTTTGACTGAAAAATTACAGGAAGATGTAGTAGCAGGTCTTTTTATAGAGATAGGAAGTTTTGTCATAGATGGTAGCGTTAAGAATAAACTAAAGAAAGTTATTCCTGTAATGAAACAAAAAGTTAGAGAGGGATAGTATATGGCAAAGACAAAACGAAATATAAAAATAGCCCCACTTGAAATAAGAGATACTGGAAACATCAAAGAAATCAAAAAAGGTATAGTAAAGATTACAGGGCTTTCTAACTGTATAAACGGTCAGATACTTGAACTACATTCTGATGTTAAAGGTATAGTTATAGGGTTTAGTGAGCAGATAGTATTGGCATTGGCATTAGGAGATGAAAGTCATCTGAGCATAGGCGATACGGTTTATGCTGAAGAGGGTGTATTTAGGATTCCTGTCAGTAAGAATACTATTGGTAGAATACTTAATAGTTTTGGTATTCCTTCCGATGGAAAAGGTGCGATCCAGGAAG
This sequence comes from uncultured Planctomycetia bacterium, assembly GCA_964566255.1. GTDB lineage: Bacteria > Omnitrophota > Gorgyraeia > Gorgyraeales > Gorgyraeaceae > CAZMID01. The sequence goes on along the minus strand of CAZMID010000001.1, from coordinate 130,311 downwards.
ATGATTATTACCCTGTTTTTATAGAAGCACCTGGTGTAATGGAGAGGCAACCCGTAGAAGAGCCTTTAGAGACCGGAATAAAGATAATAGATACCTGTATACCTATTGGTAAAGGCCAGAGAGAGCTCATTCTTGGAGATAGGGTTACAGGGAAGACTACTATTGCACTTGATACAATTCTTAATCAAAAAGGAAAAGATGTTATATGTATTTTTTGCTGGATAGGAGGTAGTCACTCAGCTCTTATGAGGATTATTGAGTCGCTGCGTATAGGTGGTGCAATGGATTATAGTATTATTGTAGCTGCTAGTGCGTCGGACTCTCCAGCAGAACAGTATATAGTCCCTTATTCAGCTTGTGCACTAGGCGAATATTTTATGAATCACGGAAAAGATGTATTGGTGATTTTTGATAATCTTACCAAGCATGCCTGGATCTATAGGCAGATTTCCTTATTGTTGCAGAGGCCTCCTGGAAGAGAGGCATATCCTGGTGATATATTTTATGTACATTCACAGCTTGTAGAAAGAGGCGCAAAATTAAGCGATGAAAACGGTGCAGGCTCTATGACTCTTTTACCTATTGTAGAAACCCAAGAAGGAGATGTTACAGGGTTAGTATGTTCTAACCTTGTCTCAATGACAGATGGTCAGCTATATTTAAATACCAATTTATTTAATGAAGGTTTTAGGCCGGCAGTTGATCTAGGGCTTAGTGTTTCTCGAATAGGTAGTAAGGTTCAGACTAAGGCGATAAAAGAAGTAAGTAAGGCTTTAAAGTTGGAGCATGCCCAATATAGAGAACTAGTGAGCTTAACTAAGATAAGGACAAAGCTTTCCACCGAAGTAGAAACTAGACTCAGAAAAGGTATGGCTTTGGATGAACTTTTGATACAGGATAAAGGAAGTCCTTTATCATTGGCTGAAGAGGTTGTTCTTTTTTATGCATTTTCAAAGGAGTTCCCTGAAATCTTAGATAGAGCTGCAATGAAAAGATTCAAGTCGCAGATTTATAAATATCTAGTTAGTAACCAACCACATTTAATTGAAAATATAACTTCTCAAAAGATGCTTACTGTGGAAATAAAAAAGGGCTTAGATACTGCCCTTGAGAAGTTCTTTAAGACAGAATGGCAAAGCTAACAAGTTTACGCGAAGAGTTACAATTTAATAAAGAGATAGCTGGCATAATAAATGTCTTAAAGGGAGTTGCTGCCTCTGAATTTGCCCACCTTCAAAGAGAAAGGAAAAAATTTGGAGAATTCGATGAATATATAAGAAAACTTTTTCAGGTAGTAAAGCTTAATGGTTTTTCACATGTTTTTGTAGATGAATCAAAACTTCCTTCCAATATAGTTCTTATCACTTCTGATTCAGGTCTTTTAGGAAAGATGAATGTTGAGATTATTGTGACTGCTTTTGAAGAGTATAACGAGGGGGATTTTTTGACTGTAGTTGGAAGACAAGGTGAGCGGTATGTAGAAGAAAAAACAAGTGAATATCATAGTTTTCCTGGGATAAGTGATTATATCTCTGTAAAAGAAGTAGAAAACTTAAAAAATTATATTATTAAGCAAGTCCGTGAGAAAAAAGCAGGACGTACTATCATCGTCTATTCGCATTTTGTCTCTTTTGCTATCCAGGAGATTCAGACTTTACAGCTGTTTCCATGCAATCTATTTTCAAAAAAGGTTGAGGTAGTTAGTAAGGAGGAGGAAGAGGAGGAAAAGCTCATTGTAGAGCCATCTTTTAAAAGGGTAATAGAAGATTTAGTAGAAATATGGCTAACTTATATTATATATAGTATTTTTTGGGAAAGTAAACTTTCAGAATGGGCTGCTAGGGTACTTCACCTAGAAGGCTCTTCAGATGAAGTAAAGAACCAGGCTAGATCAGCCAGACTTGCTTATTTTCGTGCTGTCCACGAAGAGAGTGATAAAAATATCAGAGAGATCTTTGCTAGTAGTATGGTGTTAAGACAAAGGGTTACTGATTAAATGGCTAATATCTTGAGGTATAAATTTCAGATACTTATAATAGTATTACTTATTACTGTCACTATTTTTATATTTATAATAGAAGCGTATGATGCACCGCTTTATCTTTTTGGAGCGTTACCCATAATTAGCTTACCATTTTTATATCTAGCTTGGATGTGGGAATCAAAAGTAAAAAATACAGAGGAGAAAGAAGGAGAGTCACGGAAACTCACACTTCTTATACTGGAGAGTTCTCCCGCAGCAATTCTTTTTGTAAAAAAACATAGAGTCATTTGGGCAAGTAAATCCATAAAAGACATCCTTGGCTGGCCTCTAGAAAAATGGCTTAATGAAGAGAATACCTCTTTTTCGTATCCTTCCAAAGAGGAGTTTGAAAGGGTAGAAAACGATATTATCTATAAAGATATAGCCAGAAAAGGACGTGTTTCATATGAATATAGTTATCTACATAAAGATGGACATATAGTCCCTGTTGTAGTAAAAATGCAGGCAGTTGATAAAGCCGATCTTGATAGAGGTTTCATATTTTCTATTATGGATAATACTGAACGTAAAAAAATAGAAGAACAAATTAATAGACTTAATGAAGATTTAGAGAAAAACATCGAAGTCCGGACTAAAGAACTGGCAGAGAAGATAAAAGAACTAGAAAGATTTAAAGATGTAACTGTAGATAGAGAACTCAGGATGAAAGAATTAAGAGACGAAATAGCCAAGTTAAAAAAGAAAGATTAATATGGGTAATATCAGTATAAAGTGGCAGCTTATAATAATATGTGTATTACTTGTTACGGTACCTGTCATTATATTGGGGGTATTGAGTTTTAATACCTCGAGACAGACTATACTGGATAACGTTGAAGATACATTAAGGATACAGTGTATTGATTGGTCTATTATTATTCAGTCGTATTATGATTTGGTTCAAGAGAGTAAGCGCGCAGCCAAGGCTACTACTGAAGGTATTATTAATTCTCAATCTTCGGGTGTTTCACAAGTAATACAAAGTCATTTTAAGGAAGATTTGACTGCTGTTGCTTTAAAAGAGCCACTTTTACGTGCAAGAAAAAATGAAAAGAGTTTATTGACCAATATTTTCAGTGTAAAGGAATTTAATAGATCTAGTAAGAATTTTGATTCAGCTATTAAAGACGTTAGAGAGATTATTGATGAGGCGACATCAAAGAATATAGATACTGAGACAGTTAATACAGCATTATCAGAATATCTTAAGAAGATAAATGCCTTAAAGTCGAAAGAATCACAGAATGTTGGGGAATTAGAAGGAGCTATAACTAGTACAGGTAATATATTACAAGAGGAATTTTTGAAACTATCAGGTGAACTTTCTGATGAAAGATTAAAAGAGGTTTTATCCTCTACTGTCATAGGTGAGACTGGTTATGTATATATAATTGACTATAAAGGAAATTACATGCTTTCGAAAGATAGAAAAAGGGATGGAGAAAGCGTTTGGTACGTAGAAGATCCCGATGGAGAATTTGTTATTCAAAATGTAGTTACAAAAGGCAAGATTTTAGGGCAAGGAGAAATAGATTATCATACTTATTTATGGAAAGAAAAAAATGAATTTGATTATAGAGAGCAGTTTATAGCTATACTACATATTCCAGAGAAAGAGTGGATTGTGGGAGTAGTTATTCATCCTGATGAATTGATAGAGTTAGACCTTGAGGAGATAAAAAAACAGGAATTAAAAGATTTAATGGCCAAACAAACTTTTGGTAAGACTGGCAACCTATCCATTATAAAAGCCGACGAAGAAAAGGATTTATTTATTAAGGATATAATTGAAGATGCCAGGACATTAGAAAGAGGCAAAAGCCGCATAAAACATTATTCAGGAAGGAACTCTTTCTTAGAAAGACAAGAGGTATTGGCGTATAGTTTCTTTGAACCATGGGAGTGGATTATAGTAGCATCTATATATTTAGACGAGTTCTTCGAAGATATCAATGCAGTAAGAAATAAAATAATACTTATCTGTATCATAGCTATTATATTAGGTTCATCCATTGTATATTTTATGTCTTCTTTAATGACAGGTACATTAAGTCAGCTTGTTGGTAAGATGGGTAAAGTAGCTAAAGGTGATCTGGATGTGGATATGGAAGATGTCAGTGCCTTGGGTGGTAAGAATGAGATAGCTCAATTAGCAAATGCCTTTAAGAAGATGACAGATAATCTGCGCAATACTACATTTTCAAAGGATTATGTTGATAGTATTATCGGCAATATGAATGATGCCTTGTTTGTAGTAGATTCAGATGCAAGAATAATTATGATAAATGAAGCTACATGTCGATTGATTGGTGGCACTGATAGTGAGATATTAAAATATCCTGCAGGAAATTTTCTAATATCAGGAAAAGAAGACTTTAAGATTTTCAAAGAAAAGCTCTTTAAAGCTGGATCAATAGAAAATCTTGAGATGGGTTTAAAGAATAAAGAAGGCAGGGTTATTCCTATAAATATAAGCGGCGCTTCATTAAAAGATCCTGATGGTAGTATGACAGGCGCTATCCTAGTAGCTAGAGATATTAGTGAACATAAAAAACTTCTAGGAGAACTTTCTACTGCTAGAAAAAACCTTGAAGAAAAAGTAGAACGATTAGAAAAAAGTGATAAAGCCATGCTTTTTATGGTTGAAGATTTAAATAAGACTACTGAAGAATTAAAACTTGCCAGGAATAAGCTGGAAGAGAAGATTGATGAGGTTGAGAAGATAAATAAAGAATTAGATGATTTTACTTATATTGTTTCACACGATCTTAAAGAACCATTAAGAGGGGTAAAGGCATTTACTAAATTACTCGTAGAAGATTATTCACCAAAGCTCGATCAAGAAGCAAAGAACTATATTACTACTATATCAGATTCTAGCAGCCGAATGTCTAGACTCATTGAAGATCTTCTGAATTTATCTCGTATAGGTAGGATAGGAAGCGTAGAGCCGGATGTAGATCTAAATGAGCTACTTTCAGATGTAAAAAAGGATTTAGCATATTCTTTAGAAGAAAAGAAAGTAGACTTAAAGCTTGCAAAAGAGTTTCCTAAAGTTACTTGCGATAGGGTTAGGATAAGAGAAGTATTTACCAATCTTATTTCAAATGCAATTAAATATTCTAAGAAGGATGTAAAGCCTATTATTGAAGTAGGGTATTCCAAAAAGGATAAATTTTATGAGTTTTTTGTAAAGGATAATGGTCTTGGCATAGAAAAAGAATATTACGATAGGGTGTTTAAGATATTTCAGAGGCTTCATGCCAAAGGAGAACATGAAGGAACAGGAGCAGGCCTTACTATAGTTAAAAAGATTGTTGAAAATCACGGTGGTAGTATTTGGGTAGAGTCCGAAGTCAATAAAGGAAGCACTTTTTATTTTACAATTAAGAAGGAGTGACTATGCTAAAAGGAAAAGTAGTTTCAGTTCAGGGTCCAGTTGCAATTGTAGCTTTTACTCCTGGTGTTGCACCGCCTCGTATCTATGAGATATTAGAGACTCAGACTTATGATGGTCAAAAGGTACAACTAGAGGTACTTGAATATTTATCAAGCCGTGCTACAGATGTCGGTAATGTTGTAAGGTGTATTGGATTAAAATCCCTTATAGGTCTTCAAAGAAATGCCGAAGTTACCGCTACAGGAAGCATGATACAGGTTCCTGTAGGAGAGAAGGTTTGCGGCAGAATGATGAATGTTTTAGGAGAGCCTATAGATAAAAAAGGACCTGTAAATAGAGAAGTTACAAGAAACGCCCGAAGACGACCTGAGAAAACTAAATTTATTGAAAAAGAAGGCGGCACACGTTATGAAATACTCGAGACAGGTATAAAGGCAATAGATATATTATTCCCTCTGGTAAAAGGTTCCAGGACTGGTATTCTTGGAGGCGCAGGTCTTGGTAAAAGTTTAGTTATTATGGAACTTATGCATAATATTGTAAAAAAACAAAAAGGTTATACTATATTTACTGGCGCAGGAGAGCGTGTTAGGGAAGGTAATGAGTTATATCTTGAATTAACTAACCAGGGCATAATGGAAAGGGCAGTTTTAGTGTATGGACAGATGAACGAATCCCCTGGTGCGAGATTTGAAATAGTACATACTGGTATTACAGTAGCTGAATACTTTCAAGAGATGGGAAGCGATGTGTTATTTTTCGTAGATAGTGTTTTTAGATTTGCTCAGGCAGGAAGTGAATTATCATCTCTTTTGGGCCGTATCCCCTCAGAAACAGGATATCAGCCTACACTTGTTTCAGAGATGAGTGACTTTCAGGAAAGAATTCGCTCAGGGACCAGTGCTTCAGTTACTGCGATTGAAGCAGTATATGTACCCAGCGATGACTTAACAGATCCGGCTGTAGTATGTATATTCAGTTACCTTCATTCAATGATGGTACTTTCACGTTCGTATGTCCAGCTTGGTCTTTATCCAGCTATAAATCCACTTCTTTCCTCAAGTTCATTTTTGGATCCATTGGTCGTAGGTGAAAGACATTTTAATATCGCTCAAGAAGTATTGATGATTATGAATAAATATGAAGAATTACGCCGTATAGTCTCTATTATGGGAATAGAAGAGTTATCAAGAGAAGATAGAACTGTATTTGAAAGGGCACGTAAACTCAGGAATTTTCTTACTCAACCTTTTATTACTGCAGAAGTATTTACAGGTAAAAAAGGAGAGTATGTTAGATTAGAAGATAGCCTTAGCGGTTGTGAAAAAATATGTTCTGGGCAGCTAGATCATATGCAGGATAAGGATTTTTATATGATCGGTGCATTAAAGGAGTAAAACCAAGGAGATAGCATTATGGCAATCAGATTAGGAGAGATATTACTTAAAAAAAATCTAATAAATTCTAAACAACTTAAAGAAGCGCTTGATAAACAGCGTAAAAGTAAGACTGGTGAGCGCTTGGGTACAATATTAATCAAGATGGGCCTTATAAAGGAAGAGGATCTTTTACTGGCGCTTTCTGAACAATTGGGTATTCCTTATATGAAATTAAAGGAGATAAGGATAGATCCATCAGTTGTTAAGAAGCTCCCAGCTAAATTTGCATGGCACTATACTATTATGCCAATAAAATTTGACTGCAATATCCTGACTATAGCGACTTCTGATCCTTTATTCCCGCTTAATGATGTAAAGTTGCTTTTAGGGTGTGAGATAACCCAAGTGTTATCTACTGAGAAAGAAATCGTCGAATGCATCAGGAGATATTACGGCGTAGGAGCTGAAACTGTAGAAAGAATTATCGCAGAAAGCCCTAGAAAGTCTAAAGAACAGTATAAAGCTAAAGAAGATGTAGCTGATATAGAAAAAGTAACTGAGGACGCCTCAGTTATAAATCTAGTAAATCAAATTCTTTTAGATGCAAAAGAGAAAAACGCTACTGATATTCATATTGAACCTTTTAGAGGCAAGATGAATATACGTTACCGTATAGATGGAGTATTGTACGATGCGAGTATCCCTAAAGATATTGAGCAATTTTTCTCAGCAATAATATCTCGTATAAAGATAATGTCCAAGATGGATATTATAGAAAGACGTCTTCCGCAGGATGGCCGTGCTACTGTAAAAGTAGGCGATGAAGAACTTGATTTGAGGATTTCTACTATTCCTACTAGGTATGGTGAAGGTATTGTTATAAGGATATTACCTGCAAAGATGCTTTTTAGCCTTGAAAAATTAGGCATGGAAAAGGATGATTTAAAAATATTGGAAGAATTAATTAAAAAACCTCACGGCGTTATATTCGTAACAGGCCCTACAGGAAGCGGTAAGACCACTACGTTATATACATGCCTTAATAAAATAAAATCCAGTGAAAATAAAATCCTTACCATAGAAGATCCTATAGAGTATGAAATAGAAGGTATAAGCCAGATTCAAGTAGCGCCTGAGATAAAGTTTGATTTTGCAGAAGGGTTAAGAAGTATGTTGCGTCATGATCCTGACATAATGATGGTAGGAGAAGTAAGAGATTTTGAAACGGCAGAACTTACTATACGAGCTGCTTTAACAGGACATCTTATATTTAGTACATTACATACAAATGATGCAGCAGGTGGAGTGACAAGGCTTTTAGATATAGGGGTCCAGCCTTATTTATTGGTTTCTTCTGTGGAGGCTTTTATTGCCCAAAGGTTAGTAAGGTTGATTTGTTCATCTTGCAAAGAAAAGGATGAGACTATAAGTAATGATGCTAAGTTTCAGATAGCACAGTCTATTTTAGGAAAAGATATTGCTAAAAAGGATATAAAAGGAGCTGATATTATTTTTTATAGAGGCAAGGGTTGTGAAAAATGTAATTTTACTGGTTTTAGAGGGCGTATAGCAGTCTGTGAGATCTTAAGACTTGATAATACAATTAAAGAATTAGTTTTAGAAAGGGTTTCGGCTGATAAGATAAGGCAAGCTGCAATAAAGTCCGGCATGAAATCACTTGCCTTGTCTGGATGGAATAAAATTATACAAGGACTAACTACGCCAACTGAGGTAATGAAGATAACTCAGATGATGGAGTGATACTTCGAGATGTTTAAGGTATCTATATTAGATATAAAAGAAGCATCTTTAATATTCCAGGATAATGTCTCAAGTGTCATATTGCCTGGCGAAGATGGAGAGATGACGGTTTTAGATTTTCATCAACCGTTCATTGCTACTTTAAAAAAAGGAAAGCTTAAAGTAGATGGAATGAATCTACGCATAAAGAGTGGCGTTGCAGGCATGAGAGATGAAGAACTTTCGATCTTAGTAGATAAAGCTTAAAAATAGGATTTAATATATGCCAAGATTTATTTATAAAGCAAAAAAAGGTCCTGGTAAGATTATAGAAGGAACCATTGATGCAGAGACCAGAGACAAGGCTATTAGTCAGTTAATAGGAAAGGGTTATGTCCCTATACAGGTCAAAGAAGAAACGAAAGGAAGATCGAAAACAAAAAACCCCCATTCTAGTTTTAAATTTTCAAGTAGAATTCGCCCTATAGATGTAACTTTATTTACTCAACAGCTTACCAGTTTAGTTAGATCTAAGGTTTCGTTATTGGAGTCCATTGGTATTCTTCTTAGGCAGACCGAAAATAAACATATGAAGGATATATTATCTGATGTATATGCAGAATTAAAAGATGGAAAAAGTCTTTCTGATTCATTGAATAAATATCCAAAGGTTTTCTCCCCCTTATATATTAATATGGTCCGCGCAGGTGAATTTGGTGGTGTATTAGAAAATAGTCTTATTAGACTCGATAAGTTTAGGGAAGAAGAGGAAGAGATGCGTTCCACTGTTACTTCAGCCTTGGCATACCCTATTTTTATAGTTATCGTCGGTATAATTACCATAATTGTCCTTATTACTTTTGCTGTACCTCGATTGACAGTTTTATTTGAAGAGTCTCAACAGGCCTTACCATTTGTAACGAAGGTGATGATTTCAATAGGTACTAAGATGAAGAATTACTGGTATTGGCTGGTAATAATCTTGTCAGGCATGTTTTTTATGTTTAAAAGAAGAGGTATAAGTGATAAGGAAAAAATAGTTCTCGATAAGTTAAGATTAAAAATACCTGTATTTGGAGTTATGATTAAAAAAGCGAGCCTGGCAAGATTTGCCAGATCTTTTGGCGTACTTCTTGGAGCAAGTATACCAGTTATCCAGGCCATTCGCATTGCTATATTGACATTGGATAATCAAATCTTTAAAAGGGCACTCGAGAAGGTTGAAAAATCTATTGTCGATGGTGCACCTTTGGCAAAAAGCATTGAGAGTTCTAGTTATTTTCCTCCTTTTATGGTCAATATGATTGCAGTAGGCGAAAAAGGAGGGAATTTAGAAGGGGTTTTATTAGAGGTTGCCCATTCTTATGAGCGAGAAGTACGTAAGATGATAAAAATAATCACTTCTTTATTGGAGCCAGCTATAATTTTGGTAATGGGTCTGATTGTTGGATTTATTGTATTTGCGATGCTTCTGCCTATTTTTGAGATAAATTTGGCAGTAAGATAACCAGGAGGTAATATATGAAAAGAAACCGTGCTTTCACTTTAATAGAACTGATGCTAGTGGTAATTATAATAGGCGCACTTGCTGCCATGATATTACCGAGGTTAGCTGGGCGTTCAGAACAGGCAAGGGTTGCTATTGCCAAGGCCGATATAACTTCTAATATAGCTTTAGCACTAGATCTTTATGAATTAGATAATGGTACATATCCTACTACAGATCAAGGTTTAAAGGCGCTTATATCAAAACCTTCATCTTCTCCAAGTCCAGTAAACTGGAACGGCCCTTACCTTAAGAAGGAGCCTAATGACCCATGGGGCAATCCATATGAATATAATTTTCCAGGTTCTCATGGCGGTAGGGGTACTTATGATCTTTATTCATTAGGATTAGATGGGACTCAAAGTGGCGATGATATTACTAATTGGGAGAATTGATTATTATGCATAAAGGGACTAGGTCTGGTTTTACACTTATTGAAATAATGGTCGCTATAGCAATTTTATCATTAGGCCTGGTTTTGATACTTCAATATTTTAGTCATTCGTTAAGTGTGCTTAGATCCTCCGAAGATTATGTAAGGGCGTCTTTATTATTTGAAAATAAAGTAGCTGATATAGAGATTAATTTTAAAGAAGGTCGTGATATATTTAGTGATAGCGATATTATTAAAGATTCTGGCAATACCTTTAAATTAGTTACAGATATATCGCCAATTGAGCTAAAAAAAGATACATATGAAGAAGAATTATTATATGAGAACCTTTATGATTTTAATGCTATTTTATCCTGGGATGAAAAAAATAGAAAGAATAAGATTATAGTAGCTACACATTTAATAAAGCATGAGAAAGAAGAGGAATAGAGGTTTTTCATTAGTAGAGCTTTTTATAGCTACATCCATAATTTTTCTAGTGGCTGGGGCTGTATATTCAGCATTTTCTAATGGAGTAAATGTATGGCGAAGGTGCACTATCAATAGAGAAGTTGAAAGGGATATTGCAATTAACTTAACAAAGATTGCAAGATCTATAAGGAATACTTTTGAATTTTCTAATATTCCTTTTGAAGGGACTGATGAGGCAATTTCTTTTCCGGCAATTGTTAGCGAAGATGAAGTTGGTAGGATGACTTATTTTTTTGATGATAGCGAAAATAAGCTTTATAAAAATGAAAGAACATATATTGAACTTTATGGTGTAGATCCAAATTCAGAAATAGACAGCTTCGGAGGTACAGTTTTTATTTCAGATGTTAGTGATTGGAAATTTACTTATTGTTATTTAGATAATGCTACTGGTGAATATAAATGGAAGGATTCATGGAAGAAAGAAGAACAGGATTCTATTCCTCGAGCAGTAAAGATAGAGTTCAGTCTTAATAAATACGAAAATGAAACCCTAGATTTTACAAAGACAGTTTTTATACCAATAGGTACGGGAGAACAAAGTTTGGAATTAGACACTTTAATAGAAGGCATAGTTGATGAAGGCTAACTCTGGTAGTATATTAATAATTACTCTTTGGGTATTAAGTATTTTAACTATATATAGTATTGGTATTGGATGCAATATATCATCTCAGGTAAATTTTGCATCTTATTTTAAGAATCGCTTAGTAATGTATTATCTCGCAAAGGCTGGTATACAACGAGCTACAGCCGAACTTTTTATGGATGAAACTATTAATTATGATACGCTGAGCGATAATTATTCTAATAATAAAGAGATCTTCAAAGAAAACTTGCTAGAGTCAGGACATTTTACCGTAAGTTATGATTTAAAAGATAAAGATGGAGAAAAAACACATATTTTATATGGTGCTATGGATGAAGGAAGTAAGATAAATATAAATCGTGTGCCGAAAGAGGCTTTAGAAAGTTTATTAAAGACGCTAGGAGAAGTAGAAGATATAGAGGCATCTGATATAGCTGATGCTATTGTAGATTGGAGGGACGTAGATATATTTCCTTCTATTAATGGTGCTGAAGACGATCATTATACATCTTTAGATACACCATATGAATGCAAAGATAGAGATTTTGAGGCTCTAGAAGAACTACTTTTAGTAAAAGGTATGACTAAAGATATATTTTTAAAGATCAAAGATGCAATTACTATTTATGGAGAAGGTAGAGTAAATATCAATACAGCCAGTTTTTCTACATTTTATGCTTTGGGAGGGGATGAGAGCCTTGCTGAGCGCATTGTTGAATTTCGCGATGGCTCAGATGAAATACCTGGAACAGAAGATGATAATATCTTTGAAACAGTAGAGGATTTAAGAGAGATAGGACCACTATTTACAGAAGAATCTATAATATTAAATCGTCTTATTTCACTAAACGTACTTAGTGTTATTTCTAATGTTTTTCGCATTAACTCATTCGGTATTTTGAAGCGCGGAGATAATGATTTAAGAAGAAAAATTGCTTGTGTTGTTAAAAGAAAGAAAGAAGAGCAGGATTTTGAGATATTATATTGGCATGAGGAGTAAAAATGAAACTACCATTTACAGGAAAAGATAAAATTATAACTGTTTTAGAAATGGATGAAAATTTCCTGAAGATGGTGCAGCTCAGACCCTCTCCTAGAGAAAAAAAGATCTTTCGAAGCGTAGTAAAAAAAATCAATGGTATTTCTGAGAATGAACTTATTAAGATGATAACGGGTCTATCTAAGCAGTTTAAGATAGATCCGGATCATCTTATTATATCTATGCCAACACAATTTGCTACTATCAGGAATCCTGAATTCCCTTCCTTAGATTCTGAAGAAATAAAGGATATGGTAGAACTACAGATAGGAAAACAGACTCCTTATTCTACAAATGAGATAGTTAGCGATTATCAGATTGTGTATACAAGCCCTGACGGATACAGCAGAGTTATGCTTGTTATTGTTCATATCGATATCGTAAATAGATATTTCAGGGTTCTTGAAAAAGCTGGGCTTAAGCCTGCAAGGATAGGTTTGAGTTCCGAGGGTACGCTAAACTGGTGCAGATTAAGTTATCAAGAAAAAAAAGTTGAAGATGAGCCATACCTCCTTGTAGATGTGGATAATACCGAAAGTAATTTTATAGCCATATTGAATAATAAAATAATATTCGATAGGAATATCTCCTTGGGGTTTTCTCAATCTGTAGAAGATATGGATAAATGGCAAAAGGAATTAATAGAAGAGATAAACCGTTCTATTTATGCCTATCAAAATGAGATGGTAAATAAAGATATATCTAAGATTGTTATTGGTGGTTCAGAAAGAGTTACTGCAAAACTTAATGATAATCTTTTAAGAGAAAGTTTCAATTTGCCCGTAGAAATCACCCCTCAATTTAAGAATATTCCCGTGACTAAAGAGGCGCTTGATCTATACGGAGGAGACTTAAAGGATATATCCCTTTCTAGCCTCATAGGATTAGCTTTTATATACGGAAAAGAACATATTAATCTTCTTCCTCATGAGATTAAACTAGAAAGGACTATGAAGAAGAGGGCAAAGGATTTATATCTTTTGGGTATACTTCTGGCATTGATTTTAATAGCTACATCCAGTGTTTTCCTGGAAAAATTCTACAGTAGGGAACGTTATTTAACTCAATTAAAGAATAAGATAGCTTCGATAAAAGGCGAAGCAGATGATCTAGGTCTTATGAAGGAGAAAATGGAAATAGTAAAATCTCGTTCAGATGCAAAAGGATCTGTGCTTAATATTCTTTATGAAGCATATAACGTGATTTCTCCAGATATGTATCTATTATCTGTCAGTTTTGATGGAAAACATATCCTAACTTTACGAGGTTCTTCCAGCGTAATGTCTGAAGTATTTAAATTTGTAAATGAATTGGAAAAATCGGAATATTTTGAGAATGTTAAGACAAAATATGTCTCTAAAAACATAGTAAAGGGCGAGGAGACAGCAGAGTTTGAAATAATTTGTCCCTTAAGTGCAGCCTTACAAAGATTATTGAGGGAGTATTAAAATGTTTTTCTCAAAGTTATCACAACGTGAAAAATATGTAGTATATATATCAGTTATAGTTATCTCTTCTCTTTTTATTGATAAGGTTATGATTTCTCCAGCAATGAGGATCTTAGATAATTTGAATAAAGAGATATCCACCTATGAGAAGAAGCTAGAGCGTTCTATGTTTATATGGAATGAGAAGGATTCGATACGAGATAAATACGAAAAAATTATACAAGGCTTAAAAAAGGTTGCCTCAGACGAAGAAGAGATAGCAAGTCTATCGAGTGAGATAGAAAAACTTGGACGCAAAACATCTGTTTTGATTAAAAACATAAAACCACTTCCAATGGAAGAAAAAGGTTTATATATTGAATATAAAGTGACTATAGAAGCAGAATCAGAGATGTCGTTATTGATGGATTTTATCTACCAATTAGAAAAATCCCACCAATTAATAAAAGTAAATAGATTTAGTTTGATTCCCAAAAAGAAAAAATCCAAAACTTTAAAAATCTCCCTCTTAATTACTAAAATCCTAATGATATAATATTGTTAACCTAGTTTTAGGGTTAGGTTGACAATCAAGATATATTGGGTAAAATACTACGTATGATTAAAGGTATCTTAGATGGCGTGTTGGATGGTAAGAGTTTAAGCTTTAAAGATGCAAGAGTCCTCTTGACTTTAGAAAGGGATGATGTCCCTCTTCTTATGCATACAGCAGATGCTGTAAGACGAAAATTTTGCGGGAATAAGATAGATTTATGTTCTTTAGTAAATGCAAAAAGTGGACTTTGTTCAGAGGATTGTAAATTTTGCGCACAATCTTCAAGGTATAAGACAAATTGTGAGACTTACCCACTTTTGAGTATTGAAAAGATAGTCTCTGCTGCTAGAGAGGCAAAGAGAGCAGGTGCTACTAATTTTTGCATTGTAATTAGTGGCCCAGGACCTAACAGTGAAGAATTTGATAAGATTAAAAAGGCAATAGTAAAAATAAATAAGGAAGTTGGTATAAAGATAGATTGTTCACTTGGGATTCTAGAGATAGCTATGATAAAAGAGTTAAAGCAATTAGGTGTTACAAGATATAATCATAATCTGGAAACTTCCAAAGATTTTTATAAAGATATATGTAAGACCCACTCTTATAAGAATCGCTTAGATATGGTGGGCATGTTAAAGGATGTAGGTTTGGATGCCTGCTGTGGCGGTATAATAGGTCTAGGGGAAGATATTGAAGAAAGATTAAAACTTATCTTTAGTTTGAAAGAATTAGGTATAAAGTGTGTACCTATAAATATACTTAATCCTAGAAAAGGTACACCCCTTGAAGATGTAGAGTCTCTTTCTCCAATGGAAATATTAAAGACAATAGCGGTTTTTAGATTAATATTACCTGATTCTATTATAAAGGTAGCAGGAGGAAGGGAATATGGTTTAAAGGATTTTCAGGCAATGGCATTTTTAGCAGGTGCCAATGGTATGATAATAGGAGGATACCTTACTACAAAAGGAAGGTCCGTAAAAGAGGATTTACAGATGGTTAAGGATTTAGGGTTTGAATTATGAAAGGGGGAGTTATGAAAGTAGCAGTTTTGGGGGCAGGGGGACTTGGCAAGGCATGTTTAGATATTGTAGCTAAGAAAAAGGAATTAAAGGTAATTAGCATTTGTGATTCTGGAGGATTTTTATATTCTAAAAATGGAATAACTACTAAAGATCTAAAAAAACTTAAACCCTCAAAAGATTCTATAGGTGAAGTCGTAAAATTAAAAAATAAATTAGATGGAGTTTTTGTAGCGCTTCCAAACCTTCCTAATGATTTTATACCGTCGGTAATAAGGCGTTTCGTAAAGGGAGGTTTTAACGGAGTTTTTACAGATACCTTGAAACGGACCAGAGCTGTTAGATTGATGATGAGTTTGAATAATGAATTAAAGAAGAATAAAAGTGTTTATATAACTGGATGCGGTGCAACACCTGGACTTTTATCAGCCGCAGCAACTTTGGCAGCCCAATCATTTATAAAGGTAGAGGATGTAAATATTTGGTGGGGTGTTGGGATTTCTAATTGGGATAAATATAAGGCTACCATAAGAGAAGACATTGCACACTTGCCAGGCTATACAGTTAGTAAGGCAAAAAGGATGACAGATAAAGAAGTTGAAAAGTTTTTAGATAAAAGAAATGGAAAACTTGTGCTGCGCGAGATGGAACATGCAGATGATATATTGCTTAAGAATACAGGGGTTGTTGATTCTTTAAAGAAGGTTTCAGTGGGTGGGATAATGGATACAAGGAATGCCAAAAAACCAGTCTCTACTACAATGACACTCACAGGTATCACTTTTGATGGTAAAAAGTCAAGCCATAGATTTATACTCGGGGATGAGACATCTATGGCAGCCAATGTTGTAGGGCCAGCACTTGGATATATGAAGAGGGCCTTATGGCTTAAGGAGCATAAGATATATGGCATATTCGGTTCCACTGAATTTATGCCAATGATAGTAAAATAATGTTTAATTTAGATTCAGTTTTAGAGAAAGAATTGAGTGAATTTAAAAGGCAGGGACTTTTTAGAAGCATGAAGCGTATTGATGCTACAAGTGGTCCTACCGTCGTTATCGACGGTAAAGAAGTAATATTACTTTCTTCTAATAATTATTTGGGATTAGCTAATCATCCGGAAGTAAAAGAGGTACAGATTCAAGCAATAAAAGAATTCGGTGCATCTTCAGGTGCATCTAGGCTTATTTCCGGGAACATGGAGCTACATGAAAAATTAGAAGAAAAAATAGCTAAATTTAAAGGTAGAGAGGCTGCAATTGTTTTTCCTACAGGGTATATGACTAATCTTGGAGTTATTACCTCCATTGTAGGAGAAAAAGACCTTGTACTCTGTGATAAATTAAATCATGCAAGTCTC
Organism: uncultured Planctomycetia bacterium; assembly: GCA_964566255.1. Taxonomy (GTDB): domain Bacteria; phylum Omnitrophota; class Gorgyraeia; order Gorgyraeales; family Gorgyraeaceae; genus CAZMID01. The sequence continues at coordinate 113,362 of CAZMID010000001.1, read as the reverse complement.
ATAGATGGTGTACGCTTGAGTGGTGCAGATTTAAGGGTTTATCCTCATAAAAATATTGAAAGATTAGAGGATATTTTTAAAAAGAACACTTCTTATAGAAGAAAACTTCTTATTACAGATGGTGTTTTTAGCATGGATGGTGACATTGCACCTTTACCTGATCTTGTAAAGATTTGTAAAAAGTACGAGGCTATATTAATGGTGGATGATGCCCATGCAACAGGTGTTTTAGGTAAGAACGGAAAAGGTACCTGTGAATATTTTGGAATAAAAGATGGTGTAGATATTCAAATGGGGACGTTCAGTAAGGCCTTTGGGAATCTAGGAGGGTATATTGTCGGTTCTAGGACTTTAATAGACTATATATGCAATAAAGCCCGTTCTTTTATATATTCTACTGGTTTACCACCAGCAGTAGTTTCTGGGGCGATAAAGGCTATAGAGATAGTAGAAAGAGATACTACTTTAAGAAAAAGGCTTTGGTCTAATATCGATAAATTTTCTAAAGCACTTATTGAAATGGGCTTTGATATTATGGATACAAAGACACAAATAATTCCAGTTTGGGTAGGAGAGGCCTCGAATACTATGAAGATAGCTGAATTTTTATTAAAAAATAATATTTTTGCACCAGGTATAAGGCCGCCAACAGTAGCAAAGTCAAAATGTAGGATAAGGACGTCTTTAATGGCAACGCATACTGAAGAACATATAGATAATGCAATAGAAATATTTAGGAGAATAAAAAATGAAGGGCTTTTTTGTAACAGGAACTGATACAGGCGTTGGAAAAACCGAAGTTGCAAGTTATCTTGCAAAAAGATTTTTAGATAAATCTTTTAAAGTAGGTGTAATGAAGCCTATAGCAACAGGTGTTGAGAATGGGTTTTCAGAAGATGCGGAAATTTTAAAAAGAAGTGCCTCTTCAAAAGACCCAATAGATTATATAAATCCTATAACACTAAAACTTCCGCTTGCACCTTTAGTTGCCAGCAGATTAGAGAAGAAGGATATAGATTTAAATATCGTATGGGATAGATTTAAGACCTTGAGTAAGGCAAATAATATAATGATAGTAGAAGGCATCGGTGGTGTAATGGTACCTATATGCGAGAAAGATAAAGAGACTCTTTATGTTCCAGATATGATGTTAAAGATGGACCTTCCAGTTATTATAGTTGCAAGACCAGATTTAGGAACCATAAATCATACCATTATGACAGTAGAGATTCTTAAGAGTAAAGGCATAAGTATAGAAGGTATTATTTTTAATTATACTTCGCCTATAAAAAAGGATATCTCCATAGAAACAAACCCTGATATAATAAGAGAGCTTTCAGGGGTAGGAATTTTAGGTATAATGTATTATAATAAAGATAGGTCTAAAAGAAAGGTTGAGTTTACAAATCATGAAGATCAAGGAAAAGTTTCTTACAACTGGAATAGGGAGTTTGCCTTTAGTTGATTTAAAGGCATCCATAGAACTAATCTCTACTAAATTTGACATACCTTTTTGGCCTCAGCTAACAAAGAGGAGCTTTAAAGAAAACATGTATGTTCAGTTCGCAGAGGGTCTACCCTCACTTACCATAGATGAAAAAAATAGAAAGATATTTGTAGATACTACCAAAGATTTAAGCGAAGGGTTAGGTAAGATCTATGAGGCTTATCTTTCAGGAGACTATGAATCGTTTGGGCTTTCAAGGGATTTTGCAGAGGGTCTTTATGTATTTTTGGATCTAGCTAAAAAATTCAATCCAAATTATGTAAAAGGTCATGTTACAGGTCCTGTTAGTTTTGGATTAAGCGTTGTTGATGAAAAAGGAAAGTCCATAATATATAACGATACCTTAAAAGAGGGATTTGTTAAACTTTTAGAAATAAAAGCTGCTCATCAGATACATAAATTAAAGAATATTTCTAAAAATGTCATTATATTTGTAGATGAGCCATACCTTACGAGCTTTGGTTCGAGTTTTGTTAATATCGAAAGGCAGGATGTGATCTTGATGCTCAATTCTATAATAGATAAGATACATTCAGAAGGAGCGTTAAGTGGAATTCACTGTTGCGGTAACACAGATTGGTCGCTTTTTACTGAATCAAACGTCGATATTATAAATTTTGATGCATATTCTTATGTAGATGGACTTTCATTGTATCCTAGCGATATAACTGAGTTTTTAAAAAGAGGTGGAGTCTTTGCCTGGGGTATTGTTCCTACATCTAACGCTATATTAAAGGAGACTGAAAAGTCGCTTTTTGATAAGCTTTCATCAGAAATCAAAAAACTGGAGAAAAAAGGAATCCCCCGAGATTTATTAATACGTCAATCTTTAATTACTCCCAGTTGTGGAATGGGTACGCTCTCCCAAGATTTGACAGATAAAGTCTTGTCTAAACTTCCAGGACTCAGCCAGTTAGCAAAAGATAATTTAAGATAACTTACCATGGATTACACTACGATAAATTTTCCTCGGCGGAAAAAAGCTGAAATTTTTGCTGTCGGCGCACAATCAAAGAATAGCTTTTGTTTTGTTAAAAATAATATAGCTTATCTTTCAAAGCCCGATGGAGATTTAAGTAATATGGAAAGTTTCAGGGTTTTTGAAAGGCGAATAAAGAATTTAAAGAAAAAGCTAAAGTTAACTCCACGCATTATTGCATGCGATCTTCACCCAGAATACATATCTACTAAATATGCAGATGATTTGGTAAAAAATAGTAATTTTAAGTTAAAATCTATTCAACATCATCATGCTCATATAGCAAGTTCAATTGTAGATAATAAAATAAAAGGCGATGTAATAGGTATTGCATTTGATGGAACAGGATTCGGTCTTGATGGAAATATTTGGGGAGGTGAGTTTTTTGTAGGTGGCATTAAAGGATTTAAAAGAGCTAGCCATTTACAATATGTACCTATGCCTGGAGGAGAGATGGCAGTAAAAGAGCCGTATCGCATGGCGTTGAGTTATTTATATAGTGTATACGGGGATAACTTTCCAAATATCATCAAGTTAGAAAGAGGAAAATCAGAATTTTTGATACAAATTATTAAAAAAAGTATAAATTCACCTTTGACCTCTAGTGTGGGAAGGCTTTTTGATGCCGTATCATCTATTCTCGACATATGTAATATTGCAAAATACGATGCTCAAGCAGCAATTGAACTGGAAAAGGTAATATCAAATGCAAAAAATACAAAATCTTATAATTTTGATATCGTGAAGAATAAAGATATTTTTGTAATAAAGCATAATAAACTTATTAAAGGTGTAGTTAATGACCTTAAGAGAAAAATTCCTAAAGGCACTATATCTTTAAAATTTCATAATACAATTTGCGATATGATAAAAGAACTTTCCATTTTATTAAGAAAAAAATATAAGATTTCTAAGGTAGTTTTGAGTGGAGGGGTATTTCAAAATAGATATTTGATAGATCGTGTAACCCCTCTTTTAGAAAAAGAAGATTTTAAGGTATATTTACATAAAAATGTTCCATTTCACGATGGTAATATTGCATTGGGTCAAGCAGCCCTTGCTGGATGAGGTAATAGATATGTGTTTAGGAATACCAATGAAGATTTTAAAGATAGAAGGTGATAGGGCAATAGTATCTGCAGCAAATATACAGCGCAAGATTGCCATTAATTTTTTAACTAATCCAAAAATAGGAGATTATGTAGTTGTCCATGCGGGTTTTGCCATAGAAAAAATAAGTCCTAAAAAGGCACAAGAGACCCTTCAGATGTTAAAGGATGTCCTATGAAGTATATAGACGAATTCAGAAATAATAAAATAGCTAAAAGAGTTTCAAAGATTATTTTTGATAAGGCCTTAGGTCTAGGACCTATAAATATAATGGAGGTGTGTGGTACACATACAATGTCTATCTGTAAATTTGGCATCCGTAAACTAATACCTGAAAATATAAACCTTCTATCAGGTCCAGGATGTCCTGTATGCGTAACTCCAAAATCCTACATAGATAAAACTATAGCTTTATCTAAACTTCCCGGAGTTATTATAGTGACTTTTGGAGATATGATGAGGGTACCGGGGTCTCACTCCAGTCTTATAGATGAAAAATCAAAAGGAGGTTTAGTAAAAGTTGTATATTCAGTTTTGGATGCAGTAGATATTGCCAGAAAAAACAAAGATAAAAAAGTGATATTTCTTGCTGTAGGGTTTGAGACCACATCTCCTACTATAGCCGCAAGTTTGATATATGCAAAAAAGAAAAATATCAGGAATTTTTTTCTATATTCTGGACATAAAGTAATTTTACCTGCAATGGAGGTTTTGGTAAAAGATCCTAATGTAAATATAGATGGATTTTTATGCCCAGCCCATGTAAGTACTATTATAGGTACAAAACCTTATAATATAGTCAGCGGAAAATATAATATTCCATGTGTTGTAACGGGATTTGAACCACTTGATGTATTGCAGGGAATCTTGATGATCGTAGAACAGATTCGTTTAAAAAAGAGTAAGGTCGAAAATCAATATAAAAGAGTAGTTAAACCTTTAGGTAATAAAAAGGCCATGAATTTAATGAATGAAGTTTTTTCAATAGATGATTCTGAATGGCGAGGCATAGGTAATATCCCTAAAAGTGGTCTCACTTTGAAAAAGAAATATTCCAAATTTGATGCTGAAAGAGGATTTTCTTTACCGACTATAAAAACAGTACCTGATAGAGGTTGTATTTGCGGGGATGTCTTAAAAGGTATAAAGATACCTTTTGACTGTAAGTTATTTTCTAAAAAATGTACCCCTTCTAATCCTATAGGGGCATGCATGGTCTCTAGTGAAGGTGCATGTAGTGCATATTATAGGTATAGGCGATGAAAAAGATAACCTTATCCCATGGAAGCGGCGGAAGTCTGATGCATGATTTAATAAAGGATTTATTTTTAAAGCATTTAGACAATCCTTTTTTAAAAAAGTTAGGAGATTCTGCACTTATTGATACTAAAAGTAAAAAATTTGCCTATACAACGGATTCTTTTGTTATTAATCCTATATTTTTTCCTGGAGGAGACATAGGAAAGCTTTCTATTTGCGGTACAGTTAATGATTTATCTGTATCTGGTGCAAGACCTAAGTATATATCATGCGGGATGATCGTAGAAGAAGGATTTCTTTATAAAGATTTAGAAAAAATAACTCTTTCTATAAAATTAGCTTCTAAAAAAGCAGGTGTAAATATAGTTGCAGGAGATTTTAAGGTTGTTGAAAAAGGTTCCATAGATAAGATTTTTATAAATACCTCCGGGGTAGGAGAAATCATTAAGGATGCCAGGATCTCAATTGACCGGATAAGTCCGACAGATAAGGTTATTATAAGCGGTACTGTAGGAGATCATGCATCAAGTATTTTACTTGCAAGGGAGGATCTTAGATTTAAATCAAGAATTCTTAGTGATTGCGCCCCTTTAAATAGCCTTATATCGTCTATTATATCTAAGGATATAAAGTTTATGAGGGATCCTACTAGAGGGGGCCTTGCTACCACATTAAATGAGATTAGTATGGCTTCAGGCTATAATATAGGTATAGATGAATCAAAAGTACCTATAAAAGAGTCAGTAAAGGCATTATGTGAGATATTAGGGTTTGATCCTTTATATATGGCAAATGAAGGTAAGGTAGTAGTTATAGTTTCAAAAAGTGCTGCCTCAAAAGTCTTATCTAGAATGAAAAAACACCCTTTAGGTAAAAATAGTCAAATTATAGGTGAAATTGAAAGAAAAAAAGATAGAAAGGTTTATTTAAAGACTGAAATAGGTGGATCAAGGATTTTAGATATGGCAAGGGGTGAACAATTACCAAGGATATGTTAGAAGGAGACAGATATGCATGAAATAGGCATGGTAGATGATATACTTTGTGTTATAAATGCTAAGTTAAAAGAAGAAAAGCTTAATTCAAAGGTTAAAAAGATAAATATACTTATAGGTGAATTAGAAGGAATAAGTTCAGAACATTTTGAATTTCATTTTAGAGAGCGTGCAAAAGGAACTTCTCTTGAAAAGGCAGAACTTAACTTTGAAAAAGTAGAAGCTAAGTTTAAATGTAAGAACTGTAGTTATGAATTTCAAGTTGAAACCGGTCTTGGGGGATGTCCTAAGTGTAAAAGCAATATAAATGACTTGATCGAAGGTAAAGGCATATCAGTTGCTTCAATAGAGATCGAATAATTATGGCTAAGAGCAAAGATTACCAAGAAAGATTTTATAGAAAATGGATAGCTTCAGATGATCTTATTCCTCAAGAAGTTACTGTTAATGAAACGGATATTTTTATCTATGCTAAAAAGGATGTAAAAAATATTGCCAAGGAATTAATAGAAAAATATAGATGTGAAATAGAAAATTATATTAAAATTCACCCTGATTTTAAGACGAGCCTCAAGTCATTACCTTTAGATCAAAATGCACCTAGTATTATAAAGGATATGATGATTAAATCTACTCAAGCCGAGGTCGGACCAATGGCAAGTGTTGCAGGAGCAATATCAGAATTTGTAGGAAAAGATCTTTTATCTACTACTAAAGAGGTTATAATTGAAAATGGAGGCGATATATTTATAAAATCCGATATCGATAGGACTGTAGCGATATACGCAGGTGATTCACCTCTTACAAATAAGCTTTTTATAAAGATAAAATCAGAAGATACACCTCTTGGTATATGTACGTCATCTGGTACAATAGGGCATTCTTTAAGCTTTGGAAAAGCAGACGCCTGTGTTATAATATCTAAATCTACGATTTTAGCAGATGCAGTTGCAACTGCAACGAGTAATAGAGTAAAGAGAAAAGAAGATATTAAACCTAGTCTCAAGTGGGCCCTTAATATAAAAGGTGTAAAAGGAGCCCTTATAATCTATAAAAAGGATTTTGGTGTTTTAGGAGATATAGAATTAGTTGGAGGTTAAAATGAAATGCGAACGAATTGTTTTAAAATTTCCCCATAGACTCGTAGATCAACCTATAATCTATAAGATGGTGAAGGATTATGACTTGGAGTTTAATATATTAAAGGCACATGTCACTCCAAAGGAAGAAGGGCTTTTGGTCCTTGAACTTAAAGGTGAGGATAAGAATTTTGATAAGGCTCTAAAGTATGCCAAATCCTTAGGTCTTGCGGTTCAACCACTTTCTAAGGATATAAAGAGGGATGAAGAGAAGTGTACTCATTGCGGGGCATGCGTTCCTATATGCCCAACAGAGGCATTAATAATAGATCCTAAAACACAAAAAGTACTTTTTCATAATGACAAGTGTATTGCTTGCGAATTATGCATAAAGGCCTGTCCGCCGCGAGCAATGGAGCTACATTTTTAATTTTTCTCTTGACACAAAAAAGGCTTTGTATTATAGTTGTTGAATAGTGGTTGCTTTTTTATTTTACAAACTTTGTGATAATTTTCACAAACTTCTAGAAAGTCACTTCTTTGGACACGTATTTTATAAATCGACCAAATCTTGACAGACTCGCCAAGTCCCTTTTTAAGACACACAGGGTTTATGCCCCTGTAAAATCCGACGATAATTTACAGTATAAACGTGTTGGAGATAAAGGGCTTGAAGATGCTGTCATAGGCGAGGTAAGACCAGTACAATCTATAAAGAGTTTCTATTTTCTCGCCAGGACAAAAGTAGCAGATTACTTTTCTGAGAAGATTTCCGATAAAAAGATAAGACCTGTAGCTATAATAGGCGCCAAGTCGTGTGATTTGGCTTCATTAAAGGTGATGGATTATGTCTTTAGTCAAGATTCTTTTAAGGATCCATCTTATATTTCCCGAAGAGAAGAGAGTCTTATAATTTCAAGTGATTGCACTTGTTATAAAGATACTTGTTTTTGTGTAGCTTTGGGTATAATGCCATATCCAAAAGAAGGGTTTGATATAAATCTTTCAGAGATAGAAAGTGGTTACGTTGCAGAAATAGGTTCAGAAAAAGGAGAAAAAATAGTAAAAGAGTATTTTAAATTATTCCAGAATGCAGATCTTTATATTGAAAAAAAGGAAACGCATAGGAAAAAATTAGAAGAAGAAATCGCAAAGCATACAAAAAAGAAAAATATACCAGATGCTTCTAAAGTTCAGAACCTTTTTAAGAAGAAGTTTGATTCAAAGTTATGGGAAGAGACTGTCAAAACGTGTGTCGAGTGTGGTGCTTGTAATGTAATATGTCCTGCTTGTCACTGTTTTATCTTAAAGGATCAGGCTAAAGAAGGAGGGTTTGAAAGGTTGAGGCTGTGGGATTCTTGTCTTTTACTTTCTTTCGCAAGAGTTGCAGGCAATGCAAATCCAAGAAAACTTTTAGCAGAGCGAATAAGAAACCGTTTTGATAAAAAATTTAATTTTTTCCCAGATACGATCGGAAGATTTGGCTGTACTGGCTGCGGAAGGTGCAGTGAAGCCTGTCCTGGCAAGATACGCATCGATGAGGTCCTTAGTAAATTATGATAGAAAATCCTTATATACCTACAAAAGCAGAGGTCCTGGATGTATGCAGTGAGAGTCCTACTATAAAGACGTTTTCTCTTAAACCTGATAAGCCAATGCATTTTAAGGCAGGCCAGTTTATGGAAATGACTATTCCTGGTGTAGGAGAAGCGCCATTTACGCCATCATCTTCTCCTTATCAAAAGAGTAAAATAGAAATCAGCATCATGAAAGTAGGTTTAGTTACCTCTAGAATACATGATTTAAAAAAAGGAGATATAGTAGGATTAAGAGGCCCATATGGTAATGAATATCCTCTAACTGAGTTTGAAGGTAAAGAGATTTTACTTGTAGGAGGAGGAGTAGGGCTCGCACCATTAAGGGCGTTATTTTTGGCATTAGTTCACGATATAGATAAATATAAAAGTATATTATTCTGCTGTGGCTCGAAGACACCATCAGATATTATATTTAAGGATAGTGTTTTAGATAAATGGCAGAAGATAGATAAAAAGGTAGATTTTAGGGTTACAGTTGATAAAAAAGATGATAGTTGGAAAGGAAAAGTTGGTCTTGTGACCACAACACTTGATAATTTACACCTTCATCTAAAAAATAGTGTAGCAATTGTATGCGGCCCGCCAATAATGATGAAATTTTCAACCTTTAAATTACTTGAGGTAGGATATAAAGAAAATCAAATCTATCTATCAATGGAAAAGAATATGAGTTGCGGCGTAGGTAAATGTGGCCACTGTAGGATCGGAAATTTTTATGTATGTAAAGACGGTCCTGTATTTAGGTATGATAAAATAAATAACATTCACGAAATCTGGGACTAGGTATGAAACGTTTATTTATAGATCTTGAAAAATTATATAGCTGTGAAGAGGTAAAGGCAGATTGCAGTTATTATTACCGTCCTGGGAATTCAGGCATAACCCGCTTAAGAGAAATAGCACAATTTTTACATATCTGCAGGAAGTGCGAAGAGGCACCCTGTGTAACGAGTTGTCCTAAAGACGCACTGGAAAAACAAGATGATGGTACGATAAAGCGTTATACAATGAGATGTATATCTTGTAAATCTTGTAGTATGTCGTGCCCTTTTGGTACAATCCCTATTGAGACAGTACCTTATATTACTTCCCAGTGCGATGTTTGTATAGATAGGAGTAAAAAAGAAGTACCTGTATGTGTAAAGAGTTGTTCCATAAAAGATGCAGTGAAATTTACCGAAGTAGATGAATCAGAAAAGGACGATATATTTTTAATAGGTAAAAATATTGCAGTCCATGCAAAACCCTGGAAGAAATATCACCCATAATGAAACTATTATTTAATTTTTTAATATTTCCTGGATTTATTTTTACAGCAGCTGTCGGTTTGGTCGCAAGCTGGATAGATCGTAAGGTTACGGCCCGCGTACAGTGGAGGGTAGGTCCACCTTGGTACCAGCCTCTTATAGATTTAGTAAAATTAAGCATAAAGGAAATCACTATTCCAAAGTCTTCCTCAAAGACACTTTTTATGGCTTCGCCTTTTATAGGACTTAGTGCTGTAATATTGGCTTCAACTTTTCTGTGGCTATCTAATATAGAGGTAATGCCAAGTGGTTTTAGGGGAGATTTAATAGTTATTTTGTATTTATTGACATTACCAGCGATTTCTCTTATGTTAGGTGCATCAGCCAGCGGTAATCCTTTGGCATCGGTTGGCCTATCAAGAGAGATAAAGCTTATGCTTTCTTATGAATTACCTTTTATTCTAGTATTAACTGTACCTATTATAAAAAGTAATGGACTTTTAAGGTTGCATGAATTACTTACTTATCAGGCAATGAATGGGGCATTTATATCAAGTTTGTCAGGAATTCTTTCCATATTAGTTGCAATATTCTGTATGCAGGCAAAGTTAGGGCTTGTACCTTTTGATGCAGGAGAGGCAGAGACAGAGATAATGGCAGGTACTCATATAGAGTATTCAGGGATTTTACTTGCTATATTTAAACTTACAAAGACAATGATGATGGTAGCACTTCCTCTATTTTTAATTACGGTATTTTGGGGCGGATTTAGTATATGGAAATACGTAGTACTTTTAGTTGTAATAATTTTAATGAGGAATACGAATCCCAGGGTTAGGGTTGATCAGGCAATGAGATTTTTCTGGGGAAAAATGACTTTAATAGCTGTAATTGCAGTATTTCTTGCAGTGCGAGGCATGTAATGAGCTTAAAATTAAAAGCATTAACAAAATCTATCTGGGTTTACCACCTTTCAACAGGTAGTTGCAATAATTGCGATATAGAAATCCTGGATCTTCTGACTCCGAGATTCGACGTGGAAAGATTCGGGATAATGCTTGTTGGTAGCATAAAGCATGCTGATGCAATACTTGTAACAGGTGCCTTAAACCTTAAGACAATACCTAGGGTAAAGGCTATCTATGATCAGGCCCCAAAGCCATGCGTTGTTATTGCGATAGGAGCGTGCTCTTGTGGTCAGGGTATGTTTGCAAATGGACCAAATACGCCAAATCCTGTAGATTCTATTCTTCCGGTAAATGTTTATATACCAGGTTGCCCGCCAAAACCAGAGGCAATGATACTAGGTATAGTGAAGTTGATTGGTAAATTAAGAGGGAATAAATGAAGAGGCGAGAGATAATAGAAAATATAAAAGTCCGTGCCGGCAAAGACATGCTGGAACTTATAGATAAATCCAAAAGAAGGGTTTATGTTACGATTAAGAAAGAAATACTTCCTAAAATAGTGAGATATCTTTTTAATGAAAGAAAGGCACGATTTTCAATAGCATCCGGAGTGGATACAAGAGAAGCAGTTGAGATACTTTATCACTTTTCAATAGATGATATCGGACTTATAGTTACATTAAAGGTTATTCTGGACAAATCAAACCTTGAAATAGATAGCCTTACTTCTATAATGAAATGCGCAGAATGGATAGAAATGGAGATACGCGAACTTCTGGGTGTAAAATTTAGAGGCCACCCAAATCCAAAGCATTTACTTTTAAAAGACGATTGGCCTGAAGGTAATTTTCCTTTGAGGAGAGATCAATAATATTATGGCACATAAAATTATTCCAATAGGACCTTATCATCCATTACAGGAAGAGCCGGAATTTTTTAGGCTTCACGTAGATGGTGAGACTGTCGTCGATATAGATATTGAAATCGGCTATAATCATAGGGCTATTGAAAAAATAGCCGAATCCAAAAGTTATGATCAAGTAACATTTTTAGTTGAAAGGATCTGTGGAATTTGTTCTACATCGCACCCTTTTGCTTATACAAATGCTATTGATGATCTTTTAGGTGTTGAAGTCCCTGAAAGAGCTCTTTATATCCGCACAATAATAGGAGAGCTCGAAAGAGTCCATAGTCATCTTTTATGGTTAGGCCTTGCAGGACACTTTTTAGGATATAATACTGTATGGATGTGGGCATGGAGGTATAGAGAACCAGTCCTTGATATATTTGAAAGAATTACTGGAAATAGAAATCATTATGCTATGTTTAAGCCAGGTGGAGTAAGAAGGGATATTTTAGAAGAAGACATTCCCTGGATAAAAAAGACCCTTACAGATTTAATTCCTAAATTTGATATGTTTAAGGGTGCTGTAATGGATGATCCTGTGATACATGCAAGGACCAAAGGAGTCGGAGTATTAACAAAACAGGATGTACATGATTATTCTGTTGTGGGTCCGACAGCGAGGGCTTCAGGAGTCGGTATTGATGTCAGAAAAGATGATCCTTATGCTGCATACGATAAAATAGACTGGAAGATGATTTCTAATGAAGGAGGAGGGGTTTTTGCAAAGGCAGCTGTAAGGATATTAGAACTTTATGAATCTACTAATATTATATTAAGGTGTCTTGATACAATGCCAAAAGGTGAAATCGACTTAAAGATAAAGGATATGCCTGTTGGAGAAGGCATTGGTAGGCATGAAGCTCCAAGAGGAGAAGTATTTCATTATATAATGTCTGATGGTAGCAATTCTCCTGCTAGGCATAAGGTAAGGGCTCCAAGTTACATGAATATCGCATCTAATAAAAAGGCTGTAATAGGTGAAACCATTTCAGATGCTACTATAATTTTAGCTGCAGTGGATCCGTGTTACTGTTGTACAGAACGAATGGCAGTTGTAGATTGTAATAATGGTAGAAAGATTATGGATGGACATGATCTAATACGACTTTCGCAGGAAAAAACAGAAAAGTTGAGAAGAAAATGGAAACACTGTTAAGACCAATAATACTTTCAATAATTATAGGGACTTTTATCCTTCTTATTCCAAAGAAGTTTAGGAAGGTAATAGAAGGCGTCAGCCTTATCACTGCCATATACCTTTTTATAGCGTCGATAAAAATCTTTATCCAGGCCCCAATCTTTGGAAAATTTTTATATGTAGATGGTCTTTCCAGGTTTATCGTGCTGGGAGTAGGGTTCTTTGGGGTGATAGTTAGCTTATATTCAATACGTTTTATGGCTTCATGTGAAGAAATACGATCATATTATGCTAATATTATATGGACTATTGGTTTTTCTATTTTAGCAGCAGTTTCAAATAATATCATGATCCTTCTGGTTGCATGGGGGTTTTTAGGGTTTACGCTTTATATGTTGATCAATGTAGCAGGACCTCGATCAGCTGCAATAAGTAAAAAGACCTTTATTATAATAGGTGGCTCTGACAGTCTTATGATATTGGGTTTTGCGATTATATGGCTTATGACAAGATCTTTAAGTTTAAGCGAGTTGGAGATACCTATAAATAATAGTTTGTCCTTCTGGGCATTTTTATTGATAGCAATAGGTGCTTTTGCAAAGGCAGGTGCAATGCCTTTTCATACATGGATACCTGATACAGCAAAAGAGGCCCATATACCTGTGACTGCATTTTTACCAGCCTCACTTGATAAATTACTTGGTATTTATCTATTGGCAAGATTGGTGTTGAATATTTTTATATTGGATAATTTTACTTATGCACTTCTTATGGTAGTGGGTGCTGTTACTATAGTAGCAGCAGTTATGATGGCGCTTGTGCAGCATGATTTTAAAAAACTTCTTGGTTATCATGCAGTAAGTCAAGTTGGTTATATGGTGCTTGGATTAGGCACTGGAAGTGTCATAGGTATTGCAGGTGGACTTTTTCATATGCTTAATAATGCAATATATAAATGTTGCCTATTTCTTACAGGGGGCAATGTTCAATATAAGTCTAAAACATCAGATCTAGATTCTTTAGGCGGATTGGCAAAGGTAATGCCAATAAGTTTTTTCTCCGCGCTTATAGCAGCCTTATCTATATCGGGCGTTCCGCCTTTTAATGGATTTTTCTCAAAATGGATGGTATATCAGGGCTTGATAGAAAAAGGTAGATCAGGTGGTACACTTTGGATATTTTGCATAGTAGCCGCTGTCATTGGCAGCGCCCTAACATTAGCATCCTTTATAAAATTTATGCATGCAATATTTTTAGGTAAGTCAAAAGACGAAAAGCGAAATGAAGTATCGTGGACTATGTGGCTTGGCCCTGTAGTCTTAGCAGGCCTTTGTATTATCTTTGGGATATTTGCGTATCACATTCCTTTAAGGCATTTTATAATCCCAGCCTTGCAAGGTAGTTTAAGGTTTATTGGTATCTGGCCATCTTCGCAGGCTACGTTATTCTTAGGTATAGGGATTTTGGTAGGAATCTTGATATACTTATTGGGTAATTTTAAGGGCGTAAGAGAGACTGATTCTTATATAGGAGGAGAAGAGCTTGCAAAAGACATGAAGCTCTCAGGTACAGAATTTTACAACACAATAAAAGAAATGCCATTAATAAAGGGACTTTATTTAAGGGCCGAAAGAAAGGCCTTTGATATTTATGATCAAACTAGAAGAATAGTATTTTTCTTTATCCGTATATTCCAGTATTTGCACAATGGGATATTGCCGACGTATCTTGTGTGGTGTTTGTTAGGGATGATAGTATTTCTTTTTACGATAGTGAGGTAATTGAAGCATGCTTGAACTACAGATACTCCTAGTATTTATAATTATAGGCGCAATAATCGCAGTGGCATCAAAGGATCTACTTTCCTCGGTTATAGCAGTGGGTACAGCCGGTCTTGGGCTATCACTTGCGTTTTTGATCCTCAAGGCACCTGATTTAGCAATTGCTCAGCTCGTGGTCGAAATATTATGCGTGATAATATTGATAAGGGCTACTATCAGAAGGGATCTACCGTTTTCTACGAGCGGAAGATGGTTTTTTAATACGTTTATAACGTTTTTATTCCTTGCTATATTTTTAGGTTTTGGATATTTTTGCATGAAGGATCTGCCTCAATTTGGAGAGCCGATAATGAGAGTAGCACAGAACTTTTTAAGCCACGGCCTTGATAAGACGGGTTCAGCTAATTTAGTTGCATCTGTTGTTTTAGATTATAGGGCATATGATACATTAGGAGAGGCGACCATATTGTTTACAGCTGCAATAGGTGTTTTAGCAGTTATGAGAAGGGTCGGAAGGAAGAAGGATTGATGAGAGAAGCCCAGAATGGAATGAGTTTAATAGTAAAGACGATTACACGCTTAACAGTAGGGCTGATATTTCTGTTTGGTATCTATATTATCGGACATGGCCATGTTAGTCCTGGTGGAGGTTTTGCAGGAGGGGTAATCGTTGCGCTTTCTTTTATTCATATAATGCTTGCCTTTGGAAAAGACGTAGCACTTAAAAAAGTAAGTTTAAATGTTGCATCTTTGTTTGAAAGTTTGGGCGCACTTATTTTTATTACATTAGCAGTTCTTGGTATTCTAACTGGGTATTTCTTTTTGAATTTTATGCCAAAGGGAGAACCGTTCAATCTTTTCAGTTCAGGCCTTATTCCTTTATATAATATAGCGATAAGCCTTAAGGTAGCTTCAGGTCTTTTTATTATATTTGTTATACTCGTACTATTTAAGATAAATAAAAAGGATGGCGATAAAAAATGAGTGTTTATTTTCTATGCCTTGTACTTTTTTCTATAGGACTTTATTGCATACTTAGGAAGCGCAACCTAATAAAGATTATTATAGGTATAGCCATAGTTGAATATGCAGTGAATCTCTTTTTTGTGTTGGTAGGTTATAAGATGAATGGCCGTTCTCCAATACATTCCCAGGACCAGTTAGTCCTTGATATGGTGGATCCCTTGCCGCAGGCGCTTGTTTTGACTGCTATAGTCATTGGTCTTGCAGTTACTGCATTAATAGCAGCTATTGCTATAAGGGTTTATGAAAAATACAAGACATTTGATATTACAAAGATACGTAAGTTAAAAGGTTGATTTATGAATCATAATCTATTGCCATTATTTGTTGCTATACCATTAGGGGCTGCGTTTTTAAATTCGCTCCTTGGGAAAAAGATAAAGTCTTTTTCAGATATATTATCTGGTATCGCCACATTTTCTCTGGCAGCACTTTCAGTATACTCTGTGATCCTATTTAGACAGATAGGCATTATCGTATATAAAGTTGGTGGATGGATACCTCCTATAGGCATTTCAATGGTTATGGATGGATTGACTATATTTATGCTGGTTGTAATAAATACAATCGCATTTTTGATTAGCATTTACTCTATAAATTATATGGAGAGATATACTGAGAAATGGAATTTTTATTGCCTATTTCTTTTGATGATTGCTGGCATGAATGGGGTTGTGATATCTGGAGACATGTTTAATCTGTATGTATTCCTTGAGATAGCTGCTATTTCAAGTTATGCATTAGTTGCATTTGGTACAGAACATGAAGAGCTTGAGGCGTCTTTTAAATATGCTGTGATGGGGACGTTGGCCTCTTCATTTATTTTATTAGGGATAGTGTTTTTATATAGCTTTACTTCTACCTTGAACATGGCTGATATGTCATTGGAATTAGCTAAAGGAGAGACTCCTCGTATAATATTACTTGTTAGCGTTTTATTCCTCATGGGTTTTGGGTTAAAAACAGCACTTGTTCCTTTTCATGCATGGCTTCCAGATGCACATCCATCTGCGCCTGCGCCGATTTCAGCAATGCTTTCAGGTCTTCTTATAAAATCCCTTGGTGCCTACGCAATGATAAGGATATTTTTTAGTGTCTTGGGTCCAAACCCAAAGATTTTGGGTGCATTGATGGCCTTAGGGGCCTTGTCGATGATTATAGGGGTATGCCTTGCGCTTGGACAAAAGGATTTTAAGAGACTTTTGGCTTATAGCTCTATAAGTCAGGTTGGTTATATTATACTTGGGATTGGCTTAGGCACACCTCTTGGCATTATGGGAGGCCTTTTACATCTATTAAATCATTCTGTGTTTAAGTCTTTGTTATTTTTGAATTCTGGTGCAGTGGAGTATTCTACAGGGATAAGGGATTTAGACAAGTTGGGTGGACTTAGGGAGAAGATGTCTATAACAGCCAATACCTCGCTTATAGGGTCTATGGCTATTGCAGGTGTACCGCCTTTTAATGGCTTCTGGAGTAAATTGATTATCATAGTCGCATGTATCCAGGCACAGCATTTTGCGTATGCTGTTTGGGCAGTTGTAGCGAGTATCTTGACTTTGGCATATTTTATGAAGGTCCAAAGGCTCGCCTTTTTCGGAGAGCTAAAAGAGAATTTAAAGCATATAAAGGAAGTCCCGTTTTTTATGAAGTTTTCAATGATTACTTTGGCACTTATTTGTTTAATAGGTGGACTTCTTTTAATGCCCGCGATTTCTGATGATTTTCTTAAAGTTGCTAGAGACGCAGTATTGATCGGGAAAGAATATGCAGGTGTTATTTTCGGAGCTATAAAATGAAAAGTAAGATCTTGTTATTTTTATTAGGATTTTTGGTCTGGAGCTTGTTGAACTGGGTGCCTGATTGGCAGCATATAGTTGTAGGTGTTTTTGTCTCAGCCTTTGTCGCCCATATGACAGGAGACCTTTTTGTAAAAAGGGCGCATCTTTTTACGCATATTGAGAGATATTTGTGGTTTTTATATTATATACCTATATTTATATGGGAGTGTTTTAAGGCAAATATTGATGTAGCGTATAGAGTTCTTCATCCTGATTTACCAATACACCCTGGCATAGTGAAGGTAAAGACCACTTTAAAATCAGATACAGCCCTCACATTTTTAGCAAATTCTATTACCCTTACACCTGGGACATTGACAGTAGATGTGGATAAGGAAGAAGGGGTTTTATATATTCATTGGATCGAGGTAAAAAATAAAGATATTGATAAGGCAACAAAGTTGATAGTAGATAGATTTCAGAATATTTTAAAGAGGATATTTGAATAATGAAAAGATCTAGATTTCGTTATATGTTAGGCGTAGGTGTGATTATAGCTATTATGGCTATAATATTATTTAAGCCCATACCGATTCTTTTCTGTCAGGATTTACCTTTTATAGGTTTTTTGAAGAGGGCATTTTTTGTACTTTTATTTTCCTCCATATTATGTCTATATAGGATTTTAAGAGGTCCTACTTCTGCAGATAGAGCTGTTACTATTGATATGTTAGGTATTTTAATTGTTGGTTTTTGTGCTATCATGGGGATTTCTACTGGGAGGAGCTGGTATATTGATATAGCAATTGCCTGGGCACTTCAGAGTTTTATAGCAACGCTTGCACTTGCCAAATTTTTAGAGGGGAAGGCTTTTGATGATTGATACAGTAGCCATAATTTTTATATCTATTGGGCTTTTCTTTGATTTTATGGGATGCCTGGGTCTAGTAAGACTTCCAGATGTCTATAACCGACTTCAGGCAGCTACAAAGTGTATAACTCTGGGGACATGTAGTATTTTATTTGGTGTTTTTCTTATGTACGGATTTACTGCCTTAGGTATAAAGGCCATGGTTTGTATGTTATTTTTGATATTAACTTCTCCTGTTTCAGCCCATGCCCTTGCAAGAGGCGCTCATAAGTCAGATGTGAAGCTGTGGGATAAGAGTGTTGTAGATAGATACGCTGAAGACGGGAATTAATTAAAATGAGATATCCAAAATTACGAGAATTAGTTGAGGCAATAACAGCGGTTATTAAAGGACCTTATACATCGAGTTTTCCTTTTAAGCCTCATGTGCCTGAGAAGAGCTTCAGGGGCAAACCAGAATATGATAAAGATGGCTGCGTAGGATGCAATGCCTGCAGTGAAGTTTGTCCGCCAGGCTGCATAAAGACTAAGGATATTCCAGAGGCTGAGATCCCTCTAAGAAAATTAGATTTACATTTAGATAGTTGTATATTCTGCGGACAGTGTCAGGCAGCCTGTATTACTCAAGAAGGCATAAAATTATCTGATAAATTTGATTTGGCTGTATTTGATAGGAATGAAGCTATAGAGTCTGTTGAAAAGGAACTTCTCTTGTGCGAAGGCTGCGGATGTATAGTCGGCGCCAAAGACCATTTAAAGTGGATTTCAAAAAAGCTCGGGCCACTTGCGTATTCAAGCCCTACTTCATATCTATCAGCATTAAAAGACCTAAAATTAGCACACCTTAAAGTTGAAAAATCCGATGAACTTACTCGCCAGGATCGTATAAAAGTGCTCTGTCCGAAATGTAGGAGAGAGATTACACTCAATACATAATTTTCCCGAAATTTTTATGTTAAATTTAAAAGATATCCTAAAAGGAAAAGTAGTTTTACTTTGTTTGGGTAATATAGATAGAGGTGATGATGGAGTAGGACCTCTTTTAGCTAGCTCTATAAAGGATAAAGTTCCATATGAGGTTATAGATGCAGGTACTACACCTGAAAATTATACAGGTGTTATAAAAAGACTTAATCCAGACACTATTGTTATAATAGATGCTGTAGAGTTTGAAGGAAAATCAGGGGAAATAAGACTTTTTAAGAGTGAAGACCTGAGGACAGGCAAGATTTCTACGCACGATGTGTCTCCAAAACTTTTAATAGAGTACTTAGCCTCGTCTACAAATGCTGAAATTTATATATTAGGTATAAAACCTGCATCAAGTAAGTTTCAGGAGGGTTTAAGTGAAGGGGTAAAAGAGACTTTAAAAAAAATCAAAGGTTTGCTGCTTGACAATATAAAAGGCCTGTGATAATCTGAACTCGATATGGCTATAGTAGAGATGGAATTAAATAAAATTCGGATTGATGAGAATAGGGGAGAGCAGGTTATTGTCTTAAAGGAGAAAAAAGGCGAAAGGCTCTTACCTATTGTAATAGGAATAATGGAGGTTACTGCTATAAAGATGGAGGTAAGTGGGGTATCTACTCCTCGGCCAATGACTCACGATTTATTCCATATTGTTTTAAAACAGCTTGGTGCCAAGATCGATAGAATCGTCGTTACAAAGCTCCAGCATAATACATTTTTTGCAAAGTTGGTCCTGCAGATAGATTCAAGGATGGAGGAAATAGATGCCAGACCCAGTGACAGTATTGCTCTAGCGATGCGAGCAAAGGCACCTATTTTTGTAGAGGAAGAAGTATTAAATACAATTTCAGATAATTTTAAATAAATTCCCACCTTATTTCACGCTATCGTGATTATTCAATGTGACACTATCGATCATGCTTGAATGCTTTGTTAATTTTAGTGCTATGTCATCTACGATAGAATAGATACATGGGATTACGATAAGCGTGAGCATTGTTGCAAAGGCGATCCCCCAGCATATGGAAAGGGCCATGGGAACTAGAAAGGGATCTTTACCGCCTATTCCATAAGCAACAGTTGATAGTCCACCTACTGTAGTAATAGTAGTTAAAAGTACTGGTCTTAACCTCATCTGACCGGCTTTTATTATTGAACTGCGCCTGTCTATTCCTTCACGACGTAATTTATTTATAAAATCCACAAGTACAATAGAATCATTTACGACAATTCCATTTAAACCAACTATTCCAAGGATAGCCATGAAAGATAAAGGAAGTCCATGCACAAGAAAGGCAATAACTACACCGATAAGCCCAAAGGGAATGGCAAGCATTATAATGAGAGGTTGGATCAAGGATTTAAAAGAAGAAGCGAGTATTAAATATATTATAAGGAATGCATAGAAGAAAGCCTTTAGGAGACTTATTAGTGAGTCCATACTTTCTTCGTGTTCACCTCCATATTTAACAGAGTAACCCATGTGTTTACGGGAAATATCCTTAAACTTTTTTTCTAGCAAGTTATTTACTTTTAGAGAGGTTATTTTATCTGTGTCTACATTGGCTGAAGCAGTTACGACACGTTTTCCATCTAAATGATGAATTGTTGTAGTGCCAGGAACTTTTTCTATAGAAGCTACGTTTTTAAGAGGTATGAGGTTGCCGAATTTATTGCGTATGAGTATATTCTTAAAAATATTAATATCTCCTGATGATTCCTCAGGAAACATTACAGTAACATCGGTTTCTTCTTCGGCTTTAACAGGTTTTATCTTGGTGGCAATACTTCCTTCAAAGACACTTCTTACAGTCTTTGCTATTCGAGATACATTAAGGCCAGAAAGAGTAGCTTTATCATTGTCAACTTTTATGCGTATTTCTTCTTTTCCAGGCTTGTGGTCCCATGCTATATCAGTTGTTCCGTCTATTGTTTTTAAGTAGTCCATATATTCTTTTGCAATAACATCAAGTGTTTCAAAATTTTCTCCTCTTATTTTAGCCTCTACTGCTTTTCCTACGGGTGGACCGGATTCAGCCCTATCAAACCTTATATCTGTAAAGCCTTTTACTTTTTCTATATCTTCTCGTATATCATCTATTATATCGTCGGCATTTCTTTTTCTATCCGCCTCAGGTGGCAAGTATACTGTTGTTTGTACAAGGTGGCTTGCTTGTCCTGCAAAAGGATCATGACGATCTTCAGAAATCTCTCCTACAGAAGTTACAAAAGTATCCATATCTTCTTTGGGAATCTTGGATACTATTTTTTCTACAGGAAGTATAAGTTCATTTGTCTTCTCAAGAGGTGTTCCTATGGGCGCCTCAGCCCTTATGAAAAAGAAATTAATCCCTGCAGGTGGAAAAAGTATGAATTTTATTACATTGAATGCAAGAAACGCGCATACTAAAAGTATTAGTGTAAATCCAGCAACAACTTTGTATTTTCTTCTAATCGCACCAGTTACTATTTTTCCGTAAAACCTTACAATAGCCTTAAACCATGGCATGTCTTTTACTAGACCCATGGGTTTTCCTTGAGAGTCATATTTCATTTTTACAAAGTCAGTCAAATGACTGGGTAATATTATGAGGGCTTCTCCAAGGGAGGCCAAAAGAGCAATAATTAAGACAGTAGGGATATTTCTTATGAATTTACCTATAATACCTGTCATGAAAAGTAATGGTGAAAATGCAGCTATTGTCGTAAAAACAGCAGTTGTAACCGCCCTCATTACTTCCTCAGTACCTTTGATAGCAGCTTTTCTGGGAGGTAGACCTTCTTCCAAATAGCGATATGAATTTTCAGCTACTATGATCCCATCATCTACAAGCATACCCAAGACTATTATGAGCCCGAACATACTGATAAGATTTATAGTGATCCCCATCATGTTCATTATTACGAAGGTAGCAAGGAATGCTATGGGGATACCCAGAATTGTCATAAAAGCAACGCGGCGTTGTAAAAATAACAGCATTGCAATAGTTATTAATATTAAACTTGCCCACCCATTATTTTTTAGTACATTAAGCCTTCTTCTTGCAAAGAAGGAATAGTCATTTACATAGGAAATTTCAAGTTTATCAGGGCAATTTTCTAAGAATTGATCGCAGACTTTTTTGATTTCATCTACAATTCTTATTGCATCTCCTGACCCTTTTTTCTTTACCAATAAGTTTATTGAACGAGTACCAAGTGTTTTATAGATTATGTCTTCTTTCTTAAAAGAATCTTTTACCTCCGCAACGTCTTTAATCCTTAACCAGTTACCTACGTCGTTTGCCCTTATGATTATATTTTCTACCTCTTTTGCCGTCGAGAATTCACCGGTTGTACGAATGCTATATTCAGTGTTTTTAGTATTTATTTCACCTGCAGGTATGCTGACATTTCTAGAAGAAAGTGCTTCTTCGATTTCATCGAATGATACATATTTATCTCGCATCTTTTTAGGGTCGACATGAACCTGGATTTCTCTATCCCTGTAGCCAGATTTTTCTATTTTTGCAACGCCATATGCATCTTCAAGCTGATCTTCTAATGCATCTGCATAGGCTTGTAACTTTGCCTCAGTCATATCTCCCGAAAGAGAGACTTCTATTACAGGATATTGTTTGGTAGAGATTTCTATAACTATAGGATCTTCATTTATATCCCTAGGAAGATCTTTTACTCTATCTACAGCGCTTTTTATGTCATTTATTATTTTTTTCTTATCTTTTTCATCTGGATCAAGTTCAATAGTTATAAAAGATGCCCCCTGAGAAGAAGAGGAGCGTATTTCTTTTATACCATCCACCTCTTTGAGCTCTTTTTCTATAGGTACAGTAATGAGTTTTTCAACATCTAATGGGGTTGCGCCTGGATAAATAGTGCTGACGCTTACTACATCAAAATCAACATTTGGAAAGATTTCCCTATTCATGCCAAATACAACTATTAATCCGATTATGATGATGATAACTGAAATCAGATTAACAAAAAGTGATTGATTGACGCTAAATCGCGGTAAACTCATACCAACTCCTTAACTATTCTAATCCCGTGTATTTTAAAAATGTATCTTCTGCACCCATTAGGTCTAAAATAGAAACCTTGTAATCAAAGTAGGCCTTTTGTTTCATAAGCTGTGCGTTTAATAGATCTTCTTGGTATCGTATTAAGGTATCAGAATTAGACCTCCCATATTTAAATCTTTTTTCTTCCTGGTTAAGTTTTCCTTTTTGGAGGTTTTCTATGCGTTCCATCTTCTTTAAATTAGTCTTATCAATAGACATTTTTCTGAATTTCTCGTCGACATCTGAAACGATTTGTCTTTCGGTCTTTTGTAGATTTATAATTGCTTTTTTCTTTTGTAATCTTGCTTTTTCGCGTTCGCTTTCGGCTTCATTGTTTTCAAGTGGGAATGAAAATTCTATTCCTATAGAATACTCAGGATTTGAATCTGTAAATATATCTTCAATAGCTCCATGATAAGTGGAATCTATGCCATTCGATGAAAAGGTAGCTGTTAGATCTATCTCGGGAAAGAGGGAGTTAGTTTTCATTTCCAGGTTTATATTTTTTGATTCTATATCATTCTTTTTAGAAGTATAATCACGTCTATTTTTGAAAGCAATATTTAAACTTTCTATGAAGTTGGTATTAAGATCTGCAACCGAGAGGGGATCAGTAGGAAATAGTCTGGTTTTATTATCGAGATTAAGTCTAAGCCTTAAGAGTTCTTCAGTTGAAGATACCTCATTTGAAGCTAATAGGAGTTCACTTTCTCTTAGGTGCATATTTGCCTCAGCTGCTAAGGCTTCACCGGTTTCAACCAAACCTATCTTTAATTTTCTGCGGTGTTGGTTGAATAGACGGATTGATTTTTTCAACATATCTTTTTTTATCTTAAAATCTTCTTGTGCCAATACTAGTTTCCAATAAGACCTTTCAGCGAGGATAATAGCATCCTCGATTTTTATATAAGAATCTAATTCAGTATTTTTTATTTCCCATTTGATTATTTCTATATTTCCACGATCAATCAACCCAAAGAAATTCTTGGCTATAGGTTGGGTGACATTTATTTCTATCTGGGAGTCATGATAAGGGTTGGTTGATACATAGGCTGAATCTGACCATTCTCTTTTATTGGTAAAATCTACGCTTACATCAGTTCCAGTTCTTAACTTTTTATCAATACTTATATCATAGTTATTTGTAAGAGTTTTTGAGCCAGCTAGAGAAGAAACACTTTTAGTTTCATCTCTTGTGTAATTTATTTCAGCCTTTAAAAGTGCATCAAATACTGCTTCTTTATAGCTAAGTTCAGTTCCTTTTATCTTTGAATCGATTTGTGCGAGCTTTACATCCAGATTATTATTTATGGCAATTAACCTGACACCGTCGACTGATAGAAATAGAGTTTTTGCCTGTCCTGTCTCTTGAGAAAAGACCTCTTTATAAGGTGTGAATATAATATTTATTATTATAAATATACTTAATAAGAGCTTCATTTAAATTGACCTTCTTTTTCTGACAAGATAGCTACAATCTTTTTTAGTATATTGAGATATTCCTCTTGTTCTTCAGGTGTAAGTTCTGTAAGGATATTTTTCCACCTATTCTTTACTGTAACCAAAAAACTCTGGACTATATTTTCACCTTTTTTTGTAAGAGATACTATTACGACGCGTCTATCTTCCGGGATAGTAGATCTTTTTACATATCCAGTCCTTACGAGCCTATCTACCAGGCCTGTAGCAGTAGGAGGGGAGATACCCCGTTGTCTAGCTAGAGTTTTAATATTACATTCGTTATAGTCATGTATTGAGGCAAGCATTATCATCTGGGCATTGGTAATATTACTTTTTGAAAGAAAGTCACTCTTTGCACCCTTCATGAGCTTGGGGATCATAATAGAGATTTCATGGGTTATTTGGTCTATGGTGGCCATGAGGCCTCCCTTGGTAGGTCAAAAACCTACCTTTTATATTAGTTAGCCAGCCTAATAGTTAGTTTAACTAAATATTAGCATACAAAACTATCTTTGTCAAGTCCCCCTTGAAGCAGAAAGGTTTTGTGATATACTATGATAGACCTAAAGATAAAGGGAGAGTGTTATGTTGCAACTTCAAGAAATTGAGCGTAGAAACTATATAAGACTAAACGTAGCATTTCCTGTAGAGTTTCAGTTTTTAGATGATGTAACAGGCGTACCTCTTGGTAATATGAAGCAGGGTTTTACAAGGAATGTTGCTAAGGGTGGGATCTGTTTAGAGCTTAACGATGTAGATGCTACTTTTGAAGAGAGTTTGAAGCAGGGAAAGACCAGATTAAACCTTTGTATACATATTCCATTAGACCGCAAAGAAACAAAGGCCGTAGCTAATATTGTTTGGTATGAAAAGATAGAAGGCCATCCAAATAAATATCTTATTGGGCTTTCATTCTTACAGATAGATCCAAGAGACCAAATAAGGATTTATTTTTATGCAAGGAGGATTTCTTTAGCACCTAAATTTATCGCAGTTTTAGTTTTATTTTTGGCCTTAGGGATTGTGTATTTTTCTTCAGTAGATTTTAAATTGAGAAGGGAAAATAGATTATTGATTAGGGAGTTAGTTGATCTTTCAGGTATAAAATCCGAACTTGAAAATGATATTTTTAGATTTTATGCCGAGCGCAGGGGAAAAGAAAAAACGCTTTTGGAAAAAGAAAAAAAGATCGGAGAATACAAAAAGAGGCTTGATGAATTGGAGATACTGATTATTGATTTAAAAGAGGATAAGCTTAAAGATGCGCTTTCTGAAAAGGTAAGGCTTTCTGAAGAGGTGGTTAGTTTATCAGAAGAGACTGAATATTTAAAGGATAGAATATCTGAACTGTCAAAAGATACAACTTCAGTAGAAGATAAATTAAAAGAGCTCTTACCTTCTTTTGAAGAGGTAGAGGAAAGGGGTATCTCTAGTATGTATAAATGGATAAAGAATCACCAGAATAGACATTCTGGTTTAGTGGTAAGTTATGAGGGTGATAAGGAACTCGAAGATTGGAGTTTTACCTATGATCAATCTCTTGCGAGCCAATGTTTTACTTTGATGGGAGATAGAAATAATGCCCAGGAGATATTTAATTTTTATAAAAAAAGGGCCAAGAAGATAGATGGAGGGTTTACGAATGCTTACGATGCCCATACTGGCAGTGTTTTAGAATACAATGTTCACGCAGGCCCTAACATATGGCTTGGGATAGCAGTGCTTCAATATACTAATAAGTTTAAGGACAGGCAATATCTAAGTATTGCAGAGGATATAGGTAATTGGCTTATTTTATTGCAGGGAAAAGATAGGGATTTTGGGATAAAAGGAGGTCCTGGAGTTGATTGGTTTAGTACAGAGCATAATTTGGATGCATTTGCGTTTTTCGACATGTTTTATAAAATCACAAAAGAAGCAAAATATTCAGATGCCCAAGGAAAGACACTCAAGTGGCTAAAAAAATACGCCTTTAGTAATAGTGGCGGAAGGATAAATAGGGGCAAGGGCGATGCTACTATTGCTACAGATACATTTGCCTGGGCCATTGCAGCACTTGGACCTGAAGTTTTAAATAAGTCAGGTATGGATCCTGATGAGATTATAAACTTTGCAGAAGAAAACTGCCTTGTTACAGTTGACTATATGCGGCCCGACGGCAAACACCTCAAGATTACTGGTTTTGATTTTGGAAAACATGCTCATTTGGCGCGAGGGGGGATTATATCTACAGAATGGACTGCTCAAATGGTAGTTGCATTTGAAATTATGGTGGATTATCATAAAAATAAAGACGATTTTCAAAAAGCAAATTTTTATAAAAGAAAGAGAAATTTTTATCTATCTGAGTTAGAAAAAATGGTAATCTCAAGCCCTTCTAGACTTGGGCAGGGTGAGGGGTGTTTGCCTTATGCCAGTCAGGATGATGTAGATACTGGTCACGGATGGAGGGTGACAGGAGGTTCTAGGACCGGTTCTACGGCCGGTACTACTTATACAATATTTGCAAAGTATAATTATAACCCTCTGATGTTAAAATGAAACGAAAATTAATTAAAAATAAAACCATATCAGTTTTAATAATAGCCTCTATAGCTATTTTATTTTCAATATCAAGATTTTTGCAAGCACCATCAGCAGTAACGAGGGATTTCAAAAAGGAGCTATATGTTTTACGGGTAATAGACGGAGATACTGTAGAGCTTTCAAATGGACAAATGCTAAGGTATATAGGTATAGACACTCCTGAGGTACATGATAAGATTGGATCTACATGGAGTTACAATCCAAGGCCTTATGGGAAAGAGGCAATGGAATTCAATAGGAAGCTTGTAGGAGGAAAGAAAATAAGACTAGAGTTTGATGTCCAAAAAAAAGATAAATATAACCGTCTTCTAGCATATGTATATGTTGAAGATAAGATGATTAATCTTGAAATGATTAAAAAGGGTTATGCAATGATATATACCTTTCCTCCGAATGTAAAATATGTAGAGGAATTTTTGAAAGCCCAGCGTTTTGCAAGAGAAAATAAAGAGGGATTATGGCGTGATTTAGAAAAGGGAATAATATCTAGTTCTAAAGCCAAGGAAAACATCGGTTTTATAAAGATGGTAGAGGCTAATGTTACTAATACGTATCTTTCGGATAAGGTATTGATATTAAACTGTAAGAATAATTTTAAAGTTGCTATATTTAAGAATAATTTAAGGTATTTTCCGAAGACGGTTTCACGGTCACCAGATACTTATTTTAAGTACAAGACTATCAAGGTATATGGTATAATAAAAAAGTATAAGGGTTCCTCAGAGATAATAGTTAATCATCCTTCGCAATTAGAGATTTTATAATAACTGAAATTGAACAAAGGAGGCATAAATGACACGCAGAACTCGTAGAGCAAAGCAAAAAAAGAAGAGAAAAGGAAAACGTCATGCCAGAAAATAAAAAAAGGATAGGCGTTTTTACAGGAGGAGGGGATTGTCCAGGACTTAATGCCGCCATAAGAGGTGTTGCCAAAACAGCCATCCTTAATTATGACATGGATGTTATAGGTATAAAGGATGGATATCTCGGTCTTATAGAAAATAGATATATCGACTTATCTTATAGAGATGTCTCAGGTATCCTGACAGAAGGAGGCACTCTTTTAGGTTCATCAAATAAGGCAAATCCTTTTAGGCATCCTTCACCTTCTGGTAAATTCAGAGATGTATCTAGTACTGTCTTAAAAAATATTGATATGATGGAGTTAGACGGCCTTGTGTGTATAGGAGGGGATGGTAGTCTTAATATCGCTTATAAATTATATAAAAAAGGTTTGAATCTAGTTGGAGTTCCAAAGACCATAGATAATGATTTGATGGCTACTGATGTGACCATTGGTTTTGATTCTGCAGTACTGACCGCTACAGAGGCTATAGATAAACTTCATACTACTGCTCAATCTCACCATAGGGTAATGGTAATAGAGGTAATGGGTAGATATGCAGGCTGGCTTGCTCTTTATTCAGGTATAGCAGGTGGTGGAGATATAATTATAATCCCTGAAATCCCGTATGATATTAAAAAGGTCTGTCAGAGGGTTAGAGAAAGAAACAAAAAAGGCAAAAGATTCAGTATTGTAGTAATATCAGAAGGTGCAAAGCCAAAAGGTGGCAAAATGATTGTAAAAAGAGTAGTCAAAGATTCTACCGATCCTATTCGCTTAGGAGGCATAGGAAATAAAATAGCAAATGATATTGAACAATGTACTGGTCTTGAGACAAGGGTAACTGTTTTAGGTCATCTTCAAAGGGGTGGAAATCCATCTCCATTTGATAGGTTACTTGCAACTCGTTTAGGCACATTTGCCTGTGATTTAGTAGTAAGGAATGAATTTGGTAAAATGGCTGCCTTAAAAGGTAGGGAAATAAAAGCAGTAGATTTAAAGGATGCAGTCAAGGCTATTAGGCATGTTTCACCAAAAGACCCTATTATCAAATCTGCCATCGCTGTCGGTACTTCATTTGGCATGTAAAATCAATAGATAAAAGTGCTTTACAGTGTACCTATAAATGTGTTATAATCTTTTCATAAATAAGTGTTAAAAAAATATCAACTAAATCCTAATGACAGGGGTTATTTTTTATCTACATTATGTTGAAAGTTAAAAAACCATTGATAATTAGATTAATTAGTTTACTTATCCTAGCAATTTTTCTGCCTACCAATGCTTATACATCTGACGTTTTTCATCTTCGAGTTCCTATGATAGATAAATATAGACTAGAAGACACAGAAAAAGCGATGGCTAAAAGTGATTCACAATTACCAATACCTGTTATTATAACACCAGAGGATATTCAATTATATAGAATGAGTCGAACTTCTAAGAGAACTCCTTCTAAGATTATATTTTTAGTGATAGATGGTGTTTCAGGGGTTCATGTGGAAGAGCATGGTGGCACAGAACTCGAGATAGCTAATCATCCTAATTTAGATAATTTAATAAACAAAGGGGCTGCTCTTGGTAGTGCGACTGTGATTTCTAGTGGAGTGGTTCCAGGTAGTGGTGCAGGTCATTTTTCTATGTTTGGCTCTAATCAGGATAGATTTACACCAGGTCGTGGAATTCTTGAGGCATTGGGATCAGGCGTTGAGTTAGAAGCTGGTGATATAATTGTAAGAGGTAACTTTGCAACCATTAATAAAGAAAATGTTGTTACAGATCGTAGAGCTGGACGTGTTCCTACGGATATTAATAATAAGCTTGTGAAAAAGTGCCTTTCTGATATCACAATAGATGGCGTAAATGTTGAAGTCCATTCATCAAAGGAACATCGTCTGGCAGTGGTGTTGAAAGGTAAAGACTTGTCTAGCGATATAACTGATTCTGATCCAGGTTCAAATGGTGAAAAGCCATGGAAGGTCGAACCTACAGTTGAAACAGAATCAGCACAATTGACCGCCAAGATTGTTAATAATCTTATTGAAGAAATTAATAAGCGCTTAAAAAATCAAAATATATATCCTAAGGCCAGAACAGTTCTCTTTAGAGATTTTGGCCAATTAAAACCGATTCCCACATTTGGAGAAGTTTATAAACTGAAGGCATTTGCAAGTGCACTCTATCCTGCTTATAGAGGCATTGCTTTCTCATTAGGAATGGTCCTTCAGTTTCTTAAAGGCAAAGAGACGATTAGTTTTAAAGACCAAGTTGATACAGTACTGAATGAATGGGGGAATTATGACTTTTTCTATGTGCACGTAAAAGGAACAGATTCAACTGGCGAAGACGGTAATTTTCTTAAGAAAGTTAGTATCATAGAAGAGGTCGATAGTTTTATTCCAGAGTTAATGACTAAAATGTCAAAAGGAGATGTTTTGGTTGTTACTGCAGATCACGCTACACCAGCAGGGCTTAAGGCTCACAGTTTTCAGTCTGTACCTGTTATGATTTTTACTAAGGGAGGGATTGTCTCTAAGCGGCGTAGTCTTAAAGGGACAAAATGGAGGTTTACGGAAGACTATGCATTATCTGGAAGCTTAGGCCATCTTAATAGTTCTGGTATCATGCCATTAGTTATGGGTTTTGCTGGAAAACTGGATAAGCAAGAAGGTTCTATGGACCTTACGTCTCCACGCTTATTATCTTTATTAAAATTAGATTTAACGCGGGATTCCATATAACTAAGAAAAATATAGAACAGCTTTTTTGATTAATCTTGACTTAATGTAGTTTTCATTATAAAATACAATTGGCAACTAGAACGAGCTCCTTCGGTAGCTCGGCTACCTTGTCGGAGAGGTAAGTTGCCTTTTGAGCCTCGTGTCTTAACGGATACGAGGCTTCTTTTTTAGGCATAAAAATAGGGATAGCTTTATTTTTGATAAATAATAACTATCCCTATTTTTTTAACTAGTTATTTTTATTTCTTAATACTTTGGCAACAAGATTTTGTGTATTTTCCCATTATCGGGCATTTGCGTATAGCACACTTTACGAGCATCAGAATCAAAACGCCGATCAATATTAGCAGTATTATCTGCCCAAACATTTTCCAGCCCATAAATACCTCCTTTTGTTTTTACAGTTTAATTATAACTCTCTTTATGTATATAGTCTATCTTTTTTTTGGTGCGGAAGGTGGGAGTTGAACCCACAAGGACTTGCGCCCATACGGCCCTGAACCGTACGCGTTTGCCAATTCCGCCACTTCCGCGATTGTAGAAAAAAGTATACATCTATTTATAGGATAAGTCAACGCCTTGCTTTTTAGGGTGTTTTTTGGTATAGTAATAAGACGCATGAAAAAGGATCATGGTATTACCAATAGGGCTGCCAGAAGGGACTATTTTATAGTTGAGACTGTAGAAGCAGGTCTTCAGCTTAAAGGTAGTGAGGTAAAATCACTAAGATCTGGAAAAGCAAGCCTAGCCGAAAGTTTTGCAAAAATAGAAAGAGGTGAGATCTTTTTATATAAGTTTCATATAAGTCCTTATGAATATAGTGGTGAGAAGGAATATGATCCAATTAGGCCAAAGAAATTACTTTTACATAAAAGAGAAATAACTTATCTTATAACTAAGGCTTCTCAGAGGGGCTTAGCGCTTATTCCTTTAAAGGTTTATTTTAAAGGTGGTTTTGCAAAAGTAGAACTTGCAATAGTAAAGGGAAGAAGGCAATATGATAAGCGTGAAGCAATAAAGAAGAAAGAAGCAAAAAGAGCAATATCAAGGGCGAAAAGATTTAAATAATGGGGGCGAAAGGCTTCGACTTTGGTAGGCTTGGGAAGGGCAGCATGTCGAGGTTGTCAGGAGGCCTCGAAAAACACCTGGCAAAACAATAAACGCCAACTACAATGCAGTAGCTGAAGCAGAGGCCATTGCGGCTTCTAGCGAGGCGCTTGCCGTTGCCTAAATAAAGGCAACCCGTCTTTAGGTCTTGCCTGCGAGACTTAAAAGACGCCATTAGCAGGCTGGTTCGTTAATTTATGTCTTTTTGGAACGAACGAGGAGCATTAAAAAGACTTTGGTTTAAGTTATCCCGTTTATCGGAGAATTTAAGCTGAAGCTAAAAGGTAAACTAAACATGTAGATACTCTTTTTGGGATGCTAAAGGACGCGGATTCGATTTCCGCCGCCTCCACCAATTATACACATGAAAGATAAAAATAGACCTATAGGCATATTTGATTCAGGGGTAGGGGGACTTACTGTAATTAAGGAAATCTTTAAGACCCTTCCTCATGAAGAGATTGTGTATTTAGGGGATACTGCTAGAGTTCCATACGGTACAAAATCTTTAGAGACAATAAAGCGTTTTTCTATTGAGAATGTTGAATTCTTAATGAGATTCAATGTAAAGCTTATTGTTGTTGCATGTAACACCTCTTCAAGTATTAGCCTACCTATCTTAAGAAATACTTTCAAGATTCCTATCGTAGGTGTTATTAAACCAGGAGTTAAAAAGGCACTAACAGTAACTAAAACTAATAAAATAGGTGTTATAGGGACTCCAGCTACAGTAAAAAGCAGGGCCTATGAAAGCGAAATAAAACGCATCTCTAAAAATATCAAAGTATTTTCTAAAGCTTGTCCATTATTTGTGCCTTTAGCTGAAGAGGGTTGGACAAATGGAAGATTAACAGCAGGGATTGCCAAAAAATACCTCGGTCCACTTTCAAGAAAAAGTATCGATACACTTGTTCTTGGCTGCACACACTACCCACTTTTAAAAAATGTAATATCAAAAGCTATTGGTAAAAGTGTAAGAATAGTAGATTCTGCCAGTTCAGTAGCAGATGAAGTAAAAGGTATTTTAAAAGCTAAAGGTGCATTATCAAATACATCAAAGAAACCAGAACATATCTTTTTTGCAACAGATGAAGTAGAGCATTTTGTAAGACTGGGAGAAAAATTCCTAGGTAGAAAAATTAAAAAGGCAAAGAGGGCAGATTATGTATGAGATATTGATAAAGGCAGATTTTAGCGGTGCACATAACTTGAGAGGTTATAAAGGAAAGTGTGAAGCACTTCATGGTCATAACTGGAAGGTAGAGGCAAGATTTGAAAAAGAGGATCTTAATGATATAGGAATTGCAGTAGATTTTAAGGTTTTAAAATCAAAGCTTCAGAATATACTTAAAAAAATAGACCATGCATATCTTAATAAATTAGATGCTTTCAAAAAGCATAACCCTTCTGCAGAAAATATAGCAAAATATATCTTTAAAAAACTGACCTCTTCCACAAAAGAAAAAGACCTTTCAGTTAAATCAGTATCTATCTGGGAATCAGATAGTTCCTGCGCCACATATTACGAATAGGATTTTATGCATATTTTATATAACATGACATTTATAATTTTCGGCATAATTTACCTGCCGTATCTTATTTTTACAAAGCGTTATAGATATGGTTTAGGTAATAGACTTGGAATTTTATCTAAAGATATTAAGTCTATTTCTTCTAAAGGTAAGGTTATATGGATACATGCAGTTAGCGTAGGAGAGATGAGAGTAGCTAGCATAATCACACCTATTTTAAGAAAAGAATTTCCAAAGCACGTAATAATATTTTCAAGTGTTACACATACAGGTAATAAAATAGCAAATTCAATTGCGACTCAAAAAGAACATGTTTTTTATCTTCCTTTTGATTTAAGTTTTATAACTAATAAAGTTGTAAAGATTATTAAGCCAGAGATATTTTTATGTCTTGAGACTGAATTATGGCCGAATCTTATAACAAGTCTATATAGATTTAATACTAAGATCGTTCTTGTAAACGGAAGGATATCAAATAGTTCTTATAAGGGATATAAGAGTATTAAATTCATAATATCTAAGATTTTAAAGAAATTCTCCCTTATATTAGTACAGTCAAAAGAGGATTCAGATAGAATCTTGGATTTAGGTGCAGAAAAAAATAAAATTTCTGTAACAGGAAACCTAAAGTTTGATCAATTATTAGAAGATTCTGGTAATAGAGATAGTATTAGAGAAAAAATGCATTTAGATGATAAAGATATCCTTTTAATAGCAGGAAGTACGCATAGAGGAGAAGAAGATATTATTATTGAGTGCTTTTCAAGATTAAAAAAAGAATATAGCTTGTTAAAACTTCTTATCGCACCCCGTCATATAGAACGTATCCAGGAAATCCAAGGTATTCTTTTAAAGTATAACCTTGAATCTATAAAGTTTTCGCAAGCAAATAGAGATAGAAATTCTTCTATTTTCTTGCTGGATACAATAGGAGATTTAAAGAATGTATATTCTGCCTCAGATATTGTATTTGTAGGAGGAAGTCTTGTAAAAAAAGGCGGTCAGAACCCTATTGAACCAGCAAGTCTATCAAAATCAATAATCATTGGTAAGTTTACGTTTAATTTTCAGGAGGTAGTAAGGTCTTTTCTTGAAAATAATGCCTGTATTCAGGTGGAGAATAAGGCTGAGCTTTATTCTGCAGTAAAACTTCTCTTAGATACCCCTCAAGAGGCGAAAAGGCTCAGCGAAAATGCAAAATCCACGGTAGATAAGAACTCAGGCTCCAGTTACCTCACCTTAAAAGCTATACTTTCAATCATTTGACAATTTGACCTATTTATATTAGAATATAACACTAATATATGAAGCATATGGAGGAGATATGAAAGCCAAAAATATTATGTCAAAGGATGTTGTTAGCATTTCCCCATCTTTGGGCATACGTGAGATATATAAGATTTTTAAAGACACTCGCTATGGAGGCCTGCCTGTAGTTGATAAGGATAGAAAAATCCTTGGCATGATTACAAAGGCAGAGATCCTTGCAGTGTTTTTACCTGATTACTTTGATCTTTTGGGTGAAAATATTATGTTTATAGATGATTTTGGAGCCCTAGATGAAGAACTTGAATCGCTTCCTTCATTTGAGCTTTTCATAGCAGAGGATATCATGAAGAAAGGTTCAGTAACTATTGAGGAAAATGCCTCTCTTTTAAAGGTAGTAGCTATAATGAGAAAGTATCGTGTCCGCAGAATTCTTGTGGCAAAAGATGGTATTCTTAAAGGAATAATTACAAGAGGGGATATCTGCAGGGGATTTTTTGGAGCATAGGAAAAGGAGATATTAATTGGAGATGTATAGCAGTATAGTAGCTTCTATAATAGTCCTGGCAGCACTTTATTTCATAGTGACTGAAAAGGTGGATAGGCTTATAGCTGTGTCTTCCGGCGCGCTTTTAATGATTATCTTTGGGAAGATGTTAGGTTTTTATTCTCAGAGACAAGCCCTCATAGCCATAGATTTTAATACGTTAGGCCTGCTTTTTGGTATGATGATTATAGCTTCGATACTTAAAAGGACAGGGTTTTTTACATATATTGCTATAAGCCTTGCAAAACTTTCAAAGGGAGAGCCATGGCGCCTTATGGCATTTCTGGGTATATCCACTGCATTTATTTCTATGCTGGTGGATAATGTTACTACAGTTTTGATAATTGTGCCTATAACAATCCTTGTGTGCGATATATTAGGGATTAATCCTCTGCCTATTTTGATGGCAGAGATATTGCTTTCAATTGTAGGCGGGGTGGCAACATTAGTAGGAGACCCTCCTAATATATTTATTGGTTCTGCCAGCGGACATAGCTTTAATGATTTTTTAATCAATCTTTTTCCAGTAACAGTTGTTGTCATATTCCTTTCATTTTTTATGCTTAGATTTATGTATAGAAAAAAGCTCTCTCAAAGACCCAGGAATTTTCAGGCAGTCATGAATATAGATGCGCGGAAAGCAATAAAAGATCCGCGTGGTATGATAAAGAGCCTGATAGCTCTTGGTGTTACATTTTTACTTTTCTTTTTACATGAACAGCTTGGGTTATATCCGTCATTTATAGCTTTGTTGGGAGCAGGGTTAGCATTTTTACTCTTAAGGCCGAACCCTGAAGAGATATTTCATGATGTTGAGTGGCCAATCTTGGCATTTTTTGCGTGTTTTTTTGTTATTATAGGAGGATTACAGGCAACAGGTATTTTATCCCACTTTGCAAAAAAGACAGCTGTTTTGGCAAGTATTGATATTAGATTATATAAAATAGCGCTTTTATGGGTAACAGGGATATTTTCATCTGTGATAGGCGCAGTGCCTTTTACAATGGTTATGATTCCTGTAATGAAAAGTCTTTTAGAGTTAGGAATTAATGGTGATTCTCTCTGGTGGATCCTTGCTCTTGGCGTTGGCTTTGGTGCAAATGGACTGCCTATTGGTCATGCAGCAGGTATTTTGGGTATATCAATAAGCAAAAAATCCAGAAGCCCTATCGATATTAAGACATGGCTTTCCTCAGCTACAGTCATAACCATAGCATCCCTTGCTTTTGTAACCATTTTGATATTGTTGGGATTTTTCTAATCAGCCATGAGATTAATAACGCCAGTCAGATTTTTATTCATACCTTTCTCAGTTGTTTATCTCTTAATTATTTCCTTTAGAAATTTCTTTTATAATAAAAATTTATTTAAGATACATTCACTTGATGCTAAGGTTATAAGTATTGGTAATATTACTTGGGGTGGAAGTGGCAAGACGCCTTTAGTTTTATCTATTGCGAAAGAATTATCTAAACAAGGAAAAAAAATTGCTGTTCTTACAAGGGGTTATGGAAAAGATGAAGAGGAATTATTTAAAGGTCTAAAAGTAATAGTTAATAAGGATAGAGTAAAAGGGGCTAAAGAGGCAATAACAAGGTATTTTTCAGATACACTTTTGTTGGATGATGGTTTTCAATATAGGAGGCTAAAAAGGGATCTGGATATTGTGTGTATAGATACTACAAATCCCTTTGGGAATGGATCTGTAATACCAGTAGGTTCATTGCGAGAGACCTTAGGAAACCTTAAAAGGGCAGATATTTTTGTACTTACAAAGGTAGATTTAGTAAAAGATAAAGGTATTTTAGAAAATTTAGAAAAAAAGTTAAAAGAAATTAATCAAAAGGCAATTATTGTAAAATCAATTCATAAAGTACAAAATCTTTATAAACTTTCAGATAATAAAAGAATAGATTCAAATGAATTAAAAAATAAGAGTATTATTTTAGTATCAGCAATAGGTAATCCTAATTCATTTGAAAAGACAGTTTTGAATTTAGGATTAAATATAAAAAGGCATTTTACATTCCGTGACCATTATTGGTATAAAGAAAAGGACTTAAAAAAGATAAATAGCTATTGCAAAGAAAATGATATCAATGTAGTAATTACTACAGAAAAAGATGCTGTAAGACTGCGTAGTTTAAGTAACATTGCAAAATTTTATGTTTTAAGTATAAAACTTAAGGTGATTGAGAATGAAAAAGCTTTTTATAATAGACTTTTTAGGAGTTATAGCAGCTAAGATAGTTAGTATCTTCTTATGCTGCATGCCACTAGGTCTTTCATTATGGATAGGTAGACGCATTGGGAATATTATATGTATTGTGAATATAAAAAGGCGTTTAATAGCATATGCAAATTTAAAATCAGCATTTCCTGAGAAAGAATCTTGTGAGATCAAAAGGATTAATAGAAGGCATTTTGAGAATCTTGGCATGACAATAGTAGAGCTTATGAAGTTTCCTGTTCTTGGGAAAAGATATATAGATAAATATACAGATATTAAACATGCTGAGAGGATCAAAGAGGTGCTTGAGAAGAAAAAAGGCTCTATAATGTTAACAGCCCACTTTGGAAATTGGGAATTAGCCTCTTTGATTATAAATTTAAATGGCTATAAGGTGTCTCTTTTTGCCAGGGATCAAAAATATATAAGACTTAATAATCTTCTGAATAGATATAGAGAAATGGCTACTTCAAAAGTTATTGCAAAGGGCTTTTCAGTAAGAGAACTGATTAAAGAACTTTATAATAATGGTTTAGTAGCTATGCTTATAGATCAGGATGCAGGAGCAAATGGTGTATTTGTAGATTTTTTTAATAGGCCTGCTTCTGTAGCACAGGGGGCTTTAGCTTTTAGTCTAAAAACAGGTTCAGCAATTCTTCCTTCATTTACGTGGCGGGTAGGACACAAGAGGCACATTGTAGAAATCGGAGAACCTTTGAAGTTTATAAATACTCAGGATACAAAAGAGAATCTGAAGAAGATGACGGCAGTTGTTGAAGGTTACATAAGGAGGTTTCCTGAACAATGGTTATGGTCACATAAAAGATGGAAGAGCACTCCTAAAAGGACTGTATTGGTTTTAAGTGATGGAAAGCCAGGTCATTTAAATCAGGCAATGGCTGTAGCAGAGATGGTTAAAGATGCTTTATCTTTAAGACTAAAATCACGATGTATAGAAGAAGAACCGATTTTAGATATTAAGGTTAGAGAAATAAGGTTTAAGAATAACTTCATGAGGATTCTTTTGGATATTTGTAGTATTTTTGCAGGTCCCAGATGTCAGGGATGCTTAAGGTGCTTAAAAGTTTGTTTAGAAAAAGAATCCTTTGATAAGGTTAAGAATACATATGCCGATATAGTGATTTCTTGTGGTGCTTCTTTATCAGCTACAAATATTTTTCTAAAATATGAGAATAAGGCTAGGAATATTCTTATAATGAAACCGACTTTGGCTAGGGCTAGAAAATTTAATCTAGTAATTTTACCAAGGCATGATGTTAGCCAAAATTTAAGGTCTAATGCATTGGTTACGGAATCTGCGCCTAATAGGATTACTGAAAAAGCTATAGAAGAATCAGTTTTAAAAGTAACAGGTGGCAAGGTTCGAACTACTAATCGTGGTATAGGTATTTTAATCGGAGGAGACACGAAAAATTTTAAATTGGAAAGAGAAGCCGTTGAAAAGGTAGTAGATGGGGTTTTGAAGATAGCTGACGAAGTAGATCTTAATCTATTTATCTCTACATCCAGAAGGACTTCAAAAGAGATAGATAGTTTCTTAAAAGATAGATTAAGCAAGAACCCAAGGTGTAAATTATTAGTAATAGCAAATGAAAAGAATATTGATGGTATTGTACCAGCAATATTTGGTTTGAGTGAGGTTGTAGTAGTTTCTCCTGATAGCGTATCTATGGTTTCAGAGGCGATATCTTCAGAAAAACATGTTGTTGTCTTTAGAGAGATGAATAAAGAATCACATAAGAGTAAGTACGAAAGGATTATTGAAGACCTAGAAAGAAAAGGCTATATTAATTTACAAACACCAGAAGAGATCTACGATTCTTTAAAGCGCATTTTGAAAGAAAAACCGTCTATAAAGGAACTAGACGATAGAAAGATTATAACAGAAAGTTTAATTTCACTTATATGAATATCTTACAAATCCTTCCAAGACTGGATGTAGGCGGTGTCGAAACAGGCACACTTGATTTATCTAGGGAACTGGTTAAAAGGGGGCATAAGGTTATTGTTGTCTCTTTTGGTGGCAGGATGGTGAAAGAGCTTTTATCTACAAAGGCAATACACATAAAATTACCTGTACATAAAAAATCCCTTTTTACTATTCTTAGAATGATCAAAAGATTAGAGCGTATTATAAAAGAAGAGCGTATAGACATAGTGCATGCTCGTTCTCGCGTACCAGCTATTATTGCATTTTTTGCAGCAAGACATACTACAGCCAATTTTATCACAACAGCACATGGTTATTATTCCAAGCATTTATTAAGCCGCATAATGGGTTGGGGTAAGTTTGTAATAGTGGCCTCAACTGTTATAGGACGTCATATGATAGAGGATTTTGGCGTACCAAGAGAAAGAATAAAATTTATTCCAAGAGGGGTTGACCTTGATAAATTTAAATTTAATCCTATTCACAATAAAGTAGAATATAAAATAGGTGTTATTGGCAGAATTACGCCTATAAAGGGACATACCTTTTTTCTACAGGCTATTGCAAGGGTGGTAAGGATATTTCCAAAGGTAAAGATATTGATTATAGGTGATGCACCCGAAGATAAACCCGAATATATAGAAAACTTAAAAGTTTTAATTCGTAAACTCAATATAGAAAGATTTGTAGAATTTTTAGGATCCAGACATGATATACCAAAGCTAATGTCTGAATTAGATCTTTTGGTACTTCCTTCTATAGGCCAGGAGGCCTTTGGTAGAGTAATTATTGAAGCAGGTGCAAGTGGTGTACCTGTTATAGCTACTAAAATAGGAGGAGTTGTAGATATTATAGAAAATAATAAAACAGGTATACTTGTAAAACCAGGTGATATGATGGAAATGGTAAATTCCATAGTAAAGCTTTTAAAAGATAGAGAATTATCTAAAAATCTTGCAATAGAAGCAAGGAAGAGAGTTGAAAGAGACTATAGTTTTATGCGTATGGCAGATAGTACTATAAGAGTCTATGAAGAAGCAGCAAATATAAAAAGGATACTGGTAATAAAGTTAGGTGCAGTAGGAGATGTGATATTGTCTGTTCCAAGTTTACGGACGTTAAGGAATACTTTTCCCAACGCACTTATTAGTGTACTTGCAGGAAGCGATGCTAGAAGTATATTGAAAAAGTGTCCTTATATAGATGATATCATTCTTTACGATAGAAAAGGAAAAGATAAAACTATAAAGGGATTTATAAAAGCAGCTGGCATTATAAGGCGTAAAGCATTTGATATGTCTATAGATTTACAGAATAATAGAAAGACTCATTTTATTGCATGGTCTGGAGGAGTCTCTAGAAGGTTTGGATATAATAACAATAAACTTGGATTTTTAATAAATAATAAATTGAAATATCTAAAGATTGCTGTGGGGCCTGTTGAAGAACAATTCAGGGTATTAAGAAAAGCAGGTATTAATACAGTAGGTGCTTCTAAACGTTTAGAAATATGGCCCGGAAGAGAAGATTCTATATATGTAGATAATTTATTGAAAAATGAGTGGGTAAGAGAAAACCAATCAGTCGTAGGGCTTAATATTGGGAGCAGCTGGAAGACAAAACGTTGGCCACTTAAGTATTTTGCTAAACTTTCAGATATGTTGGCAGCAAAGGATATAAGGGTTGTTATTACAGGTTCAAAGGGAGAGATTGATTTGGCAAAAAAAATCATAGATATGACAAATAGTAAGGTTATAAATGTAGTAGGTAGGACTACGATCACACAACTAGCTAGTTTAATAAAAAGATGTAACATCTTTATTACAGGAGATAGCGCTCCTATGCATGTTGCCTCAAGTATGGGAGTGAATTTTGTAGCCCTGTTTGGTCCTACAGATCCGAGAAAGCATTTTGAACCCGTAGATAAGGGGATTGTTATAAAAAAAGAATTAACTTGTTCTCCATGTTACAAATCTGTTTGTAAGAAGCTTTATTGCATGGAGAAGATTAGTGTAGATGAGGTATTTAAGATAATAATGGATAAGTTAGGATGAAGATATTACTCTTAACAACACATCTTAATATTGGTGGTATATCTAGTTATACGATATCCCTTGCAAAGGCATTAAAGGTAAGAGGAGAAAACGTATTTATTGCTTCAAGCGGAGGAGAACTGGTACCTGAGTTAGAAAAAATAGGGATTCCACATATAAAACTTAATATACTTACTAAATCCGAATTAAACCCTAAGGTATTTAAGGCCGTTTTTGAAATCACTAAGATAGTAAAGAAGTTAAATATTGATTTAATACATTCTCAGACTCGAGTTACTCATGTAGCAGGTTTTTTTGCATCAAGGTTATCTGGAATCAAGCTAGTTACAACATGCCATGGGTTTTTTAGAAAAAATATAGGTAGAGGATTACTTCCTTCATGGGGCGTGCGCGTGATTGCAATAAGTGAGGCAGTAGAAAGACATTTAATAGATGATTTTCAGGTAGATAAAAGGAAGATTTCTTTAATATATAATGGTATAGATGTTAAAAAATTCCTTAAAGATTTTTCAAAAGAAGAAAAAGATGCTTTAAAAGATAGATTTGGAATAAGAAAAGACTGTTCTATTATCGGAACGATAGCCAGATTTACACCTGATAAGGGACATGATATCCTTTTATATGCTCTTTGTGAGATATTGAAAGAAAAAAAAGATATACAACTTGTTTTTGTCGGAGATGGTAAGGAATATTCAAAAGTAGCTGATTTAGTAGTTAAGCTTAATCTTTCAGGAAACGTAGTTTTTGTCAGATCTCAACTGGATACAGTAGGTATCTTATCTATCATGGATGTATTTATGTTTACCCCTAAGAGGAAGGAGGGCCTGGGTATTGCGCTTTTAGAAGCACTAGCCTCAGGAAAGCCTACAGTTGCTACAAATACAGGGGGTATACCTAGTATTATAGAAGATAATATTAATGGGTTTTTAGTTCCACCATCAAATCCCAGAGTTTTAGTCGAACCTGTATTGAAATTACTAAAAGATAGAGATCTCTATAAAAAGATGTCTCATGCTGCCAGACAGAAGGTTGTAGAAAAGTTTTCTATTGATGGCATGGTAGAAAGGATAGAAAAAGTATATCACGAGGTAATATGAATTTACGCTTTAAAAAGAAATCTATAATTTTATTAGGTATCTTAATCTTTATAGTTATTGGATTTTTGTGTGTCAGAGAGCAATATACTGTACCTATTATTATGTATCACAAGATTGATAATGATGCTGAAGTTTCCAAATTGAGCGTTTCTCCAAAAAGTTTTGAAAGAGAGATTTCTTTTTTAAAAAGGCATAATTATAATGTTGTAAAACTTGAAGATCTGGTAAAGTTGGTAAAATCTGGAAAATTCCCTCCTAGAACAATTGCTATTACATTTGATGATGGATATGAAGATAATTATATAGAGGCCTACCCTATTTTAAAAAAGTATAAAATTCCTGCAACAATTTTTATAGTTCCTAATCTAATAGGAAAAAAGGGTTATTTAACATGGAGTCAGGTTATTGAGATGTCCGAAAGCGATATTATCTCTATAGGAAGCCACACCATGTCCCATAGATATCTTCCAGCTTTTCAAGGGGGAAAATTAACTACAGAAATCACTAATTCTAAAAAGATAATAGAAGATTATATTAAAAAAGAAGTCCTGTCATTTAGCTATCCCCTTGGAGGCTTTAGTGATTCAGCAAGAGATAAAGTTATAAAATCAGGTTATAAAATTGCAGTAGCTACCAATCCTGGAAAAAAATATCCAAAGCATGATTTATTTGCAATGGATAGAGTGCGTATATCCAGGACTTCGGATAATTTATTTGTTTTTTGGATTGAAACATCAGGTTTTTACACGTGGATAAAAGAACACAGGGATGAAGATTAGATGATGAGGCGGATTCTTATTGTTAATGTAAATTGGTTAGGTGATACACTTTTTGTGATGCCATTTATAAAGGCAGTGAGGGAGAATTATCCTAAAAGTTATATTGCTATTCTTACGCATCCCAGATGTATTGGAGTACTTAGAGATACCCCTCATATAAATGAGATTATTTCATATGATGAGAAGAAAGAATTTGTACATTTATTAGGAAAGTTTTCAATTGTCTCAAAGTTAAAGTCAAAGAAGTTTGATACTGCTTTTATATTGCGTAAGTCTTTATCTAGAACCATGCTACTTTTTCTTTCAAGGATACCAGAGCGTATAGGTTATGATAGTAAAAAATCAGGTTTTTTATTGACTAAAAAAATTCCTAAACCTTCTAAAGATTTACATAAGGTAGAACATTTTCTGTCTCTTGCAAGGGCTGTAGGTATGGATATAAAATCTACAGACTACGAATTTTTTATATCTAAGGGAGACAGAGATAATGCGATAGCTATCTTAAGGCAAAAAGGTATTAAAGAAGGAGAAAGTTTTATAGCAATAAATCCGGGGGGTAATTGGGATTTAAAAAGATGGCCTGTTAAAAATTTTGCAAATCTTGGAGATGAGATTTTTAACAAATTAAACATGAAGATAGTTTTGACTGGCGCAGAAAAAGACATTTCCTTGTGCAAAGAGATATCAAATTTAATGAGAAGAAAGCCAATTTTATTATGCGGCCAGACAAATCTAAAGACATTAGGTGCAGTTTTTGAGAAGGCAAAGTGGGTTATCTCAAATGATTCAGGACCTATGCATATTGCAAAGGGCGTAAGAACACCTGTTTGTGCCTTGTTTGGTCCTACATCTAGTAAAATTACAGGCCCTTATGGTAAAGGAGTAACCAAGGTTTTACAGAAAGACAT
The DNA here is from genome assembly GCA_964566255.1 of uncultured Planctomycetia bacterium. Classification (GTDB taxonomy): domain Bacteria; phylum Omnitrophota; class Gorgyraeia; order Gorgyraeales; family Gorgyraeaceae; genus CAZMID01. Next base: position 69,042 of record CAZMID010000001.1, on the reverse strand, counting down.
TGGATGTAAGATACCCTGTTATAGTATTTTGTGTAAGGATAATAAATGTATGAAGGCAGTAACTGTTCAAGATGTACTAAAGGCAATATCATGAAAATACTTTTCATTACACTTAGTAATATTGGTGATGTGGTTTTGACGCTGCCTATTTTTTCTGCACTTAAAAGCAAATTTCCAGAATCAAGTATAGATGTAGTAGTAGGGCCAAGGCCAAAAGAGGTTTTTATAAAAGACCCAAGAGTAGATAAGATTTTTACATATGATAAACATTCAAGTTTAATAGAAAAGATCAAGTTCATAAATATGCTAAGGAAAAATAGGTATGATATCTGTATTGATATGAAAGCAAGCCTTATGCCTATTTTAATAGGTGCTAAAAAGAAAAGTAGTTTATTTTCAATAAATAAAACTAGAAAAAAACATAAAAGATTACATCATTTATCTAAACTTAAAAACTTAGGTATAGAGTATAAAAATCAAAAAAATATTTATATTGATCAAAAAGATAAATATACCCTAAAGAGATTGCTTGAGGGGGGAGGCCTTAGAGAGGAAGATTCTTTAATAGGCGTTGCACCTTCATGTCGCAGTTATACAAAGGAATGGCCTATAGAGGGATTTGTAAAGGTTATAAATAATCTTTTAGAGAATAAAAGAAATAAAGTTGTTTTAATGGGAGAAGCAAGTCAAGTCAATGTCTCAAGTGCGATAAAGAATGCTATGAAATATGAAGGCTTAATTGATCTAACAGGAAAACTCACCTTAAATGAATTATTCGCTTTAATAGATAGATTAAAAGTGCTTTTAACATGTGATAGTGCTTCTATGCACATTGCATCAGACTTGAAAGTGAAGGTAGTAGCTATATTTGGGCCAACAGATCCTAAAGAGTATGGACCTACGGGCACACATGACATAGTTATACGAAAAGACTTAAAATGTTCTCCATGTAAAAAGGCATTATGTAGATTTAATCATGAGTGCATGAAACAAATAAAACCAGAAGAAGTTTTAGAAGCAATTAAGAAATTATTATGAATTTTTCTAATATAAAAAGAATTCTTATTATAAGGACTGATAGGATAGGCGATGTAGTACTTTCTACACCTGTAATTACAGCTTTAAGGAAGGCCTTTCCAGATATTTACATTGCTATGATGGTTTCTCCTCAAACTCGGGAAATTATAACAGGCAATCCTTATCTTAACGAAATAATTGTCTATGATAAAAAGTTAAAACATAAAGGTATTTTTAAGACATTAGGTTTCATCACCCATCTTAAGAAAAAGAAGTTCGACCTTGCTTTAATTTTACATTCTACGACTAGAGTAAATTGCATCTCTTTCCTTAGTGGCATTCCAAAAAGGGTAGGATATAAAAAAGGTAAGATGGATTTTCTTCTGACTGAAAAGTTAGAATACAAAAAGCGCCTTGGAGAAAAACACGAATCTGAATATTCTTTGGATATATTACGTTCTATTGGTCTAAAGGTCGAAAGTTCTCCACCAGTTATAGTAATCAAAAAAGAACACGAAAAAAATATAGATGATTTACTTAAAAGTTCTGGTTTAAAAGATGGAGAAAAGTTTATAGTACTGCATCCTGGGGCAAGTTGTATTTCAAAGATGTGGTCTCAGGAAAATTTTGCAAAAGTAGCAAATTCTTTATCCAGAAGATTTAATGTAAAGGTTGTTTTAGTCTCAAGTCCTGATCAGGTAAAAATAGGTGAAAAGGTTAAAGATCTTATGGAAAGTAAGCCTTTATTTTTATGTGGGAAGACTTCTTTAGGAGAACTAGGAGCATTATTTAAAAAAGCATCTTTATTTATTTCGAATGATTCAGGTCCTGTTCACATTGCATGTACTATAGGGGCGGCCACTATATCTATATTTGGAAGGAATGAAAAAGGTCTTAGCCCTACAAGATGGAAGGGGCTATCAGATAATAACATAGTGTTACATAAGGATATCGGTTGTAATAAATGTCTAGCGCATAATTGTAAAAAAATGTTTTTATGTCTAAAATCAATCACTGTGAATGAGGTCATAGAGAAAGCGAGTGAATTATTATGAAAAAAATGGGATTATATTTATTAATCTTTATATCAATTTTATTTATATCAGGATGCGGTTCACTAGGAAGATATAGGATTTTTGGTAGAGGAGAGAAAATTGAAATCTCTCCACCTCTTAAAGAGTTACAGGTAGGGGAAAAATTTACATATAAAACAGAATGGTTGGGTTTAAATGTAGGGACTGTAAGTTTATATGTTAAGGAAATTACCGAGTTAAAAGGTCATCAAGTCTATCATATTGTTGGTACAGCTGGAAGCGCACCTTTAATATCAAAGATATATAAAGTTAGAGATGAGATATCCACCTATATTGATACGGAAACGCTTTATCCTGTAAGATTTGAGAAGCGCCAGAGGGAAGGCGGGTACATGGCAGATGAATATACAGACTTTGATCAGGAAAAAGGCAAGGCTTTCTATTTTTCCAGGCTTAATGATGGCAAAAAAGAATTTGATATTCCTAAAAAGGTCTTGGATCCATTGAGTTCTTTATATTATTTTAGATTACAGAAGTTAAATGGCAATAAATCTGTATTTGCCAATGTTAATGTGGATGAAAATAATTATCTTTTAGAGGCAAAGATAAGAAGAAAAGGTATTGTGAATATTAAAGGCGTTGGCCAGTGGAAGGCATTTATGGTAGAGCCACTTCCATGGTTTCAGGGGAAGATAAGAAGAAAAGCAAAGGCTACTATATGGCTTTCAGCTGACGAAAGGAGGATACCTCTTTTAGTTACAACAACCAGGATACCATTAGTTGGTGCTATTACTATAACGCTTCAAAAAATAGAGAATCTTGACACTCTAGATTAATAATGCTAAAATGCTCCAAATACCCAAAAGGGGTAATATATGCCTAAGAATAAGTCTAAGATAGATCTTAATAAATTAAGTACTTATCCTATATCTAAGAGGAAGAATAAGGTTAGATATCAGGATTTTTCGAAAGTTCCCTCTAAAGGAATGAGTTTTTCTAAATTCTACGAGGGTTTTCCTAATATACTTACTGGCAATAGTTTTAGAGAGGTTGTGGATAGTATTTGTAGTGCACACAAAAAGAAAAAACCTGTCATACTTATGATGGGTTCTCATGTGATTAAATGTGGCCTTAATCCAGTAATAATAGAACTTATAAAGAAAAAGGTAATTACAGCACTTGCGCTTAATGGTTCTGGCGCCATACATGATTTTGAAATTGCCCTTATTGGTAAGACCTCAGAGGATGTTGGTAAATCCCTTGAAGATGGAAGTTTTGGCATGGCAAAAGAGACTGGATTATATTTGAATGGCGCAATTAGAAAAGCAGTAAAAAAAGACATTGGCATGGGAGAGGCTATAGGACAACTGATAAAAGAAGAAAAACTCCCTTTTAAACACTTAAGCCTTTTATTTAATTCAGTTAAAGAAGATATTGCAGCTACTATACACGTTGCTATAGGTACTGATATTATACATCAGCATCCAAGCTGTAATGGTTCGGATCTAGGTGCGTCATCGTTGAAGGATTTTCACAATTTTATAGAGGTAGTCTCTGGTCTTGGAGATGGAGGCGTGGTATTAAATATAGGCTCTTCTGTAATTCTTCCAGAAGTATTTTTAAAGGCATTGAATGTTGCGCGAAACCTCGGCTATAACATCAAAAATTTTACCGCATGTAATTTTGATATGATAAATCATTATAGGCCTTATCAAAATGTAGTGAAGCGTCCAGTACATTCTGGTGGGAAGGGATATACTATCATTGGTCATCATGAAATAATGATACCGCTTTTAGCGCAATCTATTATTGAGAAGATTTAGATGAAGAAAAAAGAAAAGTTCAGAAAAATTATAAATAAATTCTCAAAGGCAAGAGTCCTTATAATAGGAGACTTGATACTTGATGAATTTTTATGGGGTGATGTATCAAGGATTTCTCCTGAGGCACCTGTTCCTGTAGTATGGGTACGTTCAGAATCTTTTATGCCAGGTGGTGCTGCAAATGTCGCCAATAATATAAAAGCCCTTGGTGCAGAAGTGCATTTAGCAGGTGTTGTAGGTATGGATGAAAGAGGAAGAATTCTTACGGATGAACTAAGAGATAAGGGCATAGATGTGAGTGGCATAATTATAGATGAAGAAAGACCCACCACACTTAAAACAAGGGTCATTGCGCATAAACAGCAGGTCGTAAGGATTGATAAAGAAAAAATGCACGGTATAAATAGAGGACCGATTGATGAAATAATAGATTATGTTAAAATGATTATAAATGAAATAGATGCAATTATAATAGAGGATTATGGAAAAGGTGTTGTTACGCCTCATCTTTTAGAGGGTGTATTAAAATTAGCCAAAAAGCATAAAAAGATAGTAAATGTCGATCCTAAAGAAGAACATTTTCATTATTATAAGAATGTAACAACTATTACTCCGAATCATCATGAGGCTCATCAGGCGATAGGTTTGAAGATTAAAGAAGATAGCCTTAATAAAGTAGGTAAAATCTTACTTAATAAATTGAAATGTGAAGCGGTTCTTGTGACATTAGGCGAAGATGGTATGCAGCTTTTTGAGAAAAAAGGTACTGTTACGCATATCCCTACAGTTGCGCAAGAAGTATATGATGTATCGGGTGCAGGCGATACAGTAATTAGTGTTTTTACCTTAGCACTTAGTTCTAATGCAAGTATGCTGGATGCAGCCTATATCTCAAATATTGCAGCAGGGATTGCAGTGGGTAAAGTTGGAATATCTGTATTAACTCAAAAAGAACTTTTAGCGAGGATAAAATGAATGCTGTAGGAATAATCCCAGCGCGATATGGTTCAGTTAGATTCGAAGGAAAGCTTTTAGGAGATCTCTGTGGAAAACCGGTTATTCAACACACTTGGGAAAACGCCAAAAAGTCAAAATCAATAGAAGACCTTATAATAGCTACTGATGATAAACGTATATATAGGACGGCAAGAGGTTTTGGTGCAAAGTCTGTATATACATCCCAAGCCCATAAGAGTGGTTCAGATAGACTTACTGAGGTAGCCAATTCAATTGAAGCAAAGGTTATTGTAAATATCCAGGCAGATGAGCCATTTATCCATCCCAGTATGATAGACGATGTTGTTTTTCCTATATTAAAAGATAAGAATATTTACATGACAACGCTTTGTCATAAAATTAAAGATCTATATGAAATCGTAGATCCGAATGTAGTAAAGGTAGTTAGAGATAGATATGGTTTTGCATTATATTTTTCTAGAGCACCAATTCCATATGCATTAAAGCATGAGACTCGAGTGACAAGTTGTTATAAACATATAGGACTTTATGCTTATACTAAGGATTTTCTTTTGACATTTAGGAGTCTTCCTCAGACAAAGCTAGAGAAGAATGAAAAGTTAGAACAACTGAGAGTAATTGAGAATGGATATAAAATAAAAGTATTAGAAACAAAATTTGATACAATTGGTATAGATACACCAGAGGATTTAAAGAAGGCAGTCGAAGTAATGAAGAATTCAGAACAACTTAGTTTCTTATAAAGGATAAGATGACTAAAGAGATAAAAATAAAAAATATAAAACTAGGCAGTAAAAATCCTATTATTTTAATTGCAGGGCCTTGTGTAATAGAAAGTAGCTCACATTCTTTAGAGCATGCAAAGTTAATAAGAGAGATTTGTAAAAAAGAAGATATAGGTTTTATATTTAAAACAAGTTATGATAAGGCAAATCGTTCTAACATGAATTCATTCAGGGGGCCAGGGATTGATGAAGGTTTAGAGATTTTAGCAAAGATCAAAAAGGATTTAGATATTCCTATATTAAGTGATGTTCATTGTAAGACTGAACTAGATAAGGCAAAAAAGGTTTTAGATATTATTCAAATACCCGCATTTTTATGTAGGCAGACTGATTTTATTGTAGAAGTTGCAAAGACAAAGAAAATAGTAAATATTAAAAAAGGTCAGTTCTTGGCACCATGGGATATTGGTAATATCATAGAGAAGATAGAATCGACCGGGAATAAAAATATTATCATTACAGAGCGCGGCACGATGTTTGGTTACAATAATCTTGTTAGTGATATGAGATCTTTGGAAATATTAAGTAAGTTTGATTACCCTGTTATTTATGATGCAACGCATAGTGTACAGTTACCTGGAGGCGAAGGTGAATCTTCCGGCGGAGAACGTAAATTCGTACCTGGTCTTTCGCGTGCAGCTGTAGCAATGGGTTGTGACGGTTTATTTTTAGAGGTTCATAAAGATCCGGATAAGGCACCTTGTGATGGTCCTAATATGATTACGCTGGATGCACTTAAAAAACTATTAAAAGACATCAAAAAAATAGATAAAATTACAAAATGCTAAAAAAACGCGCAAAACAAGTTTTAAAAATAGAATCCGAATCCATAAAACAGCTATCTTCACGAATAAATAAAGATTTTGAGAAGGCAGTTAGACTTATTTTTTCGTCTAAAGGAAGAGTGGTTGTAACAGGTATGGGTAAGGCTGGCATCGTAGGTCAAAAGATCTCTGCAACTCTTTCATCTACTGGTACGCCTAGTTTATGGCTTCATGCTGTAGAGGCAATTCATGGTGACTTGGGTAGAGTAAGAAAAGAAGATATTTTAATTGCCATCTCAAATAGTGGCGAAACAGAAGAAATCATAAGATTAATCCCTCATATAAAAAAGATTGGCTCAAAACTGATTGCAATAACAGGAAATACCTCTTCAACACTTGCCAAAAATAGTGATGCAACGCTCGATGTTTCAATAAAAAAAGAGGCCTGTCCATTGCAGCTTGCACCTATGGCAAGTACGACTACAATGCTTGCGATGGGGGATGCCCTGTGTGCTGCATTGATGGATAAAAGAGGGTTCAAAAGAAGTGATTTTGCATTTCTTCATCCAGGTGGGAATCTTGGAAAACAGCTTCTTTTAAAGGTAGAAGATATAATGAGAAAAGGCAATGCAAATCCTCTTGTAAAAGAAAATTGTAAGGTAAAAGACGTCCTTTTAGCAATTACTGCTGCTAGGGCAGGAAGTGCTACAGTTATAGATGGAAAAAAGAAATTAAAAGGCGTTTTTACAGATGGAGATTTAAGAAGGCATTTAGAAGAAGACCCTGATCTTTCAAGAAGAAAAGTTAAAGATGTAATGACAAAAAGACCCAAAACACTTAAAAAAGGATGTCTTGCAGTTGAGGCACTAAGGATTTTACGAGAAAATAAGATAGATGAGATTCCTATAGTAGATGATAAAGGTTGTGCCATAGGTATAGTAGATGTCCAGGACCTTTTAAAGGCAGGGCTTGTATGATTGAAGAGCGCGCACAAAAAGTAAAGTTATTAATATTAGATGTAGACGGTGTTCTTACAGATGGACGCATAATTTACGACAATTTTGGGGATGAATTAAAATGTTTTAATGTAAATGATGGTTTTGGTATGATCCTTCTTAATAGGATAGGTATAAAATCAGTAATTATTACTGCAAAGAAAACAAGAATTGTTAAGCATAGGGCGGCCGAGATGAAAGTTTCAGCAGTCTATTCAGATCATAAAAAGCTAAAGATTTATAAAAGCGTACTTAATAAATTCAAAGTAAAAGACGATGAAGTTTGTTTTATGGGAGATGACCTTTTAGATCTACCTATAATAAAAAGGGTTGGTTTTTCAGTTGCACCCCCTAATGCAGTAGAAGAAGTAAAAAAATCTGCTCATTATATCACTAAAAAGCAAGGTGGGAAGGGAGCAGTAAGAGAACTTATAGAGATTATACTTAAATCTCAAGGTTTATGGGAAAAAGCCATATCAGAATATTTAACTTAAAAGGGGTAAGTTATGGATAAGAAGAGAATACTTTTAGTAGATGATGAAGAAGATTTAAGAAAAATGTTGAAATTCCGCCTTGAGGCATTAAACTATGATGTGACTGAGGCCGGAGATGGAGAAGACGCCTTAAAAAAGGCAAAATCTATCAAGCCAGATCTTATAATTTTAGATCTGATGCTTCCTAAGATGGATGGGTTTGAGGTTTGTAGGACTCTTAAGGCTAATAAGGATTATAAGTCAATACCTATTATTATGTTTACTGCGCGTGCACAAGAAAAAGATGAAGAATTAAGTAAACAGGTAGGTTCAGATGCTCATATAACAAAACCATTTGAACCTCAGGAACTAGTACAAAAGATAAAGGAGTTATTAGGATAGATATGACAAAAAAGACTGTAGAACAAATTTTATTAGAACGTTCTTTTATTACAGAAGAGCATATTAAAAAGGCCAAGGAAGATTCTAAGAAAAAAGGCATACCTATTGGTAAATTATTGGTAAAAACAGGCATAGTTACAGAAGATGATTATGCCCAGGCAATGTCTGAGGCATTAGAAGTCCCTTATATCGATCTAAGTAATTACTTAGTGGATGCCAATATATTAAAACTCATATCAGAAAGTGTAGCACGTAAACATAAAGCAATTCCTGTTTTTAAAATAGGAGATACTGTTACTGTAGCAATGGCAGATCCAAAAGATATTATGGCTATAGATGATTTGAGTCGTAAATCTAAATGTGAGATAGAGTCGGTATTGGCAAGTGAAAGTGCTATATTAAGTGCAATAGATCAGTATTATGGCGTACAGGGTTCAGTTGAAGATGTAATAAGAGATATCAGTAAGGATAAAAAGAAAGAAATCGCACCTGTAGAGTTAGACACTAAAAAACTTGCTGAGATAGCAGATGAGGCACCTGTTATAAAACTTGTAAATCTAATAATTATGCAGGCAGTAAAAGAAAGAGCCAGTGATATACATATAGAACCAGAAGAAGGGGTGTTAAAGGTTAGGTTCAGAATAGATGGTGTTTTATACGAGATGTTTTCACCACCCAAGCATCTTGAAGCAGCACTTTTATCCAGGATAAAGGTTCTTTCTAAGATTGATATTGCAGAAAAAAGAAAACCACAAGATGGAAGGTTTAATATAAAAGTAGAAAATAGAGATATCGATTTGAGGGTTTCTACATTTCCTACGATATATGGCGAAAATATAGTAATAAGGATTTTAGATAAAGGAGCAGTCTTATTAGACCTTGATATTTTAGGTTTTTCTAAAAAGATGCAAAAAGATTTTGAATCTTTGATAAAGCACCCTCATGGAATAATACTTGTTACAGGACCTACTGGAAGCGGAAAAACTACCACTCTTTATTCAGCTCTTTCTACAATCGATTCAAAAGAGCAAAATATTATTACTGTAGAAGATCCTGTTGAATATCATCTAGGTAGAATCAGACAGTCTCAAATAAATCCAAAGGCAGGCCTGACATTTGCAACAGGACTTAAGTCTATTTTAAGACAAGATCCAGATATAATAATGGTAGGAGAAATCAGAGACAAGGAAACAGTCGAGATTTCTATTCAGGCAGCACTAACAGGACATCTAGTTTTTAGTACTTTACATACAAATGATGCTGCGACAGCCTTGACAAGGCTTTTGGATATGGGTGTGGAGCCATTTTTGATTTCAAGTTCAGTTATAGGGATCTTGGCCCAGAGACTTGTTAGAAAAGTCTGTGAAAAATGTAAGGAATCTTATAAGCCATCAGATGAGATCTTAAAATCTGCAGGTAAAGATATTAAAAAATTATTTAGAGGTAAAGGCTGTAAGAATTGTAAGGATACAGGATATAAAGGTAGAGTCGGGGTATTTGAGCTTCTAATAATCAATGAAGGAATCAGGAAAATGATTATTGCTAGGGCCTCGAGTGACGTAATAAAGAAGAAGGCTCTTGAGATGGACATGAAGACATTGAATGACGATGGACTGGAGAAGGTTTCAAAAGGTATTACCACGATAGATGAGATAATTAAGATAACAAAAGAGTAATAATGCCTAATTTCCGCTATAAGATCCGTGATAAGTACGGACGGGCTTCTACAGGCACCATAGAATCAGAATCCAAAGAGACAGTCGCTACTCACTTCAAAAAAATGGGCTATGCACCCATTCTCATCAAAGAACATCATCTTACATTAAATAAAATTAATCTTTTAGAGAAAATCTTTCACAGTGTAAAACTGGCTGAGCTGATTGTTTTTACAAGACAGCTCATGACACTGCAGCGTTCAGGGGTTTCAATCCTTGTTAGTTTAGAATCTATACAAGAACAGACTAGTAATACGTATTTTAAAGGTATTATTAATGAGATAGCCCGCGATATAGAAGCAGGAAAGAACCTATCAGAAACCCTTTCAAAATTTCCTAAAGTATTCTCTGATGTTTATATAAATATGATACGCGCAGGAGAGACAGCCGGTATCTTGGATAGTGTATTAGATAGGCTTGCGAATTTTCTTGAGCACGAACAGGAAGTAAATATGAAGATAAAGCAGGCAACACGATATCCGATATTGGTTGTATTGACTATTTCCATGGCGTTTCCTATGGCAGTTATGTTTATAATACCTAAGTTTAGTGCTCTCTTTGCAAGATTTGAAGCCCAACTCCCACTTCCTACAAGGATGCTTTTAGGTTTAAATTTTATATTGGTACATTATTGGTATCTTATAATTCTTGCAATATTTGGATTAGCTATAGTTTTCAAGAATTTTATCAACACTAAAAAAGGTAGATACTTGTGGGATAATTTTAAATTAAAAGTTCCTATTTTTGGAGAACTTACTTTAAAGATTTCAATGTCAAGGTTTAGCAGAATGACTTCTGTGCTTTCTTCAAGTGGTATACCTATATTGAATGCACTTGGTATTGTTAAGGGAGGCATTGGCAATAAGATTGTTTCGAATTCAATTGAAAATATTATAGAAGCTGTCAATGAAGGCAAGGGCATGGTAGAACCAATGAAGGCAAGTGGACTTTTTCCTAGTATTGTAATGCAGATGGTTAAGATAGGAGAGGAGACAGGTAAAATAGACGACTTATTATTAAAGGTAGCGGACTATTATGATTCTCAAGTAGATTATACTGTCAGGAACCTTACAGTTCTTATAGAGCCGATTTTAATATTTATTATAGGGATTCTAGTCTTGATTCTTGCATTAGCAATATTCTTGCCTATGTGGAATCTGATGTCATTATTTAGGACTTAAATGATGCAGTATGGTAGAGGCATATTAGAATTAATCTTTATTATTTTAATAGTAGGCCTTATTGTAGGGATTTTTTCAAGCTATCTTGTAAGGAATTTGAGTGAGGCAAGAGAGGTTGCTTTGGAAAATCAATTGACAAATCTGAAATATTCATTAGAATTGTATATGATACTAGAAGGTTCTTATCCAAAAGATATTAGAGAGCTTAATAAGAAGTGCCGAACAGTAAAAGAAAGTACTTTATATGGCAGAAGGTACTTAGAAAAGCAGGTACAGGATAAGGAAGGTTATCCAATAGATCCATATGGTCGTAGATTCATATATAATAGTAAAACTGGCAAGGTTGAAAGGAGGAGGTAATGATTAGGAATAAAAAAGGTTTCACTCTTATTGAACTTGTAATGGTAATTGTTATCCTTGGTATATTGGCAGCAATAGCTATTCCTAAATTCGTAGATATAACTACAAGCGCAAAGACCTCTGCTGGCAAGGCTGGCCTGGGTGCGATTCGCTCAGTAATTGCTATTGAATATGCAAAGAACGCTACTTCTGGCGCAGCTTCGTTCCCTTCTGCATTAACAACTGCTAATTTTGCAGATAGTCGTACCCCAACAAATAAATTAAATGATGCTACAGCTATTGGGGTTGTAACAGCTGCACCTGGTGGAACTGATACATCTGCAAGTGGATGGTGGTATATATCAAGTACTGGTGTGGCAGGGGCTTATTCTGATGGTACAATAGATACTTCTAGCTGGTAAATAATATAAGTTACCACGGATTTGAAAGAAATACCTATAAATTCTAAATGGGAATGGATGAAAGATACCATTCCCATTTTTGTTTTTATAGCCCTTATATGTATCTTTTTTTCTGATGTATTATTTGCAAATAAAATCTTTGTACATAGAGATCTTATAAGAAGTTATTATCCCCTAAGAGAATTCAGTGCAATCCAATTTCGTGCTGGATCTATTCCTTTATGGGATCCCTACCTTCACTGCGGAACCTCACACATTGCAGAAATTCAAAACAGTGTATTTTATCCCCTAAGCATTATCTACATGCTATTTTCTTATCCACAAGCATTCAATTATTTCATAATATTACATATTTTTTTGGCAGGTGTTTTTACATATCTATTGATGAGAGAGTGGAATTATTCTAGATATGGATCATTTTTTTCAGGTTTAATTTTTATGTTTGGCGGATATATCATTTCTGCAATAAATTTAGTGCCCCAACTTACTTCTGTTGCATGGCTCCCGATTGTAATTTTATTTTATGAGAGGTCTTTAGGAAAGAAGTGGCTTAAGAATTCTATGCTTACGGGAATATTCCTAACACTGATGTTCTTGGGTGGGAGTCCCGCAGTTTTTTATCTTACATGTTTTATTTTGGTTTTTTTGGGTTTTCGACAGAAGTCTGCTAAAGGGGCATACTTTGAAAAAGTAAATCGCAGGGGCCGCTTAAACTTAAACACCTCCTACATAAGATGTCTGATACCACTGGCTTTGGCTTTATTAGTTTTTATAGGCCTTTCATGTTTTCAGATCTTGCCTTTTTTGGAAATAATAAAAGAGTCTCCTAGGGCTACAATGCATTTTAATGAGGTATCCATATGGTCATTTCCTCCATATGCATTTTTAGATTTATTCGTACCTTATTTAAGTGACTCTGATTATCTATATAAGGAGTATTGGATAAGACAGAGTTTGATCTTAACTTTTTATATGGGTATATTTACTGTGATATGTGTTGTATTATCTTTAAAGTTTGATGTAACAGAAAAAAGAAAGACATTTTTTTATCTTCTGGCAGTAAGCTTACTGCTTTCCCTTGGAAGATATACACCAATATATTATTTTTTATATAACTTTATCCCTGGATTTGGCTTATTAAGATATCCAGTGAAATTCTTTTTTATGGCAGCATTTTCATTAGCGATTCTAGCTGGAATGGGACTTGAATATTATAGAGAGAATATTTCATCAAGTGAGAATCTTAGAAGATTCTTAAAAGGTATATTGATATTTGGAGTTATAAGTTCATTTTTTTATTTAATGATTAACTTGAATTTTACTGCAACTAGCGATTTTTTACATAGAAAGATTTTAGCTATAGTACCCAGTTTTATAGATAAAGCTAGTGATGTTAGAGATTTTATATATGTAGGTATGCATAATATAAAGAGAAGTCTTTATGTTTTTATGTATTTATCAGTATTAATGTTCTTACCTTTAAAGAAAAAGATAAGATCGAACTTAATAATTCCAATATTACTATTTATATCTTTTATGGATCTATTGACAGCAAATAGGATTGTTTATCAAAATATGGATATAGATGAATATCTAAAACCAGGTAGGACTATTGAATTTTTAAAAGAGGATAAAACTCTATTTAGAACATTTACTTCTCCTGTAACCTTGAAAGAGAATAGATTTCTTCCTGAGAGAGATTATTTCGAATCTATTCGCATTCTTAAGGAAAGATTAGTTTCTGATAGGGGGGTAGGTTTTCAAATTTATGATATATATGGATATGAGCAATTTTTTCCAAAAAGAAATGAAGATATAATAAAGATAATAATGCAACAAGCTTCACCTGATGAAACAAATCTTCTAAATCTATTAAATGTAAAATATATAGCTTCTATAAAGGATTTTAGTGCTAAGGGCTATAGATTAGTTAAAAGAAATAAAAATATCAATATTTATGAGAATAAGAATGTTCTACCAAGAGTGTTTTTAGTGGATAAGGCAGTCTTAATTAAAGATGAAGAAGAAATCCTTAAAAGACTAAAGAGTAAGGATTTTAATCCTTCAAAGGAAATAATCTTAGAGGAAGATTTTGCATCTTTAGATGATATTAAGCGTAAAGGGAGAGTAGATATATTAGAATATAAACCTAATGAAGTTATTATTGAAGCTACTGTAGATGATAAAAAGTTTTTAGTCTTAGGTGATACATTTTATCCTGGGTGGAAGGTATACGTAGATGGAAGAAGGGAGAAGATTTATAGAACAGATTATATTTTACGATCAGTTTATCTTGAGAGAGGAAAACATATAATAAAATTTATATATGATCCATATTCATTTAAGATGGGTGCTATTATAACATTAATAGTTATTAGTATATTGTTGGGTTTCTTTTTTGTCCGCAGGTTGATTTTTATACATAGATAAGGTATGGTATAGGTATAGTATGCGTAGAGATGGATTTACATTAATTGAACTTGTGATGATCTTGGTCATTGTAGGGATTTTAGCAGTGGCTGTAATCCCTAAAATTACAACTACCAAAGGGAGTGTTAGACTTCAGGCAGCATGTCAGAAGGCAGCCTCAGATTTACGGTTTATGCAGCAGATGGCAATGGCCCAACAGGTGAGGTTTGGGATATCATTTGATACAGGAGATGAATCCTATTTTGGATATAGAGTGAACACTGGTACTAAAGCAACAGATCCACATACTCAAGGTGATTTAGAAGTTGAATTTGATGAAATGACAGAATTTAATGATATAGTAATAACTTCTACTGATTTTAATGATGCAGTAGAATTTGATTCTATAGGTAAACCTTATGACGGGAATGGTGATGCCTTATCAAGTGAAGGTGTCTTGACACTCCAGACTGCTGATGGGGCGTTTTCTAAAACAGTAAGAATAGAGCCAGTAACAGGAAAAGTTAAAATACAATGAAGGGTTTTACTTTAATAGAGACAATTATATCAATAGTAGTTATAGGTATTATATCTTTAGGTTTAATAGCTGTATTTACAGGGGTGTTTACGAATGCGACTCGAGATGAAGCTGTGGCTGTTGCAGTGAACTTAGCAAGAGGAGAAATGGAAAGGGTTATAAGATTGGATTTCTCAGACGTTGATGATGAAAATAGAGATTCCCCCGAGGATTTTACAGGAAATTTCAGTAATTATTCATGGCAGGTTAGAGTAGATCCAGTACCTGAGGATATTGAGGATGATGAGGATATGGAAAATTATAAACAAGTAGAAGTACGCATAACAAATGCAATAATAGGGGATATAAGTTTAAAGACGATTCTGGCGAATTACTAACTATGAAAAAGTCAAAAGGTTTCACATTAGTAGAGCTTGTAATAGTTATAGTACTAATGGGCATTATAACAGGTATTGTTGGTTCTATTTTACTTGGGGCTATTGATGCATGGACATTTAAGTTTAACAGACAAGATTTATTGTCCGATGGTAGACTTGCTATGAATAGGATGGCACGAGAGATAAAAGAGGTTAAAAATCGTGCCAAGGTTACTACAGCTGATGCTTCAGAATTTAGTTTTGAGAATATAGATAGTGTTGATATAACATATGCCTTAAGTGATACCGATCTTGATAGGACAGAGGATGAAACCACTAATACTCTTGCAGAAGATGTTTCAAGTTTGGCATTTACTTATTTTGATGCTGACGGCGATGAAATCGAAGAACCAGATGTAGCACCTGGTGCAACTGATATAAGAAGGATAAGAATAAATATAACCCTTACGAAGAATGGAGAAAATTTTTATTTACAATCAGATATTTCACCGAGGAATTTTTAATAGGATGAAGATAAATTCAAAAGGTATTTCTTTGATTGCAGTTATTATTGTTATGCTACTAGCAGCTAGCCTGTCGATTGCAGTATCATCTACAATATCTACTACTCTAAGTACTTCCGTTGCTAATATGCAGATACAGCAGGCATTTTATATAGCTGAAGCAGGATTGCAAAGAGTTATAGGTAAGCTTAAGAATGAGTCAGATTTTAGAGCAGATCCTACTACAGTTGAGGAGGATTTTGACACAGGAAGTTATTCTGTAGCTGTCTCAAGGGATGGGAGTACCTATACGATAACTTCTACAGCAACTGTAGATGATGTAACTCGGGAGGTTACACAGAGTGCGGTTGTGACATCGGCTGTATTTGACTATGTTATCTTTGCAAATAGTAATGACTTATTGATAGACAATAACGTTGCAATTGTAGGAGATGTCTATTGCAATGAAGATGTGGAAGTAGCCAACAATGCCAGTGTTACAGGGGGTTTGATCTATGCGGATGATGTGAGTGGGGGAGGAGAGTATACTGAGGCAGAAGGGCCTCCGGATCCAATACCAGAATATCCGGAATTTGACACTAGCTGGTATGATGAGCAGATCTCTACGGCAGAAGGTGAAGCCGATGACGATTTGGATTTAGGTGGCGATACTACCCACAATCTGAATGGCGATACAGAGTATTATGAAAAGGTCACGGTTCAGAGCAGTGCAACGCTTGTTGGGCCAGGAACTATTGTGGCCACAGATGATGTGGAGCTTAAGAATTTTGGTACTATTACAGAAAATGTTACTATTATAACAAAAAAATCAGTAAAGATGCAGAACAATGGAGAAGTAGCTAGCGGAACATTGGTCTATGCAAGAGAGGATTACACTCTTCAGAATGACGCCATTTTAGAGGCAGGGAATATTCTCGCCCCTACTTCAGGTAAAAAAATAACTCTACAAAACAACAGTCAAATGAGAGGAATGATCTTTGCTTCTCTAATGGAACTGAAGAATTATGCAGACGTTACAGGCTGTGTTATTTCAGATGAATACGATGGCGACAAGATTCAAAATAATGTAACCGTTACATATGACGAATCCGTTCTCGGCGGAATTCCTACTGGGATGGAAGCAGGTCCTGCTACAGTGAGATTAGAAGATGATTGGGATGAAAATTATTAGCATGAATCCTTATAAGTATGGTAGTATAATATGGATATGCAAAATCTTTTAAAGACAATCAATGCATTGAAAGAAAAAATAAAGAAGATTCTAGGACCTTATATAGAACAACTTAAAAAAGAGGCCAAGGTACTTCTTTCTGCTGCAGGTAAAAAGGCGTCTCAAAGAAAGGTTATTGGCTTAGATCTAGGATTGAAACATTTTAAGGCTGTTAGAGTTAAAAGGAGTAGTAAGGATTTTTCTATTGAAGATAATACTGTAAAAGAAATAACCCACCTTAGAGATTTAAATAAAGATATGAATATAGGGCCTGAGGAGGAAATATCATTAGGTTTTGATATTGATAATCTTGCCATAAGAAGGGCCAGTATTCCTTTTATGCCTAAAGAAGAAATAGAAGAGGCGTTAAGATGGGAATTAAAAGAAGAGATTGAGTTTAATATAGATACAGCAAGAATAAAATTCAGTATTTTAGGCGAAAGAGAAGAAAATGACTCTAAAAAGATAGATTTAATTGCAATAGTATATAGAGAAGATAATATAGAAGAAAAGGTAAATGAGTTAAAAAGTTTTGGATTGAACATACAGGATGTATTTCCTGTAGAGTTCGCCCTCACTAATTATATAACTAATCTAAATATAGTTCCTTCAGGAGAAAAAGTGGCTATCGTAGATATAGGAAGCGTAAAGACAAAGATATCTATAATTGAAAATGGAAAGTTATGTTTTGCAAGAGATGTATCTATAGGCGGAGATACTATTACAGAGGCAATGACGGGTGTTTTAGTCTCGGATAAAGGAAAGATTAATTTTTCAAAAGAAGAAGCAGAAAAATTAAAATGCGAAAAAGGTATTCCTAAAGATATAAGAGTTCTTTCTATGATGAGGCCGGTTTTGGAAAAACTTTCAAATCAGATTAGAAGGTCCCTTGATTACTATGAACATAGATTTAATGATTCTGTCGAAAAGATTATACTTTCTGGGGGAACTTCAAAGTTAAAAGGTATTAAAGATTATCTATCGAAGGAAATATCAGTTGAAATTCTAGAAATCCTCCCTGAAATCAGTTGTGCAGCTGGTTTAGCTTTAATTAATCAGTCCGAGATAAATATTATTCCTGAAAAATTCAAATACGAGAAGAGAGTTATATTAAAAAAGATGCTTTTAAGACTAGTATCTTTTATAGTAGGAAGTGTGCTTTTGGTTTCTTATTTATTTTTAACAGTAAAAGCAATTAGTCTGAATAATCAGATAAAGATTTATAAATCCTATTGGGAAACTATAAAGGATGTAACAGCTGTTAAAGATAAGATGATTGTATTTACCCATGCTATAAATATAATCTCTTCCGGAAGTATAAATTCAGGGGAGATAATGAAAGAATTAAGTAATCTTACTCCTTCATATGTACTGCTAGACAATTTAGTTATAAAGTATAAAGAACCTCATATAAAACTTTCAGGTGTTATTCTAAGAGGAAAAAAATTAAGTAAATTTATGTCTAATCTTGAAGGATCTTCTTTATTTGAAAAGGTAAAGTTGATATATAGTAAAAAGAACAAAGATTATTCACATAACTCATTAAACTTTGAGATAGTGTGCAATGTTAAAAATATTAGATAAATATAAAAATATAAAATTTTCTTCTATTTTAAAGGATAAAAAGGCTATTAAACCTATTGTTATTTCTATAGTTATAATCCTATTATTTCAAGTCGTGTATGTTTCTAAAGTAAAAAAGGTACGGATGTTAGAAGCTGAATATAAAAAGATAAAAGAAGAAGTAGAATCTCTCTATAGTTTTATTGGCGGCAGCGAGAACTTAAAAGATAGCATTATGGAAATACAACAAAATATGGCTTTACTTGATAATGTATTTCCTTCTGAAAAGGAAGTATCGAATGTAATAAAAGAGTTAAACAAAGAAGCAAGGCGTTTTGGTGTAAGTGTTATTTCAGTAACGCCAAGGGATCTTGAAAATTATAAAGGCCATGATGGTAAAGAACTTAATATATCAGATTATATATGTAAATGCATGCCTTTAAGTTTAACAGTTGAAGCAAGATATCGTCTATTAGGGGAATTTTTGATGAGCCTTAAGGCAAATAATACCCCTATGATTACTATAGAAGATGTAGACATTGAAAAGGATGATGATATAGCGCCTAGAATAAGAGCGCATATAGAATTAACTAGTTACATACTAGGAAAATAACCTTATGTTGAAAAACTTGAATAAAAAACAAAAGATAGAACTTGCAGTAACTGCTGTAGGAGTTATATTTTTGATTTTTATGGTTATTGGTAGAACCAAAGGAGTCCGTAAACTAAAAGAAACCTCACTTAAAGAAGATACAAAATCAGTATCTTTTTTCTCAGCACCTATCTCTATTGGAAGGACTAAGGCAAAACAAGCTGCAATTAAAGAAGACTGGAAGAGAGATCCATTTTTTCCTGGAAGTGCATCTATATCGTCTGATTCTGGTCTGGCAGGCTTTATGTTAAATGGAATCTTATGGAGTGAAGATAGTCCTTACGCGATTATAAATAATGATATTGTAACAATCGGAGATATAGTTGATGATGCAATGATCCTTGAGATAAATGAAGATAGTGTAATTGTAGAGCAAGATGATGAAAGATACATCCTCAAAGT
This sequence comes from uncultured Planctomycetia bacterium, assembly GCA_964566255.1. GTDB lineage: Bacteria > Omnitrophota > Gorgyraeia > Gorgyraeales > Gorgyraeaceae > CAZMID01. The sequence goes on along the minus strand of CAZMID010000001.1, from coordinate 49,460 downwards.
AGATTCTATCTAGTTTAAATCCCTATTGACTTATATATACTATATATGATAATATATTTCGGCTATGACTAAGAAGAAGTCGAAACACATTATCATAATTATCTTTTTTAAGTTCCTTAGCTTTTTTATATATCTTTTACCACTCAAGATAGGACTTAGGCTAGGGAAATATCTTGGTAGGTTTTTCTTTTTTATCCTTAGAAGACAGAGATGTGTAGCTTTAGCTAATCTTGATGTAGCATTTGGTCGTACCAGGTCTTTGAAAGAAAAAACTCTAATAGTACGAGAGGTCTTTGAAAACCTAGGAAAGAATTTTGTAGAAGTGGTATCTCTATCTAAATTTAATAAAAAGAATATAGATAGGTATATAAAGTGCGAAAATCTTGAGATAATAAAGCGTCTTATTCGTGAAGCTAAAGGTGGTATAGTATTATCTGCTCATCTAGGAAACTGGGAATTATTAGCACATTATTTTGCAATAAAAGGATATTCTGTAAATGTGATAGCAAGGCGTATCAGGATAGAGCTCTTTGAGAAGTTTTTACATAGGATTAGATCTCGCAATGGAGTGAAGGTATTATATAGAGAGGCCTCAGCCAAAGATGTAATAGAACTTCTTAAGAAAAATGAATTTGTAGGTATAATGCCTGATCAGGATGTGGAGAGTGTCTCAGGGGTGTTTGTTGATTTTTTTGGGAAGCCTGCTTATACACCTAATGGTCCAGCGATATTAAATCGCCTGACAAATTCTCCTATAATTCCTTGCTTCATTGTAAGAAAGAATTTTGGTCATGAAATTATGGTTGAACGACCAATAGAAATAACTGTAAGTCAGGATAGAGATAGGGATATATTAAAAAATACTCAAAGATATACAAAGACAATAGAAAATCAGATAAAAAGATTTCCTACGCAGTGGGTATGGTTTCATGAGAGGTGGAAGACCAAGGATAAAAAAGTAAATGTATAATATAATAATATCAATTTTATTAATTTTAAATTTATGTTCTTTTTGTTTTGGGGAGGAGCAGCATGTTGAATCTACACAGAGCCTTGATGGTTTTTCACTTGTACAGTATGAGACGAGAGGGGATAAGAAATGGACATTGAATGGTTCATCAGCTGAAATAGGAGAAGATAAAGTTAAGATAGCAGAACCTTCAGCAGTAGCATTTGGAGTTAAAGGAGGTCTTAAGTTAAAAGCAAAAGAGGGTGATTTTAATCCAAAGATACAACTGGTACACCTTCAGAATAATGTAATAGCTAAAACTACAGACGGAATAAAATTGACTACAGATTCTTTATATTGGAATGCAGAAGATAAGAATATATTTACTAATGAATATATTAATATGAAAAAAGAGGATTTTCAGGTTAATGGAAAAGGTGCCATCTGTAATTTGGAAGATAAAAAAACTAGATTCAAAGAAGATGTAGTAGCTAATATAAGATCTTCAAGGACAGATTTAGAGAATCTAGCATCTGATACAGTTATAACATGCGATGGCCCATTTGATTTAAATTACAAAAATAATCGTGCTACTTTTTATAATAATGTAAAGCTGAAAGATCCAGAAGGGGATGTTTCAGCAGACTGTATTGATGTATATTTCGATTCAGATACAAGATGTATAAAAAAGGTAGTTGCCAATGGAAATGTTAAAATGATAAAAGAAGGAAATATAACTTATAGTGAAAAGGCAATCTATTTGGTCGATGAAGGCCGTTTAGTATTGCCTGAAAAACCAAGGCTGGTTGTCAAAAATGAAAAAACAAAATACTGACGAACACTTATTGAAAATAGAAAACCTTACAAAGTCCTACGACGGTAAAAAAGTAGTAAATGATGTAAATATGAAAATAAAAAGAGGCGAAGTCGTTGGGCTCTTAGGTCCTAATGGTGCAGGGAAAACTACAACGTTCTATATGGTAGTAGGGATGTTGAAGCCTGATAAAGGAAGGATTATATTCGATAATAAAGATATTACTAAGTTAGCGATGTATAGGAGGGCTCGTAGCGGGATAGGATATCTTTCACAGGAGCCGTCTATATTCAGAAAACTTACTGTAGAAGAAAACATAATGGCAATACTCGAAACATTAAGTCTACCAAGGTCTGTTAGAAGAAAAAGATCAAAGGAACTTCTTTCAGAATTACATATTGAACATCTTTCAAAGAAAAAATCTTATATGCTTTCAGGGGGAGAAAGGCGCAGATTGGAGATAACAAGGGCCTTAGTAGGGAATCCCTTATTCATTCTTCTGGATGAGCCGTTTAGTGGTATAGATCCAATTGCAGTAGCTGATGCACAAGAGATTATAGCTGATCTTAAGAAGAAAGGCTTAGGTATTCTTCTTACAGATCATAATGTAAGGGAAACACTTGAAATAACTGACCGTTCGTATATAATGGCAGAAGGAAGGATACTTATATCAGGTAAAGAGAAAGATCTGATTAATGATCCAAAGGCACGCAAGATCTACTTGGGTGAGAAATTCCGAATGTAACCATGAAATCAAGTATTAAAAAACTAAAAAATTGTAAAAAAATCGTAGAAGTAAAGCTTTCTTCTGATAAAGTAAAGCTAGAACTCGATAAGGTCTATGATAGTATAGCTAGGCATGCTAAGGTACCGGGTTTTAGAGTTGGAAAGGTACCAAAGGATTTACTAGAGAAACATTATAAAAAGACCGCAGAGGAAGAGCTTATGAAACGTATTATTCCTCAGACATATAGAAAAATCTTAGAAGAACACAAGTTAGATCCTATAGGTTATCCTGATATAACCGATGTAAAGCTTGATCTAAAAGAGGGACTCTCTTATAAAGCCAGTATTGAATCAAGACCAGAATTTTCCCTGAAGAACTACAAGGGATTAAAGTTAAAAAAGAAAAAAACTGAGGTAAAAGAAGAGGATGTTCAGAAGAATCTTGAATCTTTAAGAGAGATGAATGCTCAAAAAACACCCAAGAAAGATAGCGAAGAAAAAGAAAAAGTCCTACCAAAGTTAGATGATGAGTTTGCCAAGGATTTAGGTTTTGAAAATTTAGAAAAATTAAAAGTAGCTGTCAAAGATAATTTAGGGCAAAGACTTCAAAGAGATATGGAAGCTGATTTAGAAGTACAACTCATAAATCAGCTTATTGAAGGATTAAACTTTGAAATCCCCGAATCGTTAGTTAATGCTGAAAAAAATAGATTGACGAAAGAAGCCAATATGAGAATTGCATATATGGAAGCCCTTCAGAAAAATGAAAAATCTGATAAAAAATTTAAATTAAGCGATAAAGATAAAAAAGAACTAGAAGAAGATTCTCTTAAACAAGCGATCCGTCAGGTAAGGGCATTTTTTATACTGGACAAAATAGCTCAGGCTGAAAAGATACAAATAAAAGAAGAAGAGTTTGAAAAACACATTGAAGATATTGCTACTCAATATAAAAAGACAAAAGAAGAGATAAGAAAAGAGTTGTCAAAAAATCACATGCTTGATGAAATAGCTCTTAATTTAAGAAACAAAAAAGTAATAGATTTTTTATTGAAAGAAGCAAAAATTAGTTTAGCTTAAAATAATACCTATAACAGAAGGGGGTAGGAAATGTCTATACTGGTTCCTATAGTAGTGGAGCAGTCGGAAAGAGGAGAAAGAGCATATGATATCTATTCAAGGCTACTAAAAGATAGAGTTATCTTTATCGGCTCTGTAATAGATGATACAGTTGCTAATCTGGTAATTGCTCAATTACTTTTCCTGCAGACAGAAGATCCTGATAGGGATATAAATATTTATGTAAATAGCCCAGGCGGTGTTGTAACTGCGGGGCTTGCAATGTATGATACAATGCAGTTTGTAAAGCCAGATGTCTGTACATATTGTATGGGGCAGGCAACTAGTATGGGAGCTTTAATCCTGGCAGCTGGTGCAAAAGGAAAACGTTTTGCCCTACCTAATTCAAGAGTTATGATACATCAGCCATGGGGTGGAGTACAAGGTCAAGCCTCAGATATAAAGATACAGGCAAAAGAGATTTTAAAGATGCGCGATAGAATCAATGAAATACTTGCAAAACATACAGGTCAAAAATTAGATAAGATCCAGAAGGATACAGATAGGGATTATTTTATGTCTGCAGATGAGGCAAAATCCTATGGACTCATAGATGAAGTTATCGTGAGCCCGAAAAAGAAAAAGAAGTAACTTACTGAAAGGTTATTATGCAGAAAAATTATTTACTTACCCCGGGTCCAACTCCAGTTCCACCTGAAGCACTCAGTGCAATGGCAAGACCTATAATACATCATAGGACTGGCCAGTTTCAGGAGATATTGAAAGAGGTTGAAGAAGATTTAAAGTATGTATTTGAAACAAAAGAAAATGTACTTATATTTTCTTCGAGTGGGACAGGTGCAATGGAAGCCAGTGTTTGTAATTTACTTTCTCCCGGAGATAAAGCGATAGTTGTTAAAGGTGGAAAATTCGGAGAAAGATGGTCAGAATTATGTGGTGCCTACGGGATAGAATCTATAGATATAGATTTAGAATGGGGTAAAAAGGTTAATCCTCAAGATATAAAATCTATTTTGGAAAAAGAAAAAGATAATGTAAAGGCAGTTTATGTGACTTTGTGTGAGACTTCTACAGGGGTCTCAACTGACATAAAAGAGATTGCCAGCATTACTAAGAATTTTAAGGCAGTTTTAGTAGTTGATGCAATAAGTGCACTTGGAGCAGTTCCATTAAAGACAGATGAATGGGGTATAGATATCGTAGTATCTGGTTCACAGAAAGGTCTTATGATACCACCAGGCCTTTCATTTGTAACTTTAAGTAATAAGGCGTGGGAATTGGTTAAAAAATCAACTCTACCAAAATATTATTTTAATTTCCTTTTGCATAAAAAATCAATAGAGAAAAATGATACACCTTATACACCTGCAGTAAACCTTATTATTGGTTTAAACGAGGCATTAAAAATAATTAAAAAAGACGGCCTTGAAAATACCCTAAATCGTCATAAAAAAAATGCCAAGGCTGTTAGAGATGCTGTTAAGGCACTTGGATTAGAACTTTTTGCACCAGATGCATATTCAGATGCAGTTACAGCTGTCAAAGTCCCTGAAGGAATTGATGGAGTAAAGCTTGTAAAGACGATGCGGGATAAATATGGCGTAGCGATTGCTGGTGGACAGGCACATGTAAAAGGAAAGATTTTTAGAATAGCCACAATGGGTTATATTACTATAGATGATTTAAAAGTAGGTATTAAAACTCTTGAAACTGTGCTTTTAGAGTTAGGATATAAATTTAATAAAGGTGCCGGTATCAAGGCGCTTGAAGGAGCACTTAAGTAGGAAAAGGAGAAATCTATATGTTTAAGATACTTATCAGTGATTCTCTGGCAGAAGAAGGTATTGAGATCCTAAAGAAAGTAAAAGAATTTAAGGTGGATGTAAAACTTAAGCTTCCACCAGAAGAACTAAAAAAGATTATTAAGGATTATCACGCCCTTTTAGTAAGAAGTGGTACTAAGGTTACAAAAGAGATCATTGAAAAGGCAGATAAATTAAAGGTAATAGGTAGGGCTGGCGTAGGACTTGATAATGTTGATCTAGAGGCTGCATCCAAACGAGGGATTATTGTAATGAATACCCCTGGTGGGAATACAATTTCCACTGCTGAACATACAATGTCTTTGATATTAGCTCTATCTAGAAATATCTCCCAGGCAGATTCATCTACAAAAAAGGGTGAATGGCTAAGGAAAAAATTCATGGGAGTAGAGTTATACGGAAAGACCTTAGGAATTATAGGCCTTGGTAGGATTGGTAATGAGGTTGCAAGACGAGCAACCAGTTTTGGTATGAAGATAGTTGCATATGATCCATTTTTATCTTTGGATAAGGCAAAACAGTCAGGGGTTGAATCAGTTGAATTAAAAGAGTTATTTAAAAGAGCAGATTATATAACAGTACATACTCCTATGACAAGTGAGACAAAATATATTATTGGTAAGAAGGCATTAAAGAGCATGAAAGATGGTGTTCGTATTGTAAATTGTGCAAGGGGAGGCATAGTAGATGAAGGTGCCATCCTTGAAGGCATAAAAAGCAAGAAGATAGCAGGTGTAGCACTAGACGTCTATGAAAAAGAACCACCAAAAGATAACCCTTTACTTAAGTGTGATGAAGCTATCCTTACACCACACTTAGGAGCTTCTACCGAAGAAGCGCAGGTCAATGTAGCAATTGATATTGCCAATAGCGCAAAAGATGCATTACTTGGTTGTGGTATAAGGAATGCAGTAAATGTACCTTGTCTTGATGCAGAGCTTTATAGAATTGTTCAACCTTATGTAGAGCTTAGTGAAAAGATGGGTTCTTTAGTTGCTCAGATTGCTAAAGGTAGGATTTTAGAGATAGGTATAAAATATTCAGGTGAGATTGCCAAATATGCTTCTTCTCCAATGACAGTAGCAGTTGTAAAAGGAGCTCTTACTCCAATACTTCAAGAGACGGTTAATTACGTAAATTCCCTCATTGTAGCAAAAGAAAGAGGTATAAAGGTTAGGGAATCAAAGACTACAGAACTCGAAGAATACACAAACCTCATTACCGTTGAAGTAAAGACTGATAAAGATTCAGCTTCTGTAACAGGGACATTATTTACAGCTAAAGACGCTAGAATCGTAAAGATAGACCAGTTTCATGTGGATGCCATACCCGAAGGTTATATGTTAGTTGCCAAAAATATAGATGTCCCCGGTATTATTGGTAAAATAGGTACTATTTTAGGAAGTAACAATATAAATATTGCTGCAATGACATTTGGTCGTGAAAAACGCGGAGGAAAAACACTTTCTGTTTTAAATGTTGATGGTGCTATCCCTGAAAAATTACTTACTGAGATAAAAAAAGCTAAAAATATTCTGGATGCAAAACTAATAAAGCTTTAAGGAGATAATTTATGAAGAATAATAAAATTTATATTATTGATGTTACCAATAGGGATGGCGTACAGACTTCCAGGCTCGGCCTTGCAAAACTTCAGAAGACCATGATAAATATTTTATTGAATGAAATGGGAGTATTTGGCAGCGAGTTTGGTTTTCCAGTTACACATCATGAAACTAATTATCTGAATGCCAATCTTGAACTTGTACGTAAAGGTGTATTAAAGCCTATCGTCTTAAATGGCTGGGTAAGGGCCATTAAAGAAGATGTTAAAAAGGCACTTGAATTAACAGATGTAAAGAATATAAATCTTTCCATATCCACATCTGAACAGATGACTAAAGGTAAATTTCAAGGAAAGAAGACAAGAAAAGATGTTTTATCAATGATGGTCGAGGCTTTGGATTATGCAAGAAAAAGAAAACTTAAGATAATAGGCGTGAACGCAGAGGATGCATCACGTACAGACATGACTTACCTTATAAAATTTGCTAAATTAGCCAAGGACCATGGTGCAGATAGGATAAGATATTGCGATACACTTGGTTTTGATGATCCTTTTACGATTTATAAGAGAGTAAAGATACTCGCTAGTGAAGTAAGGTTACCAATAGAGCTTCATTGTCATAATGACCTTGGTATGGTAGTAGCATGTTCTATTGCAGGGGCAAAGGCAGCAATAGATGCAGGGTGCGATGCCTATATAAATACTACTGTCAATGGCATGGGAGAAAGAGCTGGAAATGCAGACCTTGTTTCTGTACTGTTAGCTTTAAAATATTCAAGTGGATTTAAAGGAAAATACCGCCTTGATGAAAGAATTAAGTTGGATCATGCATGGAAGATTGCAAAGTATGCCTCGTATGCATTTAGAGTTCCTTTACCTATAAATCAGCCAGGTGTTGGAGCAAACGCATTTGCCCATGAGTCCGGCATTCATGCAGATGGGGCATTAAAAGACAGGCGTAATTATGAACTGTATGATTTTGAAGAGTTAGGTAGGGGTGACCCAGAGCTTATCGAAACTGGAAGACAAATCACAGCTGGTGAATATAGTGGTATTAAGGGATTCAGGAATGTTTATGAGAGGCTTGAGATAAAATTTAAGAATGATAAAGAGGCCACTAGAGTGCTTGAATTAGTAAGATATGCCAATGTACATACTCAGCAGCCCCTCACGCATGACGAGCTGAGGTTTATAGCTAGATATCCAGAGATAGCAGAGAAAATTTTTACAATGAGCCCATAGAGGCCCTATAGAGGCTAAAGGGTTTTTATTCGCAAAGGAGAAATTATGTCCTCTACAATTGTTGTTGGAGCGCAGTGGGGAGATGAAGGTAAGGGTAAGATAATTGATATCCTTGCTAGAGACTTTGATATTATTGTAAGGTATCAGGGTGGCAATAATGCAGGCCACACTGTTGTGATAGGCGATAAACAGTTTATATTGCACCTTATCCCTTCAGGTATACTACACAAAGGAAAGTTATGCATCATAGGAAATGGTGTAGTCCTTGATCCAAAGGCACTATTAGATGAGATAAGGATGCTTGAGAAAAAAGGTATCAAAGTAGACGGAAATCTTTTAATAAGTGAATCCGCTCATGTGATATTACCTTATCATAAAGTTATAGATAAAAGGCGTGGTGCAAGGATTGGAACCACTGGAAGAGGAATAGGCCCTTGTTATGTGGATAAGATGGCGCGCTGCGGTATACGTATGATAGATTTAGTAAACAAAACCTCTTTAAGAAAAAAATTAGAGGCAAATCTTGAAGGTTCTTCAGAATTTAATGCTGATAAAATCTACAAGGAATATTTAAATTATGGAAAAAAAATAGAAAAGAATTTATCAAATATTTCAGTTGTCTTAGATAAAGCTATTTCTAAAAAGAAGAAAATATTATTTGAAGGTGCACAAGGAACACTTTTAGATATAGATCACGGTACATATCCTTATGTTACTTCCTCCAGCGCTACTGCAGGAGGCGCCCTTACAGGATCAGGTATAGGCCCTACAAAGATAGATAAAGTCGTAGGAGTTGTAAAGGCATATACTACAAGGGTAGGCGAAGGACCATTTCCGACGGAGTTTCAGAAACTTCTTATGGAAAAAATAAGGTCTAAAGGAAAGGAATTTGGTGCTACTACAGGTAGGCCCAGAAGGTGCGGGTGGTTTGATGCAGTTATTGTAAGGCACTCTGTTATTATAAATGGCCTAAGTGAAATAGCAGTGACAAAGCTTGATGTTTTAGATGATACGAAAAAAATAAAGATATGCACTGGATATAAATATAAAGGAAAGTCTTACAAAGATTTTCCTAGTGATATTGATGTTTTAACTCATTGTACTCCGGTTTACGAAGAGCATAATGGATGGATGAAGGACACTACATCTGTAACTAAATATAAAGGCCTACCAGAGAATGCAAAAAAATACCTTAAAAGACTCTCAAAGCTTTTAGGTGTAAAAATAGCCATGGTCTCTGTAGGTTCAAAAAGAAAACAGGCATTTCGGGTAAAAAGTTGAAGGAGGTAGGATGTTATTTTTAGCACCTATAGGATCGATATTAGCAATATTTTTTTCTATTTTTCTTATCTGGAAGATAATGCGTTTTGATGAAGGTACGTCTCAGATGAAAGAGATCGCTTCTTGGGTTAGAGAAGGTGCATATGCTTATATCAAAAGACAATATCTGATTGTAGGATTATTTTTTGCAGTTTCTTTTTGTATATTATTTATTCTTTATTTAAGGGGATACCTTATAATATTTGTACCGTTTGCGTTTTTGACAGGTGGATTTTTTTCAGGGCTTTGCGGATTTATAGGTATGAGTGTTGCTACCCGCGCAAGTTCTAGGACGGCAAATGCTGCAAAAAGCAGTTTAAATAGAGCCCTTCAGGTTGCGTTCTCAGGTGGAGCCGTTATGGGACTTATGGTTGTTGGGTTAGGTCTATTAGATCTAAGTATATGGTATTATTTTCTGGATTGGTATTATAGGGGGCTTGAAGAGTCTGTAAGGATACAGAATATTACAAGTACAATGCTTAATTTTGGTATGGGCGCAAGTTCTATGGCGCTTTTTGCGAGGGTAGGCGGAGGAATTTTTACAAAGGCAGCAGATGTAGGAGCAGACCTCGTCGGAAAAGTAGAAGCTGGTATCCCTGAAGACGATCCTCGAAATCCAGCAGTAATCGCAGATAATGTCGGAGATAATGTTGGAGACGTTGCTGGCATGGGAGCCGATTTATATGAATCTTATGTTGGTTCCATTGTTGCTACCATGGCTTTAGGGTCAGCTGCTTTTATTCAATATGGAAAAAGCTTAAAAGGTATTACTATTCCTATGGTAATGGCTGCTATTGGAGTAGTTGCAAGTTTAATAGGTACTCTTTTTGTGCGTTCAGAAGAAAAAGCTGATCAACATGTACTTCTTAAGGCATTGAGAAAAGGGGTTTTTACAAGCGCCCTTCTTATTGCTATAGGATCATATTTTGCTATAAAGACTGTTTTAGGAATGGAATTTATAGGAGTGTATTGGGCAGTTTTATCAGGTTTAGTAGCAGGAATCATAATGGGGCTTTCCACAGAATATTTTACTTCAGATAAATATTCTCCTACGCGTAGAGTAGCAGAATCTGCAGCTACAGGACCTGCCACTGTTATTATAAGCGGTTTATCCGTGGGGATGTTTTCTACGATAATTCCCGTAGCTATAGTTGCAATAGCGATTTTAACGAGTTTTTATCTTTCAGGTGGAGCAAAGGATTTTAGTTTAGGGCTTTATGGTATTGGGATATCTGCAGTCGGTATGCTAAGTACTTTAGGGATTACTTTGGCAACAGATGCTTATGGTCCTATTGCAGATAATGCAGGTGGGAATGCAGAGATGTCGCGCCAGGCTCCAGAAGTCCGTAAACGCACAGATGCCCTAGACGCCTTAGGGAATACCACTGCAGCTACTGGTAAGGGATTTGCAATAGGTTCAGCTGCTCTTTCAGCATTGGCATTGATAGCTGCTTATAGAGAACATGTACATTTATTAGGTAGGTCTTTGAATACAGATCTAATGAATCCAAGGCTTTTGGCAGGGCTTTTTATAGGAGGCATGCTACCGTTTGCTTTTTGTTCTCTTACTATGAAGGCAGTCGGAAGGGCTGCTTCAGGTATTGTGCAAGAGGTAAGAAGGCAATTTAGAGAGATTAAAGGTTTGATGGAAGGTAGAGTTCATCCAGATTATGCAAAATGCGTTACTATTGTTACTACAAGCGCCCAGAAGGAAATGATAGTTCCTTCTCTTTTAGCAATACTTGCACCTATTGTTGTAGGGCTTTTAATCGGCATAGAAGCAGGTCTTGGACTTTTAGTAGGGGCACTTGTCTCTGGATTTGTTCTTGCGATTATGATGGCTAATTCAGGTGGGACCTGGGATAATGCTAAAAAATTTATTGAAAGTGGTGCTGAAGGAGGAAAGGGTTCACTTTCTCATAAGGCAGCAGTAGTAGGAGATACAGTGGGCGATCCTTTCAAAGATACCTCAGGCCCCTCGCTTAATATCTTGATAAAGTTAATGTCAATGGTGTCTATTGTATTTGCTTCGTTTATAATAAGTAATAGTCTTTTTAAGTAATATATTAACTTAAAAAGTCTTGACTTTATATATAGTTAGCGTATTATAATAAGATAAAACAGGAGGTTATATATGTTATACAGAAAACTATTTTTATTTGTTCTACCTATAATTTTGGTTGGATTAGTGGCTAGTGGGTGTTCAGTGACATTACAAACGGGCCGCAGGAGCGATATTGAAAAGATCGATTCTCTCAATGCTGAAACTGAGGAATTAAACGCCAAATTAAAAGTCTTACAGAAGGAAAAAGATAAGGAAATCTCAGAGCTCTCGAAGGCAAAAAGACTCCTTGAAAGTAGGCTAAAGAAAGAAATAGGTGAGAAGTCAGTACGCTTAGAGATGGCTGAGAGAGGTCTTGCAATTATATTTTTAGCAGAGATCCTTTTTGATTCAGGTAAGGCAGAGATAAAAAAAGATGGGATCCCGGCATTAAATAAACTTGCAGATGTCCTCAAGAAGAATCTATCAGATAGGGAAATAGGAGTAGAAGGCCATACAGATAATAAGCCTATAAAATATTCTGGATGGAAGTCTAATTGGGAACTTTCTACTGCGAGGGCTACCAGTGTTCTTCATTATATGGTAGATCAAAAAAATATAGACCCTAAAAAGATAGCTGCTACTGGTTATGCTGAATATAGACCTGTAGCATCTAACAGTAATGTCCAAGGTCGTAGGCAAAATAGAAGAGTTGAAGTAGTAGTACTTCCAAAGAATATAGAAAAGATTCAAACTGATATAGATAAGATAGAAAAAAGAAAGAAAGAGATCGAAAGACGTCTAAAGAAGTATAAAAAGTAACCGAGGTATTTGTGAAAAAAAAGATCAAGAATATTTTTACAAAAGATCCTTTAATAGTAGCCTTGGTTTTGGTAAGTGTTATGTGTATTGTTTTTGCTTTAACAGCAGTAGGTCTTAGTTCGCAATTAAAGGCCGAGAGGATAAAGACAAAAATACTCGATAAAGAAATAATAGCCCTACAGAAAGACTTTGATATTATGATGAATGAGCAGGCAAATATCATTGATGATTTAAAGAGTTCTTTGGATAATTTAAAGAAAAAATCAGGAGCTGAAGTAGAATAAAGAATAGTAGGTTTTATTTTAATCTTTTTAAAAAGACGCGAAGCGTGTTAGTCACATTCGCGTTTCTTTTTATATGTAATCTATGAATATGCCAACTCATATTGCAATAATTATGGATGGAAATGGTCGTTGGGCCAAAAAAAGAGGTCTTCCTAAGATAATGGGGCACCAACAGGGAGTGGAATCTGTAAAAAGGATAGTAAAGACCTCTATAAAATTCGGTGTTAAGTATCTTACGCTTTATGCATTTTCTACCGAAAATTGGCATAGACCAAGAAAGGAAGTAAAAGCCCTTTTTGGGTTATTAGAGAATTTCTTAGATAACCAGATGAGGCTTTTTGAAGAGAATGATGTAAGATTATCTTTTATAGGTGAGAAGAATAAGATCTGGCCGAAATTAAAAGAGAAGATGGAGCATTTTGAAAATAAAACCTTAAATAACAAGGCTCTTTCTTTAAATATTGCATTAAGTTACGGTGGAAGAGAGGAGATCCTTAATGCTGTAAAGACCTTAGTGAACATGGCAAAAGACGGCAATATAGATTCTTCCAAAATAAATGAAAAGTTTTTTTCTAAATACCTTTATACAAAGAATATCCCCGATCCAGATCTTTTAATCCGTACGAGTGGTGAGATGAGGGTATCAAATTTTCTATTATGGCAGATTTCCTATGCTGAGATCTATGTGACTGAAAAGTTATGGCCTGATTTTTCTGAGCGTGATTTAAAATTAGCTATAGACACATATCAAAAAAGGGAAAGGCGATATGGAAGGTAAAAAGATGATTAAACGCACAATGAGTTCAATTGTTTTAATAGCTATTACTGCTATTACTATATTTATATTGCCTGTTTGGACCTTTAGCGTGATAACATCGATATTTACAGGCTTAGGTCTTTATGAATTCTTTAGGCTCAATTCAAAAAGTGAATTTCCACGTAGTTTTGTATCTTTAGGTATATTTTCAGGGATACTCCTTCCTTATATTACATATTTATATCGGCCTACAGGAGGGATATGGGAGGCATTATTTTTTATAATTGTGCTTATAGCACTTTTTATTATTCAGTTCACAAGAAAAGAAAATCAGAATGCAGCAGCATTGATCGCATTAACTCTATTTGGCGTTTTTTATGTAGGATGGTTTTTTACTTATTTGGTAAAGATAAGGTTTTTAGAAGATGGACATAAATTAGTAGCATATTTATTATTGGTTACAAAATCAGGTGATATAGGGGCATATTTAATTGGCTCACACTTTGGTAAACATGCCCTTATCCCAAGGATAAGTCCTAACAAATCTGTAGAAGGTGCTATAGGTGGTTTTTTATTCAGCATATTATTTGCCTTAATAAGTAGATCCTTTTTAAGTTGGATGAGTTTTCCAGTTTTACTTACAGGCGGTATCCTGATAGGCGTATTTGCTCAGCTCGGAGATTTAGCCGAGAGTCTTTTAAAGCGCGATTACCAAGTAAAGGATTCGAGCCCTTTTTTCCCAGGCCTTGGAGGTATGCTGGACGTAATGGATAGTATCCTTTTTACTGCACCAATTTTTTACATATATTTGATTATTGTTCTCTAGGAAACTACCGCTATGCAAAAAATATCTATCTTAGGTTCAACTGGTTCAATAGGAACAAATGCACTCGATATCATTTCAAGATTCCCTGATAAATTTAGACTATCTTCAGTTTCCGCACATTCGAATATAGAATTATTGTCGCAGCAGGTAAAAAAATTCAACCCCAAGAATGTTTCAGTAGTCGATAGAGAAAAGGTTAATGAATTTAGGAAAAGATTCAAAGACTGGAATATTAAGATCTACGAGGGTAAAGAAGGGTTGTGTGAGATGATAAAGGAGGACAAGATAGATAGTGTAATTATAGGCATAGTAGGTTCTTCTGCGCTCTTACCGATTTTAACCGCACTTGATAATGTGAAAAGGGTTGCCCTTGCAAATAAAGAAGCACTTGTTATGGCGGGGGATATAATTATGAAAAAAGCAAAAAAGAAAAACGTTCAGATACTTCCTGTAGATAGTGAACATAGCGCTATATTTCAATGTATGATTTCTAATAATGGATCAGAGATAAAAAAGATTTATCTTACATCTTCGGGCGGACCTTTAAGGACTACTCCTAAAAAGGATTTTAAAAAGATTACTTTGAAAAAAGCGATTAATCATCCTAAATGGAAGATGGGAAGAAAAATCTCAATAGATTCAGCAACCATGATGAATAAAGGGCTTGAAGTAATTGAAGCACATCATCTTTTTGGAATAGAAGTTGATAATATAGAGGTATTGATTCATCCTGAGACGGTTGTACATTCAATGGTGGAATTTATTGATGGGTCTATACTCGCTCATATGGGTAAATGCGATATGAGGATGCCGATTCAATATGCACTTACATATCCATCTAGATATACTTCTCCTGTAAAGAACATAACATTTTCTAAATTGAGATCAGTTCATTTTTATCCCCCAGATTTTAAAAAATTTCCATGCCTTAAGTTTGCATATGAAGCCATTAGATTGGGCGAGACATATCCATGTGTTTTAAATGCATCGAATGAAGTAGTTGTTGGAGAGTTTCTTAAGAGGAGGATAAAGTTTATAGATATTCCTAAAGTAATTGATAAGGTTTTAAAGAGGCACAAGTCTATAAAAAATCCTTCTTTAAAAGATATCTTAGAGACCGATAAATATACAAGGATAAAAACAAAGGAGATTCTAAGTGCTTTCAGCAATTAGTTTTATTATTGTATTAAGTATTCTTGTAATAGTCCATGAATTTGGACATTTTATTGTTGCTAAAAAATCAGGCGTAAAGGTAGAAAAATTTTCTATTGGTTTTGGCCCAGAGATATTTGGTATTACAAAAAATGGAACGCGTTATCGACTGTCTCTTATACCTTTGGGAGGATATGTAAAGCTTAAAGGTGATACACCTGAGGAATCACTTAAGGGCGGGAAAGACGAATTTTTATCAAGATCTGTTAGTGATAGAGCCAGGATAATATTTGCAGGGGCATTTCTTAATTATATATTGGCTTTTTTGATTTTTTCATTTGTTTTTATTGTTGGCTCTCCAACACTGACTTCAACTGTAGGAAAGGTACTAGAAGATTATCCTGGAGAGACTGCTGGACTAAAACCAGGCGATAAGATCTTAAAGATAAATGACATAGAGGTTAATTACTGGGAAGATGTTACTCGTATTGTTCATACAAATAAAGAGACTGAATTAAATCTTTTGATTGAGCGGAATAGTAGATTAAAAGATTTAAAGATATTACCAAAAGAAGAAGAGATTAAGACAATATTTGGCTCAAAGAAAAGGATTGGTCTTATAGGCATTATGCCTGAAGATACGGTAATTTATGTAAAATATGGCTTTGGAAAGTCACTCTATATGGGTGGTAAAAAATTATTAACCCTTACCTATATTACCTATAGGGCATTATGGGCTACTATTACAGGTGCTATTCCTTTTAAACAGTCTATGACAGGCCCAGTCGGTATATTTTATATAACAGGTGAGGCAGCAAAGCTGGGTTTTATATATTTGCTTCAATTTATGGGAATCTTAAGTGCATCCCTTGCAATATTTAATCTCTTGCCACTACCTGTTTTAGACGGAGGGCATCTTTTGTTCATTGCAATAGAAAAAGTAAGAAAAAGGCCTCTTTCTTATAAAGTGCAGGAAGTTGTAACTCAGGTAGGACTTTTCTTATTGATATTCCTGGCACTATTTATTTTTTATAATGATTTTTTGAGATTTGGAATATTTGAAAAACTCTCTAGCTTTTGGCAAAAGTAATAATGAGAAAACAAATTAAAGTCGGAAAATTAAAGATTGGTGGTAAGGCACCTATTGTTATTCAGTCTATGACAAAGACTGATACCAGGGATATCACTTCTACTATAAAAGAGATCAAGAGCTTAGAAAAAGTAGGATGTGAATTAATAAGGGTTGCTGTAAAAGATTTTGAGGGAGCTTCCGCTATAAAAAAGATTAAAAAATCAATAAATATTCCTTTGGTTGCAGATATTCACTTTGATTATAGGATGGCTCTCATTGCAATTAAAAATGGCGCAGATAAAATAAGACTTAATCCTGGCAATATATATAAAGAAGAACATATTAAAGAGGTGGTAAGACTAGCTAAAAAAAGACGTATTCCTATTAGAGTGGGAGTAAATTCAGGTTCAGTAAAACATAAAAGGAAGAACATTGTAGATTCCATGGTAACTTCAGCTTTGGACTATATAAAAATCTTGGAAAAACAGCGTTTTTACGATATAATAGTCTCATTAAAGACATCTAGTGTATTGACGACCATCGAGGCATATAGAAAATTTTCAAAAAGATCAAATTATCCGCTTCACTTGGGTATTACAGCAAGCGGACCTATTTCAAAGGGGATTATTAAATCTTCTATAGGGATAGGGGCATTACTTTTAGAAGGTATTGGAGATACGATCAGGGTTTCATTGACGGGGGATTCTTTAGAAGAAGTAATAGCATCTAAAAATATTTTACAGGCACTTAATCTAAGACGATTTGAGCCAGATATAATATCGTGTCCGACTTGTGGTCGATGTCAGGTAGACTTACAAAAGATAGTAAGAGACGTAGAAAAGTCTCTCGTAGGTTCTAGGTTAGAAACTAGAAAAAATTCTTTTCCTGATATAGCTATTATGGGATGCGAGGTAAATGGTCCAGGGGAGGCAAAACAAGCTGATATAGGCATTGCCTGCGGAAAAAATAAAGGCATAATTTTTAAAAAAGGGAAATCTGTGAGGATAGTAAGAGAAAAGGATATTGTTAAGGAATTATTAAAGGATATCCGAAGAATCTAAAATATGCGTTGGAGAGAATTTTTCATACCCACTTTAAAAGAGGTTCCAGCTGAGGCAGAGGCTGTAAGTCACCAGTTAATGATTCGTTCTGGCCTCATAAGAAAGCTTGCATCAGGTGCCTATACATACCTTCCGCTGGGCCTAAAAGTCCTTAAAAAAGTAGAAAATATTATCCGCGAAGAGATGGATAAAGCATGCGCTATTGAATTATTTTTGCCGTCCCTTCAGCCAGTAGAACTATGGCATGAATCAGGAAGATATAAAGATTTAGGAGAGGATCTTATTAAGTTTAAAGATAGACATAATCGCACTATGGTATTTGGACCAACCCACGAAGAAGTTATAACGGATCTTGTAAGAAATCATATTCGTTCATATAGAGAACTCCCGATAACTTTGTATCAGATACAGACTAAATTTAGAGATGAGGTGAGGCCGAGATTTGGAGTAATAAGAAGCCGTGAATTCATAATGAAGGATGCCTATAGTTTCGATAGAGATAAATCTGGCCTTGATAAAAGTTACAAGAAGATGTATGAAGCATATGAGGCTATTTTTAAAAGATGTGGCTTAAAGGCTATTGCAGTAGAGGCTGATACAGGTGTTATGGGAGGAGATGTATCACATGAATTTATGGTATTAGCTGAGGCCGGTGAAGATCTTTTAGCACATTGTTTATCTTGCGGGTATGCTGCGAGTATAACTGTTGCAGAATGTATTGATAGAGGAAAGGGAAAGAAGGTAAAACTTAAACCAAAACCATTAAAAGAAGTAGATACTCCATGTGTAACAACCATTGAAAAGGTATCATCTCTTTTAAAGGCAAAGCCAATTGAGATGGTAAAGACCCTTATATATTTGGCAGATGAAAAAGAAGTAACAATTCTAATAAGAGGAGACCACGAGGCAAATGAGGTAAAGATTAAGAAGTATTTAGGATGTAGTCATTTAGAAATGGCATCCGAAGATATTATTAAAAAGGTAACAGGAGGCCCATTGGGTTTTTCAGGACCAGTAGGACTTAAGGGAATAAGGATTATAGCAGATAATTCCATAAGAGATCTCGGTAATTTTGTAACAGGAAGCAATAAAAAAGATAAACATTTTATAAATGTAAATTTTGATAGGGATTTTAAAGTTAAGGATTGGGCTGATTTAAGGATGATCACTGATAGAGATATTTGTCCTAAGTGTAAGAAATCATTGAAGATAGAGCATGCCATAGAAATGGGACATGTATTTAAATTAGGCCTTAAATATTCAAAAGCAATGAAGGCGGAATTTTCAGATGAAGATGGGAAGTTGAAGCCACTAGTGATGGGTTGTTATGGTATAGGTGTTAATAGGATTATAGCAGCTTCCATAGAGATGCATAATGATAAAAAGGGTATAATCTGGCCACAGACTATGGCACCTTTTCAGGTAATTGTAATACCTATAAACTATGAAAATAAGGATGTTTGTAGGGTAGCGGATGAAGTTTATAACTCCTTGATATATAAGGGGATAGAAGTTTTAATAGACGATAGAAATGAGACAGCAGGTGTTAAGTTTAATGATGCTGAATTAATAGGCATACCCATTATAATAGTTATAGGAGAAAAAGGTTTAAAAAAGGGAAAATTAGAGATAAAGATCCGTAAGACAGGAAAGATTATAGAATTAGAAAAACAGTATATAAGTGAGAAAATTCCCACCTTTTTATAGAAAATCACAGGTTAAATTATTTTTTATTTCACCTTGACGAGGAAACGTTTACGTGATATACTTATAGTAGATAGATGTATTGTATATAAGCTTTTTTAACTGTTTTTAAATAGATTATATAAAATTAGGCTAAAAAATGAGAGGAAGATATATGAATTGTAAGACAGCTAAAAAGATTATTTCTGTAATAGTTCTTATAGCTTTTATATGCACTAATACTGCTTATGGAGCTCCAAGTCGTCGCTCTCTCTTCAAGGACAAAAAAGTAGATTATAAAAAGCTTAGTACCCAGCGAGAAGATCGCCTCAATAAGAAAAAGTCTATCTTTGAAGGAGAAGATACTAAGAAGGCAGAAAAGCATAGAAAAGAAGCAAAAGTCGTCCTCTCATCCCATTTAAAAGACCTCTCTCAGATACATATACCGTCAGAATTAGGAAGGGTCACAGAAGTATATGAATCTCCTTCAAAAGATTCACGCCTTATAGTCCACATACAGGATTTACACACAAACCCAGAGGCAGAACTTAATCTTGCGAGTATCTTAGAGATTCTTTTAAAAGATTACAATATGGGCTTAGTCTGCTCAGAAGGAGCAGATGGAGAAGTAGATACATCCAGCGTGTCAAGCTTTCCAGATTATGAGATAAGGGAAAAGACAGCACGTCTATTTATAAATTCAGGTGAACTAACAGGAGAAGAATACCTCTCTATTACAAAATACCCAGACCTACCTATCTGGGGGATAGAAGATAGAGATATCTATTTTAAGAACATCATAGAATTTAACCGCATTATGAAATTCTCCCCCAAATCCCAGGTCTTTATCTCTCAGGCTCAGAAGGCATTAGATCAGCTTAAATCTAAGATTTATTCAAAAGAGCTTCTAAATTTAGACCAAAAAGAAGTTGATTATGAGAATGAAAAAATAGAAACAGACGCATTTTTAAAACATCTTACTTCCTATGTAAGAAAATTCGACATCTCCACAGATAAGTATAGAAACATCTCACTTTTAACTGAGGCTACAGAGCAGGAACAAAAGATTAATCAAGTAAAGGTAATGCAGGAATCTCAGAATCTACTTTTAAATCTGCAGGCAAAGCTTTCAGGCAGAAAATTGCGCAAAGATAAAGATGCATTGATGGTAAAGGCCAAGCTTTTTAGGGAACAGAAGATATCCCCTTTTTCATTTTATAGCTATTTAAAAGATCTAGCCTTAAAACATATCCCGGATAAGATCTCAAAATACCCTAATCTTAATGACTTCTTAAGCTATCTCACAAAGGTAAACTCTTTAGATTCTACGAAGCTCTTCACTGAAATGGAAGATCTTACCTATGAAGTGAAGATGCGACTTGCAAAGACTGACGAACAAAAGACATTCATTAAAGCCCTCCGGAACATCAAATTCTTGGAAGGGTTTTTTAATTTAAAGGTATCAAATGAAGAACTTGATTATTACTTAGCTAATAGAGAGTCTCACAAAGTAGGTTTTTTTAAATCCTTTCTAAAGCCAGCCCTTAAAAAACATGATATCTCCGCCTTTATAGACTATAATCCAAATCTCATAGATTTTCATCTTCAGGGGCTTGAGGACTTCTATAAGACTGTAAGACAGCGTGACGTTGCAATGGTAAGAAATTCTGTTTCTGAGATAGAAAAGCGCGATGCTAAGGTAGCTAGTCTTGTTGCAGGAGGATTCCACACAAAAGGTATCACAAAGCTTCTAAGAGAAAAAGGCTATTCCTATGTAGTGGTATCCCCTTATTCATCTACTGATATAGATGAAGAGAATTATCATTTTCTACTCTCAGGAAAACGTAAACCCATAGAAGAACTTCTTAAGGGTTTAAACGATACTTTAAGGTGCCCTATCATAGCTACATTTGTAAAACCAGATTTTGTGGATGATTTTAATAACAAGGTTGTTCCTAATATAGAAGGCGGTAAAGAATTAAAGACTCAAAGAATTCTCATGGCAGTAGTTTCTGTTGGGGTAGCTGTTCTTAGGGATAAAGGTATAGAAAGTAAAAAATTAGCAGCAAAACTGCAGAAGATGTTTACGCCTCAATTCCGAGAGACGCTTACAGGTGATATTAATGTAATGGTCCAGCCAGAGAGCATAATAATAGTTCATACTCAAACCAAAGAAACCATAGTTACAGATATAGGTGATTTTATAGGTGTAGCATCTGGAGAGAAAATTGATCCTACTCTGAGTGGTCCTGCAATGAAAAAGGCATTAATGGATCTATCATATGAACCATCTCCAGCAGCTGAGGCAACTTTTACAATTGCAAAAGCTAAGAAATCAGATGTGTTAGCAAGTAATCATACCTTAGATACTGGAATTATGGAGGATACCAGATTAGATGATATTTTGCTGCAATTAGGTCAGGAAGATATACGCGGCCAGATGCATGCAGTCTATGGAACATCTTTTGAGGAAGCAGAGGATTTGGTTTCTTCGAAAATGCTTAAGGCGATTTTTGATGCAAGTAACCCTGAAGAACCCCCAAAGAACCGCGCAGGTTGGACCGTTAAGAATCTGAAATGGCTACTTAAAAATCCTGAAAAGATACAGAGTGTGCTTGACGATGCTGAAGAGATAAGAAGTAAGTTTAAATATATTATATTCTGTGGAATGGGCGGATCTGGTTTAAGTGTTCAGGTCGTTAAAATAACATTTGGAGAGCCAGGAGGCTATAAGATATTTAGTTTTAGAACAACAACCCCTGAAGAAATAAAGTATATGTTTGATGTAATAGCAGAAGATGCTGGTTCTTTAGAAAAGGCATTATTAGAAACCCTTGTCATTCCTATCAGTAAATCAGGAACTACTAGGGAAACCGTAGATCAGAAAGGATATTTTGAAGAGTTATTTGACTTATTTAAGAAATTTAATATTGAACCCGAAGATCATATGTGGGTTATAACTGATAAAGGTTCTCCAATGGATGAACATGGTTATGAACAGCGAGAGATACAGCTTAATGGAGAAGGAGATATAGGGGGCAGGTTTACTAGCCCTCAGACATTGGTATTTCTCCTTGTATTGGCGATTTCGGCGCCTGAAAAAGTAGAAAAAATACTTGAGGTAGCGCTGAAGATGAATGATATTAAAGATATAAACGAGGATACCTTTATAATCTTGGGTGCCTATCTTTACTATATGGCAGCTGAATTAGGTAAGGATAAGTTGACTCTAATGGTGCCAAAGGAACTTCAAAATCTGCCTGTGTGGGCAGAGCAGCTCATTGAAGAATCTTTAGGAAAGGAAGGAAAAGGCATCAGCCTATTTTATGATGAGGATCTTTCTATCGCGTCCCTTAAGGATGTTGAAGATAGTGACAGGGTGTTTTTGAGGATAAATGTAGGAGACAAAAAGACCAATGATGAATTCTGGAGCCATTTGAAGAAAAATAGATACCCTGTATTTGAAATAGATGTTGATGATATAGATTCTCTGGGAGGTATAATGCTTGGCTTTCAGAGATCTGTAATAACAGTGGCTTATCTATGGGATATTTGCGCTGTTGATCAAGAAGGAGTACAGGATTATAAAAAGATTCTAACTAAGATAATGGATGACTTAGGGTCAGATCAGAAAGTAGAGATTCCAGAAGACTGGAAGAGTGTTTCATTTGGTAAGCTCAATTTATATTATGACAGGTTGATTGCAGCTGGTATTCTTACTCAGGATGACCTCGAGACTGGAGTTAGAAAATTAGGTTCAGATATGAATGATGCGCCTGCAGTATATGCAGCAGCGATTATAAAAATATTAGAGTCAAAACCTGATTTTGAGGCAAAGGAATTCGGGTTTTATGGAAGAATGACAGAAGATATGGAAGGTATCTTGCAAGCAGCAAAAACTGAAATATTTACAAATGGCCTTAAGATAGCTTCTAAAATTTCACCAGCACCTGATAAGCTTCATTCTACTGAACAGAACAAGCAATATGGTAAAGACATGTGGGTTGATACATTATTTATGCCCGATGTTATGGAGCAACCCGACGCATTAGAATTTAGCGATAATTTAATAAGGGCGCAGCTGATAGCTGCAATAGGTGCTACAGTAGATAGAGGCCGTAAGACAATGCTTATTACATTTGATTCAACTGTCAAAGATGCAGAACAGGATGTGGAACGCTTCTTTGGCAAGGTTGAACATTATTTAACTAGAAAAGAATCAGACGTATTAGCAAGTAATGAAGGTATATCCTTTGCACCCATCACTGAAAGGGAACGTCAATATGAGGAATTATCTGCAGAGAACTCTGTGGAAATAGGCCTTACAAGCAAGGGTGCTGTCTACCACAGAAGGTCAATTGCTATTCCTGCGATTACAAGAATGGATGATACCCAATTGGATGAATTGGCTGATTATTTATGCCTCGAGATCGCAAGTACCCTATCACGTATTGGCGCTGAAGGCATAAAGATAAAGGCTCCTAAGGAACTATACCAGAGAATAGAACGTTTATTTACAAAAGGTCTCTACAGCCGTATCCCTTCTTATTTTAGCTGTATATATGAGACTAAGTTTAAGATAGAGTCTGCAGATAAGATTGATTCAGAAGATATCGAGTTAAGTCAGCAAGAATCAGCCCCTGCCCAAGATTATCATAGAGGTATGATTGTAGGAATGGATGTAGGCGCAAGCGATGTAAAGGTAGCTTCATTTATAGAAGGCCGCTGTATCTTTGCCAAGGAAATAAACTGGGAGTCGTATAAATTCAAGAATTCAGATGAACATTTAAGTTATTTTGTCACCATGGTACGCTTAGCCAAGGCCGCCATAGAGGTTGAAAAAACTAGCTCTAGATCAAAACGTGAATTGAAAGGAAAACTCAAAGAATTGGCGCATAATGCCAATACCCCTCTTGAGGAAATAGAAAGCTTTATAGAAGGAGTATATACTGCTGGTATTTCAGAGGTTAAACTTGATGGCATAGGCCTTAGTACAGCAGGGGCTGTTGTCAATGGAAGGATTACTCAGGAAGGTACCAGGGCATATAGAGGAATAGGTTCTGAAGAATTTTGGACAAAGGTGGCTCCTATGGGAAGGCGCATAAGCGAATCATTGGGAGGAGTGCCTGTAGGAGTATTAAATGATGGAGATGCAGCAGCATTGTCTTTAGCCGGTACATTAGGGCTAAATAATGTATTGGCCTTAAGCTTAGGCACTGGATTGGCCGCAGGATATGTAGATAATAAAGGTCAATTGAATGACTATCTTGGTGAGATGGGTAAATGTAGTATAGATTTGTCCAGTGAAGCTGGATATCATGAGGGGTTGAGGATAAGAGGCGCTCTTCAGCAGTATACTTCACAAAGAGGCGTTTTACATCTTGCCCGCAAGGTATGGCCTGATTTTGATAAAGGGTTTGAAGAGATTGTAGCCCGAAGATTCGCTGCCAAAGAAAAAATTAATCTTGATAATAAAGATGATATTGTCTCTCATGTCAAGGCCAGTTTAACCGGGAGTAAACTAGAAGAGTTTAAAAAGGCAATCGGAAACAGGCCTAAGTTAAAGTATGTACAGAGTAAATTAGAGCTTCCTAAAACAAACCCTGAAAGGCAAGAAGCAGAAAAAATCTTTAAGACCATTGGCTCTTATCTCGCAGTAGCCGTAGCAACTAGCTTAAAAGACCTTAAAATAGAACATGTTGTATTGTTCGGGGCGTGTACCAGCGGTATGGCTGGTAGATTAATAACTGAATCAGCAAGGAAATATTTAACCAAAGAAATAGGAGATAGAGAGACAGTAAATATACTGCTCGCCTCAGAAGATGATTATGTAAGACAGGTAGGAAAGGGTATAAGCAAGGAATTTAACAGTGAATTTGCCGCAAGGTTCGGACAGACAGTAGGTGCAGCATATATGGGTCTGCAGGTGGCAGACGGACTTTATTCTACGCAGGGCGCTCCTTTATCTGAAGAAGAGATAGCTCGCAGATTTAGCGATTCACCAGAGTATGGAATACACATACAGAGGGCACGCCTAGAAAAAGGGCTGGCTGATTCAAGAGTGTATCATGATGCCATTATTCTTTTATTAAAATCAGACGGACTAGAACAAATTAAACAGTCTCTGGAAGGCGCAAGGGGGAAAGTTATCCCTCAAAATAGTGTTATCCTGGTAGTAAATAAGGATACTGATGATTCGGTTATTCAGGATGCAATGAGGAAAAGACGAGAAGAAGGAACAGTCCCTGTCATAATCTATGTCCAGGATGATGATATTGATGGAAACCTCTCGGCGTTTTTACGAGGCTTAGATAAACTATACAAGGGCGGGGTAAATTTTGATAAAGAGCGTGTAGTTACAGTCTTGACAGGAGGAGACGGCAAGAGGACATATCCTCTTACTGCTTCAGATGGCTATGGCAATAAAGGGTTTATGAGTTCAATAAACGGCGAACCTAATATCTTTCAGGCCATACGTCAGAGTATGCAGCTTTTAGGAGAGAATGATACAGGTATAATAAGTATGCCTACAGACAGGATATTCAGTATAACCGAGCCTGTTAAAGGGTTAGGTGAACATGGGGTTCAGTTATTAGGAGGCGGGGTTGAACTAGGCCATCCAGAATTCGATTATTTTGGCAAGATAGAAGTAGATAGTAACGGCAGATTTGTAGCGATGTATAAGAGAAAGTCACCCCAGGAGATAGATTACTTAAAAAGATATTCTGATACAGTATACCATCCTGTCAATAACCTTACTGTATACCATCTTGACCAGGAAGCTATTGAGAGATTTGTTGATCCAAAAGGCATTCCCAATGGACCAGATATCAACTTAAAGGCTCAGGATTTAAATCAGGATGTTGGCAAGCGTGCAGGAGAATTAGCTGCTGCCGGAGTAGATTTTGGATTCGTATATACAGGAAAAGAGACCTATATAACAGACTTAGGAACCAACCAGCGTTATTACTTAGGATGCACTAATCTTCTTAGTGATGACATATTGAGGCAGGTTACAGGATATTCTTTTATGCAGCCCTCCTCAATTATAGACAATAAAGCTGTATTAGGTAAAGACGTAGTTGTAGAAAAAGGCGCTGTTATTTTAGGTAATACACGTATAAATAAAGGTATCGTTAGAAAAGGCGCTGTTATAGTGAACAGTGTCGTAGATGAGATAGATGCACATTCAGGAAGCTTGGCAGTTGCGCTCTATAGGCCAGATGATAAAGTAATAGCTCGTGCCGACAAAGTAATTACCGATATTCCTGTAGATACCCAAGGAACAAAAAGAAACATAGAAGTAGAGGTAGATATCGAAGTCGACCCTAAGAAAACCTGGGATGTTAAGCAGTTTGAAGGGTTTTCATATAAGGATTTAAAGGAGTCTTTGGATTATGAAGAGGTTGAGAGGAGACATACTGCTAGTGGATTGCTAAAGACGTTTGCTAGTGATGGAAATATAATCTTTTATTCTGCACTAGAAGGTTCCTTCAAAGAAGAATATGAATTAACATTGGATTTATCTAGGCCTGAACCTCAGAGATTCAAAGCAGCGGATGATTATATGCAGGCATCAATATTAGCAGAACTTTCAAACGCATCTTTTGGAATTATAGAGTCTATAATAGAGGACGACCCTGGGTTAAAAGAATATTTTGCAAGTGTATTATCAAAGCCTGATAACAACGACCCGGCAATAAGAGTAAAGGTATCATCCATGCTCCCCCTAACCGCCGTTCGTTACTTTAACGCTAGTACTGGAGAAGTAGAATTAATCTTTTCCCAATCCTATATAGATACACTTCTTAAAGATTATGAATCTCATTTTGAGGCTGTTGTAACAATTCTTGCAGAGAGATATTTTCATGAATTAGGCCATGATAACGAGCTGGACTTAGTTGAAAAAGAAAGAGCTGAAGAGAGAAAACTGATTCATAGAGACATTGAGTTCCATAAATTGGTTAGCGAGCAGATTATAGGAACTAAAACCACCCAAGAAGTAATCAGTGATTACTTTGAGACTCAAAGGCCAGCATTTAAGTCAGGCTGTTACTTTAGATTCTTAGGTACTCTCTTGAAGTGTACTCCTCAGCGAAGAAATTTTGTTATAGAAAAATACCTAAACAATTATTTTTTACACTCTGAGCTTAAAGGGTATGCAGAAATAAGACGTCCTATTTCTATTCGTGAAATCGAAACAAGTGATAATTATAAAACACTCCTTGATATATATAAGCTTAGGTATTCTAATAAGAGTAAAGCTCAAGTTAAAGAAATCCTTGACGGTGAAATACTAAAAGAGGCATTTTCTACTGGAGATACTGTGGCTAGGGTAATTTTGGGAGTCTTGGATAATAGGGTCCTGTCGCATAAAGAAAAAGAAGCCATAGAGATTAGAAAAGAGATTCCTCCACAGGTTCTGGTAATTGGAGGCGGAGGAGGCATGAAAGAGGTAACTCTTAGGGCATGCCAGCTACTAGGTTTAAATATTAAGGTGGGCTCTCCTTCCACTGATGACGGAGGCAGTACAGGAAAAATTATAGAATCTATAAGACCTATTTTCGGAAGCGTATCTACTGAAGGAGATGGTCCGGGTGTACTGGCAGATGTTATGCGGAAATCAACCTTTGCAGATTTACTTGACTACAGACCAGATAAAGAGTCGGATTCTTTAGAGGAAGTTTTATTAGAAAAAATTAAACTGTTATTGGCTGAAGATAAAAATAGACCGTTGGAGGAGCAGTTTTTTAATACACCAGGTGTTATTTCGTTCTTGTCGGACCAGTTAAATATAGCCAGGATAATTGACAATGAATTCCTTTCACCCAAGAATAAAAACCTTTATACTACTTTTACCTTAAAGGGCAACAGCATAAGAAATCTCAATAACCTTGCTGTATATTTTAAACTTAGGGCATATAGGAGATGCGGAGATAAAGGAGTAAATGGAGTAGATGAGGAAAAAGCGACATTAGCCAATGATATATTGGCTATGGTATGGGGACTTGATATAGAAAAGGTGGGCATCCCTCAAATTTTTTATCCTACTTATAATGAAGCTATTCTTTGGGCAGATTATCCTGAAGTAACTAAGGAAGAGGAAAAGCGGTTAGTTGAGATTTTTGGTAAAGATGCTGTAGAAGAATTCATAGTAAGAGAAAGAAAAGATGCTTTGCCCGCACGTGTATATGGGCAGCGTTTTATTGATGTCCTGCGCCATGATTCAAAAATAGCAGATGTTGATGTATCTGTGAGTAAGGACAATTTTAAATTATTACCTCGCCCGAGCAATCAATATATAGAATCTATAAAGGACCCTAGAATAGGTACTATTATAGTTGGGGCAGGAAGTCTGTTTTCAAGTCTGGTTTGCCAATTGGCTATAGATGGGGTGATTGAGGCATTAATTAATAGGAAGGATGCCAAAAAGATACTTTTATTAAATCATGTGAATATGGATGAGATGAATAATTATAGCGTTGAAGATTGCGTAAGGATGATAGAGCGTATTGCAAAGAAACGCCTTGGCAGAGTGGTTTTATTCAGTGAGATATTCAGTGATATTGTAGTAAATAGGACAAGCGCAAAGGAAATAGACACTTGGATTCAAACTAAACAGAAGAAAAGGGAGGCAAATGAATTCGGAGACCCTATAAATGAAAAAGGTGATATTATTACTACAGGTAAAGGAAAGGAGGGCTATGTGAATACAGAGAGCCCTCTTATATATGTAGATGGCTCTCCTTTGTATGATAATAATATAGATTACTTTTCAAAAAAACATAACCCATTATTCATAGATAATGCCACAGGGGCATTATTCAGATGGAAGGTAACAAAAGAAGGTAAATCCATATATTCTACCTCACCAAATGTTGAATATACACATTCTAGCAATGATGATAATGGCAAACCTAAGTATCTGAATAGAAAAAAACAAGTGATTGGCAGAAAAGAAGTTTCTCTTCTGAGACACGTATTGGTAAGGGTAAGTGATGGAAAAGAATTTTATTTTAGTTTAGAAGGACAAGACGGTGGATCTTTATATGTTGACAAAAAAGGCAAGGAAGAAATTAATATAGAGGATATGCTTTATATGAATAAATATGTATATTTTTTATTTAGGCATGAAAATTTTAGAGGCATGAATGAGGCGCCTGTCACCAAGGAAGAACGGGCATACCTCAGTTCCTTTATTCAGCCCCCAGAACTATATAGTTCACGTTCAGAAGCTGGCAGGCAAAGAGGAGCTTTGTACATAACAAAAAAGGACATATCATATTTGAATAGAAGAGGAATGCCTTTACATAATATACATCAGGAGCCTCTAGTCTCATGGCAGGAAAAGAGGTTAAAGGCAGAAGGTTTAGCGCAATATGAAAAGTTTGCTGGTTATAGCCCTTATAAATTTGCAGATTTTCTATTAAAAAAAGGAGTAGTTAAGGAAGGGGTCTTACTTAGGATATTCGATAACAATGTGAAAGAGGCGAGGCATTTTCTAAAAAGACTTGAGAAAAATGGATCTAGAACTACAGATAAGAAACAGCTTGCTAATCTCTTTCTTGATGTTTTAGTGGAAAAGGATAAAGCCTTAAGGGATTCACTAGAAGAAATTGACGGAGATAAATCTCGAATTAAGTCGCCGGCTTCTACACTCTTTTCAGATATTTGGAGGGAAGAGCATGAGAAGCTCTTTAGTATAACCAAATGGGATGATATCTTTTCCATGATTGCGATATTAGATCCGGGTAATACAAATAAAACTACGCTGTTGTTTTTAGAACAAGATAGATTGAAGCGTGATTTGAATATATCTATCCCAAAGCTTATGAGCAAAGAAGAGTTAGCTATTGTATCCAGATATATAGCGACTTTAATAAATAATGGAGCTGTTACGTTGGGTTCAGACACTGTAGCAGTTGATGCAGAGGACAGTGTTTTTGAAGCTGTAAAGGACTCATTTGACGAATATTTCGACAAAGGGCAAGAGGCAGAGACCGTTAGCAGTTATTTAAGTCAATATTATGGTGTAGATTTCGAGATTACCAAGTATACTCAGCGGCTAGCAGAGATAGGGATCCAGGCTAAAAAGGAAAGTCCTGCGAAAGGTGTTTATTACAGGTTTAATCGCTATGAGGATGTGACATTAGGCTTAAGCCTTAGCAAGACTCACGGATACATTGTTATCTTGGAGAATGGCGAACCTTTATATAAGGAACAATTTACTTTGGATCGGAAAAATTTTGAAGACAGCAATTTTATTGATTATTTAGTGTATAGTCTTATTAACGAATCTATCAATAATGCTGGAAGAGCTCTAAGAGATATAGATGCTATTGGCATAGCCTGGCCTGGGGCAGTAAGGGATAATAAAATGGCCATATCTGCAAGCATCTTATTTGATATGAAGGTTTTGGAGTTTGATAGGTGGGATCAGCAGTACAATATGATAAAAAATTTGGCAGATGAGATATCAGAGAGATTTTACAGCTTAACAAATAAGAGAATTCCTGTGAGTTTAAAAAATGACGGGAATGTAACAGCCTTTGGATCTACCTTATTATTTACGGATTTGGAAGGAGAAAAGGTATTGGTGTTGTCGCCGTCCGACAGTTTGATAGGAGGTTTTATGGATGAAAATTTAAAACCTTCTATTTATTTAACTGAATTAGCAAAAAGGGTTGTTGATATGTCACCATTTGCACGTGAACATGACTATCGCAAAATAAAAGGATTGGATAGATATTATGCTTCTTTCAGGGGCATAAAAGAGCTTTACCCGCAAGAAAGCAAATCATTAGAAGGCATTGAACTTGTTCGAAAGATCGAAGCTAGGCTTAAAGAGAAAAACAGCGATTCCGAGGATGCCATAGAACAGCTTGGTAAGTATCTTGCGCTGTCAATAGTAGAGTTATATAAATATTTTGACATGAAGTATACAGTTTTAACTGGGGCTTTAGCTAGAGGCAGGATAGGCGAGATGCTATTTAATAAGGCGCAAAGCTTGTTGAGTGAAAATTTTCCTGAGGTTCCAGTAGAGATTAGAATAGACCGCCGTGATCCAACCTATCAAGGAGCAAGAAGTGCAGCAGAATTTGCAACTTATAGATCTCAGATAGAAAAACGAAAGCTTAAGGCTTTTGCTAGACGCCATGGAGATTTGCTGCTGGATAGTTATTTTGACATTAAAGATACTTTCATAAATGATATGGAATGCGGGTTGGATTTATCTAGATCTAAAGGGCAAAGATTTTCACCTATAGGTGAAAATGCCCTTAATTTAACCAGTTTGTTAAATGATGCACTGGATAATTTAGAGGGTTTAGTAGAAGGTGATGCTGATCTGAAAGAATATTTACAAGATTTGTTCCTATCTCCAGACAATCGTGCACCTCCAATAAAAGTCATGGTATCAGAGAGCTTACGTTTAAATTCTATAAGATACTATAACTTTGATACCGGCGATGTAGAAATCATTTTTAGTGCAGGCTTCATCAAAGACCTTCTTTTAGCTTACCCTACTTACCCTCAGGCAGTAAAAACTATCCTTTCAGAACGCCTCTTTCACGAATTAGGCCATGCTAATGTAAATAGCACCGTAGAAGGAAATCATCTGGAAGAGAATTCTCTTGTTGAGATGGATAGAGCGCTAAATCAGCTTGTTAAAAGGACAGGGTTACAGCTTAAGATAGATGAGTATTTAACAAGAGAAAAACCTCAGAATTATAGATCAGGGTATTATTTTAGAGAGATTTTACAGCAGGTCGATATGCCAGATACCTCTAAAGAGGAAACAACTGTATTAGCAAGTAATATGAGTCTAACCACTGGCTTTAATATGAAATCTCTAGTTGAGCTAGTGTCATCATCAC
The DNA here is from genome assembly GCA_964566255.1 of uncultured Planctomycetia bacterium. Taxonomy (GTDB): domain Bacteria; phylum Omnitrophota; class Gorgyraeia; order Gorgyraeales; family Gorgyraeaceae; genus CAZMID01. The sequence goes on along the minus strand of CAZMID010000001.1, from coordinate 17,366 downwards.
AGGCTTTTGAATGGGGAGATGCCCTCGGGGATATATCTAAGGTACAAAAGTTAGATATAACAGAGACTAAAGATGATGCTGAATTACGTGCTGCACAAGAAATCGCAAATCTAATCAAAGAAAAAAATGCTAGAGGAAAGAAGACCTTTCTTGGTTTAGCTACTGGTGGAACACAAGAAGGTGTATATAAAAAATTAATTGAAATTACAAGAAAAGAAAAAATTGACTGGTCAAATGTAGTTATATTTGCCCTTGATGAGTATGTATGGAGTGCATATGGATATTCAAGAGAGTATCGTGAGCAATATTATAATAAAGAATCTTATAGACATTTTCTTTATGATCATATACTGACATCAATGATTAGAGATGCTGGATTAAAAGATAGCAATATTCATCTAATGGATGGCCTTGCAAATGTTCCTGAACTAGAAGCTGAGATTTACGAAGATCTTATTATGAAATCAACGAATGAAGAAGGTCTAGATCTTCAGCTACTTGGCATAGGAGAAGAGGGTCATATTGCTTTTATTGAAGCAATGCTTGATATAAGCCTTGAAGACTTTTTAAAGTTAAAGACACAGGTTGTAGAGCTTATTTCAAGTACAATAAACGCAAATTCCAGGTATTTTGATGGAAATAAAAGAGCAGTCCCTCCTTATGCAATGAGTCAAGGCATATCTACTATTTTAAAGGCAAAAAAGATCTTATTGGTAGCTACAGGGCCAAAGAAAAGATATGCTATTAAGGCCTCAGTGGCAGGAAAAATTACACCTGAGGTCCCTGCATCAGTTTTGCAAGATCAGGATAGGGTTACTTTTATCGTAGATAAAGATGCTGCAAGAGATCTGATTGAATTAGCAAAGGATCAAGTTAGGCATAAAGCAATGATTACTTCAGCAGGAATGAGTATTTCTCCTGATGGAGCATCGAGTATATCTGGTAGTGTCTCAACATCAAGAGATATATTAGCAAGTAATGAAACTATATTTGATTTTAATAGAAAGTTATATAGTGCAGTAATGCTTAAAAGTGGTCCTAATGTGTTTGAAGATGGATTAGCAGATCCTCATAGCAGTATGCGTGATGGATCAATTAAAAATCTTAGAGATGTATTACAATCTTTAACAAAAACACAGGAAATAATAAAACTTACAGCTGATTTAGGATATCATTTGGGAAAGTATGATGATTCTACTTTAGATCCTATCAAGTCTAGGCTTGGTAAAATAATGTCTCGAGGAGAAAGAAAAGAAGGTATAATTTCAGATTTACTAAAATTGGCAAAAGATGAAGATCGTTATATGCCATTGAGAACAACTGCCATAGTTTGTCTTGGTGGGATTCTGGCGGAAAAACAACTTCTAGAATTATGGAAAGAAGCAAAAGATAAACATATTTTAGCTTTATCTGAAGGACCAGTTGATGATTCAGATCCTAATGTATCTATTATGGTAGCTATTATAACTGCCTTGGGTGAATTGAGTAAAACCGAAGCTGTATATTCAATTATTAGGGAGGCATCAGTTGGGGATGATCATAAATCTCATCGCATCGCTACTACTGCCCAGCTATCTAATAAGAAAATAAATGGGATTACACCGCGCATCTTCGAAGGAGTTGAATCAAAGGTAGAGATAACACCTAAGCTTGAAGAAAAACATATTGAACAAGCCCGTGCTGACATACAAGATCCTGACCTTGATGTCCGTAACGAGGCATTTGCAATCCTCGAAGAATCAGGAAAGTTGACCTATAATTATATACTAACGAAGCTTTTTCTTGACTTACAACAAGAAGAAAATGAGGGCGAACAAAGATCTATCGCATCTTCTATTTTTAGAGCACTAGATACAATACCTATAACAGAAGAAAGAAAAAACAAATTGTTAGTCGCAGATATGAATATTTCTCGCATTCCTATGTATGGCCCTTCACACACTATCTTAGAGGAAACAATGGATACTGTTTTAGATATGATACGCGAAGGAAAAAAAGGCCCTGATAATTTAGAAAAATCAAAGAGGCCGCTTAATCAAATTATTACTTTCTCTGCGGAGAGAGTAATAGAGCTTGGACATGTAGGTTTTATTAGATTGATTAGCGACAGGTATGCTAGTTCAGAATATGCAATAGAAATAATAGCTATGAATGCGGATGAATATAAAAAGGTTATTAATCTAGAAGGTTATGTTGATATGATAAAGGTAGTAAATGGAAGAGGAATAAATGAGCTTAAATTAAAAAGGATACAGGTGCTTAATTTAAGCAGCGAGGACAAGAGTAACTTGGATGGACTCCTTGAAGATTTTGCAAACGGAATGGAATTAAATATGGTTAGTGATAGATTGAATAAGGAAATAGCTGATGAACTTGCCTCTGGTGTGTAATTAGAGGCTATTTTTCCAGCCTAATCAAAAAAAGGTGTCTAAAGCCAGTTCTTGTTATACGCAAGAACTGGCTTTTTTATTCCAAGAAGGATTTTTCCCTTGACAGATATATATGCTATATAGTATAGTATAACTACTCTTACGAAAGGGAGGTGTTGAATTTTAAGTGGGTGAAGTGTACCCGCTTTTTTATTTGCCCATGATAGATAAATTAAAAGAGATTATAGAGCCGGTTTTACAGGAAGAAGACATTGAACTCGTAGAGATTATATATAGAAGAGAAGGTAGGAGGCAAGTCCTTAGACTTTTAGTAGACAAAGTTGGCGGGATAAAACTTTCAGATTGCGTGATGTTAAATCAAAGGATTAGTCAAATCTTAGAAGAGACCAACTTAATACCAGAAAGCTACATAGTAGAAGTGGACTCCCCTGGTATGGATAGGGTATTTAAGACAAAAAGGGACTATGAAAGAGCAAAAGGAAGAATGATAAGAGTTACACTGAACGAAGCTATATTAGATAAAAAAGAATATATTGCAAGACTCCAAGAGATATTGGATAATTCTATAAAGATAGATATAAATAAGAAAGGTATAGTTGAGGTACCATTTTCGAAAGTTACAAGATCAAGACAAGAACCAGAGTTCTAAAGGAGAATAAAAATGAATCAGGAATTATTGACGATATTAGACAGCATTGAACGGGATAAAGGAATCAAAAAAGAGATCCTTATAAGGGCAATAGAGTCTGCCCTTATAAGTGCAGCCCGCAAGAAAATTGGAAAACACATAATGGATATAAAGGTTGAATTTGATCCACAAACAGGCGAATTCAAGGTATTTGGACCTGAAGGCGGAGAACTTTCAGGGGATTTTGGAAGGATTTCTGCACAGACTGCAAAACAGGTTATTATACAAAAGATTCGTGAAGCAGAAAGAGATGTTGTGTTTGAAGAATATCAACATAAGGTGCATGATATTGCATCAGGAAGCGTTCACAGATTTGATAAGGGTGTAATCATTGTTGATCTGGGTCGTGGTGCAGAAGGGATATTACCAAAGAGGGCTCTTCCACCCGGTGAAGAATATAGGCAAGGTGATAGAATAAAAGCCCTTATTATGGAAGTAAAAAGGACTGCAAAAGGTCCTGAGATATTACTTTCAAGGACTGATTCTGGACTTGTAAAGAGGTTGTTTGAGCTAGAAGTGCCTGAGATATACGAAGGTATAGTTGAGATTAAATTTGTTTCAAGAGAGGCAGGAGAACGCTCAAAGATAGCAGTATACTCCAAGGATGAAAAAGTAGATCCCGTAGGTGCATGCGTTGGTATGATGGGTCAGCGCGTTAAAAGTATTGTCAGGGAATTAGGAGGAGAGAAGATAGATATTATACGCTGGAGTGCTATTATCCAGGAATTTATATCTCAGAGCTTATCTCCTGCAGAGATATCAAGTATAAAGATAGATGAATCTGCAAAAAGGGCTGAAGTGTTAGTAGCAGATGATCAGCTCTCACTTGCAATAGGTAAACGCGGGCAGAATGTAAGATTAGCTGCAAAACTCACTGGATGGAATATAGACATAAGGAGTAAGGTTGAGAAGGAAAAATTAGAAAAGATCTCTATAGATAAAATAGAAGGCATTGGCCCAAAGACAAAAAAATCTCTTACAAAAGCAGGTTTTAAGACGCTAGGATCTCTATCAAAAGTAGATTTAAAGGCATTGACAAAGGTAGATGGTGTAGGGAAAAAGACAGCTGAGAAGGTCTTGTCTTCAGTTAAAGAGACGCTGGATAAGAAGTTAAATGAAGCTAAAGATAAGAAACCTCTAGATAAGAAAAAGATAAAAGAAACTAAGGATAAAAAACCCAAAGAGGTTAAGAAGAAAAAATGACTGTAAGGATACATAAACTTGCAAAAGAAATAGGTCTTAGTAGTAAAGAGCTCATAGATAAACTTCATAAGTTGAAGATAAAGGTGAAGGGACATATGAGTTCTATAGATGATAAGACGGCATTTCTTATAAAAGAGGAGATTTCTGGGAAAAAAGAAAAGAGAAAAGTTCCTTCTTCTGATACAAAGAAAAAATCTCAAGTAGTTACAGTACCGCCTAAAGAGGCACAAGAACCAGCGAAGGATCTAAAGATATTAAAGGTAAATCTGCCTATCACAATAAAGGATTTATCTATAAAATTACAGCTTAAACCGAGTGAATTGATAAAAAGGCTTCTAAATAAAAAGATCCTTGTTACTATAAACCAGACTCTCAATGATGAACTTGCACAAAATATCTCAGAAGAGTTTGGTTATATGTTAGAAAGACTTCCTACGGAGGAAGAATCGCTTCTTTCAGAACACGATCAAGAGGATGTTAAAGATCTTAAGCCCCGCGCACCTATAGTAACATTTATGGGGCATGTTGATCATGGTAAGACATCCCTTATGGATATGATACGAAAGACTAAAGTCGTTGATAAGGAGGCAGGAGGTATTACTCAACATATAGGCGCATATGAAGTAGTGCTTTCACATGGCAAGGTAACTTTTTTAGACACACCAGGTCATGCTGCTTTTACTGCAATGAGGGCAAGAGGCGCAAATATTACAGATGTAGTAGTCCTTGTAGTAGCTGCTGATGATGGTATTATGCCGCAGACAATAGAAGCAATAGACCATGCACGGGCAGCCAATGTACCTATAGTTGTAGCTATAAATAAGATTGATAAACAGAATGTTGATATAGATAGAGTTAAAAAACAGTTATCTAAGCATGATCTTCTGGCTGAAGATTGGGGTGGTAAGGCTATTACAGTAGGAGTTTCTGGTAAGACAGGAGAAGGAATAGATAAACTTTTAGAGATGCTTGTTTTAGAAGCAGAAATGTTGGAATTAAAAGCAAATCCAGATAGACCTGCTAAAGGTATAGTAGTAGAAGCAGAGCTTTCAAAAGGTAAGGGACCTGTAGCGACGGTTCTTGTTTCAAATGGTACCCTTAAAGTAGGTAATGTCATTATAGCCGGTGTAAATTATGGTAAGGTTAAAGCAATGTTGGATGATAGAGGCCATAGAGTAGATCAAGCGCCTCCTGCAAAACCAGTAGAGATACTAGGACTTTCTGGTGTGCCTTTAGTCGGAGAAAAATTCTATGTAGTAAGCGATGAAAAGAAGGCAAAAGATATTGTTTCTACAAAACGACTTGATTTAGAAAAGAAAAAACTAGAGGCCAAAGGCCAGAAGATAACCTTGGAAGGCCTTTATGATAAAATTAAAGAGGGAGAGGTAAAGGAATTAAAGATTATATTAAAAGCAGACGTGCAAGGGTCCCTTGAAGCCCTTAAAGATTCACTTGAAAAACTTTCTACAGATGAGGTAAAGCTTTCTGTAATACACGCTCAAGTGGGTAATATCAATGAATCAGATGTTATCCTTGCTTCTGCCTCAAATGCAGTCATATTGGGCTTTCATGTGGATGTGATGCCAAATGCCAAATCACTTTCCAAACAGGAAGGCGTGGATGTAAGGAATTATAATATAATTTATGAGGCAGTTAATGATATAAAGGCTGCTATGGAAGGTATGCTTGAGCCGATTTTAGAAGAGACTTTTTTAGGTAGGGCTGAAGTGAGGCAAGTCTTTAAGGTTTCAAAGGCAGGTATCGTAGCAGGAAGTTTTGTTTTAAAGGGTACGATTCCTAGGAATACTATATGTAAGATCCTTAGAAATAAAGAACTTATTTTTAAAGGAAAGACTACTTCTTTAAAACACTTCAAGGATGATATAAAAGAGGCAAAAGAAGGTTTTGAATGTGGTATAAGTTTTGGTTTTAAGGATATTAAAAAAGGCGACATTATAGAAGCAGTAGAAATCCGAAAAGTTGCAAGGAGATTGAAATAATATGAAAAATCGTATATTAAGTGGTATGAGACCTACGGGACCACTTCACTTGGGACATCTATTTGGTGCACTGGATAACTGGGTAAAATTACAGAGAGAGTTTGAATGTTTTTTTATGGTTGCAGACTGGCATGCATTGATGAGCGAATATGAAAAGCCAGAAAATCTCTCTAAATATACATTAGAGTGTGTTGCAGACTGGATAGCATCAGGTATTGATCCAGAAAAAAGTACTATTTTCATTCAGTCTCATGTAAAAGAACATCTAGAGTTATATATGGTATTTTCTGATTTTGTGCCGCTAGGATGGCTTGAGAGGTGTCCTACATATAAAGAACAGTTAAGAGAACTTTCTTCTAGGAAATTACATACTTATGGATTTTTAGGATATCCGGTTTTACAGGCAGCAGATATCTTATTGTATAAAGCGACAGCTGTTCCAGTGGGGAAGGATCAACTCCCGCATCTTGAACTTACAAATGATATTGCAGAAAAATTCAATAAACTTTATAGCAATACCTTTAAAACAATCAAACCTCTTTTAACAGATATACCAAAGCTTCTTGGTATAGATGCTAGAAAGATGAGTAAGTCATATAATAATTTTATAGCACTTTCAGATTCAGAAAAGACTATAAAAGAAAAATGTAGCAAAATGTTTACTGATCCTAAGAGGATAAAACTTTCTGATAAGGGTCACCCCGGTAAATGCAATCTTTATTCGTATTATAATTTATTTAAGAAGCAAGATGTCCGCAAGGTCTATGAATATTGCACAAAAGGAAATGTAGGCTGTACGGAATGCAAAAAGAATCTGGGAAGTGTAGTTTCAGATTATTTATCTGATATAAGGAAAAAAAGAGAAAGCCTATTGAAAGATAAAGATATGCTTTATGCAATTTTGGAAAAAGGGGAAAAGAAGGCTCGTGAAGTAGCAATACAGACTATGGCCGATGTTAAAAAGGCCATAAATTTAGCCTGATAATAAAATGTCATATAAAGTAAAACTTGAAGTATTTGAAGGTCCACTTGATTTATTGTTATATCTCATAAAGAAGAACGAGATAGATATCTATGATATACCGATAGCTAATATCACAGAGCAGTATCTGGAATATATTGAACTCATGAGGATGCTGGATCTGAATATTGCAGGTGAATTTTTAGTAATGGCAGCAACTTTGATTCACATAAAGAGTAAGATGCTCTTACCACCTGAAGAAAAAGAAATCTTACCAGAAGAAGAGGAGGATCCAAGGGAGGAGTTAGTAAGAAGGCTTCTGGAGTACAAAAGGTTTAAAGAGGCTGCAGGTATACTGCAGGATTTAGAAGGCCAGCGCAAAAAGATGTTCACAAGGTCTAGTACATTTGAAGTTGAACCTGGAGAGAAATTATTTGAAGCAAGTTTATTCGACCTTATTACTGCTCTTACAAAGGCATTAAAGGATGTACCAAAGGAGGTCTTTCAAGATATTGTAAAGGATGAGTTTACAGTAGAACAGAAGGTGCATGATCTTTTACATATGCTCGTAGAAAAGCCTATAATATATTTGTCAGAGCTTTTTAAGAGTGCCAAGAATAAGTTAGAGATTATAGCGACTTTTCTTGCAGTGTTGGAGCTTATAAGGCTGAAGGAAGTAATTATAGCGCAGAAAAAGAGTTTTGGAGATATAGAGGTTATAAGGAACGAACGACACCGTCTGAGGGTAAGCCCTCAAAAGTAAATGTAGGTGATTATGGATAAAATGCAGGCAAAAAACATTATAGAGGCAATGCTTTTTGTAAGCGATAAACCTTTATTTGTTAATGAGATTAAAGGTGTATTGGAGGATATTACCCCTAATGAAATAAAAGATATTATATCAGAATTAGCCAAAGAATATGAGGATAGCCAAAGGGCCTTTAGAATAAAGGATATTGCAGGAGGGTTCCAGATAATAACTGATCCAGTTTTGGCCCCATGGCTTAAAAAATTATATAAGACATCTGGGGTAGATAGATTACGTGGTCCAAGCCTTGAGACATTGGCAATAGTTGCTTATAAACAGCCGGTCTCAAAGCCTGAGATAGAGGCTATAAGGGGAGTAAATGTAGACGGCGTATTAAAGACACTTACAGAAAAAAACCTTATAAAAATAGTCGGGAGAAAAGAAACCGTGGGACGGCCAATATTATATGGCACTACCTCAGAATTTTTACAATACTTTGGATTGAATTCTGTTGAAGAATTACCTAAATTAGAAGAGTTTAATATTACGGAAAGTGACATAGAGTTACCGGAACACTTAAAACAAAAGGAGACGCAAGATGAAATTAGCCAGTCTTCGCAAGAAAATAGATAATATTGATAAAGAAATAATCCTGCTTTTGAATAAAAGGGCAGATTTGGCTCAGGATGTTGGCAGAATAAAATCTCATGCTGGTAAGGGTGTGTATGTACCTGATAGAGAGGCGCAAATTTATAAAAACATCTTAGATAAGAATAAAGGTCCACTTTCAGATAAGGCATTGGAAGCAGTCTACCGAGAGATAATGTCTGGCTCTCTTGCCTTAGAAAGAGATCTTACCATAGCATACCTTGGACCCGAGGCGAGTTTTACACACCTTGCAGCTATGAAAAAATTTGGATCTCAAGTTGAATACTCTTCTTGTAACAGTATTACAGAAGTCTTCAGAGCTGTTGAAACCACAAGGTCTGATTATGGAGTTGTCCCTGTAGAAAATTCCGTAGAAGGAGCTGTAAGTCATACACTAGATATGTTCATTGATTCAGATCTTAAGATATGCTCTGAGGTACTTTTGGATATATCACATAATCTTATAGGTAACTGCAGCCGCAAATCTTTAAAGAGAATATATTCAAATCCACAGGTCTTTGGTCAGTGCAGGATTTGGCTGGATTCTAATTTACCTGACGTAGAACTTGTAGAGGTTTCTACTACGAGTAGGGCTGCAGAGATAGCATCTAAAGAAAAAAATGCATGTGCTATAGGAAGCAGCCTTGCAGCAAAGACATATAAGCTTAAGGTTATAGCTAGGGATATAGAAGATAGCGCTAATAACATAACGCGTTTTCTTATAATAGGTGAACATATCCCGTCTCCTACAAAACAAGATAAGACGTCTATAGTCTTTTCTGGTAAAGATAGAGTAGGAGGGCTTCATGATATGCTATCTCCTTTTAAGAAAAACAAGGTAAACCTTGCTAAAATAGAATCCAGGCCTTCAAAGGCCAAGGCATGGGAATATTATTTCTTCGTGGATATGTTTGGGCATTACCATGATAGGAATGTAAAAAAAGCCTTAAAAGGTCTTAAGAAAAACTGTTCCTTGTTAAAGGTCTTGGGTTCATACCCGACAGGAAGGTAATAATGTTAGCTCGTAAGTCAATACTAAATATAAAACCTTATCAGCCAGGAAAGCCTATTGAAGAGGTAAAGAGAGAATTGGGCTTAAAGGAAGTCAATAAGATGGCATCCAATGAGAATCCGCTTGGTCCTTCTCCAAAGGCAATCTCGGCTATCAAAAAATACATTAATAATATAAATAGATACCCTGAAGGTAGCTGTTTTTATCTGCGCCAGGCTCTATCCAAAAGACTAAAGATAAAACAAGATCAGATTATTTTTGGTAATGGTTCGGATGAATTGATTGTGTTTAGTTTAAGGGCGTTTGTAAATGAAGGGGATGAGGTAATTGTAGCTAGCCCTACATTTTTGATATATGAGATAGCCTCAAAGATCCAAGGTGCTAAAGTAAAGATTGTACCCACAAGGTATTTTAAATATGATTTAAAACTAATGGCAAAATCAGTTACTAAAAACACAAAGATTGTTTTTATTGCGAATCCTGATAATCCCAATGGCACATATGTTACAAAATACGAATTAGAATCTTTTCTCAAAAGTATACCCAAAGAAATTTTAGTTTTTATAGATGAGGCATATTTTGATTTTGTAGCTGAGAAGGACTATCCTAATGGTTTGGATTATATATCAGGTAATAATGTTATTATATCAAGGAGTTTTTCAAAATCATATGGTCTTGCAGGAGTAAGAGTTGGTTATGGTGTTTCAAATCCTGAAATTATTAAGTATATGGAAGCCGTGAGAGAACCTTTTAATGTAAACTCAATTGCTCAGGTAGCAGCCTTGGCAGCCCTTAAAGATAAAAAGTTCCTATCAAAGACAAAAAAGATTACACAAGATGGTAGAAAGTTTTTATATAAAGAATTTTCAAAGTTAGGACTAAGGTATATACCTAGTGTTACTAATTTTATATTGTTTGAGGTTGGTAGATCTGCACAAAAAGTCTCTGGAGCCCTTTTAAAAAAAGGCATTATTGTAAGGGATATGAAGGCATGGGGGTTAGATACATTTATGCGCGTAACAGTAGGTAAACCCAAAGAGAATAAAAAGTTTATTAAGGAGTTAAGGGGGGTTTTATGATTATTGTATTACGGCCCGATGCCACAAAGAAAGATATAGAGCATATAATAGAAAAAGTTAAAAAGCTCGGCCTTAAAACAATGGTCTCGCGAGGTGTAGAGCGCACCATTATAGGCGTTATTGGTGAAGAGGATATTTTAAGGGTTCAGCCGCTAGAGGCATTTCCAGGCGTTGAAAAGGTAATGCCTATTTTAAAACCCTATAAACTTGCCTCAAGGGAGTTTAAGAAAGAAGATACAGTTGTAGACGTAGACGGGGTTAAAATAGGCGGGAAAAAGGTTATTATAATGGCAGGCCCGTGTTCCATAGAGAGTCTTGAGAGTTTGTCTAAGATAGGTAAATCAGTTAAAGCTTCAGGTGCCTTAATTTTAAGAGGAGGAGCATTTAAGCCAAGGAGTTCCCCTTATAGTTTTCAGGGATTAGGGGAAGAAGGACTTAAATACTTAAGGGATGTAAAAAAATCTACAGGACTTAAGATAGTTACTGAAGTAATGGATACAAGGGATATAGAGTTAGTAGAAGAATATGCCGATATCCTTCAGATAGGCGCAAGAAACATGCAGAATTTTAATTTGCTTAAAGAAGCAGGCAATTCTAAAAAGCCAGTACTTTTAAAGAGAGGGATTTCTGCTACAATAAAGGAATTTTTAATGTCAGCAGAATATATCCTTTCAAATGGAAATCTTAATTGTATCCTTTGTGAAAGAGGCATAAGGACTTTTGAAGATGCTACTAGGTTTACGCTTGATTTGAGTGCTGTACCCCTAATAAAGAAGTTGAGCCATCTACCTATTATAGTGGATCCTAGTCATGGAACGGGTAAATGGGATTTAATATCATCTATGTCTAAGGCTTCAGTAGCTTCAGGCGCAGATGGTTTGCTGATAGAAGTCCATCCTAAGCCTGAAGATGCATATTCTGATGGTGCGCAGTCACTTCTTCCAGAGAAGTTTGCCTCAATGATGAAAGAATTACGACCTGTAGCAAAAGCTGTAGGAAGGGAGATATAGATTTTATGTTTAAACGTATAACTATTATCGGCCTTGGTTTAATAGGGGGATCATTAGGTCTTGCCATAAAAGAAAAGCACCTTGCAAAAAAAGTTATTGGGGTTTCTCGAAGGAAGAGCACTATTAAAAAGGCATTATCTCTCCGAACAGTTGATGAAGTAACGCTTGATTTAAAAAAAGGCGTAAAGTCTTCAGATCTAGTCATTCTTTGTGCGCCTATTTTAAAAATTATAGATATAGGAAAAAAGATTTTACCTTTTTTAAAGGAAGGGTCTATTTTGATAGATGCAGGAAGTACTAAAAAATCTATTGTAAAGAGTATGGAACAAGTTTTACCTAAAGGTGTAGATTTTATAGGAAGTCATCCTTTAGCAGGTTCAGAGCATTCAGGTGTTATCTACGCAGATAAAGATCTATTTAAGAATGCATTCTGTATTTTAACAAAGACAAAAAATACCAATAAGAAGACTTTAGCTAAAGTAGCCAGATTCTGGAATGCGCTTGGTTCAAAAGTCAAAATCATGTCTCACGAAAGTCATGATAAGATAATTTCAGGATTAAGTCATCTTCCTCATGCAGCTAGTGTGAGCCTTTGTAATGCCTCTAGAAAAGAGAGCCTTCATTTAGCAGCAGGAGGATTTAGGGATACTACTAGAATCGCTTCCGGCAGTCCAGAACTATGGAAGGATATATTTATTACAAATAGAAAGAATATTTCAAAAGATATAAGAGTCTTAAAGAAAGAACTTTCAAAGATAGAGCAGGCTTTAAAGAAAAATGACTCTCTGGCATTGTTAAGATTATTTAAGAAGGCAAAACATTTAAGAGATTCTATGTAGTTATGTTTTATACTTTTGTAGTATCTACATTATATGTGCTCTTTAAAATATGTTTCCGGTTAAAGATATATGGTAGGGAGAATTTTCCTAAAGAAGGAAAGTTAATCGTAGCCTCAAATCATGTAAGTTTCTTTGACCCTATAATAGTTGGAGTTAGCACTCCCCGAAAGCTAAATTTTATAGCTCGAGATACCTTATTTAAGCCTAAACTTTTTGCCAAGATACTGCGAGAGTTGTACGTTTTTCCTATAAAACGTAGTGGCAGCGATATAGGAGCATTCAGGTTCTTTATGAATAAGTTGTCCAAAGAAGAAGGGGTGGCAATTTTTCCAGAGGGCACTCGATCTGAAGATGGGAATTTACAAAAACCAAAACATGGCATAGGGTTTTTGCAGGTTTCATCAGATGCATTAGTATTACCGTGTTATGTAAAAGGCTCTAGTGAAGCGTTACCAAAAGGAAAAAGATTTCCGAATTTTAGAAATTCTATTTCTGTATATTTTGGAAAACCAATAAAATTTAATAAAGATTTATCTATTGATAAAAAAGAGCGTTATATGCATGTTGCAGAAAAAACAATGGAAGCGATTAAAGAGCTTAAGAAAAATGCAGATTAAAGTAGCGAAACATTCAGGATTTTGTTTTGGTGTAAAGAGAGCCATAAATATAGTAGATAGAGCCGTTGAAGACTCAAATTGCAAAAACAGTATTTATTCATTAGGTCCTGTTATACATAATCCTCAGGTAGTAGAGCGTCTTTCAAAAAAAGGGCTTAAGGTAACAAAGGATATTGGATCCATAAAAAAAGGTATAGTTATCATACCTTCTCATGGCGCTCCAAAAGAAGTAATAGACAGGCTTAAGAAGAAGAATTTAAAATTGATTGATGCAACGTGTCCTTTTGTAAAGAACGCCCATAATATAGTTAAAGATTTAAAGAAGAAGGATTATAGGATAATTATAATAGGCGATAGGAAACACCCTGAGGTGAAGACAATTTTAAGTCTTGCAGGAAAGACAATTAAAAGTAAGAAGGTGGGAATTATTTCACAGACGACACAGACAAAAGATAATTACCTTAAGGGAATTATAGATACATTAAAACAGGATAATTTTAGTGAAGTAAAGATCTTTAACACTATTTGTAATGATACTTCTAAAAGACAGCGTTTTGCTCAAGCACTTTTAAAAGATTGCGATGTAATGTTGGTTGTTGGTGGAAAAAACAGCGCTAACACAAAAAGATTATATGATATTTGTAGGAGTAGTGGAATAGATACTTATCATATAGAAGAGGATTCTGAACTAAAGAAGAGTTTTTTTACTAGAAAGAAATGCGTAGGGGTTGTAAGCGGTGCTTCTACCCCAGATGAAATGGTAAAAAAGGTAGTAAATCGAATAAAAAAATAATTATTCTGAAAGGGGTGTTTTAAACTATGACGGAAGAACTAGATTTGAAAACGATGTATTACAATACCTTTCGTAGTTTAAGGGAAGGTGATATTGTAAAAGGAAAGGTTATAGCAATTGGTAAGAAAGACGTCTATATTGACTTTGGGTATAAATCCGAAGGCATTATACCTATTCTGGAGTTTAAAGAATCAGGTATAAATGTAGGCGAAGAGTTTGAGGTTCTGGTAGAGTCTAAAGAAAATGACGATGGTATGATCGTCTGCTCCAAAAAGAAAGCAGAAAAAACAAAGGGCTGGAATACTATCATGAATCAATCCCAAGAAGGAGACCTTATCGATGGTAAGGTCACGCGTAAGGTCAAAGGTGGATTGATGGTGGATGTAGGTATAGAGGCATTTTTACCAGCTTCCCTTGTTACATTAAAAGGATTTGGTAATGTCAATCAGCTCATAGGCCAGACCTTGAAGTTTAAGATCGTAAAGATGAATAAACTCAGAAGAAATATTGTAGTCTCAAGAAAAGATGTACTATTAAAAGAAAAAGACGAAGCAAAGACTAAGATCCTGGGCGAACTTAAAGTAGGAGAATTACGTAAAGGCCTGGTTAAAAATATTACTGACTTTGGAGCATTTATTGACCTTGGTGGAATAGATGGGCTTTTACATATTACAGACATGAGCTGGAGTAGGATTTCTCATCCCAGTGAGATGTTAACTATAGGTGATACAGTAGAAGTAGTGATATTAAATTTTGATAAAAACACCATGAAGGTTTCCCTTGGTCTTAAGCAGAAGACAGAAAGCCCATGGAAGGATGTAGAGAATAAATATCCCGTTGGTTCAAAGATTAAGGGAAAGGTTGTAAATATTATGCCTTACGGTGCGTTTGTAGAACTTGAAAAAGGCATTGAAGGATTAGTGCATGTATCAGAACTTTCCTGGACTACAAGGGTAAATAATCCAGCTGATGTACTTGCAATAGGTGATGTAGTAGAGGCAATAGTTTTGAATATAGATAAGACTAGCCATAAGATATCACTTGGTATAAAGCAGGTGGATGCAAATCCTTGGTTGGATATAAAGGAAAGGTTTCCTAGTGGTACAAAGGTCGAAGGTAAAGTCAGAAACCTTACTGACTATGGTGCTTTCGTAGAGATAGAAGGCGGCATAGAAGGTTTTGTTCATATAAGCGATATGTCGTGGACAAAAAAGATTAATAACCCTAAAGAGTTTTTGAAAAAAGGACAGAAGGTACAAGTATCTATAATCTCAGTGGATGCTGAGAATCAAAGGATGTCTTTGGGAATAAAACAGCTTGTTTCTGATCCGTGGCCTAAGATCATGAAAAAATATACCTTAGGTACCTCAGTTAAATGCACCATTACAAAGATTACTAATTTTGGTTTCTTTGTTGAAATAGAAAAAGACTTAGAAGGTCTTGTCCATATCTCCGAATCAGGCCTTGAAGGTTCCCAGAAGCTGGAAGATCATTACAAGGTCGGAGATAAACTAGAGGCAGTTGTAGTAAAAACGGATGAGGTAGAGAAAAAAATTGGGTTGAGTTTGAAAAAGAAAAAGGAATAAACTCAATGGATACACAAGCTCAAATTAGTCTTATAAAACGCGGTGCAGTTGAAGTAATCTCTGAAAAAGAACTTATATTAAAGCTTGATAAGAAAAAACCACTTATAGTAAAGGCAGGCTTTGATCCAAGTGCTCCTGACATACATCTGGGACATACAGTTCTTTTAAGAAAGATGAGGCATTTTCAAGATCTAGGCCATAAGGTAGTTCTTCTTATAGGAGACTTTACAGGTATGATAGGGGATCCTACGGGAAGGAGCGAAGTCAGAAACCGCCTTACAGAAAAAGAAGTAATCCAAAATGCAAAGACCTATAAAAATCAGGTCTTCAAAATCCTAGATAAAAAGAAAACCAAAGTTGTCTTTAATAGTTCATGGCTTAAGTCTATGAATTTAAAAGATGCATTAGAGCTTACTACACACGTAACTATTTCACAGCTACTCGCAAGATCAGATTTTAATGACAGGTATAAATCCGGAAAAGATATAAGCCTTTTGGAATTTATGTATCCTTTGCTTCAGGCATATGATTCTGTAAAGTTAAAAGCAGATGTAGAACTTGGTGGCTTAGATCAGAAATTTAATCTGCTCCTTGGAAGAGAGCTTCAAAAAGATTTTAAACAAACTCCCCAAGTCATTATAATGATGCCACTTTTGATAGGCCTTGATGGCGTCGATAAAATGAGTAAATCTTTTGGGAATCACATAGGTATAAATGATTTACCAGAAGATATGTTTGGAAAAGTGATGTCAATAGATGACGAAAACATGCTCAATTATTACGAGCTTCTTACGGACATAGATTTAGAAGATATTAAAAAGCTGCACCCCATGCAGGCGAAGAAAAAGTTGGCCAATATTATAGTTTTACAATACCATGGCACAAAGGCTGCAGATATAGCTCAGAAGGATTTCGAGAATAAATTTGAAAAAAGAGATCCATTCACGACATTGAAATTAAAAGAAAAATCTTTCCGATCCAATATTCAACTTGGAGATTTTTTAGTACAGGAAGGGTTTTGTTCTAGCAAGAGTGAATATAGAAGACTAGTTAAGCAGGGGGCAGTTGAAGTGAATGGGGGCATAATAGGCTCTATTGTAGATCCATTCGAACATAGTAAAGAATATAGAATAAGAGTAGGGAAGACGAGATTTTTAAAGGTAATATTTAATTAAATTTTCTCTTGACACATTTTGGTACTGTATGGTATAAAGTAAGGCACCCCTTGACTTTGGTTTGATCCGTGATATAATTCTTAATTGCCAAAAAAAGAGGGTCTACTATTGTATATAGCATCTATTTGATAATATAATCAAAAATTAAGTTTTAATCGAGGATGTTTAGAAGGGCATCGTTTGATGCCCTTTTTTATTTTTTGTTCTTTCTAAATTTAGCCAAACTAACGGGTTCAGAGTTATGTTAATTTTTTTTGGAGAGTTTGATTCTGGCTCAGAACGAACGTTGGCGGCGTGGATAAGGCATGCAAGTCGAACGATCTTTATGAATTTTGAGGCCGCAAGGCCAAGAGATTCATTTTGATAGTGGCAAAAGGGTGAGTAACGCGTGGGTAATTTACCTTCGAGCTTGGGATAACACTCCGAAAGGAGTGCTAATACCAAATAAGACCACACTTCCGCATGGAAGAGTGGTCAAAGGTGGGGATCGCAAGACCTATCACTTGAAGATGAGCCCGCGTCCTATCAGCTTGTTGGCGGGGTAATGGCCCACCAAGGCAACGACGGGTAGCTGGTCTGAGAGGATGGTCAGCCACACTGGGACTGAGACACTGCCC